>CBIHRS010000009.1:0-168933 GCA_966212505.1 uncultured bacterium
GTGCCGACCAGGCCGGTGGCGAACTGGTCGAGGTTGGTCTTGCCGATGAGCACGGCGCCGGCGTCCATCAGCCGCTGCACCGCGGTGGCGGTGCGCCGCGCGGTGTAGGCAAAGGCGGGGCAGGCGGCGGTGGTCGGCAGGCCTTCGACGTCGATGTTGTCCTTCACCGCGAAAGGCACGCCGTACAGCGGCAGGCCGGAAGGTCCGCGGTCTTGCAGCCGCTGCAGCTGCGCATCGACGAAGCCCGCATCGCAGCGCAGGATCCACGCGGGATCGTCGGCGCGCAGGCTCTGCAGCAAGGGCATCAGCAGGTCGCGCGGCCGTGCACCCTGTTGGATTGCACGGCGCCAGTCGGCAAGGGTGAGAGGATGAATGTCGTTCATGTTGCAAGCGCCGCGAGCAGCGCCTCCGATCGCGCGGTCCATCCGACGATGCCGCCCTGCGCGCTGATCATCGCCAGCGTTGCCACCTTGAATTCAGGAAAGTAGCTTTCGGTGCCGTCTTCGACCAGCAGGCATTCGTAGCCGCGGTCGTTGGCCTCGCGCATCGAGGTCTGCACGCACACCTCGGTGGTCACGCCCATGAACACCAGGTGCGTGATGCCCCGCTTGCGCAGCGCGGGGTCGAGCGGCGTCGAGTAGAAGGCGCCCTTGCCGGGCTTGTCGATCACCAGCTCCGCCCCCACCGGTGCGAGCGCCGGCACGATCTGGTTGCCGGCCTCGCCGGCGATGAGGATGCGGCCCATCGGCCCCGTGTCGCCGATGCGCAGCGACGGGTTGCCGCGCAGGCGCTTGGCCGGCGGGCAGTCGCTCAGGTCGGCCTTGTGGGATTCGCGCGTGTGCACCACGAAGCCGCCGGCCGCGCGCCAGGCCTGCAGCACGCGCTGCACGGTGGGCACGATGGCCTGCAGCCGCGTGACGTCGTTGCCCAGCGCGGCGCCGAAGCCGCCGGGCTCGATGAAGTCGCGCTGCATGTCGATCAGCACCAGCGCCGCATGCAGCAGCTCGAAGCGATAGGCGAACGGCCGCGCCTCGACCTCTAGCGCTTTCATGCGGCTTCCTTCATCGCCGGGTGCGCCCTGCCGCCCATGAAGGCGCCCAGCTCGTGGCGGTCGGCCTGCGACGCGGGCACGTCGTGCACGATGCGGCCCTCGCTCATCACCACGATGCGGTCGGCCAGCGCGAGGAGCTCGTCGAGGTCTTCGCTCACCAGCAGCACCGCGGCGCCACGGTTGCGCGCGGCCATCAGGCGCTCGTGGATCTCGGCGACGGCGGCGAAGTCGAGGCCGAAGACCGGGTTGCTGACGAGCAGCAGGTCGGCCTCGCCCGAGAGCTCGCGCGCGAGCACCGCGCGCTGCACGTTGCCGCCCGACAGCGTGCGGATCGCGGCACGCTCGCTGCGCGTCTTCACGCCATAGTCGGCGATCCAGCCGCGGGCGCGCTCGCGCAGCGCGCCCCAGCGCACCCAGCCAGCGCGCGCGAACGGCGCTTCGTCGAACTGGCGCAGGCCCATGTTGTGCGACACGCTCAAGGCCCCGACGCAGGCGTTGGCGAGCGGCTCTTCCGGCAGGCTGCGCACCTTGAGGCGGCGGTTCTGTGCCCGCGTGGCATGAAACGCCTCGCCGCTCACCCGCACCGTGCCGGCGGCGCGCGGCCGCTGCCCGACCAGGGCCTGCATCAGCTCGCGCTGCCCGTTGCCCGAGACGCCGGCCACACCGACGATCTCGCCGGCGCGCACGTCGAGGCTCAGCCCGCGCACCGCGTCTTCGCCGCGGTCGCCCATCACCTGCAGTGCGTCGATCTGCAGGCGCAGCGCGCCAGCAGCGCGCGGCTCGCGCACCGGGACGGCATGCACCTGCCGGGCCTCCCCCACCATCGCCTGCGCAAGCTGCTGCGGCGTCGTCTCCTGCACCGGCATGCTCGCCACGAGGCGGCCGCGGCGCAGCACGCTCACGTCGTCGGCGTATTCGCTCACCTCGCGGAACTTGTGCGTGATCAGCAGCACCGAGCAGTGGCCGGCGCGGGCCCGTTCGCGCAGCGCGCCCAGCACCTCGTCGGCCTCCTGCGGCGTGAGCACCGAGGTCGGCTCGTCGAGGATCAGCAGGCGCGGACGGCCGAGCAGCTGCTTCAGGATCTCGAGCTTCTGCTTCTCGCCGGCCGAGAGCATGGTGGGTGTGGCGTCGAGGTCGAGCCGGAAAGGCGTGGTGGCCATGAAGGCTTCGAGCTCGGCGCGCACCGCGGGCCAGTCGATCACCGCCGGCAGATGGCCGCGCGCGAGCAGCAGGTTCTCGGCCACCGTCATCCCCGGCACCAGCGTGAAGTGCTGGTAGACCATGCCGATGCCCAGGTCGCGGGCCACCGTGGGCGAGGCGATCTCGCGCTCGCGGCCATCGATCATCACCGCACCTTCATCGGGGCGGTGGTAGCCCACCACGCATTTCACGAGCGTGCTCTTGCCGGCACCGTTCTCGCCGAGCAGCGCATGCACGCTGCCCGGGCGCACCTGCATCGACACGCGGTCGAGCGCGGTGAAGGCGCCGAAGCGCCTGGTGAGCTGGTAGGTATCGAGCTGCAGCGCGTTCATGGCTGCAGCGCCTGCAGCGCCTCGATCACGGCCTGGCTGCCCGACACCGCGCCGAACACGCCGCCCTGCATCTGGATCATCTGCAGCGCGGCCTGGTGGTTGGCCGGGTCGGTGGCGCCGGTGCAGTCTTCCAGCATCACGCACTCGAAGCCGCGGTCGTTGGCCTCGCGCATCGTCGTGTGCACGCACACGTCGGTGGTGATGCCGGTGAGGATCAGGTTGCGGATGCCGCGCGTGTGCAGCACCAGCTCGAGGTCGGTCGCGCAGAAGGAACCCTTGCCGGGCTTGTCGATGACCGGCTCGCCGGGCAGCGGCGCTAGTTCAGGGATGATCTCCCAGCCCGGTTCGCCGCGCACCAGGATGCGCCCGCACGGCCCCGCATCGCCAATGCCCGCGCCGATGCGCTGCGAGCGCCAGCGCTTGTTGGCCGGCAGGTCGGAGAGATCGGGCCGGTGGCCTTCGCGCGTGTGGATCACATGCAAGCCCTTCTGGCGCGCCACTGCGAGCACTGCGCGTATCGGCTCGATCGGCGCGCGCGTGAGCGAGAGGTCGTAGCCCATCTTGTCGACATAGCCGCCGATGCCGCAGAAATCGGTCTGCATGTCGATGATGACCAGCGCGGTGTTGGCCGCGCGCAGGTCGCCGTCGAAGGGCCAGAGGTAGGGCGTGGAGGCGATGAGGGTCATGTCGAGACTCCGAGTTCGGCCGGCGCACCCCGCAGCGCGCGCCGCGGCGAGCAGGTGGCCACCAGGATCAGCAGGGTCAGCGCGTACGGCAGCGCGTTGAGGAGGTAGTAGCCGCCGCCGATGCCCACCGACTGCAGCGCCGGCCCGATCGCGCCGGCGCCGCCGAACAGCAGCGCGGCCATCAGGCAGCGCAGCGGGCGCCAGCGGGCGAAGATCACCAGCGCCACGGCGATCAGGCCCTGGCCGCTGGACAGGCCTTCGTTCCAGCTGCCGGGGTAGTAGAGCGAGAGCGCTGCGCCGCCCAGGCCGGCGATGAAGCCGCCGGCCGTGGTGGCCGCGATGCGCACCGCGTTCACCGAGGTGCCGAGCGCGCGCGCCGCGTCGGCCGAGTCGCCCACCATGCGCAGCGTCAGACCCCATCGCGTGTTGGCGAAGCCCCAGGCCATGACCAGGGCGAGCACGATGCCGATGGGGAACAGCGCGTTGATGCGCAGCGCGGCCTGCACGGCACCGTTGCCGCTCCATGCGCCGAGCGGTATCGACGGGATCTGCGGCGCCTGCGGCTGGATCAGCGGCTTGCCGAGGTAGAAGGCGAGGCCGGTGCCGAGCAGCATCACCGCGATGCCCATCGCGATGTCGTTCACGCGCTGCAGGCTGCACGCCAGGCCATGCAGCGAGGCGAGCAGCGCGCCGCTGCAGCCCGCTGCCAGCACGCCCAGCCAGGCCGAGCCGCTCCAGTAGGCGAAGCCGAAGCCGGCCATCGCGGCGAACACGAGCACGCCTTCGAGGCCGAGGTTGATGCGGCCCGACTTCTCGGTGAGGCATTCGCCGAGGCTGACGAAGAGAAACGGCGTGCCCACGCGCACCGCGCCGCCGAGCACGGCGAGGCTCACGTCCAGCATCGCGCTCATCCGACGTGCTCCGCCACGACGAGCGGCGCGCGCCACGGCGTGAGAGAGATCGCGAACAGCCGCCCGCGCAAGGCCTCGCCGGCCAGGATCAGCACGAAGGCGAAGCCCAGCAGCACCTGCACCGAGGCATCGGGCAGGCCCATGCGACGCTGCAGCATGCTGCCCGCGGCGCCGAAGCCGCCGAACAGGATGGCCACCGGCACGATGGCCAGCGGCTGATGGCGCGCCACGAAGCTCACGAGGATGCCGGCATAACCCAGGCCGGCGATCAGCGAGGCATTGGCCGCGGTGTGCACGGCGGCCACTTCGATGCCTCCGGCCAGCCCCGCCGCAGCGCCGCCGAGGGCACAAGCGGTGACGACAAGGCGCGTGGCCGGCAGGCCGACAAGCCGCGCGGCCTTGGCATTGCCGCCGACCACGCGTGTCGCGAAGCCATGCGGTGTGAAGGCCAGCCATGCCGCTGCGGCGAGACAGAGCACCACGCCCCACACGAGCCCCCAGTGCACGTCGTACGACGCGATGCCGCCGATGCGCAGGCCCTCGGCCAGCGGCAGCGTCGAAGGCTTGTTCAGGCTGGCCGGATCGCGCATCGGCCCTTCGACGAAGTGCTTGAACAGCGCGATCGCGATGTAGCCGAGCAGCAGGCTGCTGATGGTCTCGTTGACGCCGCGCCACTGGCGCAAGGCACCGGCGAGCGCGATCCACGCGGCGCCGGCCAGCGATGCGGACGCCAGCAAGGCGAGCGTGCCGATCGCGTTGGCGGGCAATGGCACCAGGTACGGCAGGCCGGCGCAGGCCAGGCCGCCGAGCACCAGCGCGCCCTCGCCGCCGATCACCACCAACCCGGCCTGAGCCGGCAGCGCCACGCACAGCGCGGTGAGCATCAACGGCGCGGCGCGTTGCAGCGTGTTCTGCCACGAGAACGCATCGCCGAAGGCACCGACGAACAGCAGTCGCCAAGCCTCCACCGGGCTCTGGCCGTTGAACGCGACGAAGACGCCGAACAGCAGCAGCGCGCCGACCAGCGAGAGCAGCGGCAGCGCCACGCTCTCGGCGGCCTCGCGCCAGGTGTCGTGATGCGCGGACATGGCGGCAGCGGCTTCAGACCTTGCCGATCACGCCTTCGACGAGGTAGTTCATCGACTCCAGCTCGATCGCCGTCTGCTGATAGACCTTGCCCTTGGGGATCACGACCTTGCCGGTGTTGTCCTTGACCTCGCCGCTGAAGATGTCGAACTTGCCGGCCAGCATCTTCGCCTTCACTGCGTCGGCGTTCCTGCGCGCAGCCTCGCTCACCGTCGAGCCGTAGGCCGAGGTCTTCACGAAACCATCCTTCAGGCCGCCGCGCACGAAGTTCGGATGCGGCTTGCCGCTCTTGGCGGCTTCGATGATCTGCTTGTAGGCGGTGACCCAGTTCCACTCGGCACCGGTGAGGTAGGCCTGCGGCGCGAGCTTGGCCTGGCTGGCGTGGTAGCCGCAGACCATCTTGCCGCGCTTGGCGGCGGTTTCGACCACCACCTTCGGCCCGTCGACGTGCATCGTGAACACATCGACGTCCTGGTCGGCCAGGCTGTTGGTGGCTTCGGCTTCCTTCACCGGCAGCGACCAGTCGCCGGTGAAGATCACCGTGGTGGTGATCTTCGGATCGACCGAGCGCGCGCCCATCGTGAACGCGTTGATGTTGCGCAGCACCTGCGGGATCGGCTTGGCGGCCACGAAGCCGAGCTTCTTGCTCTTGCTCATGTGGCCCGCGACCACGCCGTTGAGGTATTGCGCCTCGTCGATGTAGCCGAAGAAGCTGCCGGTGTTCATCGGGTGCTTGCCCGCGGTCCACAGGCCGCCGCAGTGTGCGAAGCGGATGTTAGGGTTCTTGCCCGCCACTGCCAGCACGTGCGGGTCGAAGTAGCCGAACGAGGTGGGGAACAACAGCACCGCGCCGTCCTGCGAGATCATGCCCTGCATGCTCTTCTGCACCGCCTGGGTCTCGGGGACGTTCTCTTCTTCCAGCGCCTTGACGCCAGGCAGGCTCTTGCAGAGCGCGGCCGCTTCGGCGTGCGCCTGGTTGTAGCCGAAGTCGTCGCGCGCCCCCACATAGAGAAAGCCCACGGTCAGCGGCGCCTGCGCGAAGGCCGCACTCCCCCACCCTTCGATCGCCAGCCCTGCGCCGGCAGCACCGGCTGTCTTGAGCCAATCGCGGCGGTTCCATCCTTGTCTGTTCATGCGCGTCCTCCAGTAAAGCGCCTTGTGTTCCGACTGGTATACAAGCAAGAGACAGGCCAATCCTGCATCGCAGGTCTGCAGCCGATCGCCATGCGTCGGCGCGGTGCAGGCAGCGCTATTCCAGGGCATGGCCGCACCAAGCAGGGCCGCCCTCGCGGGGCCGCCATGCCCCGCTTCAGAGGTGGCGTTTCGCTGGCACACATCGTGCAAACGGCTCGCCGGGCAGTAATACGTTTCTTCCGATTCGTACCACCAGCGAGAGATTGACCATGGCCCTTCATCCTTCCCGGCGGACCACGCTCCGCCTCCTGTCCCGCCTGGCGCTGTCGGCCTGTGCGGTTGCCACCAGCGCCACCGCCTGGGCCGCCGAGCCGCTGCGCATCGGCTACAGCGACTGGCCAGGCTGGGTCGCGTGGCAGGTGGCGATCGAGAAGAACTGGTTCAAGGAAGCAGGCGTCGATGTGCGCTTCGACTGGTTCGACTACTCCGCGTCGATGGACGCCTTCACCGCCGGCAAGCTGGATGCGGTGCTGATGACCAACGGCGACACGCTGGTCACCGGCGCGGGCGGCGGCAAGGGCGTGATGGTGCTGGTCACCGACTACTCCAACGGCAACGACATGATCATCGCGAAGCCAGGCATCAAGAGCCTGGCCGACCTGAAGGGCAAGAAGGTCGCCGTCGAGACCGGCCTCGTCGAGCACCTGTTGCTGCGCGCCGGCATGAAGCGGCTGGGCATGAAGCCGGGCGACATCGAGATCGTCAATGCCAAGACCAACGAGCTGCCGCAGGTCTTCGCCACGCCGGACATCGCGGCCGTGGGCGCCTGGCAGCCGATCGCGGGGCAGGCGCTGAAGGCGGTGCCGGGGTCGAAGGCGGTGCAGACCTCGGCCGAGGAGCCGGGGCTGATCTACGACGTGCTGGCGGTCAACCCGGCCAGCCTCAGCGCACGCCGCGCCGACTGGCAGAAGGTGGTCAAACTGTGGGACCGCGTGGTGTCGTACATCGAGGATCCCAAGACCCAGCCCGATGCGGTGAAGATCATGTCGGCACGCTCCGGCGTGAGCCCGGCCGAGTACCTGCCGCTGCTGAAGGGCACGCGCCTGCTCACGCTGGACGAAGGCCGCAAGGTGTTCGAGAAAGGTGCCGACTACAAGTCGCTCTACGGCTCCACCGAGATCGCCAACACTTTCAACTGGTACAACAAGGTCTACAGCTTCAGCCAGAAGGTCGACAGCTACATCGACCCTTCGCTCACCAGCGCCGCCCTCGCGGCGAACAAGTGAGCCGCAGGTGAATTCCCTGCTCCGATCGCTGGCGGCCCGGGCCCGCCGGCCGGCCACTGCCTTCGCCATCGGCTCCTTCCTGCTGCCGCTGCTGCTGTGGAGCGTGGTGAGCTATGTGCCCTTCGTGTGGCACCCGATGGTGCGCGTGGACTCGGCCGGCGCGGTGGACTACTTCCAGCCCGGCATGCTGGTGGCACGCGCCGACTTCGACCGCGAGGCGGCCGAGGCGCGCATCGCCGGCAAGCCGCTGCCGGTGGGCGAACCGGCCAACCCGGTGTACCTGCCGGCGCCGCACGAGGTGCTGCGCGCGCTGCACACTGCGTTCACCAGCGCACCCGAGCAGCGCGACGCGCCCTGGCTGCACGAGAGCCTCTGGCACAGCATCCGCATCATCTTCTGGGGCTTCGTGATCTCGTCGCTGATTGGCGTGCCGCTGGGCATCTGCGCGGGTGCGTACCCGGCGCTTGGCCGGCTGAGCGAGCCCTTCATCGAGTTCTTCCGCTACCTGCCAGCGCCGGCCTTCGGGGCACTGGCCGTGGCGGTGCTCGGCATCTACGACGCACCCAAGGTCGCGATCATCGTCATCGGCACCTTCTTCCAGCAGGTGCTGATCATCGCCAACACCACGCGCAAGCTCGAGGCCACGCTGGTGGAGGCAGGCCGCACGCTGGGCGCGCGCGGCTGGAAGCTGATCCGCAGCGTAGTGCTGCCCGGCATCCTGCCCGACCTCTACCGCGACCAGCGCATCCTGCTCGGCTGGGCCTGGACCTACCTCATCGTCGCCGAACTCATCGGCACCAGCTCCGGCATCACCTTCTTCATCACGCAGCAGGCGCGCTACCAGCACTTCGACAAGGTCTATGCCGCGATCGCGATCATCGGCGTGATCGGCTTCGGCAGCGACCTGCTGCTGGCGCGGCTGGGGCGTGCGCTGTTCCCCTGGGACCGCTCGGCGCGGAAGGATTGAGATGTCGCGCATGAATCCCACACCGCCGCCGCACCTGCAGCAGCGCCCCGAGGTCGCCGAGCGTTTCGAGCGCTTGTACCAGCGCGAGGTCGTGTTGCAGGCGCGCTGCCTGGGCAAGGTCTATCGCGGGCCGCAGGGCGAGACAGAAGCCTTGCGCGGCATCGACTTCAGCGTGCATCGTCGTGAGTTCGTCTGCGTGATCGGGCCTTCGGGCTGCGGCAAGTCGACGCTGATCCGCATCCTGGCCGGCCTGGAAAAGGCGAGCTCCGGCCAGGTGCTGCTCGACGGCGCGCCGGTCGCCGGGCCTGGCCGCGACCGCGGCATGGTGTTCCAGGGCTATTCGCTGTTTCCCTGGCTCAGCGTCAAGCGCAACGTGATGTTCGGGCCGCTGATGGCCGGCAGCTCGCGCACCATGGCCGAGAGCCGCGCGCGCGAATGGCTGGAGCTGGTGGGCCTCACCAAGTTCGCCGATGCGTATCCGCACCAGCTCTCGGGCGGCATGCGACAGCGTGTGGCGATCGCGCGGGCGCTCGCCAACGAGCCGCGCATCCTGCTGATGGACGAGCCCTTCGGCGCGCTCGACGCGCAGACACGCTCGAAGATGCAGAGGCACCTGCTCGACATCTGGCGCAACGTCGACATCACGGTGCTCTTCATCACCCACGACCTCGACGAGGCGGTGTACCTGGCCGACCGCATCCTGGTGCTGAAGGCGCATCCCGGCGAGGTGCAGGAGGTGATCGAGGTGCCGGTGCCGCGGCCGCGTTCGCCGGCGCAGTTCTCGAGCGCCGAGTTCCTGGCCACCAGGGCGCGGCTGGAGCAGTTGATCCACCCGCCGCAGGCGCAGCCCGGCGACGAAGAAGACGAGGCCGCACCGATGCTGCGCCTGACCGACATCACCGACAACATCGAGTAGCCGATGAAGCACGAAAAAAAGGAAGACAGGCCCGGCGTCGGCCGCATCAGCGTGTCGCTGCCCGCGGCGCTGCTGGAAGACCTGGACCGGCTGGTGGTGCAGCGCGGCTACCACAGCCGCTCGCAGGCCATTGCCGAGGTGGTGCACGCGCAGGTGGTCGAGTCGCGCAACGCGCTCGGCGACGACGTGATGGTGGGCACCATCACCTTGCACTACGACCGCTCGGTGCGCGGGCTGCAGAGCAAGCTGGCCGACCTGCAGTACCAGCACATCGATGAAGTCGTCAGCTCGCTGCACGTGCAGCTGAGCCAGGCGCAGGTGCTGGAGGTGCTGCTGGTGCAGGGCCGCGGCCAGCGGCTGCAGCAGATCGCCCAGCGCCTGCTCACCTGCCGCGGCGTGCTCGGCGGCAGCCTGCAGGTGCATGCCGCGGCGATGCCGCCGGTGCAGGCGCCTTCGCAAACGAATACCAAGCGCTGAGGACTCCGCAAGCGCCGTCCCCATCCACTCCACCCGACGAGGAAACCATGCCGACCCAAACGATCCTCCTGCCGCTGCTGTTGCTGGCCGCCACCGCAGCCATGGCCGAGAGCAACGGGCCCGAGCCCGAGTACACGCTGACGTTCAACGCCGGTGCGGTGTCCGACTACCGCGTGCGCGGCATCGCGCAGACCTCGTACAAGCCGGCGATCCAGGGCGGCGCCGACTTCGCGCACAAGGCCGGCTTCTACGCCGGCACCTTCGCGTCCAACGTGAAGTGGGTGAAGGAGTTCAACGGCGCCACCAAGGGCAGCTGGGAGCTCGACCTGTACGGCGGCTTCCGCGACGGCATCACGTCCGATCTCTCATACGACGTCGGCGTCATCACCTACCGCTACCCCGGCAACAACTCCGGCGACGCCGGCACGCCGGGCGCGGGCCTGTTCGGCAAGGCCGACACCACCGAGGTGTACGGTTCGATCACCTACAAGATCGTCACGCTCAAATACAACCGCAGCGTCAGCAACTTCCTCGGCAACCTCGACAGCCACGGCAGCCAGTACCTCGACTTGAGCGCGGCATTCGACCTCGGCCACGGCTTCACGCTGACGCCGCACGTGGGCCACCAGTGGATCCCACACCAGGCGCTGCCGGCCAACTACACCGACGCTTCGCTGACGCTGGCCAAGGACTTCGGCAACGGCTTCTCGGCCACGGCCGCGGCGATGGACACCGACGCCAAGCGCAGCTTCTACACCGACTCCAACGGCCGCTTCCTCGGCCGCGGCACGGTGGTGCTGGGCGTGAAGTACACCTTCTGATCATCATGGCCTCACTGCTTGCCACCTTGCCGCCGCTGGCGCGCGCCGCGGTGCCCACAGAGGCCGCTCGCTTCGACGCCGCGCTGGTGCTCTGGGAAGAAGACCTGCCTGGCGGCTGCCACTGGTCGGGCGTGCTGCGGCGCGGCACCACGCTGCGCCTCGTCGACCTCGAAGGCCGCGCCAACGTCAGCGCCCTCTTCCACAACCACGAGCAGCCCAGCGAGCGCTACAACATGCCCGACACGCTGAAGGCGCAGCACACGGCGCACCTCACCGCGGGCTGCGTCTGCTACTCAGACATGGGCCGCATCCTCTGCTCGATCGCCGACGACAGCTGCGGGTGGCACGACCCGCTGTGCGGCGCGCTCGATGCGGCGACCATGCAGTCGAAGTACGGCAGCGCCGACTACCAGACGCACCGCAACGCGATGCACCGCGCGGGCCATGAAGGCCTGCTGGTCGAGCTGGCGAAGTGGGGACTGGGCCGGCGCGACATGGCGGCCCCGCTGAACCTCTTCAGCAAGGCCGTGGCCGACGGCGAAGGCCGCCTGCGCTTCGACGCCGCGCACCGCCGCCCCGGCCAGCACGTGGACCTGCGCTTCGAGATGGACGTGCTGGTCGCGTTGTCGGCCGCACCGCATCCGCTCGACCCGTCGTCGGCCTATGCACCCGGGCCGGTGAAGCTGACGGCATGGTGCTCGGGGACTGCAAGTGCCGATGACCCGTGCCGCCTGCGCTGCCCCGAGAACGAGCGCGGCTTCGTCAACACCGAACGCTACTTCCTCCGATGAGGCTCGACATGAATCTGCTGAAGACCAGCGAGCTCGACCCCGCGCGGGCCACGCTCGATGAGGTGGTACGCGCCGGCGAGCCATGGCTCAAGCGCGTGGCGCGCGGCCAGGTGCTGCGCATCGTCGACCTCGAAGGCAACCAGGCGGTCGACACGGTGTTCTTCAATGCCGACGATCCCGACGAGCACTACAGCCTCACCCACACCATCCAGGCGCAGGGCGCGCTGTACCTCGGCGTCGGCAGCCGGCTGGTGTCGAGCGAAGGCCGGGCGATGCTCACCATCGTGGCCGACACCTGCGGCCGGCACGACACCTTGGGCGGCGCCTGCAGCTGTGAGAGCAACACCGTGCGCTATGGCCTCGAGAAGCGGCCGATGCACAGCTGCCGCGACAGCTTCATGGCGGCGATCACGGCCGAAGGCTCGCCGCTGCGCAAGCGCCATGTGGCTTCGAACATCAACTTCTTCATGAACGTGCCGGTCACGCCCGAGGGCGGCCTCACCTTCGCCGACGGCATTTCGGCGCCCGGCAAGTACGTGGAGATGCGCGCGGAGATGGACGTGCTGGTGCTGATCTCCAACTGCCCGCAGCTCAACAACCCCTGCAACGCCTACAACCCGACGCCGGTGCGCTGCCTGGTGTGGGACGCCCCATGATGTTCCGCAAAGTCCTGGTCGCCAACCGCGGCGCGATCGCCTGCCGCATCTTCCGCACGCTGCGCCGCATGGGCGTGGGCTCGGTGGCGGTGTATTCCGAAGCCGATGCCGAGTCGGCCCATGTGCGCATGGCCGACGAGGCGGTGTGCATCGGGCCGCCGGAAGCCGCGGCCAGCTACCTCGACATGCAGCGCATCCTCGAGGCAGCGAAGCAGACCGGCGCGCAGGCCATCCACCCGGGCTATGGATTCCTGTCGGAGAACCCGCGCTTCGTCGAGGCCTGCGAAGCGGCCGGCTTGGCTTTCATCGGCCCGACGCCCGAGCAGATGCGTGTGTTCGGGCTCAAGCACACCGCGCGGGCGCTAGCCATCGAGGCCGGCGTGCCGCTGCTGCCCGGCACCGGCCTGCTGCCCGACCTCGACACCGCGCTCGCGCAAGCCGAGCGCATCGGCTATCCCGTGATGCTCAAGAGCAGCGCGGGCGGCGGCGGCATCGGCATGCAGATGTGTCCCGACGCATCGGCGCTGCGGGCCGCATTCGACAGCGTGCG
The DNA here is from genome assembly GCA_966212505.1 of uncultured bacterium. Classification (GTDB taxonomy): domain Bacteria; phylum Pseudomonadota; class Gammaproteobacteria; order Burkholderiales; family Burkholderiaceae_C; genus CAMLIZ01. The sequence goes on from CBIHRS010000009.1 coordinate 12,865, forward strand.
GCGCCTCGCGCAGAGCAATTTCTCCGACGCCGGCGTGTTCATCGAGCGCTACATCGCCGACGCGCGCCACATCGAGGTGCAGGTCTTCGGCGACGGCGCCGGCGGCGTGCTCGCGCTCGGCGAGCGCGATTGCTCTCTCCAGCGGCGCAACCAGAAGGTGGTGGAGGAAACGCCGGCCCCGCACCTGCGCGCCGAGGTGCGCGAGGCGCTGCTGGAAACCGCACGCCGCCTCGCAGGCACGGCGCGCTACCGCTCGGCCGGCACGGTCGAATACGTGGTCGACGCGCGCACGCAGGAGTTCTTCTTCCTCGAGGTGAACGCCCGGCTGCAGGTGGAGCATGGCGTCACCGAGCTGGTGACCGGCGTCGACCTGGTGGAGTGGATGGTGCGGCTGGCGGCCGGCGAAATGCTGCCGCTGGACAGCCTGCGCATCGAGCCGCGCGGCCATGCGGTGCAGGCGCGCCTGTATGCCGAGGATCCGTGGCGCAACTTCCAGCCGTCGACCGGTGTGCTGACGGCGGCGAGCTTCCCCGAGGGCCAGCGCGTGGACACCTGGGTCGAGCCCGGCACCGAGGTTGGCGCGTTCTACGACCCGATGCTCGCGAAGCTGATCGCGCATGCCGACACGCGCGAGCAGGCATTGCAGCAGCTGTCGCAAGGCCTGCAGGCCACGCGCATCGCCGGGCTCGAGAGCAACCTCGACTACCTGCGCCAGGTGATGCGCTTCGAGCCCTTCGCGCAGGGCCGTCACACCACGCGCAGCCTGGCCTCGTTCAGTCCGCCGAGTAGCGCGATCGAGGTGCTGGCGCCCGGCGTGCAGACCAGCGTGCAGGATTGGCCCGGCCGCCTCGGCTACTGGCAGGTGGGCGTGCCGCCTTCAGGGCCGATGGATGCGCTGTCGCTGCGCCTGGCAAACCGCCTGCTCGGCAACCCCGACGGCGCCGCGGCGCTCGAGATCACGGCCGCGGGCCCGACGCTGCGCTTCCGCGGCACGGCCCGTGTCGCGCTGTGCGGCGCGACCATGGAGCTTTCGCTCGACGGCGAGCCGGTGCCGATGAACGCGGTGCTGCAGCTGTCGGCGGGACAGGTGCTGCGCATCGGCCGGCTGCAGGACGGCGGCTGCCGCGCCTACCTGGCAGTCGCAGGCGGCTTCGACGTGCCCGACTACCTCGGCAGCCGCTCGACCTTCACGCTGGGCCAGTTCGGCGGCCACGGCGGACGCGTGCTGCGTGCCGGCGACGTGCTTCACCCTGGGCCACAGGCGGCATGCAGCACGCTGTCGCCCTCGCAGGTGAAGGCCCTGGCGCCCCGCTGCGGCAAGCACTGGGAGATCGGCGTGCTGGTCGGCCCGCATGCCGCGCCCGACTTCTTCACCGAACAAGACATCGCCACCTTCTTCGCGACCGACTGGCAGGTGCACCACAACTCCAGCCGCACGGGCGTGCGGCTGATCGGCCCGAAGCCGCAATGGGCGCGCAGCGACGGCGGCGAGGCGGGGCTGCATCCGTCGAACATCCACGACAACGCCTACGCCATCGGCGCGATCGACTTCACCGGCGACATGCCGGTGATCCTCGGGCCCGATGGTCCGAGCCTCGGCGGCTTCGTGTGCCCGGCCACCGTGGTGCAGGCGGAGCTGTGGAAGCTCGGCCAGCTCGCACCGGGGCACATCGTGCGCTTCGTCGCGGTGACGCAGTCACATGCGCAGGCGATGGCGCGCGCGCAGCAGCTGGCGCTCGGTTGCGACGCGCTGCCGTCCGCACCGGCCGGCGCGCAACACGAAGTCCCGGAAGAAGGCGCAGTGCTGCACCGGGTGCCCCACGGGCCGCAGGGCGTGGAACTGGTGTTCCGCCGTGCGGGCGACGCCAACCTGCTGGTGGAGTTCGGAGAACTGAAGCTCGACCTCGAACTGCGCTTCCTCGTGCATGCGCTGATGGTGCGGCTGGAGGCCATGCGCAGCGAAGGACGGCTTGAGGGTGTCATCGACCTCACGCCCGGCATCCGCTCGCTGCAGGTGCACTACGACCCGCTGCGGCTGCCGCTGGGCCGGCTGATGCAGTTGCTGCTGCAGGCGCAGGCCAGCCTCGATGCGCACGACGACGAGGTGCCCAGCCGCACCGTGTGGCTGCCCTTGTCATGGGACGACCCGGCCACTCGGCTGGCGATCGACAAGTACATGCAGTCGGTGCGCGCCGACGCGCCCTGGTGCCCGAGCAACATCGAGTTCATCCGGCGCATCAACGGCCTGCCCGACGTGCAGGCGGTGCACGACCTCGTGTTCGAGGCCAGCTACCTGGTGCTCGGCCTCGGCGACGTGTACCTCGGCGCGCCGGTGGCCACACCGGTCGATCCTCGCCATCGACTGGTGACGACGAAGTACAACCCCGCGCGCACCTGGACCCCGGAGAACGCGGTGGGCATCGGCGGCGCCTATCTGTGCGTCTACGGCATGGAAGGCCCGGGCGGCTACCAGTTCGTCGGCCGCACGGTGCAGATGTGGAACCGCTGGCGGGTGACGCGCGAGTTTGAAGCCGGGCGGCCCTGGCTGTTGCGTTTCTTCGATCGCATTCGCTTCTATCCGGTATCGGCGCAGGAGCTGGCTGTGTTGCGGCGCGACTTCGTCGCCGGCAAGGCGTCACTGCGCATCGAGGACGGCAGCTTCCGCCTCTCGGACTACCGCCGCTTTCTCGACCAGAACGCCGAAGACATCGCCCGCTTCAAGCAGCGGCAGCAGGCGGCCTTCGAGGAAGAGCGGGAGCGCTGGCGCACGGCCGGCATCGCGGAGCTGGCCGAGGCGCAGGACTCCCCTGCGCCATCAGACGCGGATTCGCTCGACGGCGAGCCGGTCGCCGCGCCGGTGGCCGGGGGTGTATGGTCGGTGCAGGTCTCAGCCGGCGATGAGGTGGAGGAAGGCCAGACGCTGATCGTGGTCGAGTCGATGAAGATGGAAGTCAGCGTGCAGGCGCCTTGCGCGGGCCGGGTCAGCCGGGTGCTGTGCCGGCAAGGGCAACTGGTGAACAGCGGGCAGGTGCTCGTGCTGCTGCAACAGGACCGACCCTGACGGGCTGTCGCAAAGGCTTTGTTCGTCACCGTCTTCATCGTCCACCGCCCTCGAGGGGTAAGACCTGCGGAGGTGCCGAAACCCTTCAGGCGGACAAGGAGCTCCTGCGATGGCTCGCGATAGTGCTCTCCAAGCCTAAGAGGAATGTGCTGACGCTCGCACCAGAATCTCCATCAACTCGGCCGCTCCCCTTGCTGCCTCCGCGATCGGTAGCCCAGCACCGGCGCGCAAAGCTTGGACGAGCTCCAGTCGAGATCCGGTCTTCGCCGCTTCGAGCATCTGCGGTGTGACGACAAGGCCTCCCAGAATCACCGGCAGCCCGCTTGCGGTGACCTCCAGACGGGAGGTGCTCTGGACATTTCGAGGATCTACCCCCAGTTTGATGATCGCGTCCCGAAGTCGCTCCGAAACCAGCCACTGCGTCGGCGGATCTCGATTCAGGAGCGGCTTGAGTGCATCGAGGCGCGATGGCCGGCCGAAAGGCGGCTGCAGAGCCGATATGTCCACGATCATCGGCACGCCCTCCGGCACACTGGCAATGGACGCCTCGATGGTGGGTACCGGCTGGTCGGCCAGGCTGGGAGCAACCCGCAGCCGAAGCGGCTGCTCATCCATGAGGGTGAGGGCCGGTTGCAGTCTCAGATAGCCTCGGACGTCCTCGAGGATCTCGCTGACGACACCGCGGCACTTCTCTGGCGGCAGGCACCGGAATGCAGCGGCGAGCATCACATGGGGCACGCTGCCCGGCCGAGGGCTCCACAGTTCAAACGAGGTCTGGCCCTGCTCGCTCGAGTCGAATGAGCCCAGCACGGAGATGCCATCGAGCCCCCATTGGCTCCACGCCGGATCCCACTGCTGAAGCATGCTCAGGCATGCAGCACGAAGCTCGGTCAAGCGGTTGGAATCGACGGACAGCGAATACTCAACGGCCGGCAAGACCCCGACCGCGCTCGCCTTGACAAGGACATCCCCCTCCACCTCACCGGCGATGCGCACTGAGCAGGATCGATGAAACGCCGGATGGAAGTTCAGTTGGAGTTCGAAGAGCGACATCGTTGCGATGGCTGGTTGATCTGCCGATTGTGACGGTGTGATGGCCCCAGCCTCTATGCCTATCGCCGTGATCAGGAGAAAACTGGCCATGCCGGAAGGCTGGCGCACTACTACCACGAGGAGTGACAGCACTCGCTTGCATCGCCAAGCAGCAGCGGGTGCGTCGAGGGATGGCAACGGGTCGATCGAGGCGGCTCTAGCAGGCCGGAAGACCAAACTTGACCGAGGCTGACCTCAGGGAGGTACCGAGCGCCAACCGCTTCTCCTACCGGGCACAAAAAAGCCCCGCGGTGCGGGGCTTTTAGAGGATCGATCTGGCGGAGGGAGCGTCGTCCGAATGATCCTCAGAAATAGGCGTAGATGCTGGCCTGACGGGTCGCCCTTGCCTCGCGGTGCCCCCATTTGTGCCCCCTGTCGAGCGACGTTGAGATTTGTCGCGGGCCGCAGGCAAGTCTCCATCTCGTCGCCCGGAACAACCAGGCAGGCCAACCGGTGCCGGTGCGACGCTTTCCCCCTCCCTCAGTGGGGCAACGGCAACGGACAGGCCTAGCATGCGCTCGAGCACAGCGACATCCTGGCGAGGAGACCGTCCGCTGCTACCTACCGGGTACGCGCCGGTTGTCTTCCGTCAGTGGGCGGTGTCGGCCGATATCGACCCTGACGCGACATTCCTTGCCTAATTCGCATCGCCACAAAGCAGTCGTCGTACTCACAGCCGAAGCCTTCAGACAATCGTGACGCTGGCAACGAGCTGGACGTCGACCGCGACTGACAACAACAATCTCGCCCGGCCGCGGTTATGCCGATTTCACTCAGTCGTGGATACAACATCCAGATCCCATCCGCTGAGCGGTTGACCTGTTACTCGCCACCTTCGAGCATTGCGTGCGCCATTGCCAGAGGCTTGCAAGACATCTCGCATGTCGATCCACGCACCCAACCTTAGGCCTCGAAGTGCTGTCCAGTGTGCCACTGCCACGTCCTTGCTCTTCGGCCGCAGAGCACTGTCGCTAGTAGCCCGCAAGACATCTGCCCAGAGCCGCCGTCGGACCAGTTCCGCTAGCTCGCTGGAGGGCAAAGACGCCAGTTGCCCTATTGCCAATTCGACCTGCGTCATTCGGCCCGCAGATACGTGCACATCTGCCACGCTGATGCCGGTCGAACTCGTCACGACCACCCGATGCGCCCCAGCAGGGAGCAGAAGGTTCTCGAGCTCCCGTGGCTCAACCTCGACGCCATCTAGGAGTAAGAGTTTCGGCCGCTCGCCCCACACCACCTGCAACCGCCCAATCCCTCCACTATAAGTTTCCTCTTCCAGCAGGCTTGTCACAACCTCTGCCTGCTTGCCGAGCTCAGCCAGCACAGCGTCTCGCCGCCGCTCATAGACCTTCTGAGTCGCCTCTGTCGGGGCTCGTCGCCGATTGAGCTCGAAGAGTACTGCCGGGCTAGCCATGCAGGCGTCACGTTGAACATCGCTGTCGACTTCGCCCTCCGTCTGCAGGTTCCTCATGTATTGCTGAAGCGCCAGAACTCCACCTTGGTCAGCCTGTAGTTCCTCATCGATTTTGTATGCTCCGCCTGTTCGTTCTTTGTGTCTGCGTCGTACATGCGTCACCTCGTGAGCAATCACGAAGATGGTCGCACACATGACGGAGGCGCCTTGCGCACGCATGCAGTCTTGCGCAGTCGGCCCGCATGCGACAGAGAAGGCGATGCTCGCGACTTGCAGAAACTTGTCCGGCTCGAACAACCCGCCCAGATTCGGAAGAGTTCCCAGGAGACGTTGCTCAGCCAACGGACGATAGAGAAGCGGTTGAGGCACCGGAATGTCCTTGCCGTTGTCGACTGCGGCGTCGTGGCCAATGAGCAGCGCCATGGCCATCATCTGGGGATAGAACTGCTCGGGTACATGGAGGGTTCCAGCATGCACATGGATCGGCAGACCTGAGTCGATGACCTTCACTACAGGCTTTGGCCCTCCCGTACCTTGCACAGCCGTGAGGGCCCAGGCCTGATCCAGGGCATAGGTCGAAAAAAGCTCTGTCTGCTTGCGGATTCGCTCTTCCGCGTGCAGCACCTGAAGCCGAGCCGCAGCGTCGGCGAACCGTTGCGGATTCCACCCTCCAAAGCTTTGCGCCTGGGCCACGGCAGCGAGGGCAAAGGCTCCGATGTGACCTACCGCAAGGCGGCCTATAGTCTTTAGAAGGAGGCTGTCCACAACTTTCCATCCTCGATAAGGACGTCGGCCTTGCGCATGACCACCGTTCCTCCCGAAAGAACCTCGACTAGGTACTTCCCAGGAACAAGGCGCAGGTCGAGATTCGTGAGACCCACCACGCGCGAGTTCAGAAGCACCCTCGCTCCACTGGGTTTGCCTTCGATGCGCATCAGGCCGGAGGGCTTATGCCACAGCTCGCTCACGCTGAGCACACGCTCCAGCATGGTGCCCGGAGAGATAGCTGTGCTTCGTAGGTCTTTGTCAGCCTCTCGAAGCGCATCGGCTACCGAAAGCGGCGTCAACGAAGCGGCTGTCTTTGAGGCTTCGAAACGCACTTGGTCAAGATGTGCGGAGGTGAAGTCGCAAACGCTGCTAGGAGAGACATCCGCCCGCCGTGCGATTCGAGCCACGACAGAAGAAGCGAGCCCCACCTCCTGATCCGAAAGGCCAACTTCGCGGCTGGTTGCCCACGCCTGGACACATGGCTTCGTCGAACCGGGCGTTACTGATGCGGCTTGCACCTCGTTGGGGCTTGCTGCGAACGCCAGCAGAATGGCGAGCGCGGGAAAGGAAACCTTTTCACTCGGCCTTATCCAATGAACCATCAGAACGACCAGCGCAGCAAGCAAAGTCCAGAACTGCAGCAAGATGGGGAAGGTAGAAAGCCAACCGTAGAGGTGATACTGCGGCCCGCGGCTCAGGACGAACGCAACCGAATCCTGTGCAAGAAAGAAGCCGTATAGGGAGACGAGTAGCAGCGCACCCGCCAACAGAGGTAGCACCTTGTCTTGTACGGTAGGCTCATCAGCCGAGGACTTCTTCACCACCAGGCCCGGCAGTAGACCGACCGCCAAGCCAAGCAACCATTTCGAGGTCGAGTCCCGGACCTCGATAAGCTTCTTGTCGGCGTCGGACAACTCGATCTTCGCTCTGTTCTGCAGAACCAAGGCACCGGAGTCATCGGTCTGAAGGTCCCGATAGATCAGAGTCGAGTACAGAATCCCGAAGGTTGTGGCAACGAGGAAAACTGCGAAGGACAAACGCATTGTGGAGTCCTACAGGTTGTCTTCAAATGCTCGTACTGCCGCGTCGAAGACCCGTGCAGCGCGGCCGGCTACGTCGTTCGGTCCATTGGGTGCCTCGTTCCATGCTGTCCTGCAGGCACGAAGGTACCGCAACCGCTGTTCCAAGTCGATGAGTCCCTCACCGACCTTTTCATCGGTCCAGTTGCAATACACGCGAGCGTTCAGGTACCGCTTGTCCGCGACAAGAACATCGACCACTACCGCCTGGAGCGAGAGAAATCGTTGAGCTGGCAGTTCTTTGCGAAGCTCTGTGTCCAGCGCCGCGAGCGCGACGTTGGCGCGGCCATCTCGGACTTCCTTGAGCCTGCGAAATAGGTCGACTTGCCAGAATTTTGCCTCCGAGGAAGAGAGCTGCCCAAGGCTTTCGTCGAAGCGCGCCCAATCTCGCGCGGTGCTTTGTTCTGTCAACAACTCCCCGAGGGTCATTGTGGTTCGCCACATCACGTCGGTGGACCGGCTTGAGTCCATGAGCCCAAACAACTGCTCCACAGCAGCGCCGCGCTGCCCGATCTCAAGCAGCTTGAGGGCGCCGACATAGGCCCGTAGCGCCTCGCTGGAGCGCTTGCGCAGGAGGAAGTCGCTTTGGGAAAACTTCTCAGTAGCGAGGGCTTGGTCTGACAGGTCCAGTTCTGAAAGAGCCTTGTCGAGGCAACCCGCGCCGATGTAGGCGTTCGCCCGAAAGAACCGCGCACCGGAATTCAGAGAGGAGCCGGTGGCTTGAGCCAGCGTCCAGGTGAGTACCTTCGAGGTACTCCTACAGGCTGCAGAGGCATTGAGGGTCCCGGCCGCGATACAGGCTGCGAAAACCAGGAAGTCGCGGCACAACATTCCCCATGTTGGCCTACCGCGGCTGCTTCGATGTTCCGGCATTGGCATTCACCGCAGCAGCGTGATTACTGCGGTGCTGGGTTCGCCCAAATGCCCGCAAGGCGATAGCGCCCATCAGGGTCCTTGACCACCACAAGGCGCTCAAAGAACGCTGCCTTCTCGTATTTGACGTGATAGTCGAACGAGTAGATCTTCCCCCGATACCCGGTCATGGAGTCGACTTCGGCGAATGTGTACGACACCGGGGTTACCGACCGAGCCACCCCGACTTGTGCTCGGCCCTGCTTCAGGTTCTGAATGAAAGCTGCCTTTTGAACCTTACCCTTGAAGAATTCACTCACACGGGAATTCCAAAGGTCCTCGTACTCCTGGTTCGAGATCGCAGCCCTGACGGCGCTCGCGGCGCTCCGGGCGTCGTCCTCTTCGCCGGCCGATACAGGGCCCGCGACGAAGGCGACGCACAGCATCATGATGCGAAGAGCCCGTTCTACCAAGGCAATTCGGCTGTTCATGGTAGCCCCCCGTCAAGAGTAATGGCTGCTGCAACTACACGTGCCGGATTCTCCGCGGCCCGCACTTGTTGCAATCCCCAGTTTTGATGATGTCGGATGGGTCGACGACTGCGACTGCCCGGTAGCAACTCTGGCACTGCTCTGCCCAGGCAGAAAGAGATTTATCCACCCATTCGCCAACCGCGGAGCACTTGCTGGCGTTGCAAGTGCCTGGTGCGCGATCGATTCGCGCTTACGCCCCAGGGGGTACGTTTGCAGCGACTCATTTGATCCGCACTTAAGCCGCCTTTCGCAAATGCCTGCCACTGGCCGAGACTTCCCGTTCAGCACGACACTACACCGCCGACATCGAAGACGTCCCGCGCCAACACCACATACGGCATGGCCACTGCGGACGATTTCAGATTTGGGTCTCCGTCCTGAGGCACCCTGTCGTCGAGCAATTCGGCGTAGAGCTCAGTCGCACACGGCAAGCGCCGCCGCCTGCGCGTCTCGCACCGGTGCCCGCCTCGGCTCGCCCAGCAGCACCTCACGGAGTCTGGCGGTTGCAGAGGTCGAGCGCTGAGGAGCGCCGAGCAACAACAGCACCGCCTTTTGCAGCGTGTGTAACTGAAGATGGTTACACATGGGGGTCGGCGCGTCGAGGTGCAGATCCAATGTTGACCCTGGACTCGATCATCGACAGCGGCGGAGCTGTCGCACAGCGTTAGCCCCACCGCCGCGGGCAGCTCGACCCTTTTGCACGCCAGCGCAGCAACTGCCTTCAGCATGGGTGGGGCGGAAGTCATCGCACAAGGCGGGGAACTCAGATGACGAGCAGTCTGCGCACGTGGCGAGCAGTGCGTAGCGCCCTGCCACACCCATGTCCGGTCCGCCCACGGAGCCCCGTTCTCTCCATCGGGCCGCTTCACCCACTACCCGAGGATCTCGTCCATGACTCACCAACCCTTCCTCCGCTCCGCGATCAGCGCATGCGCCGCCGCGCTCATGTGCTCCGCACAGGCCACAACCTTCACCGTATTGCACGAGTTCAACGGTGCCGACGGCGCGACGCCGATGGCGTCGCTGGCACAGGACGGCGCCGGCAACCTGTACGGCACCACCTCGCTCGGTGGCGCACAGAATGCCGGCACGCTGTTCAAGTACGACGGCGCGCAACTGACCACGCTGTATGCGTTCACTGGCGGGGCCGATGGCGCCCAGCCGCAAGGCGCCTTGCTAGCCGACGGTGAAGGCAACCTCTACGGAACGACGAAATTCGCTGCCGGCGGCTACGGCGCCGTCTTCCGCTGGGACCGCGAACTGGTGCCGCACCTGCGCACCCTCAAGACCTTCGTCGACCGCGCTGCCGATGGCGTCAATCCCATGGGCGGGCTCGCGCGCGATGCCGACGGCACGCTGTATGGCACCACGTTCTTCGGCGGAAACCTGTCGTGCGGCACCGTGGGCCTGGGCTGCGGCACGGTGTTCAAGATCTCGGCCAGCGGAGCCTTCACGCAATTGCACCGGTTCGGAGGGCCTGATGGCTATGGCCCCAATCCCACGCTGCAGCGCCGGGGCGACCATCTCTGGGGCAGCACGGTGTACGGCGGGCCGTCTCCGGCCGGTGGGCCGTTCTCGCTCAAGGTGGACGGCAGCGCGTTCGCGGCCGTGACGCCGGTCGGCCTGGCCTACAACTTCATCGGTGGCCAGGTGGCCGATGCCGCCGGCAACTTCTGGGGCGTGGCCTTCAACGGCGGCGCGCATTCGATGGGGTGCATCTACAAGATCGATGCCACGGGCCGCTTCATGATCGTGCACGACTTCGCCGGCAGCGACGGCGCCTACCCAACCGGCTCACCGGTCATCGACGCACGCGGCGTGCTGTACGGCACGACCCAGGGATCCCCGACCTGGGCCGGCGAAGGCAGCGGCGCAGGTGGATGGGGAACCGTCTGGCAGTTCGACACGCACAGCGGCGTGCTGACCACGCTGCATCGCTTCAGCGGCACCGACGGCAAGAACCCGCTGCCCGGCGTCATCCGCGACCTGCAAGGCAACTTGTACGGCCTCACCAGCTACGGCGGAAGCGCCGACAAGGGCGTGCTGTTCCGCGTCACGCCCTGATACGCAAAGTGCGTCCACGTCCTCAGCATTGGGGATTTCCGACAGGGGGTGCGTCCGCGAACATCGTCCGATGGACGGCGGTATCACCGCCCTGCTCGATCAAGTCGGCTGCGGCAACATGCAGGCGCGCGAAGCGCTCTACGCGCGCCTGTATCCCGAGCTGCGCCGGCTGGCGCGGGCCCGGTTGGCGCGCAGCGAGACCATCACGCTGCTCAACACCACGGCGCTGGTGCACGAGTCGTACCTGCGCTACCTGCAGGCGCGCGAACTGGCCTTCGAGGATCGAGGCCGCTTCTTCGCGTATGTCGCCAGCGTGATGCGCTCGGTCGTGGTGGACGAGGTGCGCAAGCGCCGGGCCGCGCGGCGCGGCGGCGATGCCGCCCATGTGGAGCTGGATGCCGAACTGAGCGAGCGCCTTGCCGACGACCGCTCCGACTTGCTGCGCGTGCATGAGGCGCTCGAGGAGCTGGCCGCGCTCGACGCACGGCTGGCCCAGGTGGTCGAGATGCGCTACTTCGCCGGCTTCTCTGAACAGGACATCGCGTCGGCACTGGGCATCACCGACCGTACCGTGCGGCGCGACTGGGAGAAGGCGCGCGCGCTGTTGTATTCCGCGTTGAATGGCTGAATGCCGAGCGGCAGCCCTGCCGCGCCCAGGCCACGGCCCTTCATCCCCGCAGCTGTGACTGCAGTTCGCGCAGCGGCGTGCGCCAGCGGCCCGCGAGTTCGACGTGCGATGCCTGGATGGCTCGGGCCTGTTCGAGCAGCGCCTGAGCCAGGCGTCGCTGGCCTTGCGCCAGCAGGCTGCGGGCCAAGGCCAGTTGGGCATCGGCCAGGGCCGGGCTGCGCTCGGCGTCGAGCAACTCGGCATCCAGCGCCACCGCACGCTGCAATTCGGCCTGCGCCGCCTCGGGCCGCCCCGTGTTGCAAAGCGCCTTGCCTTCCAGCAGCAGCGCACGTGCCTCTGCTGCCTTGAAGTAGGCCCGCTGGGCACTGGCCGCGATGCGCTGCCCGACCTGGTGAGCCAGCCCGACCGCAGCCTCGGCGTCGCCGACGGCGAGCTTGGCGTCGGCACGAGCCAGGCTCGCCTCCAGCCAGTCGACTTCGATCGGCCCCGGGCCTGACGGAGCGGCCTGCGCCGGGCCCAGCAGCGCCAGGGCCTCGGCGGGGCGCCCCTGGTCGATCAACAGCCAGGCCCTCAGGCGGCTGTTCTTGTCGACGGTGCCGGGCGCCGTCATGCCCGTCTTGCGGCGGATCTCCAGCGCGGCGTCGAGCAATCGGGCCGCCTGCGCCTGGCGGCCGAGCTGCAGCACGGCCTCGGCCTCGTACTCGAGCATGTGCGCCAGGCTTCGGCTGCCGGGCGCGTATTTCTCCCGTACTGTGCGGGCCCGCTGCATCAGCGCGATCCCGTCTTCGAGGCGGCCCATGTCCGCCAGCGAACGGCCGTAGTAGATCAGCACCTGCGGTACATGCTGCGGATCGTCGACGCCGCGGCTGCGCTGCGCACCTTCGGCGGCTTCGGCGAGCAGGCGCAGGCCCTCGGTGGTGCGCGACGTGTCGAACAGGAACAGGCCCAGCCGATGGCCGGTCTGCATGGTGTCGATGTGGGCCGGGCCGTTCACCGCGATGGACAGCCGGTGCGCGAGCCGCAGGCTCTGCTCCGCTTCGCCGAATGCCTGCAGCCGGTACTGCGCATCGCCAAGGTAGGCGCTGATCTCCACCTCGCGCCGCTTGTTGCGAGGCTCGGAGGCCTTGCTGAGCTCGCGCGCTTCGGACAGCACCCGCGCGGCCTCGCGGTCGTCGTCCTTCAGCCGTGCGAAGGATCCCTGCAACAGCAGCGCGTCGATCAACGTATCGGTGGTCTGCGGTGCGGGGCCGCCGCGCAGCAGGCGCACCGCCTCGCGCACGTCGGCCAGCGCCTGGTCCAGGTCCTTTTCGTAGACGGTCTGCGACAACGCCAGCAGTGCACGCGCACGCAGCGGCGATGAAACGTCGCCCGTGCCGTCGAGGATCGCGAGCGCCTCCTTGAGCAGCGGGCCGCGCCGATCCATCTGCGGCGAGGCATGCATGGCGCCGGTGAGATCGACCAACGCCTCGGCCACCTTGCGATGGCGGTTGCCGTATAGCGACCGCGTGAGCCGCACGCGCTGCTCGAACATCGCGATCGCCTGCTCGTTGATGCCAAGGTCGCCGTACATCGCGCCCAGCGTCCTGAGGATGTCGAGCTTGGCCTGCGGCGCATCCGACAGCGCCTGGTCGATCTTGCGCGCACCCGTGTCGAGCAGCTGGCGCGCGCTGGTCTCGCGGGCCTTGACGGGGTCGGGCTGGTCGGCCGAGTTGGCCCGGAAGATGTCGACCATAAAGGTCTGCACCGCCTGCGCCGTGCGCGCCTCGTCGCGCGCGATGCGCGCCTGCCACACGGCCACGCCAAGGCCGGCCGCCAGCGCGAGCACGACGCCCGAGGCCGACGCCGCCGCCACGCGATGGCGCCAGACGAACTTGCGCGTGCGGTACCAGCGGGTGTCGGGCCGGGCCAGCACCGTCTCGCCCTGCAGGTGGCGCTCCAGGTCCTGCGCAAACGCGCCGGCCGATTCGTAGCGTGCCTCGGGGTTCTTCTTCAGCGCCTTCAGCACGATGGTGTCGAGGTCGCCGGCCAATTCGCGCCGCAGCCGTGCCGCGCCGGTCGACCGGGCCTCGGCGGTTGGCGCGTCGAAGACGGTGTCGCTGGGCTGGCGCACGTCGGCCGCCAGCACGGCTTCCTCGAGCGCGGCCGGCGTGTCGCGCTTGAGGCGGTAAGGCCGGTCGCCGGTCAGCAACTCGTACAGCAGCACGCCCAGCGAATAGATGTCGCTCGCGGTGGTGACCGACTGTGTGCCGATCTGCTCGGGGCTGGCGTAGTCCGGCGTGAGCAGTCGGCCACCGGCCTGGGTAAGCTCGGTGGATTGCGCGACGCCGTCGACCAGCAACTTGGCGATGCCGAAGTCGAGCAGCCTCACCTGCCCGTCGCTCGTGACCATCACGTTCGACGGCTTGATGTCGCGGTGGATCACCAGGTGCGCATGCGCATACTGGACCGCGGCCAGCACCTGGAGGAACAGCCGGATGCGCGGCACGAGGCCGAGGCGCCGGCCGTCGCAATAGCGGATCAGCGGCTCGCCGTCGACGTGCTCCAGCGCCAGGAACGGCTGGCCGTCCTCGGTCACGCCGGCGTCGTAGAGGCGAGCGATGTGCGGATGCACCAGCGAGGCCAGGATGTCGCGCTCGCGTGCAAAGCGCTCGGCCAGGTGCGCGTCGAGCAGGCCGGCGTGTGGCAGCTTGAGGGCCACTGTGCGCTTGAGCAGCCCATCACTGCGCTCAGCCAGCCAGACGGTGCCGGTGCCGCCGCGGCCCAGCAGCCGCAGCAGGCGGTAGGCGCCCACGCTGCGGCCCGACGGGTCCTCCTCCGGCGGGGCCAACGAGGGCAGCGCGTGCAGGAAATCCTCCGCCTCGCCTCGGTCCCAGTCCGACAGCATCTGCGCCAGCAGCGCGCGATGCCGCTGCACCGCGGGCGGCAGGCGGTCCAGCCACTGCGGCCGCTGCGCCGGCGCCAGTGCCATCGCCTTGTCGAACAGCGCGGAGATCTCGGGCCAGTCGTGGGGTTCCACGCGGCGCAGCAGCGGCATTGAATCGGGGGCGTGTCCCATGGATCGCCTTGGACCGGATTGGAGGCGGGGTGAGCGCATGTCCGGACCCGGCGCGGCAATGCGTTCTTTCCGTCAGCCTGCCATCCTGGAGAACCGCGATGAAAGTCACCAAGGTCACCCGCGGCCTTACCTGCGCCTGGACACTGATGCTCGCCGCCTGTGGCGGCGGATCCGACGGCACGCAGCCGCCGGCCGACCCACCGACCTACGCGATCGCCGACGACCTCGCCCAGGGGCCGGCGTCGCTCGCCGATGCCGGCCGCGGCCCGAGGCCGATCGCGGCCATGGCCGACCGGCACGGCGTGGTCAGCCGCTTCGTCGCCGACGAGATCCTGCTGCGGGGCACGGCGCAGGACCTGCAGTCGTTTCTGGCCCGGCATCCCGGCACCGAGATCGCAAGCGTCGTGCCGCCCGCCTGGGCCGGCAGTGCGCTGCATGTGATCCGCCTGGCCCCTTTCGCGCCGGAGATGAGCAACTTCAGCCGCGACGCGGCACAGGCAGGACTGTCGGGCGCGATGCGCTTCTCGTCGATGCAGGGCGCTCAGCTGGCCGCGCTGACGCTGGGCGAGATGGCCGCCGGCAGCGCACGCGTGTCGCTCAACTACGTCAGCACCGGCCATCTGCTGACGGCCACGGCCGAGCAGGCCGATGCCGCCGGCGTCGCCGACGCCTTCCAGTGGGGCGAGTTCAAGGCCAACCACATTGAGTCGGTCGGTCGCGCCTGGCAGTTCGTGCAGGCGCACGGCATCGCGCGCCGGGTCAAGCTGGCGATCATTGACGGTGGCTTCTGGCTCAATGCCAACGGCGTGCCCTGCGACATTTCCCCCGATGCCCGGTGCAGCTCCGGCCTGCCGCTCACGACCCGCGGCGTCTCGGACCTTCCGGCCGCACCGGTGCAGTTCGACACGCTGGGCAGCGGCAGTTCCACGGCCGGGGGAACCAATCCCAACACCTGCACCGGCGGCGCCTCATGCCCATGGCATGGCAACCAGGTCGCCAGCGTCGCGCTGGGCACCGCCAACAACGGCGCCGGCGCGGCCGGCACCGGTGGCCTGGTGGCTGACCCGATCCTGCTCAAGGTCGACGGCTCGGACAGCTCCCTCGCCGTCGCGCTCGTCTACGCCATGGACTTCGGCGCCGACATCATCAACATGAGCATGGGCCACGACTGCAACGAGCTCTGCCACATCGGCCATTCGTTCGGGATGGACGACATTCTCAGCCAGGCACTGGATGCGGGCATCCTCATCGTCGCCAGCGCCGGCAACGACTCGAAGGACGCACTGGAGAACCACGTGTGGCCCTGCCAGTATTCCAGCAATGCCGGCAACGGCGTCTACTGCGTGGGCGCGCTGCAGCCCGCGCTCGACGGCACCGTAGCAAACGGCTACTACCAATACGACACCGGCCAGGCCGCGCCCTACTCCAACTACGGGCTGACGGTGAACATCTGGGCATCGACCAACATCCGCACGATGCCCGACGGACAGACGCAGGGCCAGCTCGGCGTCTTCTCCGGCACCAGCGCCGCGGCGCCCTTCGTGGCCGGCATCGCGGCGATGGTCAAGGCCATCAACCCCTCGCTCGGTGCCGCAGAGATCAAGGGCATCCTCGGCAATGCGCCGTTCAACAAGGGAACGGCGCTGGTGGATCCGGCGCTCTATCCCGACCCCAAGGTCGACTTCGTGATCCGCGCCTACGAGGCCGTGGTCGCGGCGGCCGGCGGCTATGCGCTGTTTCCGGACCTGCGCATCACCTCGCCAGCCCCCGACAGCAAGGTCGTCGTCGACCAGAACCCGTGCATGTTCAAGGCCAGCGCCATCGACGTGCAGGACGGCCCATGGCCGCCGGTGCAAGGCTACCGGCCGGGCGGCCCGACGCCGATCCGATGGACCAGCGACGTCGACGGTCCGCTGAACGTCTCCGACGATGGCAGCGCTTCATTCGACTGCTTCGACGCGCCCGAGGGCTTGCGGCACATCACCGCCAGCGTCACCAACAGCGTGGGCAAGACGACCAGCGTGACGATGGCCTTCACCACGCGGTATCCGCATGCGACACCCTCGCCCGTGATCACTTGGCCGAGCAACGGACAGGCGATGCCGCCCGGCACCTACACCGTGACCGGCTATGCGCGCTCGGTCGATCCCGGCGCCCTCGGCAACCTTCCGTGCAGTGCGCTGCGTTGGAACGACAGCGTCGCCTCGACCCCCGTGCCGGGCGGTGACGGCCAGTGCCAGGCGCAGATCACGCTCGCCGAAGGGCTGCGCGCGATCGAACTCAGCGCGACCGGCAAGTTCGGCGACACGGGCCGCACCACGATCTTCGTCAACGTCGCCGCAGAGCCCGGCCTGTTCGTGCAGATCATCCAGCCGGCCGACGGCTCGTACCGGACCGCCGTCAACGGCAACGGCACGATCGGGCTGGCGGCCAACACGGGACCGGCCGCGCCCGGTTCGTCGATCACCGTCGTGTGGTCGTGGTATCCCACCGGCAGCGATCCGACCAGCAAGCACGTCATCGCCGTGGGTGGCGGCAGCGAGACCTGGTCGCTCGCCGGTCCGGCCGACCCATGCGCCACCGACAGCGCCTCGACCCGGGACATCACGATCGAGGCCTATGCCGAGGACCGTTCGTCTTCGCCGCCATTCGACCTGCTGTCCAGCGGCACCAGCCGCGTCGGCATCCATCTCGATTGCCAGATCCTGAGGTAGCGGCTTGTTTCATTCCCGCATGTCCGATTTGGCTGGCGCAATCCGCTTTATCGACTGGGAACGCCATCAACGGCCGCCCCGATTCCTGTTCCTTCCATCATCAAGGAGAGACACATGACCAAGACCTCTTCCGGCACCACGCCGCCGCGCACCCGCCTGGACGAACTCGAGCCCGTGGGCCGCGAGCTCTCGCCCGCCGACACCGACCTGGTGGCTGGCGGCACCACCAAGCCCACAAGCAAGGTGCCGCTGGATGACGACGCCAGCTACGTCACCGGCGTGCCGCACTCCATCGACTGACCGCGGCTGCTGCGCCGGCCCTGCCCGGGCCGGCGCAGTGGCAGGCATGGAACACCCTCCAATGATCCTCATCGTCACCCATCCGCAGGACCGCAGTGCGCAGCGTGTCGTCGAACGGCTGCATGCGAGGCGGATCGAGGTGCTGCGCTTCAATCCCGTCGACTACCCCTCGCAGGCAGGCCTGTCGCTGGGCATCGACGCGCAGGGCGACGGCTTCGCGCAACTGCGGCTGGGCCAGTCGCAGGTCGACCTGCGACAGCTCGCCGCCGTGTGGTTCCGCCGCCCCGACGCGCCGCGGCCTCACGAGCAGGTCGACGACCCCGCCGTGCGCCGCTATCTCGCCGACGAATGCAGCCAGCACCTGCAGGACCTGTGGAATGCGCTGCCCTGCCCCTGCGTGCCGGCTGCGCCCGCGGTGCTGGCGCGCGCCGAACTCAAGCTCTCGCAGCTCCAGGCTGCGTCCTCGCTCGGGCTGGCGCTGCCGCCGACACTTGCGACCAACGAGCCCGCCGAGTTCTTCGCCTTCTATCGCCGCCACGGCGGGCGGGTCATCAGCAAGCTCGCCGGCCCCAGCTTCCACCGCCACTTCGGGCAGGCCCTGGGCCGCTACACTGAAGTCGTCACGCCGCGTGACCTGGGCCAGGCCGCCTGCATCCGTTTCGGCCCAGTGATCTTCCAGGCCTACGTGCCCAAGCGCCTGGAACTGCGCATCACGGTGGTCGGCGAGCAAGTGTTCGCCGCCGAGATCCATTCGCAGGCCAGCGCGCGGACGCGCGACGACTGGCGGCGCTACGACCTGGCACGCACGCCGCACCGTCCGCACGCGCTGCCCCCGGAGATCGGGCAGGCCTGCGTGCGGCTGACACGGCGCCTGGGCCTGCGCTATGGCGCGATCGACATGGTGCTCACGCCCGACGGGCGCTACGTGTTCCTCGAGATCAACCCGAACGGCCAGTTCCTGTGGATCGAGGAACTCACCGGCCTGCCGATCAGCGATGCGCTGGCCGACCTGCTCGCCGCACGCGCGGCAGCGCCCACCCCCGCATCCCAGCAACTGCCGGAGGCCACCCCATGCCTGTGACCGAACCGCAACTCGTGCTCGAGACCATCGACCTGCTGGTGGCGCTCGGCGATGCCGAGGCGCCACCGCCGGACGCCACCGCACAGCTGCATCGCGTGGCCGCCCGCCACGGCCATGCCGAGGCCGAGCTGCTGTGGCAGCCGCTGGGCCCCGACGGCGGCTGGCGCTACGACGCGCTGCTTCCATGCGCCGGACACGGCACCCTGTCGCTCGGCTTCTGCCGCGATGGCGCACAGCCCTGGGTGCTGCTGGACGCGCGCCGCTGGAGCGATGCCGACCTGCTGCGCGTCAACGACGTCGTGCTCACCGTCGATGGTGCGGTCGCCAAGCTCGACGTGCTGCTGCAGGATGACGACATCGCCGGGCAACTGGTCGATGCCTGCCTGGTCGAGGAGGCACTGGCACGGCATCCGGTCGAGGTCTCCAGCGCGGAGTTGCAGTGCGCAATGGACGCCTTTCGGCGGGCGCGCGGCCTGCACGGTGCCGACGCGTGCCGGCACTGGATGGCCGCCCGCGGCCTGGACCACGCGCGCCTCGAGCGGCTGGTCGCGGCGCAGGCCAGGCTGGCGAAGCTGCGCGATCGCGTGACCTCGGCGCAGGCCCAGGCCTTCTTCGAACAGCACCGTGCCCGCTTCGACTGCGCCTGCATCGCGCAGATCGCGCATGCCGATGCGGCTTCGGCGCTGCACACGGCCGGCCGCATCGCCGCCCACGAGCTGAGCTTCCTTGAGGCTGCGCAGGAAGGCTTCCTGCAGCGGCCGCCGCACGGTGACACGGCTGTGCCGCTGTTTCGCCGGCTGCGGCGCGACGAGGGCCATGCATTGGCGCTTGCTGTGTTCGAGGCCCAGGCAGGCGCACTGCTCGGACCGCTGGAAGTCGGCGGCCGCAGCCTGCTCGTGCAGGTGCTGAGGCTCACACCTGCGCAATGGGACGAAGCCACGGCCGAGTACGTGCAGCGCCTGCTGTTCCGTCAATGGCTGGACGAACGCCGGCAGTCGGCCCGCATCGAATGGTTCTGGCGCGACGGCCGCTGAGGTACGCACCGCATGGACACGTCGCCCGCCCTGCCCAGCCCGGCCTTGTTTCGCCCGGAGGTGCTGGACCGCCGTGAGCCGTGCGGTGCCATCGTGCTCGCACGCCCAATGAGCCATGCGCTGCTGACCGCGATGTACTGCGCGATCGCCCTCGCCGCCGTGGCCTTTCTCGCTGGCTCCAGCACCACCCGCAAGGTCGACGTGCCGGGGGTGCTGCTGCCGTCTGGCGGTTTGATACGGCTGGTGCCGCAACAGGCCGGCGTGCTGGCCGAACGCCGGGTGCACGAGGGCCAGAGGGTAAGGGCTGGCGAGCTGATGTTCGTGCTCGGCAGTGCGCAGGCCGCAGGCGGCGCCGACAGCGCCGAGCAGCGCGTGGCCGGGCTGCTGCAGCGGCGGCGCGACAGCCTGCTCGGCGAGGTGCGTCAACTGCAGGCGCAGACCCGCCAGCGCATCGCCGGGATGCAGCTGCAGGGCCGGGCCCTGCGCGAGGAGCTGCAGCGCATCGACGAGCAGATCGGCCTGCAGCGGCGCCGCATCACGATGGCCGAAGCCGCGCTGTCGCGCCATGTCGAGCTGCAGCAGGCTGGCTTCGTCGCCGCGGCGCAGGTGCAGGATCGCCAGGCCGAACTGATGGACCAGCAGCAGCGGATGGCCGAGCTGCAGCGCAACCGGGCCACGACGGCGCGCGAGCTCTCGGCCGCGCAGGGTGCCGCCGAGGCCCTGCCGCTGCAGGGCTCGCGCGACGAACAGGGCCTGCAGCGCGGCATCGCCGAACTCGACCAGGCGCTGGCCGAGAACGAGTCCCGCACGCATGCCGAGCTGCGCGCCCCTGTGTCCGGTACGGTCACCGCCATCGCCGCCGAGCCAGGCCAGGCAGTATCCGCGGGGCAGGCGCTCGCCGCCATCGTGCCGGCCGACGCCGAACTGGAAGCCGAGCTGTATGCCCCCTCGCGCACGATCGGCTTCGTGCGCCCCGGCATGCGCGTGCTGCTGCGCTACGAGGCCTACCCGTTCCAGAAGTTCGGCTTGGCGGGCGGAACGGTCCGTGAGGTGTCGGGCACCGCGATGCGGCCGCAGGACCTGGCATCAGACGGTGCCGCGATGCCGCCGGCCGGTGCGGCCGAGCCGCTGTATCGTGTGCGCGTCGCACTCGGCCGCCAGGGCGTGAGCGCCGACGGCCGCGAGCAGGCGCTGACGGCCGGCACTGCGCTGAGCGCCTCCATCGTGCTGGAGCGGCGGCGCCTGGCCGAATGGCTGCTCGAACCGCTGATCGGCCTCGCGAGGCGGCCATGAGGGCGCACGCGCCGCCCTCGCCCTGGCTGCGCTTCTGGCACAGACGCCGGCTGCCGGTGCTGCTGCAGAGCGAGGCCGCCGAATGCGGCCCGGCCTGCCTCGCGATGGTGGCGACGCACTGGGGCCACGCGATCGACCTGGCAGCCATGCGGCGCCGGTTCTCCGTGTCGCTCAAGGGCACGACGCTCAAGACACTGATGGAGATGGCCGCCGCGCTCGACCTCCACGCCCGGCCCGTGCGGTTGGAGCTGGCCCAGCTCGGCGCGCTGCCGCTGCCTTGCGTGCTGCACTGGGACATGAACCATTTCGTCGTGCTCGCGGCCGTGGGCCGGACGCACGTGGTGATCCATGACCCGGCCGTGGGCGAGCGCCGGCTGCCGCTGCGCGAGGTTTCGCGGCACTTCACCGGCGTGGCGATCGAGCTCGCGCCCGGGACGGGCTTCAAGCCGGCCGAGGAGCGGCGCCGCATCACGCTCGCGCAGCTGACCGGCCGCATCGTCGGCCTGCGCCGCGGCCTCGCGCAGACCCTGCTGCTCGCGCTGACCCTGCAGGCCTGCCTGATGCTGGCGCCGTTCTACCTGCAGTGGGTGGTCGACGACGCGCTGGTCGACGGCGATGCCGGGCTGGTCACTGTGCTGGGGCTGGGTTTCCTGCTGCTGACCGCGCTGCAATCGTCGATCGGCGCGGTGCGCAGCTGGGTCACGACCACGCTCGCCACGTCGCTGAACTTCCAGTGGCTGGACCGCGCATTCGCCCACCTGATGCGCCTGCCCCTGGCCTTCTTCGAGAAACGGCACCTGGGCGACATCGTGTCGCGCTTCAACTCCATCCAGGCGATGCAGCGCAGTCTCACGACGCAACTCGTCGAAGGCCTCGTCGACGGCCTGCTGTCGGTGGCCACGCTGGCGGTGATGCTGCTGTACGACCTGCGGCTGGCGGCCCTGGCCTGCTGCGGCGCCGCCCTGTACGGGCTGCTGCGCAGTGCGCAGTTCGGCGCGTTGCGCGAGGCCATGGCCGAGCAGATCCTCCACGCCTCGCGCCAACAGACACACTTCCTCGAATCGGCGCGCGGCGTGCAGAGCCTGCGCCTGTTCGGCCGCGCCGACGAGCGCCGTATCCACTGGCTGGCGCTGCTGGCGCACCAGTTCGACGCCGACGTGCGCGTCGCCCGGCTGCAGATCCAGCTGCAGGCCGCGCGCACGCTGCTGGCCGCCGCGCAGCGCGTGCTGGTGGTCTGGATCGCCGCGCATGCCGTGCTCGACGGCCGCATGTCGGCCGGCACGATGCTCGCGTTCATCGGCTACCAGGACCAGTTCGGCGAACGCATGGCCGCATTGGTGGACAAGCTCTTCGAACTGCGCACGTTGCGCCTGCACGGCGAGCGCGTGGCCGACATCCTGCTCGCCGAGCCGGAGCCGGACGCGGGGCAGGCCGACACCCTCGCATGGGAAGACGCACCGGACATCGAGCTGCGGGGGCTGTCGTTCCGCTATGCCGATGGCGAACCCTTCGTCCTCGAGGACATCGACCTCTTCGTGCCGGCGGGCCAGTGCTTGGCGATCACCGGGGCCTCAGGCTGCGGCAAGACCACGCTGGTCAAGCTGCTGCTGGGCCTGCTCGAACCGACGCACGGCCAGATCCTCGTCGGCGGCGAGCCGCTGAAGCGCCTGGGCCTGGCCCGCTATCGCCGACTGGTGGGCGCCGTGCTCCAGGAGGAGCCGCTGTTCTCCGGCTCGATCGCCGACAACATCGCCTTCTTCGATCCGCAGGCCGATCTCCTGTGCGTGCAGGCCTGTGCGCGCCTGGCCGCCATCGACGACGAGATCCGCGCGATGCCGATGGGCTACGACACCATGGTCGGCGACGCGAGCGCCGGCCTGTCGGGCGGACAGAAGCAGCGCATCCTGCTGGCCCGCGCGTTCTACAAGCAGCCCCGGCTGCTGGTCCTCGACGAAGCCACCAGCCACCTCGACCTGGCGAATGAACAACTCGTCAACGCCGCCGTCCGGCAAAGCCGGATGACGCGTGTCATGGTGGCGCACCGGCCCGAGACGATCGCGATGGCGCAGCGGGTGGTCGTGCTGCAAGGCGGCCGCATCGTGCGCGATCTTCAGCAGCCCGGGGCCGGCACCGAAGGGCCAGCCCGGCAAGTCGGACCAGGACCTGTTAACGCAAGTGCGGTCGCGGACAACAGCGTTGCCACTGCCTCGGGCCCCGAAACCGCAGCCCAATGGAGCCCACGATAGGATCGAAGGGTGCTGGGTCAACGCAACGCCGCTGCATGTGCGCGGGTGGCGTCGGCTCCGCGTCAGGGCGAGCTGGCACGATGAAGGCGGTCGGCCTCGATCGGGACAACACTTGCGCCCCGGGCCCCTTCACTCACTCGCGCACAGGAATCGCACGTGGCAACCGAACGCCAGGACGCTGCTTCACCGCCCCGAGCCCATGAGAGGTACTTTCCAGCGATGGTCGTCGATGTGCCGGGCGGTGGGTGCCTGGTCCTGCGCATCGAAGTAGGCAAGATGCTGGGGATCGAAGATCCCGCGCGGACCTTGGCTGACGCGCTGGCGGCCACGCAGCGGACGACTGAACATGGAGCTGGCACGACCATTTGGCTCGACGTCATCAGCGAGCATCTGCCTCTACCGGTCTTTGAAGCCATCCGGCGTTGTGAAGGCATGGGGTTGGGCCTCGTCGTGACCCACGCAGGCCAGTCCACCCATGAACCGGGATCTTTGCTGCCCGAAAGCCTGCGCGGCATCCTGCAGAAAGCCAGCCGAGGGGGATCAATTTGGCATCCGCTGGTCCAGCGCGAAGTTCGCGCGACCCCATACGACACGTAGTTCCTGCAGAAGTCGGTCTCTAGCTGATGGTCCGGGACCGTCAACAGACCGCACCAGGAATCACAGGACTGAGGGATCAAGACCGAACTCGGTCGTCCACGTCTGGCGCCCCGATTGATTGCTGCTTCGAATTGCCGTCGTTCCGCATCCACCTCATCGAGCTACCGAAGACCCTCCACTACCGGTCACTGAGCTTTCCCTGGCGCAGCCACTTGGTCGAACGACTGCTCGCGCCTCAGTTGAACGTGTGCACTCGACCGATAGCCGCCCCTGCGTACCAAGTCATTGTTGCCTAAATGCCGTCGTAGATCAGTCGAGTTGCCTCATCTGGTGCCTGCCTTAGGCCAACCGATATGCGCAGCGCGACGGAGACTTGCTTTCACGACCAAGCGATGGAAAGGAGCGATGATGAATATGTAGGCTCGGCCGAAGAAGTTATGGCAGCGGACGATGGTCGAGACAGTCAGTTGACCACCGAGCGTTGGAGACAAGTCCGGGCTCCGGAGGACTGACAGTCGGAAATCAAGGTGCTTGTCGTCCTCGCCCAAGATGATTTCGGATTCGCTCTTGCTGTAGATCTTGAAGAAGGCGATGCGGCCACCGTTGGCATCGCCGGAGAGAGTCGCAAGGTGTTTGGTGGTCTTTAGGCCAAAGCACGCAACGATAGCGTCTCGGATGTTGGTGAGCCATCCGATCCAGGAGGGTTGCTGTGACATGACGAACCGCCACAGGACATCTGGATCGTCAGACGCGCCGAATGGAAGTCGAACCGCAAACGCGTCCGCGAGATTCGGCGATTCATAAACAGTAGCGACAGAAGACTGCGCGGGGAGCTCAACCGGCTCGACAAGCGTGAATTCACTTGGCACAAAACAACCTCCTGAGGCTTCAGCGCGCAGGCTTCGATGGCCCTGGTGAAGACCTTGGCCACTTCATAAGTGACGGGGTCGAAGTTGGCGATGGCGAGTACCTGTTCCGTGTAGCCTGAAGCACCGGCATTCGAACAGTAGCGCGCACGAGTATGTCAATGTTGTACTGAGAAGACGCGCAGACTACGGCACGGGAGCACCGATCTGCACGAGCAGCTCGAGCATATTGGCCAAGTGCCACATTTCCACGATCTTGCCGTCGCGGACACGGTCGATGGCGATGCCCATGTACGCCACCGGCTTTCCCGTGGGTGCGACGCCGCGAAACGTCCCGAGATGGGTGCCCCGAAACGTGACACGCGTGACCACGCGGTCGCCCTCGGCGATCTGCTGCTCGATCGTCGCCGTCAGGTCGGGGAACGCAATGCGAATGGCACGCATGCGGGCCAACTGCGAGTCGACGTCCCGCGAATTGTTGAACACGACGCCATCCGCGAAGAAGCGCGGGAGCATGGCCCGGTCTCCGCCACTCACAGCCCGGCTCTCCATGTACGCGCGAACCAGCGCCTTGTTGCGCTCCTGCCCTGTGGTCGAAGGGGCCTGCGGTTCAGTCATGGCAGGCACTGTAGATGGTGTATTCGCTCGCGGTATTGAACGTTTGCGACGTCACGCCTCTGCAGGTCGCGCCTTACACTGCGCGCATGTCGGCTTCACGCGCAACAACGGCATCCGCGGGAACTCCCCTTTCGACGGTGAGCTGTTAAGAGTTCGCACTTCGCATCGCGCCACTTCGTTGCCGTGCTTCGCTTCACCGTCGGCACCTTGGAACGGGGAAGTCCATTTGATTTTTTGGGCGGCTACAAATGTCCCAGCCTGCATCCGTCTCAGAGAGCCTGCTACCGGAGCAGTCCGCCATCGACCGTCGCATGGTCGACGGCGCCCACTTCAAAGATGCTTACCGCGTGTCGCTCTCCAAGGACGCAGCAGCGGTGCAGGTCTTTCAGGCGGTATTTGCCCATCACCCCTGGTGGATGAAGCTCGTGCTAATCGTCCGCAACGTCTTGGCCTCCGCAGTCGGTTTGGCCACGCCCTCCATGGCGGAGGTCCTGCACCCGACTTTTGCCTCTGGCTACGCCGTTGGTCAAAAGATCGGCGTGTGGCCCATCTTCGCGGTATCAGCGACCGAACTCATTGTGGGTCGCGACAACAAGCACCTCGACTTTCGGCTATCCGTGCTGACACATCGCGTCGGGGCAATGCCGAGTGCCACGATCTCCACTGTTTGTCTCGCACACAATGCTTTCGGGCGGCTATATCTCCTGGCAGTTGCACCCTTCCACAAATTCGGCCTGCGTCGGTTGCTCCGCAGTGCGGTAGTCGAGGGCCGCGTATGAACCGCCCTCCTACGGTTGCACGCGCTCAGTCGCCTAAGCCGTTGTATGTCTGAGCTGATCGTCCGTTTCCGGCGCTCGAGTTCGGGCCTGCGTAGAGCCGCTTGACGTCGGCTAGAGCCGGTCGCGATGCCCAGGAGCGGCCGCTCAAACGAGCTCGCTTGTGGCCCCGGGTTTCGAGCGACCGCTGACGAGGGTGACGTGGTCGAAGATGGTCGTCGTCACCAACGACCGGCGTTCGCCGCCGCAGTCATTCGGACCATCGACGGCGAACGACTCACTTCAGTCTGGAGCAGACTGCGTGTTCTCGACACCACGAATGCGGCGGGCAAGCTCCGCTACCGAATTATCTCGGTACCTGTCGGCTTGGTTGCCATCAATCCACAGGTGTTGCTCGCAGAGTGCCAAACATGGGTACAAGGGACAACACACCCTGACTCCTCATCTTTGCGAGAGCAGGGACGCTTGACCCTCACGTTGCGTCATGGTGCAGACTGTGCGGATGAATAGCCGCACGCATATCGTGATCACGACAGTGGGCTCCATTGGAGATCTGTACCCGTTTCTGAGCCTTGGCCAGGCGCTTCAGCGTCGCGGCCATCGCGTGACGGTAGTGGCAACTGCAGTCAATGAACAGTGCGTCCTCGACGCCGGCTTGCCGTTTCGAGCGGGCGGTACGCGCGAACAGTACTTCGAAACCGTGAACGATCCCGATCTGTGGAATCCCCGCAAGGGCTTTGGCGTGATCTGGCGCGGGATGCAGGCAAGTCTCGAGCGCGTGCGCGCGTTTGCGTCGGCGCTGCCGACGAATGAGCAGTGCGTTCTCTTGGCGCATCCGCTGGCATTGCCGGCCGCGGCACTGGCGCGCGCTGTTCGACCGGATCTGCGCATCGTGGCGGCCTATCTGGCGCCATCGAACCTGCGCACCTGTCACGATCCGTTGATGCTGGGTCCCACACGAATCCCGACCTGGATGCCGCACAGTTGGCGGCGTTGGCTGTGGCGGCAAATCGATACGCGCTTCATTGATTGCATCGCGCTACCGAATCTGAATGCTCATCGGAAACAGCTGGGGCTCCCGGCCGTCGAACACTTTTTCGATCACCTCTACAGCGTGCCGGATCTCGCAGTGACGTTGTTCCCCACTTGGTTTGCAGCGACGCAGCCCGATTGGCCTCGACCGTTGCACCTTGGTGGTTTCCCGCTGTACGAACCCCATCCGGACACTCCTATGCCAGAGGAGCTGATACGCTTTCTCGGCGCCGGTGACAAGCCGATCGTCTTTACGCCCGGCACCGGCCATCGGCATGCCGCAGGCTATTTTGAGCACGCGCTCTGCGCGGTCCGGCGCCTGGGCCGCCGTGCGATCTTTCTGACCATGCATCGCGAGCAGCTTCCAAACGCCTTGCCCGAGAACGTGCTGTGGCAGAGTTTCGTGCCGTTGCGCTCGCTGTTGCCGCACGTGGGTGCACTGGTTCACCATGGGGGCATAGGGACGATGGCCGAGGCACTGCGCGCCGGCATTCCGCAACTGGCCGTACCGTTCGCATACGATCAATTCGACAACGCCATGCGAATCGAGGCGTTGGGCGTCGGCGCCCAAATCCCCGCAAGCCATGTAGGCGCGCGCCGGTTCACGACGGAGCTGCGTCGGCTGCTGGCGTCGAATCGCGTTCGTGTCAGTTGCAGCACGCTCGCCGAGCAGATTGCTTCGGAATCGCCTGTCGAAGGGATCTGCGATGCGATTCAGCAGGTCACACAGCAGTGAGCTAGGAGGCGGCCTCTGCCCGAATAGCTATTGCCCGTCGAACAAATCGCAAGCCGAGGCAGTTCGGACTCGCTGAGGACTCCGCCGGTCGCGCGCTGGAACACCCCGATTCGCAGGCGCGTCGAGCCGCGCGACACGTGCATCGGGGATCGTCAGCAGACGTCGAGCAGCGCTGCGAGCACCAACAGCGCGTCGAGCGCCGGCCCCTGCGTGCCGCGCATTCCCGACCCTTGTGGAGTCGCCTTCGCGCATCAGCCTGTCTGGCGAGGCTGCGATCCGTCGAGCCGCCCATTGCAGTCCTTTCGTCACGCGAAGCGTCGAAGCATCACCAAGCCCGAGCGGAGCGCAGCACGAGCAGCAGACCGGCAAGCCCCAATCCGTGCTGGCGTCAGGACCACTGACACTCGTTGCCTCGCCGACCTTGAGTCTCGGCGCTTGCCATTGTTGCGCGGTCACCCGAATGCATCCTCTGCCGCGCCCCCCGACGTCGATGAGCCACGTGGCTTGACCGCTCTCATCTTGACGTTGCCCGACTACCTTGCGCAACCTGCGCCTCGCGGGCAGGCGATTGCGAGTGTTCAGCCCTTCCCTGGCGAGCCTCGCGCATCAGGCATCAGATCAGCAACGGCCGCATGTTGCGACTGCGCCTTGTCCACGCATAGCACAGCGCCTGCAGTCCGAGCATCGCCATGAAGGCGATCGGGTAGGCCATCCACACGCCCTTCAAACCGACCGCATTCGACAGCGCATATGCACTCGGCACCTGGATCACCACGATGCACAGCACCGACAGCGCGGTCGGCAGCAGCACGGTGCCCGAGGCCCGCATGCTGCCGCTCAGCACCGAGGCAAAGCCGTGGACCGCGCAGCTCCAGAGGATCATGCGCAGCAGCGAGGCGGCGAGCGCCGTCACTTCCGGCTTCGTGATGAACATCGACAGTAGCCGGTCGGCGAAGAGATAGCCCAGTGCCACCAGCGAGCCGGTGACCAGCAGGTTCATCTGCAGCCCGGTGCGTGTGATCGCGCCGAGTTGGGCGGCCCGGCCGGCCCCGATCGCCTGCGCGCCGAGGATGGAGGTCGCGATGCCGATCGACAGCGCCGGGAACTGCGCATAGTTCATCAGCTGGTACACCGCGCCGTAGGCCGCCGTGGCGTCCGAACCGAAGCGGTTGACCAGCGACACCAGCGCCAGCTGCGCCAGTGTCGTGGCCACCATCTGCAAGCCCAACGGCACGCCGAGCTTCACCACCACCCACAGCACGCGCCGGTCGATGCGCAAGGCCGGCAGCAGCGCACGCCCGGGCGCGAGCGGATGCCCGGTGCGCCGCATGCGCCAGCCTACATAGCCGAAGGCCGCCACCACCGACAGCAGCGTCGCCAGCGCGGCACTCGCGACGCCCAGCTGCGGCAGCCCGAGCCAGCCTCGGATGAAGGCCGGCGTGACGACGCAGGCGATCAGGTTCGACAGCAGCAGCGCGCGCAGCGGCGTGGTGGTGTCGCCCATGCCTCGCAGCAACTGCATCACGAGGATGGAACCCAGCAAGCCCGGCATCGCGAACATCATCAGCCGCGCATAGGCGGTGGCGTCGGCCAACACGTCGGGCGGCGTGCCGAGCAGGCGCAGCAGCCGCTCGGCCTGCAGGCCGCCGAGCAACGCGATCACGAGGCCCACGATGACGCCGAACACGACCAACGTGCCCGCGATCGCCCGCACCTTCGCGAGGTCGCGTGCGCCCCAGGCTTGGCCCACCAGCACCGAGCCGCCGGAGCCGATGCCGATGACCAGCGCATTGAAGAAATACACCATCGGCAGCACCGCCGAGGCGGCCGCCAGCGCCTGCGTGCCGAGCAGCTGGCCGATGAACAGGCTGTTGAGCGTGCCCGACAGCACCTGCAGCACGTTGCCGACGACCAGCGGCGCCAGAAAGCGCGCAAAGGGCCGCCACAGCGGCCCGGAGTCCGGAGCTATGAGCTCAGGCACCCAGCCAGAAGACGAAGGCCGCCGCCGCCAGGCAGTAGCCGCCGAAGAGGTGCCAGCGGTCGGCCTCCAGCCAGCGCGAGAGCCAGCGCAGCGCCAGCAGGCCTGCCAGGAAGCTCAGCACCATGCCGAGCAGGCTGGGCGCGACCAGCCCCATCATCTGGTGGAACTGGCCGGCCGACAGCTCGGCCTTGGCGTGGTAAAGCCGCAGCGCCTCCTTGACGATGACAGCCGGCGTGAGCACCACCGCGAGCGCGAAGCTGAACTCCTCGGCTCGCGTGCGGGCCACGCCGCAGACCAGACCGGTGGAGATGGTCGCGCCCGAGCGAGAGAAGCCGCGGAACGGCAGGCACAGGCCCTGCACCGCGCCGATCAGCGCGGCCTTGCCTCGGGACAACGGCCCCTGGCGCTCGCGGATGCGTGACGAGACGATGATCAGCAGGCCGGCGGCCGCCAGCGCCGTGGCCATCAGCCGCGAGTTGCCGAACAGGTGCTCGATCTCGAACTTCGAGGCGTCGGCCGCGAACTGGTGCTTGATCAGCTGCATCAGGCCAAAGCCCACGACGCCGGTGACGGCGGTGGCGATGGCCAGCAGGACGACCGTCTGCTTCAGCGCCGCCGCCGACGAGAAGTACGTGTTCTTCCACGCCTTCCAGAAGTAGACGATGACGGCGAACATGGTGCCGGTGTGCAGCATGACCAGCAGCAGGGTCATCTCGGGGCTGGTGGGATCCAGCCCCATCAGCTTCTCGGCCGTGATCACGTGGGCCGAGCTGGAGACAGGCAACAGCTCGGCGATGCCCTGGATCACCGCCAGGGTCAGGATTTGCAGGAGGGTCATGTGGTGTGGAAGGGATGGCTCGTCAAGGCCCGCGACAGCGCGGCGCCGAGGGCGGAAATGTGCGGGGGCGCCATGATAGTTCGGTGATTTCCACCGACGATGACGGCCTGGAGGCGATCTGCAAGCAATCGCTTCCAGCCCTGCGAGGGATCATCACGCAGCTCGTCGGCCGCGATGAACAGCGCCACCGGCTGGGCCAGCGGTTCGGCCCGGTAGCGCTGCGCCGCCTCGGCGATCGCGCGCCTCACCCGCAGGTGCCGCTCGACCGTCTCGCGGCTCACCGCTTCCGACACCAGGCCTGCCTGCCGGCAATACGCCAGTACCGCCTCCAGGTCGCCTTGGGCGGCCATCGCTTCGATCTCCGCGCGCTGCGGCGCCGACACCCGCGCTGGCAGGTTGCGCAGCAGCACCTCCTGGTCGACGCCGCCGTCGGCATACACGCCTTGCGGGTCGCAAGGCGTGTCGATCAGCCCGACGAAGGCGGCAGGCTCGCCCTGCGCCGCGAGCTGCCGCGCGATCTCGTAGGCGATGGTGCCCCCGGCCGACCAGCCTGCGACGCGATACGGCCCCGCAGGCCGCAGGCGCTGCATCGCGGCAAGGTAGCGCGTAGCCATCGCCTCGATGCTCTGCTGCGGCTGCTCGCCGTCCAGAAAGCCCGAAGCCGCGAACCCGTAGACCGGCACCTGCGGATCGAGGTGCGCCGCCAGCTCGCGCGCATAGCCGATCTCGCCGCCCACCGGATGCACGAGGAACAGCGGCGGCTCGGT
This sequence comes from uncultured bacterium, assembly GCA_966212505.1. Lineage (GTDB taxonomy): Bacteria > Pseudomonadota > Gammaproteobacteria > Burkholderiales > Burkholderiaceae_C > CAMLIZ01. The sequence goes on from CBIHRS010000009.1 coordinate 44,290, forward strand.
GCCTTGCCGTCGCAGACACACCAGGTTGCTGCCCTGCCCCGGGTCATTGCCTTGGGCCTGGTCCAGGGCCGTCGCGAACAGCGCGAGCGTGCTGGCCGAGAACAGCGTGCGCACCGGCACCTCGCGGTCGAACCGCTTGCGCACCTCGGCGACCATCTGCACCGCGAGCAGCGAATGCCCTCCCAGGTCGAAGAAGCTGTCGTGGCGGCCGATGGCATCGAGGCCCAGCACCTCGCGCCAGATGGCCGCCAGCCGCTCTTCCATATGTCCCTGCGGCGCCTCGAAGCGCTGCGCCGGCACGCGGTGCGCCAGCGGATCGGGCAGCGCGGCGCGGTCGAGCTTGCCATTGGGCGTGAGCGGCAACTGTGGCAGCACGACGAAGCCGGCCGGCACCATGTGCTCCGGCAAGCTCGCCTGCAGGTGGCCCCGCAGCACGCGCACGGCTTCGGCCGTGCGACGCTCCGCACGCGGGTCGTTGGCCAGCTCGGCCAGCGCCTGCGCAGCCGCCGAGGGGCGGAAGAGATCGACCACTTCGGCCCCGGCCCCATCGGCGGCCCGGGCGAATACGAGGTCGAGCGCGCCGTCTTCGCGCTGCGTTGTCCAGGTGGAGTGCAGCTCGAGACCGGCCGCTGCGGCGATCTCGGCGAAGGCCGGCTCCACCTCTTGCGGCGCGGTGAGCTGCTGCTGCACCTGCGCCATGGGCGCGCCGGCTTCGAGCAGCCGGCTCGCGGCCAGTTCGCCGGCCAGGCGCCGGTTGGGCACGCCGGTCAGCCGCAGGCCCTGCGCGCCGGCGGCAGCCAGTTGCTGCCGCAGATCGGCTTGCGGCGTCCAGGGCAGCGACGGCAGGCCTGCGAACGAGCGCGGCGCGGCCGGCTCGACCCGCAGCACCACGTCGTAGCGATGGCGCGTCAGTTCGTTGTCGGTGGAATGCGCCTTCACCCGCAGGTCCACGCCGCAGGCGCGCGGCATCTGCGTGGCCAGCGCGGGGAAGAACGCGGGGTCGAGCAGCAGCTCCTCCTCAGCAGCCACGGCCGCATCGGCCATGCGGCGCACCAGGGCGGTGTCGGCCTCTGGCTGGGCCCGGCCCGCATGGATCGCACGCTTGAAGGTGCGCAGCAGCCGCAGGTGCCGCACGTCGCCCACGAACACGCTGCCACCCGGTGCGACCAGACCCACTGCCGCGCGCAGCACCTGCTCGAGGTAGGCCACGTCGGGGAAATACTGGATCACCGAGTTGATCACCACGGTGTCGAAGAAGCCTTGCGGCAGACCGCTGAAGTCGGCAGCCTCGCGCTGCAGCAGCTCCACGCGCCCCTGCAACTCCGAGCGGGCCTGCACCGCATGCCGCAGCTTCTGCAGCTGCGACTGCGAGATGTCGGTGCCCCAGTAGGCCTCGCAGTGCGGCAGCAGCTTCCAGAACAGCAGGCCGGCGCCAACGCCGATCTCGAGGATGCGGCGCGGGCGCAGCGCGACGATGCGGCCGACCGTCGCGTCGCGCCACTCCTGCATTTCGGCAGCCGACATCGGTTCGCCGTCGTAGCTGCTGTTCCAGCCGGCGAAGTTGTCCTGCGCCGCCGCCTCGGGCGCCGCGGACGCGCGGTAGATCTCGTCCCACAGCGCCGCGGTCTGCTGCACATGGGCGGTGCCGCCAGCCTCGGCCGGTGCGTCGTCGCGCAGCGTGAGGTAGGCGACGAGGCGCTTGTCGTGGCGCACGTCCTCGCGGGCGACGACCACGGCCTGCTTGACCAGCGGGTGCCGGCCCAGCTGCGCCTCGATCTCGCCCAGCTCGATGCGGAAGCCGCGGATCTTCACCTGGTGGTCGTTGCGTCCCAGGTATTCGATCACGCCGTCGGCGCGCCAGCGGCCGAGGTCACCGGTCTTGTACAGGCGCGCACCCGCTTCGCTGCCGAACGGATCGGCGACGAAGCGCTCGGCCGTCAGCGCATCGCGCCGCAGGTAGCCGCGCACCACGCCGGCGCCACCGATGTGGATCTCGCCGGCCACACCCACCGGCACCGGCTGCTGCCGCGCATCGAAGATGTAGATCTGCGTGTTGTCGATCGGCCGACCGATCGGCTCGGCCGCCTGCCCTGCACTGCTGTGTTCGTCCACCCGCATCGCGGTCGACCAGATCGTGGTCTCGGTCGGGCCGTAGACGTTCCACAGCTGCCCCACGCGTGGTCGCAGCTGCGCCGACAGCTCGCTGTCCAGCGCTTCGCCGCCGCACAAGGCCTTCAGTCCGGGCCGGCCAGCCCACTGCGCGCTCACCAGCATGCGCCAGGTCGACGGCGTGGCCTGCATCACCGTGGCCTGCCAGTCGTCAACCAGCTGCGCCAGCTGCTGCGCATCGCGCGCCTGCTCGCGGCTGGCCAGCCGCAGCCGGGCACCGCACAGCAGCGGCAGGTAGATCTCCAGCGCCGCGATGTCGAACGAGATCGTGGTCAGCGCCAGCAGCCGGTCGTGCGCCTGCAGCCCCGGCTGCTCGCGCATGGCCTGCAGCAGGTTGCACACGCCGCGGTGCGGCACCATCACGCCCTTCGGGTTGCCGGTCGAGCCCGAGGTGTAGATCACGTAGGCCAGGTGCTCCGGCGTCAACCCGATCGCCTCGGGCTGCAGGTCGGTCGCGGGCTGTCGTGCGATCTCGGGCCAGTGCGCATCGAGCAGCACCACCGGGGCATCGGACACGCGCACCTCGGCCTCGAAGCGCTGCTGGGTCAGCACCGCCCGCGGCTTCGCGTCCTGCAGCATGTAGGCCAGCCGTTCGTTCGGATAGCCCGGGTCCAGCGGCACGTAGGCGCCGCCGGCCTTCAGCGTGCCGAGCAAGGCCACCACCAGCTCCAGTCCGCGCTCGACGTGGATGGCCACCAGTTCGTCCGGCCCCACGCCCAGGCCGCGCAGGTGGTGCGCCAGGCGGTTGGCGCGCTCGTTCAGCTCGCCATGGCTCAGTGCCTGGCCTTCGAACTCCACCGCCACCGCATCAGGACTGCGCCGCGCCTGCTGCTCGATCAGCGCATGCACAAGGTGCGGCGGCTCATGCTCGCGCACCGTGTCGTTCCACGTATGCAGCACCTGCTCCCGGCCAGCCGGGGGCAGCAGGGGCAGCGCATCGACCGGCATGTAGGGCTGCTCGGCCATGGACTGCAGCAGCGTGCAGAAATGGCTGGCCCAGCGCGCGATGGTCTCGCGGTCGAACAGGTCGCTCGCATAGGTGAAGCTGCCGCTGATCTCGTCGCCGGATTCGAGCAGCGAGAGCGTCAGGTCGAACTGCGCATGGCTGGTGCTGCCTTCGAGCGGGCTCAGCTGCAGGCCCGGCAGCTGCAGCGCCATGCGCGGCGCGTTCTGCATCAGCAGCATGACCTGGAAGACCGGACTGTGGCTCAGGCTGCGCGGCGGCTTGAGCGCCTCCACCACCTGCTCGAACGGCACGTCCTGGTTGGCAAAGGCCGCCAGCGCCGCACCCTTCGTCCGCTGCAGCAGCTCGCGCACGGTCGGCTTGTCGTCGAGCCGGGCGCGCAGCGCCAGCGTGTTGACGAAGAAGCCGATCAGGTTTTCGACCTCGGTGCGCTGGCGGTTGGCCACCGCGGTGCCGATCACCACGTCGTCCTGACCGCTCAGGCGCGACAGCAGCACGGCCCAGGCGGCGTGGAGCGTCATGAACAGCGTGGCGCCGGCCTCTTGCGCGAGCGCACGCAAGCGCCGGCTGACCGCGGCATCGATCGTGAAGCCGACGCGGCCGCCGGCATAGCTCTGCAGCGCCGGGCGCGGCCGGTCGGTGGGCAGTGACAGCAGCGCCGGTGCGCCGGCGAGGTGCGCCTTCCAGTGTTCGAGCTGGCGCTGCAGCGCGTCGCCGGTGAGCCAGCGGCGCTGCCATTGCGCATAGTCGGCGTACTGCACCGGAAGCGGCGGCAGCACCGCTTGGCGGCCCTGCGCGAAAGCGGTGTAGAGCGCTGCCACCTCGCGCACCACCACGTCCATCGACCAGTCATCGGAGATGATGTGGTGCATCGTGAGCAGCAGCACATGCTCCTGCGGTGCCAGCCGCACGAGCCGTGCACGCACCAGTTGCCCGCTGCGCAGGTCGAAGCGCTGCTCGATCTCCTGCACCGCGAGACGGCGCACCTGCGCTTCAGCCTCGGCACGCGGCAGCTCGACCAGGTCGGTGTGCCGCAGCAGGAAGGGGCCCTGCGCCGCGATGCGTTGCACCGGCCGCCCGTCGATCGCGTCGAAGCTGGTGCGCAGCGTCTCGTGCCGGTCGACCAAGGCCTGCAGCGTGGCCTCGAGCGCATCGAGCCGCAGCTCGCCCACCATGCGCACCGCGCCCGGCACGTGGTAGGCCGCGCCGCTGCCTTCGAACTGGTCAAGGAACCACAGCCGCTGCTGCGCCCACGAGAGCTGCAGCGGCTGGCTGCGGTCGGCATGCTCGATGGCGCCGAGTTCACCGAACTCGGCAGCCTCGACCCGCTGCGCGAAATCCAACAGCCGAGGCGACTCGAAGAGCGCCCGCAGCGCGACGCTGCGGCCCAGCGCATGCTGTACGCGGGTGACCATCTGCATTGCCAGCAGCGAATGCCCGCCGAGCTCGAAGAAGCTGTCGTGCCGGCCCACGCGCTCGGCCTGCAGCGTGTCGGCCCACACGGCCGCCAGCGCCTGCTCGGTTTCACCCTGCGGCGCCTCGTAGGCCGCGGCGCGCAGGCCGCCCTCATCGGGCGCCGGCAGCGCACGGCGGTCGAGCTTGCCGTTGGCAGTGAGCGGCAGCGCGACCAGCACGACGAAGGCCGATGGCAGCATGTAGTCGGGCAGCGCCTGCTTCAGGTGGGCGCGCAGGCTGTCGGCGTCGGGTGCCAACGCCTCCTCGTCGCGCAGCGTGAGGTAGGCGACGAGGCGCTTGTCGTGGCGCACGTCCTCGCGGGCGACGACCACGGCCTGCTTGACCAGCGGGTGCCGGCCCAGCTGCGCCTCGATCTCGCCCAGCTCGATGCGGAAGCCGCGGATCTTCACCTGGTGGTCGTTGCGTCCCAGGTATTCGATCACGCCGTCGGCGCGCCAGCGGCCGAGGTCACCGGTCTTGTACAGGCGCGCACCCGCTTCGCTGCCGAACGGATCGGCGACGAAGCGCTCGGCCGTCAGCGCATCGCGCCGCAGGTAGCCGCGCACCACGCCGGCGCCACCGATGTGGATCTCGCCGGCCACACCCACCGGCACCGGCTGCTGCCGCGCATCGAAGATGTAGATCTGCGTGTTGTCGATCGGCCGACCGATCGGCTCGGCCGCCTGCCCTGCACTGCTGTGTTCGTCCACCCGCATCGCGGTCGACCAGATCGTGGTCTCGGTCGGGCCGTAGACGTTCCACAGCTGCCCCACGCGTGGTCGCAGCTGCGCCGACAGCTCGCTGTCCAGCGCTTCGCCGCCGCACAAGGCCTTCAGTCCGGGCCGGCCAGCCCACTGCGCGCTCACCAGCATGCGCCAGGTCGACGGCGTGGCCTGCATCACCGTGGCCTGCCAGTCGTCAACCAGCTGCGCCAGCTGCTGCGCATCGCGCGCCTGCTCGCGGCTGGCCAGCCGCAGCCGGGCACCGCACAGCAGCGGCAGGTAGATCTCCAGCGCCGCGATGTCGAACGAGATCGTGGTCAGCGCCAGCAGCCGGTCGTGCGCCTGCAGCCCCGGCTGCTCGCGCATGGCCTGCAGCAGGTTGCACACGCCGCGGTGCGGCACCATCACGCCCTTCGGGTTGCCGGTCGAGCCCGAGGTGTAGATCACGTAGGCCAGGTGCTCCGGCGTCAACCCGATCGCCTCGGGCTGCAGGTCGGTCGCGGGCTGTCGTGCGATCTCGGGCCAGTGCGCATCGAGCAGCACCACCGGGGCATCGGACACGCGCACCTCGGCCTCGAAGCGCTGCTGGGTCAGCACCGCCCGCGGCTTCGCGTCCTGCAGCATGTAGGCCAGCCGTTCGTTCGGATAGCCCGGGTCCAGCGGCACGTAGGCGCCGCCGGCCTTCAGCGTGCCGAGCAAGGCCACCACCAGCTCCAGTCCGCGCTCGACGTGGATGGCCACCAGTTCGTCCGGCCCCACGCCCAGGCCGCGCAGGTGGTGCGCCAGGCGGTTGGCGCGCTCGTTCAGCTCGCCATGGCTCAGTGCCTGGCCTTCGAACTCCACCGCCACCGCATCAGGACTGCGCCGCGCCTGCTGCTCGATCAGCGCATGCACCAGGTGCGGCGGCTCATGCTCGCGCACCGTGTCGTTCCACGTGCGCAGCACCTGCTCCCGCTCAGCCGGGGGCAGCACTGCGAGCGTGGCGGCCGGCGCGTCCGGTCGCTGCTCCAGCGCGTCAGCCAGCGACGCCAGCGCCGCCTGCATCATGCCCAGCACACGTTGCGGCGACACCGCCTCGTCGGCCCGCGCAATCAGCTTGAAGCCGCTGCCGAAGTCGTCGACGTCGAGCCAGAACGGATAGTTGGTGCGCTCCTGGTTGCGGATCAGCCGCATGCCCTGCGCCGCCATCGCATCGATCATCTGGCGGCCGTCGAGCTCGCCGTCGTTGTGGCGGTAGTTCAGCACCGAGTTGAACAGCGGCGTTCCCGCCGGCACGCTGCTGCAGCGCTGCGCCAGCGCGAGCGAGGTCTGCTCATGGGGCATCAGCCCGACCAGTGCTCGCTGCGCCTGCAACGCCCACTGCAGCGCGTTGTCGCTGCCGACCGAGAGCCGCACCGGCAGCGTGTTGATCAGCGGCCCCACCGCACGGTCGGCCCCCGGGGTGCCCTGCAACCGGCCCGAGAACACGCTGCCGAAGACGACCTCGTCGCGCCCGCTCGCGCGCGCGGCCACCAGGCCCCAGGCCGCATGGAACAACGCCGCGGTGCTGACGCCCGAGCGGCGCGCGGCCTCGCGCAGCCGCCGGGCCAGCGCTGCATCGAGCGGCGCCTCGCCTTCGGCCAGCGCATGGCCGTTGCCGTGCACGTCGTGGCAACCGAACAGCACGGTCGGCTCATCGATGGCGCCGAGCTGGGCACGGAAATACGCCTCGGCCCCGGCGGCGCCCGAACGCGACGAGGCATGGGCCACGAAGTCGCGGAACGGCACCGGCGGCTGCAGCAGGTCGGCCCGGCCCGCGTGCAGCGCGAACAGCTCTCGACTCAGCAGCTTCAGCGAGGTGTTGTCGTCGATGATCTGGTGCGCGCGGGCGAGCGCGAACCATTGCGGTCCGGCAGGATGCGCGGCGATGTCGATCTCGATCAGCGGTGCCTGCTCGAGATCGATGCGGCGCACGGCCTGCGGCGTCATGCGCTCGCGCAGTTGCGCCACCGGGTCGCGCCCGGCCTCGAGCTCGAACGTCCCGATGCGGAGCGAGGCCTCGCGCAGCACCACCTGCACCGGCTGCTCGATGCCGCGCCAGGCGATCGCCGTGCGCAGGATGTCGTGCCGGTCTATCGCGGCCTGCAGCGCGCGCAGCAGCGCGTCGAGCGGCTCGCGCGCATCGAAGGCCATCAGCATCGGCAGCACATAGGGATCGTGCCGCTCGCTGAGCATGTGGTGGAACAGGATGCCCTGCTGCAGCGGCGCCAGCGGATAGATGTCCTGCACGTTGGCAGCGCCGCCGGGCACCTTGGCGACGATGCGGTCGATCTCGGCCTTCGCCAGCGCGACCAGCGGCAGCATGGCCGGGGTGATCTCCTGGCTGCCCGGCGGGATCAGGTTCGGCGGCGCCGGCTGGGCGGCCGGCCCCGCGGCCTCGATGCGCGCGGCCAGCGCCGACAGCGTCGGTGCGGTGAAGATGCTGGCCACATCGAGGCGTGCGCCGGCCTGCCGTACGCGCTCGATCACCTTGACCGCCAGCAGCGAATGGCCGCCGAGGTCGAAGAAGTTGTCGTGGCGGCCCACGCGCTCGATCTGCAGCACCTCGCGCCAGATCGCGGCAAGGCGCTGCTCGGCCACGCCCTCGGGCGGCTCGAATTCGGCGTCCTGCACCGCACCCTGTGCGGGCGCGGGCAGCGCCTTGCGATCGAGCTTGCCGTTGGGCGACAGTGGCAACGCCGGCAGCGGCACCACGGCCGACGGCAGCATGTAGTCGGGCAAGGCCTGCCGCAGCCGCGTGCGCAGCGCCTCCAGGCCCAGCGCCGGCGTTTCCAGCGGCACGCCGGCCGGCGGCACCACGTAGGCCACCAGCCGCTGGTCGCCGGCACCGTCGTCGCGCACGACGACCACGGCCTCATCGATCTCCGGTTGCTCCAGCAGCCGCGATTCGATCTCGCCCAGCTCGATGCGCAGGCCCCGGATCTTCACCTGGTGGTCGTTCCGTCCCAGGTACTCGATCGCGCCGTCGGCACGCCAGCGGCCCAGGTCACCGGTGCGGTACATGCGGCCGCGCGGATCGGGGCTGAACGGATCGGGCACGAAGCGCTCGGCCGTGAGCTCCGGCCGATGCAGGTAGCCTCGCCCGACGCCGACGCCGCCGATGTGGATCTCGCCTGCCACGCCGATCGGCACCGGCCGGCCGCGCGCATCGAGCACGTAGAGCCGCAGGTTGGCGATCGGCCGGCCGATCGGCACCGGCTCGTGCGGCGCGCCCGGCTCGCAGCGCCAGAAGCTCACGTCCACCGCGGCCTCGGTCGGTCCGTAGAGGTTGTGCAAGGCCGCGTGCGGCAGTGCCGCCAGGCACTGGTTCTTCAACGGCGCCGGCAGGGCCTCGCCACTGCAGAACACATGCCGCAGGCTGGCACCGCCCTGCCCATCGCCATGCGCAAGGAACACCTGCAGCATCGACGGCACGAAGTGCAGCACCGTGATGCGCTCCGATTCGATCAGGCCGGCGAGGTAGGCCGGATCCTGGTGCCCGCCGGGCCGCGCAATGATCAGGCGCGCACCGACCATCAGCGGCCAGAAGAACTCCCACACTGACACGTCGAAGCCGAACGGCGTTTTCTGCAGCACGCGGTCCTCGGGCGTGAGCGGATAGGCCTGCTGCATCCACGTCAAACGATTGACGACCGCCCGGTGCTCGTTCATCGCCCCCTTGGGCTGTCCGGTGGAGCCTGAGGTGTAGATCACGTAGGCCAGCTGCGAAGCCTGTGCACCGGCCGCATCGGGATCGGTGGCCGGCTGGGCCGCGCACGCGGCTTCGTCGTCGAGCGCGAGCAGCGGCGCGGTGCAGCCCGACAGGCGCGGCAGCAGCGCCGACTGCGCCAGCACCAGCCGCGGCGCCGCGTCGGTGACCATGTAGACGAGCCGGTCGGCGGGATAGCCGGGATCGAGCGGCACGTAGGCGCCGCCGGCCTTGAGCACGCCGAGCAGGCCGACCACCATCTCCAGGCTGCGCTCGGCGCACACGCCCACACGCACGTCGGGGCCCACGCCGCGCTCGCGCAGTGCGTGCGCAAGCCGGTTGGCCCGCGCGTTCAGCGCGGCATAGCTCAGCGTGTCGCTGCCGAAGGCGAGCGCCATCGCATCGGGCGTGCGCCGCGCCTGGGACTCGAACAGCTGGTGCACCAGCAAGCCATCGGGGAACGGCGTCTGCGTGGCGTTGAAGCCCTGCAGCACCTGCTGCCGCTCGCTGCCGCCCATCAGCTCGATGTCGTCGCAGGCCTGCGCGGGCGCATACGACATCTGGCGCAGCACGTTCGCGAAGTGGCCTGCCCAGCGTTCAATGGTCGTGCGGTCGAACAGGTCGCTCGCATAGACCAGGCTGCCGGTGATCTCGCCGCCCGATTCGCCCAGCGCCAGCGAGAGGTCGAACTGCGCGGTGTCGGCACTGCTGGCCAGCGGCTGCAGCGTGAGCCCGGGCAGCTTCAGCTCGCCCAGCGGCGGGTTCTGCAGCAGCATGACCTGGAACAGCGGATGGTGGCCGAGGCTGCGCTCGGGCCGCAGCGCCTCGACCATCTGCTGGAACGGCACGTCGTGGTTGGCGAACGCCGCCTGCGTGACCTGGCGCGCCTGCGCCAGCAGCTCCAGCACCGTGGGCCGGCCTGCCAGGCTCAGGCGCAGCGGCAGCGTGGTCGCGAACAGGCCGACCAGGCCCTGCACCGACTCGGGCTCGCGGTTGGCCGACGCGGTCCCGATCACTACGTCGTCCTGTCCGCTCAGGCGCGACAACGTGAGCGCCCAGGCCGCCTGCAGCGTCATGAACAGCGTGGTGCCAGCCTGCCGCGCAAGCTGCATCACGGCGGCCGACAGCTGCGCGTCGAGCCGCACCGGCAGGCGGGCGCCGGCATAGCTCTGTTGCGCCGGCCGCGGGCGGTCGGTGGGCAGGCTCAGCAGCGCGGGCGCGCCGGCCAGGTGGTTCTTCCAGTGGTCGAGCTGGCGCTGCAGCGCCGGGTCGTCCACGCGCCGGCGTTGCCACTGCGCATAGTCGGCGTACTGCAGCGGCAGGGCCGGCAGCGGATTGGGTCGCGACTGCAGCGCCGCCTCGTACAGCGCGGCCACCTCGCGGACCAGCACGCCGATCGACCAGCCGTCGGCGATGATGTGGTGCAGCGTCAGCACCAGCACGTGGGCCTGCTCGCCGAGCCTGAAGAGGCTGCAGCGCATCAGCGGTCCGGTGGCCAGGTCGAAGGGCCGCGCCACCTCGTCCTTGATGTCGCGCTGCAACTGCGTCTCCTGCTCGCGCGCCGCCAGCGCCGACAGGTCGACCACGCGCAGCACCGGCGTGCCGCGCTCGGCGATCACCTGCACCGGCGAACCGTCGACGCTCGCGAAATGAGTGCGCAGCGTCTCGTGGCGCTGCACCAGCATCTGCAGCGTGCGCTCCAGCGCACGCCGGTCCAGCGGTCCGGCGAGCCGCATCGCGGCAGGAATGTGATAGGCCGCGCTCGCGCCTTCCATGCGCGACAGGAACCACAGCCGCTGCTGCGCATGCGACAGCGGCAGCGGGCCGCTGCGGTCAGCCGGCGGAATGGCCTCGGCCGCCCCGCTGCGGGCGGTGCCGGCCTGCTTCAGCCGCCGCAGCAGCAGTTCGCGGCGCAAGGCCTCCACGCCACCGGCCTCGGCACCCTGTTCGACGCCGCTCTTCAGTTCATCCATCGCTGCCTACCCTGTTCTCTTTGTGTCTGTCGCTTGTTCGATTCATTCGCCCGTCTGGGCCAGCAGCGCGCGCAACTCGTCTTCCGACAAGTGCTGCAGATCGGCTGCGAGCCGGTCGACCTCGTCCGGCCGGAAGCTCGAGAGCTGGGCCTCGACGATCACCTCGGCCAGCGCGGCGACGGTGGCGGCATCGAACAGCCGCGCCAGCGGCACGCTGACGCCGAAGGCGCGCCGTGCCCGCGCCATCACCTCCATCACCAGCAGCGAATGGCCGCCGAGGTCGAAGAAGCTGTCGTGCCGGCCCACGCGCTCGACCTGCAGCACGTCCTGCCAGATCGCCGCCAGCGCCTGCTCGGTCTCGCCGCGCGGCGCCTCCCAGGTACGCGCCTGCGCGCTGCCCAGCTCGGGCGCCGGCAGCGCCTTGCGGTCGAGCTTGCCGTTGGGTGTCAGCGGCAGGGCCGGCAGACAGACAATGGCCGAGGGCACCATGTACTCGGGCAAGCTCCGTTTCAGGTGCAAGCGCAAGGCCTCGGCTGCGGGCTGCTCGCCGGGCCGTGGCACCGCGTAGCCCACGAGCCGCCTGCCGCCCGTGCCATCGTCGCGCGCGACCACCGCGGCCTCGCGCACCTGCGGATGCGCGGCAAGCTGGGCCTCGATCTCGCCGGTCTCGATCCGGAAGCCGCGGATCTTCACCTGGTGGTCGTTGCGGCCGAGGTAGTCGATGCTGCCGTCGGGGCGCCAGCGGCCAAGGTCGCCGCTGCGGTACAGGCGCTGGCCGGGCGTTTCGCTGAACGGGTCGTCGACGAAGCGCTGCGCCGTCAGCTCAGGCCGGCGCAGGTAGCCGCGCGCCACGCCGGCACCGCCGACGTACATCTCGCCCGGCACCCCCACCGGCACCGGGTTGCGCTGGCCATCCAGGATGTAGAGCTGCAGATCGGGGATCGGCGTGCCGATGTTGACCACGCCGTCGTGACCGTACTCGATCTCGTCGCGCGTGAGCGCCACGTGCGTCACGTGCACGGTGGTTTCGGTGATGCCGTACATGTTGACCAGCCGCGGCCGCGCTGCGCCGTTGCGCGCCACCCAGTCGCGCAGCATCCACGACTCCAGCGCCTCGCCGCCGAAGATCACCCAGCGCAGCGCATGCATGGCTGGCGCCTCGGCCTGCGCGGCCGAGAGCTGCACGAAGGCCTGCGGCGTCTGGTTGAGCACGGTGACACGCTGCTGGCACAGCAGGCGATGGAAGTCCTGTGGCGAGCGCGCCACCGCCAGCGGCACCACCACGAGGCGGCCGCCGTGCAGCAGCGCGCCCCAGATCTCCCACACCGAGAAATCGAACGCGATCGAATGGAACAGCGTCCAGACGTCGGTCTCGTCGAAGCGGAAGCGCTCGTGCGTGGCGCTGAACAACCGCACCACATGGCCGTGCTCGACCATCACGCCCTTGGGCTGGCCGGTGGAGCCCGAGGTGTAGATCACATAGGCGAGGTTGGATGCCGACGCGGCGGGCGCGGACGCGAGGTCGGTGTCAGGCAGGGATTCGCACAGCGGCGACAGACCGCCCTCGTCGACCAGCAGCCGCGGCGGGCCATCCTGCGGCAGCTGACCGGCCAGGCGCTCGCCGGTGATGGCCAGCACCGGCTGCGCATCCTGCAGCATGTAGGCCGCCCGGTCGGCCGGGTAGCCCGGGTCGAGCGGCAAGTAGGCGCCGCCCGCCTTCAGCACGGCCAGCAGTGCCACCACCATGCCGACGCCGCGGTCGAGGTAGATCGCCACCAGCCGGTCGGGGCCGGCCCCCTGCGCGCGCAGGTGATGCGCGAGCCGGTTGGCGCGCCGGTTGAGCTCCCCGTAGCTGAGCGACTGCTCGCCGCACGTCACGGCAATGGCCTGCGGTCGCTGCGCGGCCTGCGCCTCGAACAGTCGATGCAGCTGCCCATCGGGCCGGCCGGGACGGGCACGGCCGGCACCGCCGAATTGCAGCAGCAGTTGGCGGCGCTCCTCGGCCGGCAGCACCTCGAGCGACAGGGCCGGCCGCGGGTCCCGCGATTCGAGCGCCGAAGCCAGGCTGTCGAGTGCGGCATGCAGATAGCCCAGCACGCGCTCTGGCCCGACCTGCGCATCGACCAGCGCGCGCAGCACGAAGCCTTGCGCATCCTCGTCGACCGAGAGCGTGACCGGGTAATTGGTGCGCTCGGCACTGTGCAGCAACGTGAGACCCTGCCCCAGCGCCACCGTGCCGCGCCCTTCGAGCGTGCTGTGGCGGTAGTTGAAGATCGCGTTGAACAGCGGCGCCGAGCCGGGCACGCCGCTGCAGCGCTGGGCCAGCTTCAGCGGCGCCTGCTCGTGCGCCAGCAGCTCGGCCAGCTCGCACTGCACTTGCTGCACGAAGGCCTCGGCCGACAGCCCCTCGGGCTTGAGCCGCAGCGGCAGCGTGTTGATGAAGGTGCCCACCATGCGGTGGCCGTCCTGCGCCTCGCGCATGCGGCCCGACAGCACGCTGCCGAACACCACGTCGGACCGGGCGCTGCAGCGCGCAACCACCAGCGCCCAGGCGGCATGGAACAGCACGGCCGGGGCCACGCCGAGGCGGCGCGCCTCGTGGTGAAGCCGCGCCGCGAGCGCCGGCTCCACCGGCAGGCCGGCTTCACGCACCTGCAGGCCGTCGCCATGCATCTGCTCCAGCCCGAACATCAGCGAGGGCTCATCGAAATCGGCCAGCTTGCCGCGGAAGAAGGCCGCTGCCTTCTCGCCGCGCGCATCGGCCAGCGAGCGCGCGACGAACTCGCGGTACGGTACGGTTGGCGGCAGCACTGCCCGACCTTCCATGCAAGCCATGATCTCCGACAGCACGATCCGCTGCGAGACGTTGTCGCTGACCAGGTGGTGCAGCCGCACCAGCACCAGCCAGCGCTGCGCCTGCGGATCGGCCGCGGTCTCGACCTGCAGCAGCGGTGCGCGCTGCAGCGACATTGGCGGTTGTGCACCCGGCGTCATGCGCTGCCGCATTTGCGCCTCGGCATCGGCACCAGGCTGCAGCACCAGCGTGTGCACGGGCAGCTCGGCCTGACGCCACACCACCTGCACCGGCCGCTCCAGCGCCTCCCAGATCACCGCGGTGCGCAGGATGTCGTGCCGGTCGATCACCGTCTGCAGCGCCTGCAGGAAGCGGTCGAGCTGTGCGCGCGAGGGCAGCGCCAACAGCATGTGCAGCAGGTACGGATCGCGGCTGCGGTCGAGGATGTGGTGGAACAGGATGCCTTCCTGCAGCGGCGCGAGCGGGTAGATGTCCTGCACGTTGGCGGCGCCGCCGGGGACGGCCTGCACGATGCGGTCGATCTGCGGCTGATCCAGCGTGGCCAGCGTGAGCATCTGCGGCGTGATCGCCTGGGTGCCCGGTGCGATCAGGTTGGGTGGCACCGGCGCGGCATCGGCCGGCCGCTCGCGCAGCAGCGCAGCCAGCGCTGCCAGCGTCGGCTCGGTGAACAGGCTGCGCACGTCCACCTGCAGCCCGGCCTGGGCCAGGCGCTCGATCAACTGCACCGCCAGCAGCGAATGGCCGCCGAGGTCGAAGAAGTTGTCGTGGCGGCCCACCCGCTCCACGCGCAGCAGCTCGCGCCACAGCCCGGCAAGCAGTTGCTCATTGGGGCCCTGTGGTTCGGCGTAGTCACGCCGTGGCAGCGCCTGCGCATCGGGTTCCGGCAGCGCGGCGCGGTCGAGCTTGCCGTTGGCTGTGAGCGGCAGCGCCGCCAGGCTGACGAACGCGGCGGGCACCATGTAATCGGGCAGCGCGTTCTTCAGGTGGATGCGCAATCCATCGATGTCGAGTGCGCTGTGCTCGGCTGGCACCACGTAGGCCACCAGCCGCTGGCTGCCCGCCCCATCGTCGCGCGCCAGCACTGCCGCTTCGCGCACCGCGCGATGGTTCAGCAGTCGCGATTCGATCTCGCCCGGCTCGATGCGGAAGCCGCGGATCTTCACCTGGTGGTCGTTGCGGCCGAGGAACTCGATGCTGCCGTCGGCGCGCCAGCGGCCGAGGTCGCCAGTGCGGTACATGCGCTCGCCCGGCCGGCCGCAGAACGGATCGTCGAGGAAGCGCTCGCGCGTGAGTTCCGGCCGCAGGAAGTAGCCGCGCGCCACGCCGGCGCCGGCCACGTGGATCTCGCCGACCACGCCCACCGGCACCGGCATGCGCCGCTCGTCGAGGATGTAGACGCGCATGTTCGAGATCGGCCGACCGATCGGCACGTTGCCGCCGCAGAGGTCGGGCAGTTCGCCCAGCTCGTTCACCACGCAGCCCACCGTGGCCTCGGTGGGACCGTAGTGGTTGAAGATACGCATGCCGGGTGCACGTTCGCGCCACCAGCGCAGCGCGTCGGCCTTGAGGGGCTCGCCGCCCAGCACCAGCGAGCCGATGCGGCCGGCCAACGGCAGGTCGGCCAGCAGCGGCCGCAGCATCGCGAGGTGCGAGGGCGTGAGCTTCACCGGCGAGAGCCGTTCGCCGGCAGCCAGATACCGGCGCCACGCCGCCGGGTCGTTGCCATCCGCGCACAGCCTGACCGGCCGCCCGCACAGCAGCGGCGGATACAGGCCCGTGAGCCCAAGGTCGAAGTTGAGCGAAGTACCCACGAGCGCGCCGCCGCCTTCCTCCACCCCGAAGCAGCGCACGATGTGCAGCGCGTAGTTGACGATCGAGCGATGCTCCACCATCACGCCCTTGGGCCGGCCGGTGGAACCGGAGGTGTAGATCACGTAGGCCAGGTTGCGCGAGCCGGTGCCCGCCACATCGGGCAGGTTGCCGGCAGAGGCCCCGGGCTCATCGCGCCAGCACTCGTCGAGCTCGACCACGCGCTCGTCGAGCGCATGCAACGGCGGCCGCAGCATGCGCCGCACCAGCACCGCGGGCGGCGCAATCTCCGACAGCACCTCGTCGCGCCAGGCCGGCGCCGCATCCGGCGCGATCGGCACATAGGCGCCGCCCGCCTTGAGCACCGCGAGAAAGCCCACCACCTGCTCGACGCTGCGCTCAGCGATCACCGGCACCAGCACGTCGGGCCCCACGCCGCGCTGGGCCAGCAGGCACGCCAGCCGATTGGCGCGCTCGTTCAGTTCGGCATAGCTCAGCGACCTGCAGTCGTCGGCCAGCGCGGGCGCGTCGGGTGTGCGCGCCGCCTGGGCCTCGAACAGACGGTGCAGCCGCTCGTGCTCGGGATAGTCCGCTGCGGTGAGGTTGAAGTCGTGGACCACGCGCTGACGCTGCGCCGCATCGAGCAGGTCGAGCGCCGCCACCGGCTGCTGCGCATCCGCCACCATCTGCTCGAGCACGCGCCGGTACATCGCGGCCCAGGCGGCGATGGTCTCGCCGCGGAACAGGTCGGTGGCGTAGTTGATGACACCGCCGAAGCCCTCGTCGCCCTCCTCGAGGATCAGCGTGAGGTCGAAGTGCGCGCTGCGCAGCATCGCCGGATCGAGCGCAATCGTCAGACCGGGCAGCGTGAGCCGGCTCGCCGGCGTGTTCTGCAGTACGAACATGGCCTGGAACAGCGGGCTGTGCGAGAGGCTGCGCGGTGGATTGACGGCCTCCACCACCTGCTCGAACGGACAGTCCTGATGGGCCAGCGCATCGAGCGACACCTGCCTCACGCGAGCCAGCAGCTGGGCGACGGTGGGGGCATCGCCCAGCGGAATGCGCAGCGCCAGCGTGTTGACGAAGAAACCGATCAGTGCCTCCAGTTCGGCGCGCTGGCGGTTGGCCACCGGCGTGCCGATGACCACGTCGGTCTGCCCGCTCAGGCGCGACAGCAGCAGGCCCCATGCGGCCAGCAGCACCATGAATGGCGTGGCCTCATGGCGGCGGGCGAGTGCCTGTACCTGTGCGCTCAGGTGCCGCCCGAGCGCCAGCGGCACTGTGTCGCCGCGGTGGTCGCGTTGCGCGGGACGCGCATGGTCGGTGGGTAGATCCAGCAGGTCCGGCGCGCCTTGCAGGCTGGCCTTCCAGTGCTGCAACTGCTGCTGCAGCGCCTCGGCGGTGAGCGTGCGGCGCTGCCAGCTCGCGTAGTCGGCATATTGCAGCGGCAACACGGGAAGCGGATTGGGGCGGCCTTCGGCAAAGGCGCCGTACAGCGCCTGCAGCTCGCGCATCACCACGCCGAGCGACCAGCCGTCGGACACGATGTGGTGCATCGTCACCATCAGCATGTGCACGTCGGCCGCCAGCCGCAGCAGGCGCACGCGCAGCAGCGGGCCGGTTTTCAGGTCGAACGGCCGCGCCGATTCCTCGGCTGCGATGTCGTCGAGCTGGCGCGCCATGTCCGCGCCTTCGGGCACCTCGCAGTCCAGCGGCATCGCGAGATGCGCATCCACGATCTGCACCAGCTCGCCATCCACCTGCGCGAAACGCGTGCGCAGCACCTCGTGCCGGTCGACGATGGCCTGGATGGCCGCGCGCAGCGCCTCCAGCTGCAACGCACCCGACAGGCGGATGCTGCCGAACACGTGATAGGCCGAGCCAATGCGGCCGCTGCGCGTCTGCAGCAGGTCGACGAACCACAGACGCTGCTGGCCCAGCGACACCGGCAGCGGCCGGCTGCGGTCGGCCGGCACCATCGCGCCCTGCGTGCTGCGGGCCGAGCCGTCGATCGCTGCGGCCAGCGCGGCCAGCGTCGGATGCTCGAAGAGCTGGCGCAGCGCGATGTCGTGGCCCAGGCCCTGGCGGATGCGCGTGGCCACCTGCACCGCGCGCAGTGAATGGCCGCCGATGTCGAAGAAGTTGTCGGCGCGGCTCACGCGCTCGAGCTGCAGCGTTTCGCGCCAGATGGCCGCCAGCGCCTGCTCGGTGGCGCCGCGCGGCGCCTCGTAAGCCGCGCCCGCGGTGACTGCGCCATGCGCCGCCGGCAAGGCCTTGCGGTCGAGCTTGCCGCTGGGCGTGAGCGGCAGGGCCGGCAGCGTCATCCAGGCGCTGGGCAGCATCGCCTCCGGCAGGCGGCCGGCCAGGCATGCGCGCATCTCGGCAGCCGGCAGCGGCAGCTGCAGCTGCATGCCCTCGGCCTGCGGCACCAGGTAGGCCACCAGCCTGGGCTCGGTGCCAACGTCGCTGCGCACCGCGGCGGCCGCATCGCGCACGCCCGGCAGCTCGCGCAGCCGCGCCTCGATCTCGCCCAGCTCGATGCGGATGCCGCGGATCTTCACCTGCCCGTCGGCGCGGCCCAGGTATTCGAGCCGGCCATCGGCCCGCCAGCGGCCGAGGTCGCCCGAGCGGTACATGCGTGCGCCCGGTTCGACGGCGAACGGGTCGTGCAGGAATCGCTCGGCGGTCAGATCGGGCCGGCCGAGGTAGCCGCGGCCCACGCCCACGCCCCCGATGAAGATCTCGCCGGCGACTCCGATCGGCACCGGCTGACGCTGCGCGTCCAGCACGTACAACCGCGCGTTATGGATCGGCCGGCCCAGCGGCGGCAGCGCTTCGAGCCGTCCCTGCGCATCGCGCACCAGCTTGTGCGCCGCGCACACCGAGGTGCATTCGGTCGGCCCGTAGCCGTTGACGAACTGCAGCGCCGGATACTCGGCAGCCACACCCGCCAGCCGCGCGACGTCGATCGGCTCGCCGCCCAGTACCACCTGCCGCATTGCATGCAGCGCGCCGGGCGTCAGCGCCTCCAGCAGCACGTGGAACTGGCTGGGCGCGAGGTTGATCGAGGTAATGGCCTGGCGCTGCAGCAGCGGCACGATCTGTGCCGGATCGAACGGCTGCGGCGCGAGGTGCAACTGCGCCCCGCACAGCAGCGGCACGAGCAGGTTCTTCTGCGTCAGGTCGAAGCTGAAGGCGCTGAGCACCAGCACCCGGTCGGCGGCATTGAAGCCGAACTCGAGGCCGAACCAGTGGATCAGGTTGCTCAGTCCGAGGTGCTCGATCGCGACACCCTTGGGTTGGCCGGTCGAGCCCGAGGTGTAGATCACATAGGCCAGGCTCGCGGCCGAATGGCCCGGCGCCGGCTCCAGCGCATCGGGCCTCAGCTGCGAGATCGCCGGCCAGGCCTGGTCGAGCAGCGTGATGGCCGCTTCGGTGCCCGCGAGTTGCAAGGCCTGCGCATGCGCCGAGCGCGTGAGCAGCGCCACCGGTTTCGCGTCGCCGACCATGTAGCGCAGCCGCTCTGTCGGGTAGTCGGGGTCCAGCGGCAGGTAGGCGCCGCCGGCCTTCAGCGTGGCCAGCAGCGCGACCACGAGATCAAGCCCGCGGTCGAGGTGCAGCGCGACGATGGCGTCGTGCCCCACGCCCTGGGCGCGCAGGTGACGCGCGAGCTGGTTCGAGCGCGCATCGAGTTCGGCGTAGGTCAGGCGCTCGCCTTCGAACACCACGGCCGTGGCCTCGGGGCTGCGCCGGGCCTGGTCTTCGAACAGCTGGTGCACGCGGCGCTCGCGCGGGAACGCATGGGCCGTCTGGTTCCAGCCGTGCACCAGCCGCTCGATCGAGGCGGGGTCCTGCAACGGCAGTTGCGCGAGGCGCCGGCCGGGATCGGCCAGCGCGGCCTCGAGCAGCGCGCAATAGTGCGAGGCCAGGCGCTCGATGGTGCCGGCGTCGAACAGGTCGGTGCGGTATTCGACGCTGCCGGCCATGCCACCCGGCGTTTCCCAGACGAAGAAGCTCAGCTCGAACTTCGCGGTGCCGCTGTCGACCGGAATCGGTTCGATCTCCAGCCCCTGCAGCTGCAGCGCCTGGTACGGATACTTCTGCGCACTGAACACCACCTGGAACAGCGGCGTGTGGCTCAGGCTGCGCTCTGGCTGCAGCTCTTCGACCAGGCGCTCGAACGGCAGCTCCTGGTGCGCCTGCGCATCGACGGTCGTCCGCTTGACCTGCTCCAGCAAATCGTCGAAGCGCAGCTCGCCGTCGGGGCGCGCGCGCAGTACCAGACGGTTGACGAAGAAGCCGATCAGCCCTGCCGTCTCGGCCTGCTGGCGGCCGGCCACCGGCGTGCCGACACAGATGTCGGTCTGCCCGGTATAGCGGTGCAGCAGCGCATAGAAGGCCGCCAGCGTCGTCATGAACACACTCGCCCCACGGCTGCGCGCGAAGGCATGGACGGCGTCGGCCAGGCGCTGCGGAAACATGAAATGGTGCATGCGGCCTTGCCAGCCCTGCACCGCCGGCCGCGGCCGGTCGGTCGGCAGTGTCAGCACCGGCAGCTCGCCACGGAGCTGCGCTGTCCAGTAGCCCAGATCACGCTGCAGCCGCTCGCCCTGCAGCCAGCCGCGCTGCCACAGCGCATGGTCGGCATACTGGATGGGCAGCGGCGCCAGCCCGGGCGCCCGCCCCTCGCTAAGTTGCGCATACAGCCGGCTCAGTTCGCCGATGAACACCGCGATCGACCAACCGTCGGACACGATGTGGTGCAGGGTCAGCAGCAGCACGTGCTGCTGTGCCGACAGCCTCACCAGCGTGGTGCGCAGCAGCGGCCCCTGCGTGAGGTCGAAAGGCCGCTGCGCCTCTTCGGCTGCAACACGCTGCATCGCCGCTTCGCGTTCGGCCACGGGCAATCCGCCGAGGTCGATCTCGGTCAGCGGGACATCGAGCGAGGGCGCGATGATCTGCCGCGGCTCGCCGTCGACGTTCGCGAAGCGCGTGCGCAGCGCCTCGTGGCGGCTGACGATGTGGCCGAAGCAGCGGTGCAGCGCCGCCTTGTCGAGCGCACCGGCAAGGCGCAGCGCGGCCGGCACGTTGTAGAGCGCGCTGCCAGGCTCGAACTGGTCGATGAACCACAGGCGCTGCTGTGCGAAAGAGAGCGCGCAGCAGTCGCGGTGAGCCGCATCGCGCGGGGCGATGGTCTCGGCCGCATCGCGCAGCGGCACGGCCCTGCCCTTCAGGCGCTGCTGCAGCAGCGCCTGCTTGGCCGAGAGCTTGACATCG
Source organism: uncultured bacterium (assembly GCA_966212505.1). Classification (GTDB taxonomy): domain Bacteria; phylum Pseudomonadota; class Gammaproteobacteria; order Burkholderiales; family Burkholderiaceae_C; genus CAMLIZ01. Next base: position 65,201 of record CBIHRS010000009.1, read on the forward strand.
GTCGGGTTATCGGCGTCGCTCATCATGCACTCCGCTCCACCTGCGCCAGCAGCGGCTGGATGCCGAGCAGCTCCGGCAAGGCGAGCGTGCGGACGAAGCCGCTGCGGCGCAGCGCCGCCTCCCATTGCGAGGCCGACAGCAGCGGATGCTCGGTGCGCAACGGTGCATCCTCGAAGCGGTCGAAGCCGGTCTGCAGGCCCATCGTGAGGCAGAAGAAGCGGTGCATCGCCGTTTCCTCCAGCAGGATCAGCAGACCGCCGTCGGCCAGCAGCGAGCGCACGTTGCGCAGCGTGGCGTCGATATCGCGGGTGGCGTGCAGCACGTGCGCGGCCACGATCACATCGAAGCGCTCGCCGGCCTCGGCGCCACCGGACTTCTCGATGTCGAGCAGGCCGTAGCGCACGAAGGCGCGGTCGGCGAAGCGGTGGCGCGCCAGGTCGATGAAGAAGTTGGAGATGTCCGAGAACAGGTAGTCGCTGGCCCGGCCTTCCAGCGCTGGCAGCACCGCCAGCGTGGTGGCACCGGTGCCGGCGCCGATCTCGGCCAGGCTGAAGAGCGCGTCGCGCGGCAGCGTCTGCGCGAGCTGGCGCACCACCGCGGCGGCCACGGCATTGCAGTAGCGGAACGGGGGCGACTGCGTGTACAGCCGCTCCGCGATGTCGAGCCGGCCCTCGGGAAACAGCATCTCGGCCGCATGCTGCCGGCCGGTGAGGATCTCGGGCAGCGCGCGGCCGGAGCGCACGATGAAGTCGAACAGCTCGGGCAGTTCGCCGAAGCCGGCGCGCAACGCGAGCACCTCGGCGTCGCCGGGCTCGTCCGGCCAGCCGGCGCAGCGCGACCAGGCCCCGCCCTCCTCCCGCAGCCAGCCGGCCTGGGCGCCGATGCGCAGCAGACGGCCCAGCGCGGCGGCGTAGTGCGGCGCGATGCCGTGCCGCGTGGCCAGCGCCGGCGCATCCAGCGGCGACTCCCCCTCCGCAAAGAAGCCGAGGCGACGTAGCGCTGCGCCGACCAGGCCGGCGCACAGCGCGTCGAGCTGCACCAGCCGGCTCGCGTAGAGCGCCTGTGCCTCGGCCGGGTAGACCGACGAGGCGGCGGTGTGCGCAGCGGCGACCACGGCGTCCCAGCTGCCGGCCAGGTGGGCGGCATTGCGGGCGCGCGCCGCAGCGGGCACCGCCGCTGCGACGGGCCGCTGCGCAGCGGCCGGGGCATCGGCGCGGGCCACCTGCCCCAGCGATTTCTTCAGGCGCTGCTGCAGCAACAGCTTTTTCGCATCGGTGAGGTCGGTGTCGATCATCGGGTTCTCCATCAGGCCAGTTCGGTCGAAACGCGGGCCATGTCCTGCACCTGTTGCAGCGCCTGCTCGTCGGTGAGTTGCTCGATCTCGGCCAGGATCAGGTTCTCGATCACCTGTCCCAGCCGCGCGATCGTGGGCGCCTCGAAGAAGGCGCGCAGCGGCAGGTCGATGTCGAAGCTCTGGCGGATGGCGGTGACCAGCGCGGTGCCCTGCAGCGAGTCGAAGCCCATCTCGAAGAAGTTGGTCTCCACGCCCACGGCCTCCAGGCCCAGCGTGCGCTGCACCAGCAGCGCCAGCGCCTCCTCGGTGTCGGTGCGCGGCGCCACCAGCGCCTGGGCCGGGGCCAGGGTCACACGCGAGGCCAGCGCCTTGCGGTCGACCTTGCCGTTGGCGGTGAGCGGAAAGGCGTCGAGCTGCTCGAAGGTGGGCGGGACCATGTAGTCGGGCAGCTTCTGCCGCAGGAAGGCGCGCAGTGCCTCGGCCTCCAGCAGGCCGTCGCCGCGCCCGACCACGAAGGCCGCCAGCCGCTTGCCTTCCTGTCGCTCGCCGACTGTGAGCACGATGCTGTCGGCCACGTCCGCATGCTGGTTCAGTGCGGCCTCGATCTCGCCGAGCTCGATGCGGTAGCCCTGGATCTTGACCTGGAAGTCTTCGCGGCCGAGGAACTCGATGTTGCCGTCGGGCAGCCAGCGGCCGAGGTCACCGGTGCGGTACAGCCGTTCGCCGGTGCGTGGATGGGTGAGGAAGCTTGCGGCCGTCTTGCCTTCGTCGCGCCAGTAGCCCTGAGCCAGGCCGATGCCGCCGATGTGGATGTGGCCGGTGACCCACAGCGGGCACGGCTCCATCGCTTCGTTCAGCACGAGCATGGCCTGGTTGTGCAGCGCCTTGCCGTACGGAATGCTCTTCCAGCCCGGCTCGACGCGGCTGACCGGATAGGCGATCGACCAGATCGAGGCTTCGGTGGCACCGCCGAGGCTCAGCACCTCGATGCCGGGCACGCGCGCCTGGATCTGCCCGGGCAGCGCCAGCGGGATCCAGTCGCCGCTCAGCATTGCGATGCGCAGCGCCAGCGGCCCGGCCGGCGGCTGCAGTGCGAGCTGGTCGGCATAGAGGCCAAGCAGCGCCGGCACGCTGTTCCACACGCTGACGCGCTGCTGCTCGACCAGCCGCGCCAGGTAGGCGGGGTCGCGCTCCAGCTCGGCATCGGGCACCACGATCGTGCCGCCGGCCGCGAGCGTGCCGAAGATGTCGTAGACCGAGAGGTCGAAGTTCAGGTTCGACAGTGCGAGCACGCGGTCGGACGCCGAGAGGCCGATGCGTTCGTTGAGGTCGAGCACGGTGTTGACCGCGCCGCGGTGGTCGATCATCACGCCCTTGGGCAGCCCGGTGGAGCCCGAGGTGAAGATCACATAGGCCAGGTCGGTGCGCGATGCCGGCGGCAGCGGCAGGTCGGCCGCGGTAGGCGCCTCGAACACCCCGCCATCGATGCACAGCAGCTCGGCTTCGCCAGGCCACGCGCTGCCGCGGTAGCGCGGCTGCGTGAGCAGCTGGCGCGCCTCGCCGACCTGGATCAAATGGTTCTGCCGCTCGATCGGCAGGTGGGCATCGATCGGCAGGTAGGCCGCGCCGGCCATCAGGATGCCCAGCACCGCCACCGTCTGCTCCCATCCCTTTTCCATCGCCACGGCAACGAGCTGGTTGGGCCGCACGCCGCGCCCGGCCAGCCAAGCCGCGACGGTGCGCGCGCCGTGCAGCAGCTCGCCGTAGCTCAGCGTCATCGTGGACGACACCAGCGCCACCGCATCAGGACAACGCCGAGCCTGCGCGACGAACGGCTCGTGCAGCAGGCATGGCGGCGCCGCCCATGCCGTGTCGTTCACCGCAGACAGCAATGCGCGCTGGCCTTCCGGCAGCTTCGGCAGCGCAGCGTCATGCCATGCTGCGTCGTCGCCATCGACCAGCTGCAGCAGCAGCGCACGGAAGCTGTCGAACATGTCCTCGACCAGGCCGGCGGGGAACAGCGACTCGACATAGTCCCAGCTGCACAGCAGTTGCCCATCTTGTTCGAGCACCTGGTGGTCGAGCCAGACCTGTGGCGTCTGCGAGATGCCGTGCACCACCTTGCCCAGCCAGCCAAGGTGGCGCGTGTCTTCCAGGTTGCTGGTGAACACCACCGGCATGGTCACTTGCGCGCCGCGCACGCGGGTCAGCTCGCGCAGCACCGCGATGCCGCTGACGCTGCGGTGTTCGAGGTCGCGCCAGAGCTGCTTCTGCGCCTTTTCAGCGGTGGCCGCCAGGCCCTCTCCGGGCGCGACAGCGAGCTCCAGCAGATTGACCGAGGTGAAGTCGCCGACCAGGCGGTTGACGTCTGGATGCAGCGGCTGGCGGTTGAACAGCGTGACGTTGAGCGTGAAATGCGCCGTCTTGCTCCAGCGTGCCAGCGTGCGCGCATAGGCCGCGCACACCAGCATCGACGGTGTGATGCCGCGTGCCGCGGCACCGGCCTTCAGCCGAGCCCAGGCGTCGGCCTCGAGCCGCAGCTCGACGCGCGAGAAGCGCGGGTTCTGCACCTCTTGCGGATTGAGCGCCAGCGGCAGCGCCGGTCCCGGCGGCAGCGTGTGCACCCGCTCGCGCCAGTACTGCTGCGCCTGCCGATGCCGTGCCGACGATTCCAGCCGCCGCTCGGCCAGCAGGTAGTCGCGGAACGACAGGCCGATGGCCGGCAGCGGGCGGGCGCCCTGGTAGAGCTGCCCCCATTCGGTGAGCAGGATGAGGATGCTGGCCGCGTCGGCGATCATCAGGTCGAGGCTGAGGTGCAGCCGCGTGCGCCCCTCGGCCAACAGCGTGATGCGGATGTCGAACAGCGGCCACATGCCGGCATCGAATACCTGGTGCGACATCTGCTCACGCGTGGCCTCCGCCGCTTCGGCACCCGACACCGCGATGCGGTAGCGCGGCACCTCGCGCAGGATCTGCTGCTCGCCGCTGGACAGCACCACGCAGCGCAGCATCTCGTGTCGAGCGACCAACTCGTTCCAGCTCGCTTCCAGCCGCGCAATGTCGACCGCCTCGCCCTCGAACTCGAGATAGATGTGCGTGCCAACGCCGCCGAGCGCGAAGGCGTCGGTGCGGCCCAGCCAGTAGGCCTGCTGGATGTCGTTGAGCGGGAACGGCTCGTGGCGACCGGCTTCGTCGGGCACCAGGATCTCCAATGCCTCGGCCGGCGCCGCGCTGTCGAGCTGCTCTGCCAGGTGGCGGCCGAGGCTTTCGACGGTGGCGTTGTCGACCAGCATCGCCATCGGGATCGACACGCCCAGCCAACGCTCAGCCGCGTTCTTCAGCTCGACCGCCATCAGCGAATCCAGGCCCTGCAGGTTGAGCGAGCGCCGGGGATCCACGGCCTCGGGCGCGAGCTGCATCACGCGGCCGACCAGCCGGCGCAGCCCGTCGGCCACGGCCGCGGTGCGCTCGCTGGCCTCTTGCTGCAGCAACAGCGCACGTGCGGGCAACGCAGCGTCGGCCAGCGCGAGACGGCCGGACTCGCCACCCGCCGATTGCGCCAGCAGCGGTCCGATGAAGTCCAACGGGGCACCGGCACGATGCGCTTGCGCAAAGGCCGGCCAATCGACGGCAGCCACGGCCAGGTAGGCCGGCGCCCCAGCGCCCAGCCGGGCCAGCAGCTCCAGCGCCTGCCCGGGATCGAGCAGGCCGATGCCGGCCTGTGCGAGCTGCGCCTGCGCGCCATGGCGCGCCACCCATCCCACCTCGGCCCACGGCCCCCACGCGATGCTCCACACCTTGTCGCCCTGCTGGCGGCAGCGGGCCGCGAAGGCATCGAGGAAGGCATTTGCCGCGGCATAGGCCGACTGCCCTGGCGAGCCGAACAGCGCGGCGACCGAGGAAAACAGCAGCATGAAATCGAGCGGCTGCGGCGCAAGGCAGCGGTGCAGCGCCAGCGCGCCGTCGACCTTGGGGCGCAGAACGCGGGCCAGGCCCGCGAGATCGAGCTGCGACAGCGCCTGGTTCTCCAAGTCCATCGCGGCATGGATCACGCCGCGGACCGGCGGCCACTGCTCGTCGTCCAGCCGCCCGAGCAACGCGGCCAGCGTGGCCTCGTCGGACACATCGCAGCACTCGACGCGCACATGCACGCCGAGGCGCTCGATCGCGATCACCTCGGCCAGTTGACGCCCCAGCGCGGAAGCCGGATCGACCTGCTTCCAGGCCGCGCGCGGCGGCACGGACCGGCGCGTGGCCAGCACCAGCCGGCGTGCGCCATCGGCGGCCAGCTTGCCCGCGAGCAGCAGCCCCAGCCCACCGAGGCCGCCGCTGATCAAGTAGGTGGCATCGGTGCGCAGCTGCATCGCAGGTGCGGCGGAGGGCTCGGCCGCCACACGCCGCAGCCTCGGCACGTGGAGTCGCCCGCCGCGCAGCGCCACGCCGTGTTCACCAACTTGTTGAGATAGGAAGGCCATGGCCGCGAACGGATCGGCCCCGGGTTCGGCCGGGTCGAGATCGACCAGGCCGCCCCAACGTTGCGGCGCCTCGCCGGCCGCGACGCGGCCCATGCCCCACAGCGCCGCCTGCACCGGATCGACCAGCCGCTCGGTGCCGTCAACCGCCTGCGCGCCAAGGGTCAGCAGCCACAGGCGTGCCGATTCGCAGCAGGCCGACTGGAACAGCCGCATGAAATCGGTGCAGGCCGGCAGCGCAGCGCCTGCAGTGCCGAGGTAGAGCACATGGTCGAAGCGCGCCGCGGCGTCGGCGCAGGCTTGCGCCACGTCGGCCTGTACGACCTCATGGCCGAAGGCGCGCAAGCGGCTCGCGCAGCCCTCCAGCGTCGCGTCGCCGACGAGCAGCCAGCGGGCTTGCGGCCATCCGGCCAGCGGGTCCGTTCCGGGTTCGGCCGCATCGACTGCCTGCCAGCCCAGCGTGTACTGCAGTTCGGGGCGCTCGACGAGCATCCGCGGCGCCAGCGGTGCGACGCGGAAGCCCTGGACCAGCGCAACGCAGCGGCCCTGCTCGTCGAACACCGACAGGTCGGCTACGGCGCCCGGCTCGCCGGACGAGTGGCCCTGCCGCAGCTTCGCATGCGCCCAGCAGCGTCGGCCGACCGGCGCCAGCAGGTTCAAGGCACCGATGGCCACCGGCACCATCGGCCCCGCGGCATCGGGCTCCGGCAGCGCGGCCGCCACGGCCTGGAAGCAGGCATCCAGCAGCACCGGATGGCAACGGTAGGCGGCGGCCTCGGGTGCGAGCGCCTCCGGCAGCTCGATCCACGCCAGCGCTTCGCCCTCGCCCGTGCTCAAGCGGCAAATGCCCTGGAACGCCGGGCCGTACGACAGGCCCTCGGTCTCGAAGCGTTGGTACAGCGCCACGGGATCGGCCTCGTGCGTACATCCGCTGCACGCGGCTTCGAACGACACCTCGGCTTGCCCCCCCTCCAATGGCACCAGCGACCAATGCCCGGAGGCATGCTCGGTCCATGCACCGGTCTCGTCTTGCCTGGCCAGCACGAAGCGGCCACGCGCCTCGCGCGCATCGACGACCAACCGTGCAGGTTCACCAGCAGCGCCGAGCATGCGCAGGAAGCGCAGGTCTTCGAGACACACGGCCATGCCGCCGGGCAACACCTGTTGGCCCACCGCGGCCCAGGCCGCCTCGGCCATCGCGGCCGCCGGCACGACCTCGCGCCCCTGGACCTGGTGATCGCGCAGCCATGCGGCATCGGGCACGAAGGCGAAAGCGCGCTGCCCCGGCAGGTCGACCGGATCGGCGAGCAGCAGATGCGGCCGGCTTGCAGGGCCCGCCACTGGCAGCGCCGCGGCGACGCGCTGCAGCGCCACGATGACGTGCTGCGCCGGCTCGGCCGCGTCCGGCTCGGCCTGCGGCAGCAGCAGCGTGGCGCCAAAGCCCGCCTCGGCGAGCAGCGCACGCCAGGCCGCACCGGCCTGCAGCGGCTGGGCGCCGCGTGGATCGGCCGGCCCCATCGCGGGAATCAGCAGGCCGAAGGTCAGGTCGAACCAGGCCTGCGGCGTCGTCAGCTCCCACATCACCAGCAGGCCGCCGGGTGCCAACAGCGAGCGCACGCGCTTCAGTGCCGCGGGCAGGTCGCGCACGGCATGGAGCACGTTGGCAGCGATGACCACGTCGTAACGCTGGCCGCCGAAGCCCTGGGGCTGCAGTTCGCTGTCGATGTCGAGCGTGCGGTAGCGGACGAATGGGTAGCGTTCGAACCGGATGCGCGCATGGCTGATGAAGGCCTCGGAGATGTCGGTGAACTCGTAGCGCGCGCCGTCGCCGAGGACGGGCAGCACCGCCGCGGTCGTGCTGCCAGTGCCGGCACCGATCTCGAGCACGGACAGTGCGGCACCGCCGCGGGCCTGTGCGAAGGCCTGCACGACGCCGGCGATCGTGCGGTTGTAGAACTGCGCGTGCGGCGAATCGCGGTAGAGCTGCTCGGCGATGGCGAAGGAACCACCGGGAAACAGGATCTCCAGCGGATTGGTGCGACCCGCGACGATCTCGGCCAGTGCGTCGCCGGTGCGTGCGACGAACTCGACCAGGCCGGGCATGTCGCTCCAGGCCTCGAGTGCACCAGCCTCCAACGCCTGCAGGTTGGCATCGGCCGGCACGCGCAGGCCGGCGTAGCTGGCCCCGTCGTGCGACAACTGCCCGGCCTGCACCAGCGCGTCAAGCCAGACGCGGATCGCGCGGTGGTAGCGCGGCGCGGCCTGGCCACGCAGGAATACATCGTCGGCGGTGAAGCGCCCGCAGCCGGTCATCCACTGGCCGAGCGTGCGGGCGATGCAGGCCAGGCTCAACGTTTCGAGCAGCGCCTGCCGCGGCGACGAGGCCTCCAGCAGCGCCCCGGGCGGCATGCCGGCGCCCTGCGCGAGGCTGGTGCGCAATGCATCGAGCATGGCTTCGCTGCTGTCGCGCGCATGAATGTCCGGCAGCGGCGCCAGCCAGTGCGAGGCGCGACTGAACGGATACGTCGGCAGCGCCACGCGGCGGCCGCGCGCTGGCGCATGCACAGCTTCCCAGTCGATCTCGCAGCCGTGTGCATACAGGTGGGCCAGCGCGAGGCGCAGTGCATGCGTGTCGGCCACGTTGCGTCGCAGCGAGGCGACCGGCGCCGCAGCGCCGGCCGGCAGGATCTGGCGCACCATGCCGGCGAGCACCGGGTGGGGCCCGATCTCGAGGAAGACCTCGCAGCCCGCCTCGGCCAGCGTACGCACGCCGTCGGCAAAGCGCACCGGCTCGCGCAGGTGGCAGCGCCAGTAGGCAGCATCGGGCACCTGGCCGTCAGCCATCAGGGCGCCAGTGAGGTTGGACACCAGCGGCAGCCGGGGTGCGAGGTACTCGAAGCGAGACGCCGCGGACTCGAAGGTATCGAGCACCGGATCCATCAGCCGCGAATGGAAGGCATGCGAGACCGCGAGGCGCTGGGTTTCAACGCCGCGCCGGCCCAGGTGGGCAACCAGGCGATCGATCTCATCGGCCGCTCCCGACACCACACAGGCCGCGCCGTTGAGCGCCGCGATCTCCAGCGAAACGCCGGCCTCGCGGAGCATGGCTTCAACGGCCGGCGCATCGCCCGGCACCGAGGCCATCGCACCGCCGGAAGGCAGCCCGCCCATCAGCAGCGCGCGCTGCATCACCAGCGCCAGCGCCGTCTTCAGCGAGAGGCAGCCGGCCGCGCAGGCCGCCGCATACTCGCCGAGGCTGTGGCCCATCACCGCCGCCGGCTGCGCGCCCCAGGCGCGCCACAGCCGGGTGAGGCCGTACTGGCAGACGAAGATCGCCACCTGCGCATGGCGCGTATCGTGGATCGCCTCGCCGGCCTGCAGTAGCGCGAGCACCGACAGGCCATGCTCTGCCAGCAGGATGGCTTCGCACTCGTCGACCGCCTCGCGGAACACCGGTTCCTGCGCATGAAGCGCCAGCGTCATGCCGGGATATTGCGACCCCTGGCCTGTATAGACAAAGGCGACCCTGGGCGAGCGGCGTGGCGGCTCTTCGCCGTCAGACGCAGCGCCGGTCAGTTCGGTACGCAGGTTGGCCAGGCCCTGCTTCAGTTCCTCAATCGACGAGGCGACCACGGCCCGTCGATGTTCAAAATGGCTGCGGCCGACGTTGCTGGTGTAGCAGGCATCGGCCAGCGCCGGCGCCTCGCGTTCCATCCACGCGGCATGGCGCTCGACCAGCGCGGCCAGCGCAGCCGGACTCTTGGCCGAGAGCGTGTACACATGGGCCCCGTCGCGTTGCGGCGCGGCCCAGCTGGATGATGCGGCCTCCAACACCACGTGCGCATTGGTGCCGCCAAAGCCGAAAGAGCTGACGCCAGCAAAGCGCGGCGCAGCTGCCGGCCACGGCACTGCCTGCGTGGGAATAGCGAAACGCTCGGCCAAGGTAATCCTGGGATTCAGCGCGGCGAGATGCCGATGCGGCGGAATCTCGCCGTGCGCCAGCGCAAGGCAGGCCTTGATCAGGCCGGTGATGCCGGCCGCGGCTTCGAGGTGGCCGATGTTGGTCTTGACCGACCCCACGTGGCAGCGCCCGCCGGTTTCAGCTCCCAGTGCAGCCTGCAGCGCCTTCAGCTCGATCGGGTCGCCGAGCGGCGTGCCGGTGCCATGGGCCTCGACGTAGCCGATCTGCGCACCCTCGACCCCGGCATCGGCCAGCGCGGCGCGGATCACCGCCTGCTGAGCCTGCCCATTGGGTGCGGTCAGCCCGTTGCTGCGGCCGTCCTGGTTGATGGCCGTGCCGCGAATCACAGCGTGGATCGTGTCGCCGTCGGCCAGCGCGTCCGCCAGCGGCTTCAGCACGATGGCGGCGCAGCCCTCGCCGCGCGCATAGCCGTCGGCCGCGGCATCGAAGGTCTTGCACCGCCCGTCGGGCGACAGCATGCGCGCGGTGCGGAAGGTCTCGTGCACCGCGTCGTCGAGCACAAGGTTGACGCCGGCCGCGATGGCGAGGCGGCTCTCGCCGCGGCGCAGGCTCTGGCAGGCCAGGTGCACCGCCACCAGCGACGAAGAGCAGGCGGTGTCGACCGCGAGGCTCGGCCCCCGCAGGTCGAGCAGGTACGACAGGCGGTTGGCTGCGATGCTGTGCGCATTGCCGGTGGCCGAATAGGCGCTCGCCTCGCGCCGTGGGTCGAAGGCGAGCAGCGAGTAGTCCGACCCGCTGATGCCGACGAACACGCCGGTGCGGGAGCCCGCCAGACGATCGGCCGCGATGCCGGCGTTTTCCAGCGCCTCCCAGCTCACCTCGAGCAGCAGGCGCTGCTGCGGGTCCATCGCATCGGCCTCGCGCGGCGCGATACCGAAGAAGCCGGCGTCGAACCGGTCGATGCTGGAGAGGAATGCTCCCGGGCGCCGCGCGCGAGGCAGGCCTGCCTCGGTGTCGCGAGGTGTGATCTGCCGGCCGTCACGCAGCAGCGACCAAAACTCCTGCGGCGAATCGGCGCCAGGCACACGGCAGCCAATGCCAACGATCGCGATTGACGCCCGCGCATCCACCGCTGGCAGGGACATTTCAGTGAGCCGGTCGGGCGCAGGGTTGCCCGCCAGAAAGCGCGCGAGCGCCGCCGGCGTCGGATGTTCCCAGGCCAGCGTCGGGTCGATGCCGGCGCCCAGCCACTCGTTCAGCTCACCCAGCATCGACAACAGCTTGACCGAGTGCAGCCCGTTCTCCGAGAACGGCACATCCGCATCGATGCACTGTACGTCGAGGCCGGCTTCGGCCGCGATCCTGGCCAGCAGCCACTGCCGGATGTCGGCCTCCGACCTCTGCCCGCCCGCGGGCGCGGGCACGGCCGGTGCGCCGCCCTGCCCGCGCGCGAACAGCCGCTCGTTGCGCCACTCGCCGACGAGCTTGAGCTGGCCCTCGAGGAACAGCCTTCGTGTGGCGCGGCGCTGGATCTTGCCGCTGGACGTCATCGGGATGCTGCCGGGCTTGACCAGGGCCACGGCGGCCAGCGGCACGTCAACGAACCCGGCCACCGCGCGGCGGATCGCCGCGATCACCTCGGCCGGCTCGGCACGGCTGCGGAACTCGAGCTCCTGCACGACCACAAGCGAAGGCTCTGCGCCCTCATCGGCCTCGAGCACGAAGGCCGCGCATGCATGCGCGCGCAGCGCCTCGTGGCTGGCCTCGACCACGGCCTCGATGTCCTGCGGATACAGGTTGTGGCCGTGGACGATGATCAGATCCTTGTGGCGGCCGGTGACATAGAGCTGCTGGTCATGGATGAAGCCAAGGTCGCCAGTGCGCAGGTAGGTGCGCGGTCCCTCGCCCGCGATGCAGGCACCGAAGGTTCTTTCACTCGCGGCGTGGTCGCCGTGGTAGCCCTGCGCGATGCTGGGTCCGCTGACCCAGATCTCGCCCACCCGGCCCGGTGCACAAGCCTCGCAGGACACGGGGTCGACGATGCGGACGGACTGGTCGGGCAACATGCGCCCGCAGCCGACGAGGCGCAGCGCATCGGCTGCCGATGCGTCGGCGCTGGCGACCTCGTTGCGGGCCAACGCCTCCTTCGACACGGCAAGCGTGCCGGCGCCACCGGCGGCGCTCACCAGCAGCGTGGCTTCGGCCAGCCCGTAGGCCGGAAAGAACGAGGCCCTGCGGAAACCGCAGGGTTCGAAGGCCTGGACGAAAGCCTCGAGCGTTTCGCTGCGCACCGGCTCGGCGCCATTGATCGCACTGGCCCAACTGCTCAGGTCCAACGTGCGCCGCTGCTCGGGCGTGACCTTCCTGACGCAGAGGTCATACGCGAAATTGGGTGCTGGGCTGCTGGTGGCGCGGAAATGCGAGATGGCCTTCAACCAGCGATAGGGCCGCTGGATGAAGGTAGCCGGTGGCATCAGCACGCCAGGCGTGCCGCAGAACAGCGGTTGCAAGATGCCGCCGATCAATCCCATGTCGTGGTACGGCGGCAGCCAGGAGACGACGCGGGTGGCCTCGGAGCAGCCGAGGAGCGAGTACGTCGCGTCCAGGTTGTGCAGCAGGTTGCCGTGGGTCAGCACCACGCCCTTGGGCGCGCTGGTCGAGCCCGAGGTGTACTGCAGAAAGGCGATGTCGTGCCGGCCGATGGCCGGCCGGCGCCACACCGCATTGGGCGGAAGTTCAGCGTGGATGTCGAGCCAGGTGCGCGAGGCCGAACCCGCATCGAGCAGTCGAGTACGCTGCAGCGTGGGCCCGTCGGCGATCACGACGGCCGGGGCCGAATCATCGAGGATGGACCGGATGCGCTGGTCGTCGCGCCGGCCGCTCGGCGGATAGGCGGGTACCGCCACCGCGCCCGCGCAGAGGCAGGCGAAGAAGGCCACGAGGTAGTCGATGCCGGGGGGAAGCAGCAGCAGCACCGCCCCGGGCGTGGTGCCGACCGTTGCGAGGCGACCCGAGAGCTGGCGGGCGCGCCGCAACAGATCGGAATAACTGATCTGGATATTCTCTTCCCCGACCTCGCCGTTCGGCAGGAAAACATAGGCAATATCGTCCGGAGCCCGGCGGGACCGATATTCGAGCAGATCGACGATGGTTTCCACTTCGGGAAGGCGGGGGCTGTTGCTTGTTTCGGCCATGCTCGGCGACGCTCCTCGGAACATTTTCAGTGGGGGCAGGCAATGGCGAGCGCACGGGAAACGATGTCCAGGATCGCCGGAAATTGCTGATGGATGAAGAAATGGTCTCCCGGGAGCACGTGGGTATCCATCGGTGCCGTGGTGACGACCGACCATGCCGCAAGGCCCTCCGGCGGGACACCCGGGTCCGCATCGCCGCCGAAGATGGTGAGAGGAATATCAATGGGTGGGCCGGAAAGGTATTTCCAGCGTTCTACCGCTGCAAAATCAGCCCTCAGCGCAGGCAGCAGAAGCTGCATTAGCTCGGCATTTTCAATCACCTGCCGTGGCGTGCCGTTCATATCAGCGATCGCATTCACGAATTCGCTGTCGGACAGGGAATGAATCGGTTTCTTCAGCGCTCGACAACCGGGGGCCTGACGGCCGGAGATGAACAAGTGTCGCGGCCCTGCAGCGCCGCGCGCAGCCAGCCGCCTCGCCGTCTCGAAGGCGACGATCGCACCCATGCTGTGACCGAAGAAGGCGCAAGGCCGATCGCTATAAGCGCTCAGACCCGGCTCGACCTCGGCGACGAGTTGCTCGATCGACAGGCACGGCGCCTCACGCAGCCGCGCTCCCCGGCCCGGGTATTGGACCGCCAGCAACTCGACATCGGCCGGGATCTTTGAAACCCACTGGTTGAATATGGCTGCCGATCCGCCGGCATAGGGAAAGCAGAATAACCTGGCCCGCGGTCGAACCACAGGTCGTGCCCGCTGGAAAACGGCTCCGGCCTGGGGCCTCGCCATCGAGATGGAGCCAATCAACTGCTTTTCCCTGTTATGCATCTGGTTTACCGCAGAAATGAAATGCATAAAACAGGGACGAACAAATCCCGGCAACCCTGTCCATGAGACAGAATCGCCTGAAAATGTTTCAAGTGCGTTTTATCAGGCCGAAGACGCGCCGCCTTCAGCCCATGATCGTGGATCCCTGGTTATCTGTTTTTTGCAAATCAAATCATGAAGAACGCAGTTTATGCGAGGCCTCCAACAGGCATAGCGTCTTCCGCCCATCAACATAGGGGGTCAGGGTTTCCTCGAATATCATTTGAAACAAGTACCACTTGTCACAGGCTGGAAATATCTGGAAATCATTGCCTAGTAATGGGTGCTCCGACCTTTTTGTCCGTCGGTTCGCGCGCCCCACGAACCAACCCACGCCATCTTCTTGATGCCCCCGCAGCCGCTGGAACCCCAGCAGGCCGCGCAGTTCGTCGGCGCGCATGATCGTGTTCAGGTGCTGCGCGCAGTAGCGCGAGACGATCTCTGCCGGCACCACAGTGGCCTCACGCCGTAGCGAACCGACTGCGCCACCCCCGTGGTCTGCAGCGCTTGGCGAGCGCCGCTGAGCATCTGGTTGATCGGCCGAGTTGCCGAGCCGAGCGTCTCGCCAAGAGCCCGTTCCATCCCGTCGATGGCATCGTAGTGACCCTTGACGCGCGCCCTGGCACGGACCTGATGTAGTACAGGAGTGCCCCCACTTGAGCTCGGATGTCAAAGCACTCCAGCGGAGGACAAGAAACAAGAAAGCCCCGCGGTGCGGGGCCTTTTAGAGGATCTATCGGTCGTTCGCGGACCGTGGAGAATGAATTTCTGGCGAAAAGGAAGCGTCGTCCGACTGATCATCGGAAATGGGCGTACTTGCTGGCCTATCGGGTCGTCCTTGCCTCCTGATGCCCCATTTATGCCCCCGTCGAGCAACGTTGAGATTTACAGGACGGCGCGGGCAATTCTCCATCTCGTTGCCATCGAGGAACAGCTCGTCAAGCCGGCCTGGTGTCCGTGTCATGCTTTCCGCATTCCCCGTCCCAACAGACAAACCCATCAGAGCGGTCGAGCACAGCACCATGCTCGCGAGGAGACTCTCCCTTGCAACCCACCGGGTACGTGCTCGTTGTCTGCCCTCTCTGGACCGTGAGGGGCCCGCTACCGACCCGTTGCGGCCACTGGACGACCGAAGGTAGTAGCCCCCAAAAAGCAGACGGTCACGAAACGCGCGGACTGCGGCTAGCAGCAGGACGTTGCCTTGGCGGAGGGATTAGGCGCGAGACTCACTTTGCTTGCGCAGGAGATCCAATACGGTTCGCCTGATTCGACTCCGAAGTAGTTGGACTTGAAGCGACTGCCCTTGAGACTTTGCAATGACTTGCCAGCGTAGTAAAGCGTGGCTCCACTCTTCGAGAACGTGGTTCGACCGATGGGCACAGGCCCGACGAGACCACCGGCCCTTGCGGCCTTCTTCTACAACGGAAGAGGCAGGAAGATACCCGACGCACATGGAGCCGTCACGATGGCGGAAGCTCAGTTGCACTGCACATCGGCCGGACGAACATGGATGCGTATCGTTTCACCCCATCGTGACCGACCGATCTCTCCTCTGTACTTTGGCGCAGTGGCAATCACGACTTTGTCGGGGCCCATGTCTTCGATGGTGATGCCATTGTGGTGCAGCACATATCCCTCCAGCATCGATAGCTGGAGATCGTACCCATCTCCTTGCGGTTCAAAACTGACTTTCGTTGGAATTCTTATGTTGACGCCGCTACTGCTTCGCGCATTGGTCGTGGCGTCGATAGCCTCGCCCTGACGCAGCGTGAAGGGTCCCGTGACGTGTTCCTGAACCGTGCCGGATATGCGCACGGTCCTGACGATGGTCCAAGGGCCGAGTTCGCTGTCGCAACTGACGCCTGTGATGTCGACTGTTCCATCACCAAAATCTCCGTGCTCATCGATCGCCCAGCCGTGTGACCAATCCCTGAGTTGGAAGGTAGTCGTAGAGAAGTTCAACGTCCATCCCTTGACTACGTCTGTGGCCGCGTCAAGGCAACCCAACACTCGCTTGAGCGGCGTTTTGGCTCCCGCGGTGCATAGGAGGGAATCGAGTCCTAGCCGCCCGAGGCTTTCGCCGTTCATTGGCTCCAGGCGGCCTTTGATCAGAAGGGAAAAGTGTTTTGTCACCGGCTTTGCGGCATCGGGAGCATCACGTTCCGGGCGTCGACCCTGGACGCCGAAATGGATCTGCCCACTGCTGTCCGTGACTTGGTCTTGCTTCACCTCCTCTGGGCCGAAGAGAACCAGCGTGCCTGATGTCGTGAGGTTCTTGGAGAAGCCGTCCAGGCCCTCGTATCGAAGGTCTATGTTGCTCAACGGGCCAGGGTTCGGGAACGTCGTGTTGTTGCCGGTCAAGACAGCGAGCATCGACAGGCAATTGAGTGCGGCGATGTGAGCGGGATCGTTGAGTTGACCCGCATTCAACGTGGCGGTCACGGTAATGCGACGTGCTTCGCCGTCGCCTTCGCTTCTCTTTTTGTGTCGCACCAAAGGTTCTCCGCCATCCATCGTGGCAGTGGCTGTGGTCCGTGCAAATTCGTAGAGCGCGTTCAACGCCGTGAGCATTCCCGCGACGTATTCGCCCATCTCCATCGCTTTGTGACCGGCGGCCAGGACTCTCGTGTCGATGGCAACCTCCTTTTCAACCCGGTCCAGGAAGACTTTCATCAGCCCCGTCATTTCAAGGTCAGCCACCGAGTTGAGGTTAATACCGGCGAAGACTTTAGAGCCTAACCAGAGACCCCACCCATTGAGACCATCGCTTGAGCAGTCGAACGACGGCGGAGGCGAAGGCGTCAAATCTGGCGTTGGCACAGGTCCGATTTGCGGCCCATCCGAAGCGTCGGCGACGTGATAGCTGGTACGAATGAGGCGGGGGCGGTCCTCGCGTTTGAATGAAATCCTGTCGTGTGCCGACCGAAGAAGTAGGCTGCGAATGAAGCGTCCGTACAAGAGTGTTGCCGTGGGGGCATCCACGAACACGTCCGATGCTCGAGTATTGGGGCGTGCAATGTCTTTGCCGCCAAGGCGAAGGCTCGTGGACTGGATCACTCGTGCCAGGAATTGAATACTCTCACGGTCCGACATCAGCCCTTGTTGCAACGCTGCAACCAGTTGCTCGGCTTCGTTGCCCCATACAGGGCGCCGTTCATTGGGCAAAGGCCGATCGAATGACTGCACGACGTCCTCAAGCGATACCGATGTGGTCGGCGACGCGACACCGGCTCGTGCCACGAGGGGCCAGGGCAAGCCAATCTCATCGCCAGTCATACCGCTCAGCGACTTTCCATCAACATCGATAGTCGGAACTTCGATTTGCGCCAGGGCCGCGACAAGCGCGCCGACCCTGACCGAGAAACCAGTCGACGCAAAGGCCGCCGTCACTGCCGATGCGCGCGTTGCCGGCGTGCCGCCGATCAGGACGAGGGGGCTGACAGGCGGTGGCGGCAGAACCTTCGGCTTGGGGCCGCACGCGGCAAGCAGCAGCGCCCCGCACAGTGCAAGAGCTCCCCACCTTCGGGCACGGTCAGCACTAGGACAAGGGGGCGCTCTCACGCATCCTCCACACGATTGAAGCTCAGCGGCCCATGCGTACTTCATTTAGGAAATACCGTGCCCATGACCAAGCCGTTCGGCGAGGCGCATAGGCACGAGCTGCCCACCTTCCCCGAAAAAAGGCAACTCGTGATGCCGGCTCTGCAGACAATGCCCTCCAACTCCCTCGTTCCGTCGGGTCCCCGGGGCGGAGGCGATGGTGGAGGAGCGGTGAGTTCGATGTATTTCGCGCTGCGGTTGATGCGCTGCCTGACATCGAGCATTTCCAGTGATGCAGTTGTGCGAACAAATGCCATGCCGCATTCCGCGTTGGCGCTGAGATCCCAAATCCACGCCTGAGTGACCGCATCCCGGGTGGCGCTGAAGATCACCATCCGAAGACTGGGAACGTACCGGTTGGGATAGCTGCTCACCACCACAGTCCACCCGTTTCCTGCGCGGTGGAGTTCGCGTGGCCCCTGTTTGTAGTTGCCCGGGATGTTGCGGCGGCGAATCATTTCGAGATCGTCCCAGGCGCTTCCCGCGCTCTTGCGGGCCGGCAGGATCGTCAGATCACATCCCTCCGAAAGATCCTTAGGTTGCTGGTGGTAATCGGCATGGTGCACGTCCATGCTTTCGCGCCAATCCGTAGGGGGTACCAAGGTCACATAGTCGAATGTGACTTTGCCGCTACCCGAAGCGAGAGCCGGCTGACAAACCAACCCGGTTGATAGCGCGATGGCCCACAGTGCGCTCGGTAGAGATTCGTGTGGCGTGCCCATGGTTCGCTGCTCCTGCGGACAGGTTTTTGAGTGCCGCCTGCTATTGCATGCCCTCGAGGCATTTGGCCCTCGCTACGCCCTTGAGCCCTCGGCATGGCACCGTCGGGCGTTGTCCCGGTGGACGATCCCCGCCCACCGTCTTGTGAGTCGGTACGTCACTGGCTGGAATGCCTGGGTTGTTTTCCGCCGGCACGCAATTGGCCGAATTGCCCTTGCAGCCGAAAGGATCACTCGCCGACGGCGGCTGCGCGGGATGAATTGGATCAGGCGGCGTGAATTTGCCACTCCCGCCACCTCCTCCGCCCGAAATTCCCAGGCCCTGGGTGTTCTCCGACTTGCCGCATGAATGGTTCTCTGCAGAGCAACCGACGGATGGATCGGATATTTCAACCGCGTGGCTGACCGTCACGAGAACGAGGCAGGCGCAGCCGATCACTGTGGCGGCTGATTGCGACGACTGAGTCTTGGCTTTCATGTCATTCCTTTCGTGTTGCAGAAGACTGAACTCCCACCGGTGTGGGTGCATCCGTCGGCTGAAGGATGACCCGCGCAGTGGGTGGTGCACGAAGCTTGACTTGCCGTATCGGCCAAGTCCTTAAACGTTGCAAAACTTCGTGAAGGTGCATCCAATGCTTCCTAGCGCCCGTAGTGCAAATAGGCGTGCCAGGGAGAGCTGTGTGGATGCGGTGTATCGATTCGACGGATTCGAGATTCGTCCGTGCGAGCGAAGGGTGTTTCATCGGGGCCAGCCCTTGGCCATCGGGCCGCGTGCCTTCGACTTGCTGATGGTGCTGGTGTCCCAGCGCGATAGGGTCGTCTCGCGAGCAGAACTGCTGGACGCGGTGTGGCCCTGCATCGCAGTCGAGGATGCCAACCTGTCAGTGCAGGTCGCGGCTCTGCGTCGCGCGCTCGGTGCCGGGCCTATTGCAACCGTGCCCGGGCGCGGCTATCGGTTTGTCGCAGTGACCCAGGAGTCGGGTGAAAGCGGCAAGGCGCAACTCCACACCGCCGCCTCGAGAGTAAACCACCAGAGTGCCAGAGATCTGGTGGAGGCAATGGCAACCTTCTGTGAGGACAGTTGGCGGGAGACCCAGCCGTCCAGCGCGGCAGAACTGCAAAGAATGCTCCATGACGTGCGAACCACTCTGGCCTGGGCGTTGTCGCCCGCCGGAGATCGTGTCGTCGGCGTGCATTTGCTCACCTGCTCCGGTTGGCTTTGGGAGGCACTCAACCTGACGCAGGAAGGCGCGACCCATTGGGCATCTTTCGCGGCCGACGCTGTCGAAAACGCAGACTATCGAGGACAGGCAGGCTTCTGCCTGGCTCGGTTGCTGGGCAACATCGGCTTCGGCTTCAGCCCCGACTTGCCTCGTATTGCCGCAAGAGCTGTTGCATGTGCGCGATTGGCGAAGGACCCGCGCATGCTGCACGGGGCTTTGGTAGCCACCGCCATCACCTGCGCACGCGCTGGAAAGCTGCAGTTGGCCGAAGCCGCGCTTGCAGAAGCGACTACCGGTGCCGACAGCCAATGGCCGAAGCGCTTTCGTGCCACGCGTTTCCTTGCCATGGCGGAGGTCAGCGAGGCGCGGAACGACTTGCGCGCCGCTCGCGTCGCACAGGCGCGGCGCATTGAACTGTTGTTCGAAGCGGGAGCACAGAGCGTCATCCTCCACGCGCAAAGCCAGTTGCTAGGCTATGCCGTGGCGGAAGGGCGCGCAGACGATGCCGCTGACGAGGCACAGGGGATCCTTGCTGGCACGTCCATGCAATGTGCGACCTTTCGCAGCCGTGGCGTGCGCCTGGCACTTGCAGATGCGTTGCTCCACCTTGGCCAATGGCGGGAGGCCGAGGAGGTCATGCGGCAGGCGCTCCCCATGTTGTCCGGCGCAGGCGCGAAATGGCAAGCACTTGATCTCTTGGCGCGCCTCCGCGCTTGCCAAGGGGATGCGGAGGTTGCAGGCCATCTCGACCTATGTTCGACCCGGTTCCATGCGATGCACGGCCTATGGCGCAGGCCCTACCGGCGCGAGATAAAGCCATTGGCGCTAGGGCGAATTCGAACAGCATGGGAGCCCGCGCTCTACCTTGAGGAGGAGGCTCTCGCCCTCGCGCTCGGCGAGGTTTGAAGTGATGGCGGCAGGCACTCAACGGCGTCGGCATCCGTGGAACCTATCGCGCAGGAGCGCACTCATCACGCGGCCGGCCGGGCCTCACCGCTCGATCGCTGAAACAGGGTGCATCGGTCTCCGAGAGGGAATGTCCGCGAGGCAGCGGCAGTGGTCGCTCAGCTTTCGAGCGCCGATGACTGATGTCGACACGAAGCAGAAGTTGGATCAGTGGGCATGCACGACCTAAAAGCCGCCTCTCATGTTTGAGGGTCCGGCGAGCGACTGAACATCATCGGGACCATGGGGAATGGAGCTGGAAGGAGAGCCAATGCGACCTTCAGGGTCACCCGTCCTAGCGGGCACGCTCGCCCTACCGCACTTTGAGTTCATGCGTTCGCTGATCGTGCGGTCAAGCGCTTGCCGGTGAACTCGACGCCCGCGCACGCTCTCGCCGCCACGCGCCGGGACTCTGCCCGGTGTGCGCCCGGAAGACCCGCGACAGCGCCGTCTCGCCGCTGTAGCCGACCTGCGCCGCGATGTGCTTGAGCGGGTGGCCCTGCCCGAGCAGTTCCTGCGCGATACCGATGCGCCAGGCCTGCAAGTAGGCCCCGGGCGGGACGCCAACCGTCGAACGGAACGCGACGGCAAACGATGTTCTCGACATCCCGGCCTGCGCCGCGAGATCTTCAAGCGACCAATCGCGCTGGGGCTGCTCGTGGATGGCGGTCAGCGCGTTGCGCAGCCGTTCGTCGGCCAGCCCCGCCAGCATCCCGGAGCCGACGCGCGCCTCTTCCATCAGCACGCGAAGCACCAGGATCAGCAACGCCTCGAACAGGCGATCGAGCATGGCCTGGCGGCCACAGTGGGCCGAGTCGGCCTCCGCGAACAGCAGCGTCAGCACCGGTTGCAGGCTGGGCACGCTCGCCAGTTCGAGCTGCACCACGTCCGGTAGCGCCGCCGCGATCGGGTTCGTTGGCCCACCCTGGAACTCGATGTGCGCGCACACCATGTCGACACCCCGACGGGAGTCGGTGATGAAACGCCGCGGCATCGGCCTGGGGTAGAGCAGCAGGCTGGGGGTCTTCACCTCCACCTTGCGAGGCTTGCGCCGGCCCAGATGCTCGACCTGAAGACCGCCATGGCGAACGACGTGGAGCTGGCCACGGTGCTCATCCTCGCCGATCGAGTTGACGCCGCACAGAGCGCCCGACTGGAAGGTTCGCGCCGAGGCGGAGAAGCGGGCAAAGAGAGCAGCCAGTCGGTCCATTGAACGATTCGATAAGTTTTGCGGCCTAGAAGATAACATCCGTTCGGAATTGACGGGCAAAGTGCAGGTCATCGACAGCGGCTTCTCGCTCGCAAGCAGGAGGGGAGACGGTGTCGATCCCAACCATCGACCACCGTTGAAAGGACCGTCATGAAATCGCTTCGCCGACTCTTCGCCTTGTCTTTGACCGCCCTTGCTGCCAGTGCAGCATCGGCCGCCGGCAGCCCAGGCGTCGAAAGCCACACGCAAGCGTTCCTCGAAGCGCTGGCCAAAGGCGGCGGGCAGCCGCTGGAAACCCTGCCGCCGGCCCAGGCGCGCCAGGTTCTCGTGGGTGCCCAGGCCGGTGCCAGGTTGCCCGCGGCCGAGGTCAGCGAGAAGACCATCCAGGTCGACGGCAAGCCGGTCAAGCTCAACATCGTCCGCCCCGCGGGGGCAACGGGCGTGCTGCCGGTCTTCGTGTTCGTCCACGGCGGCGGCTGGATCCTGGGCGACTTCCCGACGCACGAGCGCTTCGTCCGCGATCTGGTCGTCGATTCCGGGGCGGCCGCGGTGTTCGTGAACTACACGCCTTCGCCCGAGGCCCGCTACCCCGTCGCACTGAACGAGATCTACGGCGCGACCAAGTGGGTGGCCGAGCACGGCAGCGAGATCGGCGTCGACGGCAAGCGCCTCGCGATCGCGGGCAACAGCGTCGGCGGCAACATGGCCGCGGCGACCGCGCTGATGGCCAAGGCGAAGAACGGCCCGGCGATCAAGGCACAGGTGCTGTTCTGGCCGGTGACCAACGCCAGCTTCGAGAACGCTTCCTACGACGAGTTCGAGAGCAACCACTTCCTGACGCGGCCGATGATGAAGTGGTTCTGGGACGCCTACACGACCGACCCGAAGCAACGCCAGGAAATCTACGCCTCGCCTCTGCTGGCCTCGACGGAACAGCTCAAGGGCCTGCCGCCGGCACTGGTCATCACGGCCGAGAAGGACGTTCTGCGTGACGAGGGCGAGGCCTACGGCCGCAAGCTGGATGCGGCGGGCGTGCCCACGGTGGTGACCCGGTACAACGGCATGATCCACGACTTCGGGTTGCTGAATGTCCTGTCGTCGATCCCGGGCACCCGCGCGGCGCTGCACCAGGCCAGCGAGGAACTCAGGGCACGGCTGAAGCCGTGAACTGCCGGAGGCGCGTTCGATCGGGCGGGCGCAGAACGAGCCCAATTCGGGCTCGTTCGCTTGAAATTGGCGGCCAAGGTGGACAAACCTCCTCCTGGCGGCGCGCGATCAGGCGAGGCATGCCCGGTCCAACCCGGCACCGCGACTTGATCGCTCACTGGGCGATCGGGCCAATCGCCCGCTCGTTGTCACTGCCAGAGGTCAGCTTCTGGCAGTGACTACCCATTCAAGCACGTCGACGGAAGCGGCCGGCTGTGCAGTGGCAGTCGATCGTGATCGTCAGTTTTGACGATGCTCCACGCAGGCCCTCTCGCTAGCCTTTTGTAGATCGCATGCTGTGTTCTGCTGCGTAGCGCCGAATCTAGCGGGCGAAGCGATTCAACTTCAGGGAGCAACGCAATGGCCAAATGGATCGTGCAGGGCGACGACGCGCCCCAGATTCCTCCAGACCCGAACGACTACGTGCCGGGGCAGATGCCGAAGTTCAATCCGCCCAAGGCGGCCAACGGCGACGACAGCGGCGCGCTGTGGTGGGACCACGACGACCCCGGCGCGCCAGGCGCCCAAGGCTATTCCGGCGTAGCGGGCGCGCTCGGCAGCGACGGACTCAACGGCGGCAACACGCCCCAGGGCGTGAAGCTCGTCATCCCCAGCGACACCAGCGGCATCGTGACGCTCGTGCTGGCGGGCGGCAACGGCCAGCCGGGCGGGAGAGGCGGCGTCGGCGGCATGGGCGGCGAAGGTCAGGACGGAGGTGACGGAGACGACGAGCAACCTGCCGGCGCGGGCGGCAAAGGAGGCAATGGCGGGTTCGGCGGTGCGGGTGGCCGAGGTGGCGACGGCGGCACGGCGTTCGATGTCGATGTGCTGCTGGAAGGCAACAGCTATGCGTCAGTCATCCAGCAGACGCATCAGGGCCTCGGCGGCATCGGAGGCCGTGGCGGCGCAGGCGGGCCTCCGGGGCCGGGTGCCAAGGCGGGTAACAACGGCCCCGTCGCTCCGCCGGGCGATCCCGTCGGCGAAGGGCCTCGAGGTGGGCGCGGCAAGGACGGCGCGCTGGGTCGCTTCCATCTCCTGTAGTCCGCAGAACACTCTTTGCTTCAAGGAGCAGCTTCATGAACCTCGCATCAACACAATGCGACTGCCCTGATCCCGTGGGATCCACCTCCTCCGGCGTGACCGTCGAGTGGGACCACTCGGTGCAGGATCCGTCGATCGACCGGGCCTTGTTCGTCTTCACCGAGGTGGCCAGTCAACAGGCGACCTCGGTCGAGATCCGCAGGAGCATCCATACCTGCGTCGCGCTCGCGCTGGGGGTCTATCGCGTCACCGCTTTTGCCAAAGGCCTGGAGACGTACCGCGATGTCGTCGAACTGCGGTCCAGCACACCGACGCGCCTCGCGCCGAGGCTGACCGAGGGCAGCACGAAGACCAAGACTTTCGAGTCCGTGCTCGAGCGCTTGCAGATCGTCGGACCGATCGACACGCCAGACCTGGAGGTGCCGCGCAACACCAGAGTGGTGCTGGACTCGTCGAACGCGAAATTCGTGAATCACTGGCGGCCGGTGATCCTGTCCGACGCGTCGATCGCCAAGAAGGCGTTCGGCAATTCCGACTCATTGTTTTCGGGCGGCCTGCCTCGTTATGCGATGTCGACCTCTTCCGGCGCTTCGCGCGACGAGTTGGTTCGGGCCGCGGCGCGCGAATATGTATTCGGCAGTTCCGAGCACGCAAAGGCATGGCTGAGCGACATCAATTCCGCCGTCTTCGACGAGTCGATGGCGCTGTCGGCCTTCCTGCTGGGCACCGTGACGATCAATGCGGGGGGCGTGCTCGAGGTGGGCACCAAGTCTCACCTGCTCATCTGCCGCAAGCTGCGCATGCACGTGGCATCCACGCTGTTGGTTCGGGGCCAGGGACCGGCACTGGTGGAGCCGCTGGCGATCGAGACGTTCTGCTGAAGTTCCGAGGGGCCACGCCTTCATAGGCTTCGCCAGCCTCGCCCTCGAGGGCAGCACCCCACATCGCTGGCGTCGATGACCAGGCCTGCACATGTTCTAGCTGATGCCATTCGGATCACGAAAACGTTGGACCGTCACGGCCCCTCCGCAGGCCGCGAGTCAGCGTTCGCGAGTTGTTCAGATCTTCCCTGGAGTGCGTCGGCCGTCACTGCCTGCGAATGTTTTCGCCCCGCTCGATCAGGCGCAATCCACCGTCGCACATTCGAGCCGTTTCAGTGCGATCGAGGCCGACGAGCAAGGCGTTGCGAAATGCCACCGAATTGCGGTTGGAGGCCGTGGAGAGCGTGCGCATCTGATTCCCCTTCTATGGAATGTGGCGGTCATTCACCTACCTCTGCAAAGCCAAGTCTGCGCGCCGTTCACTCCTTGCGCGATAGCCTTCCCGCCGCGGCAGCAAGCGTTCGTACTCGTTCTTCACCACGCGATAACACTCGCAGGCTTCTGACTCCAGTCCGGTGATGTTCAGCACGCGGACATACCCACGGGCATAGCGGATCAGCTCCAGACCCTGCAACCGTAGCTCGCATTCCGACACACCCTCGCGCCTCACACCGAGCAGGTGCGCGAGCTGTTCCTGCGTGATCTTGAGTTCGTCGCCATCGCTTCGATCAACGCCCATTAGCAACCTCCGGCTCAGGCGCTGCAACAGGCTGTGATGCCGGCCGCAGAATGCCGTTTGCGCAATCTGCGTGATCAGCGCTTGCATGCTGCAGAGCATCAGGTGCATGACCTCCGCCGAGCGAGAGAACTCTTCCCTGGCTGCGCCCCCCCGCAATCGCAAGGCATGGCCGGCGGCTTGCACGACGGCCTGTCCCGGAAGCGCCGTGCCGTCCATGAAGAGCTCCATACCGACAAGTCCCTCGCGGCCGATGAGCGCGATCTCGGTCGACGCCCCCTCCTTCGAGGTGTGCAGCAGGGAAACGCTAGCAGTCGTCGGAAACCAGAGATGGCCGAGGCGATCACGCGGCTCATGCAATACACGCCCCGCCAGCAACGCCACCGATTCGAGATGCGGCAGCCATCCGCGCGCAACCGCTTCCGGCAGCGCACGGAGCAGCTGGTTCTGCTGCAGATCCGACAAGGTCGTCATACCGTCAACTTTCGGCGAGATTCAACTGATCCGGGAGCGGCGTCCGCGTAACGTCAGGCAAGGCTGCGCGGATCGCCGGCGATGCCGATCCTGACGAGTGCATGTCCGTCACCATCGTGGTGCAGCGGCGCGACGACAACGCCCCTGGGCCACAAACAGGTGCAGCTCTGTTGCGCGAAGAAGTCGAGCAGCGCCACGGCGCAGCGGCCGCGGGTCTCGGTCGTATTCGGGACTTCGTGATGGCCCACGACCTTGAGACAGTGGCCGCGATGACCGCCACGATGAGATGGGTGATGGCGTTCATGTTGAACCTCCTGCCCGCAGCGTAGGGAGCCGAACGGACGCCGGTCTGTGCGCTGCCGCTCGCATACCGAAGTGGGTACACGGAGCGGGAACGCGCGCGGCATGCGCCATGTGTCGTACCGCACAGACGACACCGCAGCCCGCGCCTAGGCTCGGCGCATGACCACCGTCTCGACCAGCCCATGGACATCCGCCTGCTGAGCCGCCGGGCCCACTGTGAATGGGAGATCGCGCGGCGCGGCGACATGCTTGTCCCAGTGATCATCCACGCCACCGAGGCGCTGGTCCGCGAGATGGATGACCAGGTGCGCGAGCAGGCAGTCGGCGTGGCGGGGCTGCCCGGCATCGTGCTCGCCTGCCATGTGATGCCCGACGCGCACTGGGACTACGGTTTCCCGATCGGAAGCGTAGCGGCCTTTGATGCCCAGCGGGGCGGCGTGGTCGTGCCCAGCGCAATGGGCTTCGATGTGTCCTGTGGCGTGCGCTGCCTGCACACGGGCCTTGTGCGCGACGACATCATGCCCTTCCAGCACCGGCTCGCCGACACGCTGTTCGCCCGCATTCCGGTGGGGCCGGGGAGCCGGGCCTCGCTGCGCCTGAACGACAACCTCATGCACGACATGCTGACCGGCGGCGCCCGGTGGGCGGTGGAGCACGACTGGGGAACGCTGGCCGACCTGGAGCGCATCGAAGGGCACGGGCAGGTGAAGGAGGCCCAGCCTGGCTGTGTTTCCGATGCCGCCAAGGTCCGGCAGAGCACCGAGATGGGCACGCTCGGCGATGGCAACCACTACCTCGAAGTGCAGGAGGTGGTGGCGATCCACGATGTCGCGATCGCCGATGCCTACGGACTGAAGCGGGGCGACGTCGTCGTTGCACTGCATTGCGGTTCGCGCAGCCTGAGCTACCAGGTCGGCATCGACTACCTGCGCCTGATGGCGCAGGCGGCCCCTGCCGTCCGACGCGGCATGCCCGACAGCGAGCTGGCCTGCACGCCGCTGAAGTCCGAGCTGGGGCAGCGATATCTCGGCGCGATGCGCGCCGCGGCCAACTGCGCGCTGGCCAACCGCCAGATCCTCACGCACCTGGTTCGCCAGGTGTTCGGCAGGCTCATCTCGCGCGCCCGGATGCCCTTGCTGTACGACGTGTCGCACAACACCTGCAGGGAGGAAGAGCATCGCGTCGACGGCGATCTGCGCCACGTCTTCGTGCACCGCAGGGGCGCGACGCAGGCCCTCGGCCCGGGTCATCCCGGCCTGCCCGAGCCGCTGCGGCAGTCGGGGCAGCCGGTCATGGTGGGCGGTGCGCTGGGCGAGCCGTCGTATGTGCTCGCGGGCATGAACCAGCCCGACGCACTGGCCTTCTCCTCTGCCTGCCACGGCGCCGGCCGCGCGATCAGCCGCCGCTCCACCCGGAGACACTCGCGCGGCGCCGAGACCGTCGAGGCCCTGGCGGCGCGCGGCATCATCGTGCGCGGCCCCTCGGGCCGCAGTCTCGTCGAGGAGGCGCCGGGGGACTACAAGAACATGCGCGCAGTGGTGGATGCCGCCGAGATCGCCGGCCTGGCACGCAAGGTCGCCCGACTGGAACCGCTGATCTGCGTGAAGGGCTGACCGCGATGTCGAGCCATCGCCAGCACCACCAGGCCCAGCAGCAGCATCGCCCAGTTGCCGGGCTCCGGCATCGACGAGACCGACAGCAGGTAGGCATGCGCCTCGCCGGTCAGGTCGTTGCGGGCCGTGCCGACGATCCAGCCCTGGTCGTTGATGCCACGCGCATCGGCCAGGTACCAGCCCTCGTCGGCCGCGCGCGGATCGATGTAGCGGTTCAGGTCGGTGACGGCCGTGCCGTTCCACAGGACCGCATGCTGGCCGACCGAGGGATCGACCGTGAAGCTCCAGCCGACCACGAGCCCCGCGTTGTTGATCGCCGCAGCAAAGCTGGAATTGCCGGCCAAGTTGTCGAGCTGCGTCATGCTGTTGCCATTCCACAGCAGCGCCCTCGCGTTGAGGTTGTTGGGCAGGTAGCCGAAGCCCACCGTCAGGCCCGCGTCGTTGATACCCATCGCCACGCTCTCCCCGCCGAGGCCGTCCAGTTCGGCAGGGCCCGCGCCGCTCCAGGTCGTCGCGCGATTCGCAAAGGGCGCATAGCCGGCAATGACACTGCCGCCGACGGCCACGCCGCGATCGTTGATGCCATTCAGGTAGCTGCCGCTGCTGCCCGGCACGCCGCCCAGGTCGGTGCGAGCGCCGCCGCTCCACAGCGTGGCATGCACACCGGGAGCACTGGCCACCGTGCTGCCGCCGACGATGCGGCCGGTATTGCTGATGCCGTAGGCGAAGCTGCTGGCGCCGCCCAACGTGCCCAGGTCGGAGGGCGAGGCGCCGCGCCAGAGCACCGCATGCGTGCCCAGATCGCCGGCCACATCGCTCGCACCGACGATCCTGCCGGCCTCGTTGATCCCGTAGGCACGGCTGTTGGTGCCCCCCAGCGTGCCGAGGTCGGTCGTCGTGCTGCCGCGCCAGAGGGTGGCATGGACGGCGGAGCCATCGGCCACATCGCTGCTGCCGACGACCTGCCCCGCATCGTTGATCGCATATGCGCGGCTGCTGCCGCTGCCGCCCAGCGTACCGAGATCGGTGAAGCGGTAGCCACCGGCATGAACGGCCCCCGACGTGCACACGAACACCATGCCGCACACCGCCGCGTGCAGGCATCCCGATCGAACTCGCTTCATGGTTGCTCCCTTGCTGCTGCCTCGCTGCCCGGTGGCAGGGGCGGGTCACTCTTTCACGCGCCGTTGGCGCCCAACAAATGCCCAAAGTCATTCAACGTCCCGTGGCGCACGGTGACCTCGGAGGCCACATGACGGCAATATCGATCGGTGAACGGCGCCTGTTCCTGGCGACGCTGTGCGCCTCTCCCCTCTTTCTTGCAGGCGCATGCGGTGGCGGCACTGACGAGCCCGCCCCCGCCGCTATCGGCGATGTCGCACGACCCGCGCAGGCCGCGTCGCGCCGCATCGACCGTCGCCACCGCGGCCGACCCTATGCGCGCAAGGGCGTGACGGCCATCGCGGTGTCGCACGATGGCCGCAGCCTCGGCGTAGCCAACGCGGACGGCACGGTGCGCATCCTCGGCACCGCCGGACTGCACGAGATCAGGCGGCTCAAGCGCGAAGGCCCTCCCGCCGCGGCAGGCCTCGTGTTCCTGGGCGGCGGGCGCTACCTTCTTGCGGTGGGCCGCGACAGCACGCTCCACGGATGGAACGTCCAGACCGGCGAACACCGCTTCGCACTGAGCGGCCACGAGCATCCGCTGCGCGCGCTCGCGGCCAGCCCGGACGGTTCGCTCATCGCGACTGGCGGCGAGGAGACCCGCGTGCTGCTGTGGAACGGCACCACCGGGCGGCTCGAGAAAGTCGTTTCAGGGCACACCAACTTCGTGAACGCGCTGGCTTTCAGCGGCGACGGTCGGTTGCTGGCCAGCGGCGACGCCGATGCCCGCATCCTGGTCTGGGACGCCGCCTCGGGCGAGCTGCTGCAGACGCTGCGCGGCCACGCCGGGGAACTGAACGCGCTGGCCTTCGGCACCGACGGCACGGTGCTGGCCAGCGCAAGCGAGGACGGGCACGTGTTCCTCTGGGACCCGGCCCTCGGGCGGCAGGTGCGCTCGCTCGATGCACACGGCCTGCCGATGCGCAGCCTGGCCTTCAACGGCGACGGCGGGTTGCTCGCCGGCGGCGCGCAGGCCGGCAGCGTGATGGTGTGGGACACGACCACGGGCAAGGTCGTGCAGGACGCGCGCGATTCGGCCACCCCGGTCAATGCGGTGGCGTTCGACCGCAGCGAGAAGAACCTGCTCTTCGCCGGCAACGAGGGTAGTCAGATCCTCTGGTGGAGCGTGCCTCGCGAAACCCGGGGAGAACGTTGATGCAGGACCAACAGGGAACCCTGCGATCGCTGCTGCTCGCCATCGCAGTGATGCTGCTCGCCTGCCTCGCCGGCGCGCCGTGTCCTGCGCGCGCGGCCATCGATCCGACGCAGGGGCCGGGTGGCCCGATCCTCGTCGTCACCTCGGGCTCGTCGGCGATCGGGACCTACTACGCCGAGATCCTGCGCACCGAAGGCTTCAACGAATTCGCGGTAGCCGACATCTCCACCCTCACCGCGAGCAGCCTCGCTGCCTACGACGTGGTGCTGCTGGCCCGCATGCCGCTAGCGGCCGACCGCGTCACGCTGCTGACCAACTGGGTCAACGGCGGAGGCCGGCTGATCGCCATGGCGCCCGACGCGGCGCTGGGCGGCCTGCTCGGCCTCACGTTCACCGGCGCCTCGTTCTCCAACGGCTACCTGCTGGTGGACACCTCCGCCAGCCCCGGCAACGGCATCGTCGGCCAGCCCATCCAGTTCCACGGGTCCGCCGACCTCTACACCCTGGCCGGTGCGAACTCCGTCGCCAGGCTGTACAGCACCGCGACCGCGGCCACCGGCAACCCAGCGGTGACCTTGCGCAGCGCGGGCCTGGGCCGCGCGGCGGCCTTCGCTTACGACCTGGCCACATCGGTCGTCTATACCCGCCAGGGCAACCCGGGCTGGGCCGCGCAGGAGCGCGACGGCCTCGCACCGATCCGCTCCGACGACCTGTTCCTCGGCGCGGCCGTCACCGGCCCGCAGCCCGACTGGGTCGACCTGGGCAAGCTCGCGATACCGCAGGCCGACGAGCAGCAGCGCCTGCTCGCGAACCTGATCCTGCACATGACCGCCGGCCGCAAGCCGCTGCCGCGCTTCTGGTACTTCCCCAACGCCTGGAAGGCGGTGGTGGTGATGACCGGCGACGACCATGGCAACGGCGGCACCCTCGGGCGCTTCGACCACTTCAACGCGCTCGGGCCGGCCGGCTGCTCGGTGACCAACTGGGAATGCGTACGGGGCACGTCGTACATCTACCCGTCCACACCGATGACCGACGCGCAGGCCGGACAATTCACGGCGCTCGGATTCGAGGTCGGCCTCCATGTCAGCACCGGCTGCACCGACTACGACTTCTCCTCGCTGCAATCGATCTACGCGCGGCAGGTCAACGACTTCAGCGCCCAGTACCCGAGCGCCGGGCCGCTGCTGACCCAGCGGCACCACTGCATCGTCTGGAGCGATTGGAGCTCGGGGGCGCAGGTGCAGCTGAGCCACGGCATGCGCTTGGACACGTCGTACTACTTCTGGCCGCCAGGCTGGGTGAGCGACACGCCCGGCCTGTTCACCGGCTCGGCCATGCCAATGCGGTTTGCGCGCGCCGACGGCAGCCTGCTCGACGTCTATATGGCAGCCACGCAGATGACCGATGAATCGGGCCAGAGCTATCCCTTCACGGCGGACACGCTGCTCGACCGCGCGATCGGCGCCGAGGGCTACTACGGCGTGTACACCGTGAACGCGCACACCGACGTGGCCACCTCCGCGGTGGCCGACGCGGTGGTGGGCTCGGCGCGAGCGCGCGGCATCCCGATCGTGTCGGCCAGGCAGATGCTGGCTTGGCTCGATGCGCGCAACGCCTCGTCGTTCGGCGCGATCGGCTTCAGCGCCGGGACGCTGGTCTTCACCGTCTCCAAGGATGCGGGCGCCAACGGCCTGCAGGGCATGCTCCCAATGCGCTTCGGCTCGCTGGTACTCAGCGGCATCACGCGCGGCGGCGCGACGCTGGGCTTCACAAGCCGCACCATCAAGGGCGTCGACTATGCGTTCTTCCCGGCGGATGCCGGCTCGTACACGGCGCGCTACGGTGCCGATGCCGCGGCACCGGCCGTCACCTCGAAGAGCCCGGCGGCGGGCGCGACCGGCGTGGCGGTCGCCGCGCGGATCACCGCGACGTTCAACGAGGCGATGACCGCTTCGACGCTCACCGCCGGCACGTTCGAGCTGCGCAACCCGGCCGGCGCCCTGGTCGGCGCCGCGTTGTCCTACGACGCAGCGACCCGCACCGCCACGCTGGCGCCCTCGGCCCTGCTCGCCGGCGCCACCACCTACACCGCCACGCTGCGCGGCGGCAGCACCGATCCGCGCGTGAAGGACGCCGCCGGCAACGCGCTGGCGGCCAGCGTCACGTGGAGCTTCACGACCGCCGTGGCACCGCCGCCGCCCACCTGCCCCTGCGGCGCGACGTGGGACAGCACGGCCACGCCTGCGACGGCGAGTTACCCCGATGCCAACCCGCTCGAGCTGGGCGTCAAGTTCACGAGTTCGGTCAACGGCTACGTGACCGGCATCCGTTTCTACAAGGGCAGCGGCAACACCGGCACTCACGTGGGCAACCTGTGGAACGCAGGCGGCACGCTGCTGGCCAGCGCCACGTTCACCGGCGAGACCGCATCGGGCTGGCAGCAGGTGAACTTCGCGTCGCCGGTGGCCATCATGGCCAACACGGTCTACGTCGCCTCGTACTTCGCTCCCAATGGCCACTACGCGGCCGACGCCGGCTTCTTCTCGAACGCGGGCGTCGACAACGGATCGTTCCACCTGCTGAAGAACGGCACCAGCGGCGGCAACGGCGTGTACCAGTACGCAAGCGCGAGCACGTTCCCGAGCGCCTCGTACAACGCCACCAACTACTGGGTCGACGCAGTGTTCAGCAGCACCGGCGCCCCCGACACGGTGCCGCCGACCGTCGGCAGCGTGTCGCCACCGCCCAACGCGACCGGCGTGGCGGCGACGGTGAGCGTCAGCGCCGCCTTCAGCGAAGCGATGGATCCCGCGACCGTGAATGCCGATACCGTGCAGCTGCGCGGCCCATCGGGCTCGGTGGTGGCAGCCAGCGTGAGCTACGACGCGCCGACCCGCACCGCGGCGCTGGTGCCCTCGGCGCCGCTGGCCGCATCGACCACCTACACCGCCACGGTCAGGGGCGGCGCCGCCGACCCGCGCGTGAAGGACCTCGCCGGCAACGCGCTGGCCGCCAACACCTCGTGGTCCTTCACCACGGCCGCGCCGTCGGCCTGCCCCTGCACGGCCTGGCCGAGCTCGGCGACACCCGCCAACGCCGCCGAGAACGATGCGGGCCCGGTCAACGTGGGCGTCAAGTTCAAGTCGGACACCGGCGGCTTCATCAAGGGCATCCGCTTCTACAAGGGCAACGGCAACACGGGCACGCACGTGGCAAGTTTGTGGACGGCCTCGGGCACGCTGCTCGCCTCGGCCACCTTCGTCAGCGAAACACCGGTGGGCTGGCAGCAGGTGGATTTCGCGTCGCCGGTGGCCATCGGCGCCAACACGGTCTACGTGGCGTCGTACTTCGCCCCCAACGGGCACTACGCGGGCGACAGCGGCTTCTTCGCCACCGCCGGTGTCGACCGGGCACCGCTGCACCTGCTGCAGGACGGCGTGGGCGGCAGCAACGGCGTCTATGCCTACGGCAGCGCGCCAGCGTTTCCGTCGTCCACCTGGCAATCGAGCAACTACTGGGTCGACGTGGTGTTCTCGCCATGATGCCGGCGCTACCGCATTGCAGGCAGCAGAGGGGCCGCCGGCTCATCGTGACGGCGTGCGCCCTGCTCGCCGCGCTGGCCAGCTCCTGCGGTGGTGGCACCGCAGACCGCCCGGCGGCAACACAGGGCGGCAGGGCCGCGATCCTCGCGGGCGGGGTCTGCGCCGCGCCGCCGAACCGCATCGTGGCCGAGAACTGCCTTGTCGGCAACGCCGCGGCCGAATGGGACATCAGCGGCACCGGCGATGCCGGCATCCAGGGCTTTGCCACCGACATCAGCGTCAACCGCGGCAGCAGCGTGGCCTTCAAACTCAGGACCAATGCCACCCGCTACCGCCTCGACATCTACCGCATGGGTTACTACGGTGGCCTCGGCGCGCGCAAGGTCGCCAGCATCACGCCATCGGCCGCACTGCCGCAGGCCCAGCCCGCCTGCCTGAACGATGCGGCCACCGGCCTGATCGACTGCGGCAACTGGAGCGTCTCGGCCAGCTGGGCGGTGCCGGCCTCGGCCACGCCGGGGATCTACTTCGCCAAGGCCGTGCGCACCGACTCCGGCGGCGCGAGCCACATCGTTTTCGTGGTGCGCGACGACGCCAGCACCTCGGCGCTGCTGTTCCAGACCTCCGACACCACCTGGCAGGCCTACAACGACTACGGCGGCAATAGCCTCTACGCCGGCGCGCCGGCCGGGCGGGCCTACAAGGTCAGCTACAACCGGCCGTTCGCCACGCGCGCGGTCGATGGCGGGCAGGACTGGGTGTTCAATGCCGAGTACCCGATGGTGCGCTGGCTCGAGGCCAACGGCTACGACCTGAGCTACATGGCCGGCGTGGACAGCGACCGCATCGGCGGCCTGATCCGCAACCACAAGGTCTTCCTCTCGGTGGGGCACGACGAATACTGGTCGGCCGGGCAGCGTGCCAACGTCACCGCAGCCCGCAATGCCGGCGTTCACCTGGCCTTCTTCAGCGGCAACGAAATCTTCTGGAAGACGCGCTGGGAGGCCAGCATCGACAGCGCGCACACGGCCTACCGCACGCTCGTGAGCTACAAGGAAACGCTGGCCGATGCCAAGATCGACCCCACGCCCACCTGGACCGGCACCTGGCGCGATCCGCGTTTCAGCCCACCGGCCGATGGGGGACGGCCCGAGAACGAACTGGGCGGCACGCTCTTCATGGTCAACGACGGCGCCACCACCGCCATCACCGTGCCGGCGGCCGACGGCAGGATGCGCTTCTGGCGCAACACCACGGTGGCCACGCTGGCTGCCGGCGACACCGCGACGCTGCCGGTGGGCACGCTGGGCTACGAATGGGACATCGATGCCGACAACGCCGCACGCCCGCCCGGCCTGATCCGCCTGTCGACCACCACCGTGGCCGATGCGCCGGTGCTGCAGGACTACGGCTCGACCTATGCACCGGGCACCGCCACCCATGCGCTGACGTTCTACCGCCACTCCAGCGGTGCCCGCGTGTTCGGCGCCGGCACGGTGCAATGGGCCTGGGGCCTCGATGCCACGCACGACCGCGCCGGCACGCCCGCCGACCTGCGGATGCAGCAGGCCACGGTCAACCTGCTGGCCGACATGGCCGTACAGCCGGGCTCACTGCAGCCCGGGCTGGTGGCCGCATCGGCCTCGGCCGATGCCACCGCGCCGGCCTCGGTCATCACCGCCCCGGCCGCCGGCGCCACGCCTCAGGCCGGCACGCTGGTGACCATCGGCGGCACCGCCTCCGACAGCGGCGGCGTGGTGGGCGGCGTCGAGGTGTCGGTCGACGGCGGCACGACATGGCGGCGCGCGACCGGCCGCACGTCATGGCACTTCGACTGGACACCGGTCGCCACCGGCACCTACACCCTCCGCTCGCGCGCCATCGACGACAGCGGCAACATCGAGACGCCCTCGGCCGGCGTCAGCGTGACCGTGGCGCCGCGTAGCTGCCCCTGCACACTGTTCCCCCCCTCCTCCGTGCCGGCGGCAGACAGCGACCCCGACACCGAGGCCGTGACGCTGGGCCTGCGCTTCACCGCCGACCAGGCCGGCAGCATCGCCGGCATCCGCTTCTACAAGGGCAGCGGCAACACCGGCCCGCACGTCGGCGCGCTGTGGACAGCGTCGGGCACGCTGCTCGCCTCCGCGACCTTCACGGGCGAAAGCGCCTCAGGCTGGCAACAGCTGAACTTCGCGTCGCCGGTGTCCGTCGCCGCCAACACCGTCTATGTGGCCTCGTACTTCGCGCCCAACGGCCACTACGCAGCCGACAGCGGCTTCTTCAGCAGCGCGGCCGACAACCCGCCGCTGCATGCCCCGGCAGGCAACAACGGCGTCTACACCTATGCGTCGGCCTCATCCTTTCCCGCGTCCAGCTACCAGTCCACGCAGTACTGGGTCGACGTGGTCTTCAATCCCTCGGGCCCGGACACCACGCCGCCCTCGGTGAGCGCGACCACGCCGACCAATGGGGCGAGCGGCATCGCCGCCAGCGTGAAGCCCGCCGCAACCTTCAACGAAGCGATGAGCGCCGCGACCCTGAGCACCGCCACGGTCGAACTGCGCAGCGCTGCGACGGGCTCGCCAGTCAGCATCACCGTCAGCTACGACGCCGCGACCTATACGGCGACGTTGGCCCCGGCAGCGGCGCTGGCGCCCTCCACGGCCTACACCGCGTCGATCCGGGGCGGCACCACCGACCCGCGCGCGAAGGACCTGGCAGGCAACGCACTGGCGGCGACCGTCTCGTGGTCGTTCACCACGGCCGCGGCCACGTCATGCCCCTGCACCGCGTGGCCCAGTTCGGCCACGCCAGCCAACCCTTCAGAGAACGATGCGAACGCCGTGAACCTCGGCGTCAGGTTCACCGCGGACACCGGCGGCTTCATCAAGGGCATCCGCTTCTACAAGGGCAATGGCAACACCGGCACCCACGTGGGCCAGCTGTGGACGGCCTCCGGCGCGCTGCTCGCCTCGGCCACGTTCAGCAGCGAAACGGCCACCGGCTGGCAGCAGGTCAACTTCGCATCGCCAGTGGCGATCAGCGCCAACACGGTGTACGTGGCCTCGTACCTCGCGCCCAGCGGGCACTATGCAGCCGACAGCGGCTTCTTCGCCGCGGCCGGCGTCGACCGGGCACCGCTGCACCTGCTGCAGGACGGCGCGGGCGGCAGCAACGGCGTCTATGCCTACGGCAGCGCGCCGGCGTTTCCGTCGTCCACCTGGCAATCGAGCAACTACTGGGTCGACGTGGTGTTCTCGCCCTGACCGCCTGGCGCGGCGCTCAACGAAGCGGCCGTGCAGGGCTGCCAGCCACGCACTGCCCCGTGTCGACGTTGCCGAGCACGGTGCTGCCCATGCCCACCAGGGCGCGGTCGCCGATCATGATGCCGCTCCTCAGGCAGGCGCCGCCGCCGATATAGCAGTTGTCGCCGATCTCGGCACCGCCGGCGATCGTGACATTCGCGCCGATCAGGCTCCAGGCCCCGATGCGCACCCCATGGTGGATCACCGTGTTGGGCAGCACGCACACATGGTCGCCGATCACCGCATCGCTCGTCACCACCACCCCCGCCATGATCAGCACGTTGCAGCCAAGGGTGGCGAGCGGCGACACACGGGCGGCAGGGTGCACCACGGTGGCCCACCGGTCGGCGGCGAGACCCAGGCCCTCGATGAGCGGCCGGCGCTGCAGGTACGACACCGGGCTGCCCGGCACCGCGAGCACCCGGGCCTGCTGCCGCTCGGCCAGGGCGGTGCGCGGCTGCACCGGGTGCCCGCCGAGGCCCCGCCCCCACTTGGCCGGCAGGTCGTCG
Organism: uncultured bacterium; assembly: GCA_966212505.1. GTDB lineage: Bacteria > Pseudomonadota > Gammaproteobacteria > Burkholderiales > Burkholderiaceae_C > CAMLIZ01. The sequence continues at coordinate 102,519 of CBIHRS010000009.1, forward strand.
ACAAAGCCGATGCAGCGGTAGGCAGGCGCCAGTGCATCGAGTGCCTCGAGGCCATTGCCGTTGTAGGGAAAGATCAGCAGCTCCTGTGCGATGGTGGACCTCACAGCACGCTCTCGGCGTCTTTCTCGCGGGCATGCGGCGGAGCCAGGCGCATCACCGCCCGGGCGACCTCCTCGCACTGTGCAGCCGTCAGCTCCGGAAACATCGGCAGCGACAGCACCTCGTGGGCCGCGCGCTCCGCGTTCGGGAACTGGCCGGCGCAATGGCCGAGCTCGGCAAACGCGGGCAGCAGGTGCACCGGCGTCGGATAGTGGATGCCGGTCTGGATGCCCTGGCCGGCCAGGGCCTGCTGCCACGCCGCCCGGTGCGCTGTGCGGATGACATAGAGGTGATACACGTGCCGCGCATGGGGCATGGCCTCGGGCAGCGCGATGCCGCTGCCGGCCAGCAGCGCGTGATAGCGCGCCGCCGCCGCCCGGCGCGCCTCGGTCCACGCGTCGAGGTGGCGCAGCTTCACGCGCAGCACCGCGCCCTGCAGGCCCTCGAGCCGGAAGTTGTAGCCCTTGAGCACATGCTGGTACTTCGTTTCGGCGCCCCAGTCGCGCAGCATGCGGATGGTGCGCGCGTAGCCGGCATGCCCGGTCACCACCATGCCGCCCTCGCCGTAGGCGCCGAGGTTCTTGCCCGGGTAGAAGCTGAAGCAGCCGAGGTCGCCGATGCCGCCCACGCGCCGCCCCTTGTACTCGGCGCCGTGGGCCTGGCAGGCATCCTCGATCACCACCAGGCCATGCCGGCGCGCGATGGCGATGATCGGATCCATGTCGGCCGCCTGCCCATACAAGTGCACCGGCAGAATCGCCTTGGTGCGCGGCGTGATCGCCGCCTCGATGGCCGAGACGTCCATCGTGAAACTGCGCGGATCGATGTCGACGAACACCGGCGTCGCGCCGGTGTAGTCGATCGCCGAGACGGTGGCGATGAAGGTGAACGGCACCGTGATCACCTCGTCGCCCGGCCCCACGCCGGCGGCCAGCAGCGCCAGGTGCAGCGCGCTGGTGCCGGTGTTCACGCCGATGCCGTGGGCCGCCTGGCAGTAGCCGGCGAACTCGGCCTCGAAGGCCGCCACCTCGCTGCCGAGCGTGAACTGGCAGCTGTTCAGCACGCCCTGTATCGCGCCGTCCACCTCGTCCTTGATGGAGAGGTACTGCGCCTTGAGATCGACGAACGGAATCATGATGACTTCTCCCCGGGTTGCATGCAGACGGTTTCTCCGCGCCGGCTCATCGACAGGCTCGCCGCCTCGATGAGCTCCACGACGCGCAGGCCCAGCTGCCCGTCGGTCTTGGGCACCGCGCCGCTCTCGATGCAGTCGATGAAGTGCTCGCCCTCGACACGCAGCGCCTCGGTGAGCGCCAGCTTGGGCGCCCACATGTCGCCGGTGCGGTAGCCCACGCGCATCTCCTGGATCTTCAGCGGATCGTCGGTGAAGCTCACGCCCTTGTCGTAGACCTTGATCTTCTCGCTCGGCTCGAGGTCGTCGTAGGTGATCATCTTCTTGCTGCCGCCCACCAGGATCTGCCGCACCTTCACCGGCGCCAGCCAGCTGACGTTGGCATGCGCGATGGTTCCCGATTCGTAGAACAGCGTCACATAGGCCAGGTTCTCCGGCGTTCCAGGAAAGTGATTGGTGCCGCTGGCCGACACCGCGACCGGCTGCTCGCCGAGCAGGTGGTCGAGGATCGAGAAGTCGTGCACCGCCAGGTCGGAGATCACGCTGACGTCACGCTGGAAGAGCCCGAGGTTCACGCGCACCGAGTCGTAGTAGTAGATGCGCCCGAGTTCGCCGGCCTTGATGATCTCGCCCATCTTGCTCACCGCGCCGGTGTAGATGAAGGTGTGGTCAACCAGCAGCACGCGCTGCCGCCTGCGCGCCTCGTCGACCAGTTGGCGGGCCTGGTGCGAATGCTCGGTCATCGGTTTCTCGAGCCACACGTGCTTGCCCGCCCGCAGTGCTGCGAGTGCCAGCTCGAAATGCGTGTTGACCGGCGTGGCGATCGCGATCGCGTCGATCGACGGATCGTCGAGCAGGTCGCACAGGTCGGTGGTGGTCCTCACCGCGGGGTAGCGCTGCCGCACCGCGGCGAGCTTGCCTTCGTCGAGGTCGGCCACGGCGGCCACGCGGGCACCCGGCGTCTCGGCGAAGTTGCGCACCAGGTTGGGCCCCCAGTAGCCGTAGCCGACGATTCCGATGTTGACCATCTCATGCCCTCCCTGAGTTGGCCGACAGCAGCGCGTGGCGCTGCGTGCGGATGTCGCCGACCACGCGCGCGGGCACGCCGGCCACGATCGCGTAGTCGGGAACGTCCCGGGTGACCACCGCGCCGGCGCCGACCAGGGCCTTCTCGCCGACGGTGACGCCGGGGATGATGGTCGCGTTGGAGCCGATCGACGCGCCCCGCCTGACACGGGTGGTCTCCAAGGCCCAGTCGGCGGCCGTCTGCAGGCTGCCGTCGGCATTCGTCGCGCGCGGCATGCGGTCGTTGGTGAACATCACGCCGTGGCCCACGCAGACCTCGTCCTCGATCACCACGCCTTCGCAGATGAAGGTGTGCGATGAAATCTTGCAGCGGGCGCCGACCAGCACCCCGCGCTGGATCTCGACAAAGGCGCCGATCTTCGTGCCCTCCCCGACCTTGCAGCCGTAGAGGTTCACCAGCGCTGGCTGGTACAGGACGACATCCGTCGCCAGCATGGCGTCGACAATGGGCATGGAAACACCTCCTTGAAAAATCAGTTGCCGGCGGCCGGGTACGCATAGCCGTAGCCCAGCGGGGCCACCGGCTCGGGCGCCTTGTTGAGCACGGCCATCACGATCGGGCACGGCTCCGCGGCCGCGAAAGCCTGCTTCACTGCCGCGCGCGGCGTGCGCGAGGCCAGGACCACCAGCACGACCTGCCCGACGCGCGAGGCCAGCACGCGGGCCTCATTGGTGACCAGCAGCGGCGGGCCATCGAAGATCACGATGCGGTCCGGATACCGAGCCGACAGCGACGCCAGCAGGCGCTCCATCGCAGCGCTGGCCAGCAGCTCGGTCGCCATGTCGTTGCAGGCGCCGGCCGGCAGGATCGACAGCTTGGGCACGTTGGTCTCGAGCACCACGTCGCCGACGTCCAGCGACGGGTCCACCAGCAGGTCGAGCAGCCCGCGCCGCGCATCGACGCCGAGCCGACGCATCAGGTCAGGCCGTACCACATCGGCATCGACCAGCAGCACCGAGGTGTCGATCTCCGCCGCCATGCTCATCGCGAGGTTGATCGAGAAGAAGGTCTTGCCTTCTCCCGGCAGCGCACTCGTGACCATGATCATCGGCAGGCGGCTGGCCGCGCCGTCGGCACGTCTCGCGTTTTTTAGCAGCGCCCGCTTCATGTAGCGGAATTCCTCGGCCAGCACCGATCTGGTCTGCGTGGGAACCAGGTGCCCGGTGCGCTCCAGGTGGACCAGGTCGAGCACAGTGGGCGGCACACGCGGTTCGTGCATTGCGTTCATCGGGCTGCTCCGTTCATGAAGCCGCATGGCGCGCGACGGAGATCCAGGCCACCCACGCGATCTGCAGCGCCATGACGATCGACAGCACCATCGCGAAGCGCAGCATGCCGGCCCGCCGCTCCTGCATGTCGCGCGGCGTCATGCGGACCGACACCGTGCCGAGCACCGGCCTGCCCGAGAACTGCTGCAGCGTGGCCGCCTCGGAGAACGTGGGCCTCACGAGGTCGGCGGCCATGGCGGCGCCGAGGCCTGCCGCGATCGACACCACCACCGAGATCAGGGCCAGGTGCAGCCGCCCCGGGAATACCGGCGACGACGACACGCGCGCCGGCTCGATGACCCGGAAGTCCGCGAGGTGCGACGACTCGTCGAGCTTCATGGCCAGCGACGCCGACTCGCGCCGCATCACCATCTGGTCGTAGTTCCTGCGCAGCACGTCGTAGTCGCGGTTCAGCTGCACCAGTTCGGCTTCCACCTGCGGCACGCGGCCAGCCAGCGCGCGCAGTTCATCCAGCCGGGCCTGCTGCGCAGTCAGTTGCGAATGCAGCGCCGCGACCTGCGCCTCGGCCTCGCTCAGCGACAGCCGCAGCTTCTGGTACACGGGGTTGGTCACCGCGCGGCCGGCCTGGCCGAACGTGGCGAGCAACCGCTCTTCGGCCTGCCGCTGCTCGCGTGCCTCGGCCTCGAGCTGGCCGATCACGCGGCGCGCGCCGATCACGTCGGGGTGGGCCTCGGTGTAGCGGCGAAGCAGTTCATCGAGGGCCCGCTTCTGCGCCGCCAGCCGCACTTCGACTTCCGGGACGGGACCACCCCCGTACCTGCCCGCCAATTCCGCCGGCAGCTGCGGCGGCTCGGCGTCGAGCGCATGCCGGTAGGTGTCGCGCGACTGCTCGGCCGCGACCAGCTCGACACGCAGCTTGTGGACTGCTTCGGTCATCGCCGAGATGCGCGAGAAGTAGTCGTGGTCCGACACGCCGGATACGCTGAAGTTGCGCGACTTGAACTCCTTCAGCCGGTCCTCCGACTCGACGAGCTTGGCTTCGTAGACGCGGATCTGCTCGTCGATGAAGCGGCCCGCATCTTCGGAGTCGCGCTTCTTCGCGCCCACGCCGGAGTGGACGAACATGTCCACGGTGGCATCGACAAGGCGGCGCGCGGCCGAAGGACTCGCGCCGCGATAGGTGATCTCGTAGAGGTTGCCCGAGCCGGTGGGCGCGATCCTGATCTGGTCCATCAGGCGCGACACCGCGGCATCCCTGCGCGCCGGGGTCGAGACGTCGAACTGCAGGCCCGGCGTGCGCAGCAACTGCTCCACGTTGGTGCGCGAGATCAGTGTTCGCGCGAGCATACGCACCTGCTGGTCGATGTCGGGCTCGAAGGTCAGCCCCGACATCAACGGCTTGAGCACGGTCTCGGTGTCGACATAGACGCGTGCGACAGCTTCGTACCGCTCGGGCACCAGCGACACGGCGACCGCACAGGCCACCGCGGTGCTTGCACCACAACCGAGCGCGAGCCAGCGACGCCCGCCTGCAACGCTCATCACTTTCTTCGCGTGATCGACAAAGACTTCGACGACGTTGCTCACTGCTCGCCTCCTTGATGGGTCACACGAGGCTAGGCGTCGCGCTCCATCACCTACAAGTGACTTTTTTCATTCATCGAATGCATTGCACGGGTCATGCGATCAGTCCATTCTTTTTCGCGCTTCAAGGAGACCCGCATGAACGCTGACGACGACACCTCCACCCTTGCGATTCCCGAGCGTGTGCGGCACACGCCGTCGCTGATGAACCTGTCTAGACAAGTACCCGGAAATACAAATCCGAACACCTGCAACGCCTGCGAAGGAACCGGCATCCGCCACATCGCCGGTGTGTGTGCGCCGCCGTACAGAGCGGACAACCCGATCCGTGCCACATTGCCAGCCAACGTCTTCCTGAGGGATCTTCATCGTGAAATGCGGCGCTCCGAGAGGTCGAACGCCGCGCTGTCCCTGGCGCTCTATCACGTCGACCCCATGCACCCGCTTCAGGCCGATCTTCTGCTGGACGCCATCTACGGCGCGAAGCGTGAAACGGACATCGTCGGACATGTCGGCAACAACGTGATCGCCGTGCTCTGCACCGACACGGACGAACCCGGTATCAGGAGCTTCATGAAGAAGATCGACGCGCGATCGGGCGGACTCCCGTTCGCGCCGGTCGCGGCCACCTACCCGGACGACATCTTCCAGAGCATCACCAGCGGAACCGGCATGCAATCCACCATCGATCCCTTGCTCGTGTCGGATGCCGGCAGCGAAACCGGCCGCGGCTATGCGCTCAAGCGCTGCCTCGACGTGGTGGGCGCTGTCGTCGCAATCTGCCTGCTGAGCCCACTGATGCTGCTGGTGGCCGCCGCCATCTCCCTCGGGTCGCCGGGCCCGGTGATCTTCAGGCAGACGCGGCTCGGCAAGGGCGGCAAGCCCTTCACGTTCTACAAGTTCCGCTCGATGCGCATCGACAGCGACGATCGCGTCCACAGGCAGTTCGTCGCGTCCCTCATCAAGGATGGCCAGGCCGAAGGGGCCACGTACAAACTGCATGCCGATCCACGCATCACGCGCATCGGCCGGTTGATCCGCAAAACCAGCATCGACGAGCTGCCGCAGTTCTTCAACGTGCTCAAGGGCGACATGAGCCTGGTGGGACCGAGGCCGCCGATCCCCTATGAAACGGTGCACTACCAGTCATGGCACCTGCGCCGCATCCTGAGCATCAAGCCGGGGATCACCGGCCTGTGGCAGGTGGACGGCCGCAGCCGCGTCACCTTCAGCGAGATGGTCCGGATGGACCTGCGCTACATCCACGACTGCTCGCTGCTGCTCGACCTGAAGATCCTCGTGAAGACGGTCTTCGTGGTGATCCGCTGCAACGGCGCCGTGTAGGAGGACATCACGTGGACATCGACGGCGCCAACATCCTCGTGACCGGCGGAGCCGGTCTGATCGGCTCGGCCACCATCGACCTGCTGCTGCGCAGGCACCGGCCCGCACGGATCGTGATCCTGGACAACCTCGCCCGCGGCACGCGCAAGAACCTCGCCGCGGTGCTGAAGCACCCGCGCGTGAGCTTCATCGAGGGCGACATCCGCGATCTGCGCACGGTGCGCGATGCGGTCGAAGGCATGGACGCGGTGATCCACCTCGCGGCACTGCGCATCACCGCCTGCGCCGCGGACACACGGCAGGCCATGCAGGTGATGTGCGACGGCAGCTTCAACGTCGTCGACGCGGCCCACGAGGCCGGCGTGCGGAAGATCATCGCGGCCTCCTCGGCGTCGATTTACGGCCTGGCCGACTCGTTCCCCACGCGCGAGGACCACCACCCGTACAACAACCGCACCTGGTACGGCACGGCCAAGGTCATGCTCGAAGGCCTGCTGCGCTCGTACCACGACATGCACGGCCTGCCCTATGCGGCGCTGCGCTACTTCAACGTCTACGGGCCGCGCATGGACCTGCACGGCAAGTACACCGAGGTGCTGATCCGCTGGATGGAACGCATCGCCGCGGGCGAGCCGCCGCTGATCCTCGGCGATGGCCGGCAGACGATGGACTTCGTCTACATCGACGACGTTGCCCGGGCCAACGTGCTCGCGCTCGGGTCCGCCGCTGACGACGAGGTCTTCAACGTGGCCAGCGGCACCGAGACCAGCCTGAACGAGCTCGCCATCGCGCTGCTCGACGCGATGGGATCCGACCTCATGCCGGAGCACGGTCCGCAGCGCGCGGTCAACCCCGTGCCGCGCCGGCTCGCCGACACCTCCAAGGCGGCGCGCATCCTCGGCTTCAGGGCCGAGGTCGGACTCGAGCAAGGGCTGGCGCAGCTGGTCGAGTGGTGGCGCCGCAGCAGGCTCGCGGAGGTGACGGCATGATCCCGATCGCCAAGCCGTTGCTGGGCGAAGCCGAGGCCGAGGCCGCGCGCCGCGCGATCCTGAGCGGCTGGATCACCCAGGGCCCCGAAGTGGCCGCCTTCGAGCAGGCCTTTGCGCACTGCGTCGGCGCCCCTCATGCCTGCGCGGTGTCCAACTGCACGACCGCACTGCACCTGGCCCTGCTGGCCTGCGGCGTCGACACCGGCGACGACGTCATCACCGCGAGCCATTCGTACATCGCCACCGCCAACGCGATCCGCCACTGCCAGGCAAGGCCGGTGTTCGTCGACATCGAGCCCCACGGCTACAACATCGATCCGGCCCTCATCGAGGCCGCCATCACGCCGCGCACGCGGGCGATCCTGTGCGTGCACCAGGTCGGCATGCCCTGCGCGATGGAGGCCATCGTCGCGCTGGGACGGCGCCATCGCATTCCCGTCATCGAGGACGCGGCCTGCGCGATCGGCAGCGAGATCCTGTGGAATGGCGCCTGGGAGCCGATCGGCCGGCCGCACGGCGACATCGCCTGTTTCTCGCTGCACCCCCGCAAGATCATCAGCACCGGAGACGGCGGCATCCTGACCACGCGCAACCCGCAGTGGGACGCCCGCTTCCGGTTGCTGAGGCAGCACGCGATGAGCATCCCTGACACGGTGCGCCACGGCACGGCCCGGGTCGTCTTCGAGTCATACCCGACGGTGGGCTTCAACTACCGCATGACCGACATCCAGGCCGCCATCGGCCGCGAGCAGCTCAAGCGCCTGCCGGGCATCGTCGAGCGCCGGCGCGAGCTGGCTGCGCGGTACCGCACGCTGCTGGCCGACATCGAAGGCCTGGGCCTACCCGAGGAACCCGCATGGGCACGCTCGAACTGGCAGAGCTACTGCGTGCGGCTGCCCGCCGGTTGCGACCAGCGCACTGCGATGCAGGCCCTGCTGGACGATGGCGTCAGCACGCGGCGCGGCATCATGTGCAGCCATCGCGAGCCGGCCTACGCCACGCTGCCGCGCCGGCATGCGCTCGACCGTTCGGAAGCGGCACAGGACCATTGCATCCTGCTGCCGCTTTTCTGCGAGATGACCGAGGCCCAGCAGCAGCAGGTGGCAGCCTCGCTGCGGCAGGCCTGCCGCACGCCGAAGCTGGCCCGCCATGGTTGACGACACCGCTGCCCTCGCCGGCACCGCCCCCGCAGCGCGGCGGGCGCACAGCTATCGCGACATCTTGAAGTCGTCGGCGATCATCGGCGGCTCGTCGGCCATCACCGTGTGCATCGGCATCGTCCGCACCAAGGCCATGGCGGTGCTGCTCGGCCCGGCGGGCTACGGCCTGATGGGGGCCTACCTGCTGATCGCCGAGCTGACCCGCAACGTGGCGCAGCTGGGCATCAATGCCAGCGGCGTCCGCCAGATCGCCGAGGCCGAGGCTTCGGGCGATCGCGTGCGCATCGCGCGCACCGTGGCGGTGCTGCGGCGCACGTCGCTGGCCTGCGCCGTGCTCGGTACGCTGGGGCTGGCCGCGCTCTCCGGCCCGGTCGCGCGGCTGACGTTCGGCGACGACGTCCATGCCGGCCGGGTCGCGCTGTTGTCACTGGCGGTGTTCTTCTCGCTGGTCGCCGGCGGCCAGGGCGCACTGCTGCAGGGCATGCGGCGCATCGGCGACCTGGCGCGCCTCTCGGTCCTGGGGGGACTGCTGGGCACCGCGGTCGCCGTCGCGCTCGTCCACGCGTTCGGCCAGGCCGGCCTGGTGCCGGCCCTCGTGATCGCGGCCGCCTGTTCGGTCGTCGCGTCATGGTGGTACAGCCGCGGGATCGCGGTCGCCACGCCGCAGATGCGCATGCAGGAGATCGCGGCCGATGCCGGCGCCCTGCTGAAGCTGGGCCTCGCGTTCATGGCCAGCGGCCTGCTGACGGCCGGCGCGGCCTACGCGGTGCGCATCATCGTGTTGCGCGTGGCCGGCATCGAGGCGGCAGGGATCTATCACGCCGCGTGGACGCTCGGTGGTCTCTACATCGGCTTCGTGCTGCAGACGCTGGGCACCGATTTCTATCCCCGCCTCGTGGGCGCCGCCCGCGACGATGCCGAATGCAACCGGCTGGTGAACGAACAGGCCCAGGTGAGCCTGCTGCTGGCAATGCCCGGGGTGCTGGCCACGCTGACCTTCGCATCGCTTGCCGTGTCGCTGTTCTACAGCCCCGGCTTCGCCGGCGCGGCCAACGTCCTGCGGTGGATCTGCCTGGGCATGGCCTTGCGCGTGATGACCTGGCCGATCGGTTACATCGTGGTCGCGAAGAACCTGCAGGTCCTGTTCTTCGCGCTCGAGCTGGCGTGGACGGCGGTGAACGTCGGCTTGACCTGGTGCTGCGTCCTGGCCTTCGGCGTCGAGGGCGCCGGCATCGCCTTCTTCGGTTCCTACGTGTTCCACGCACTGCTGCTGTACCCGGTCGTGCGGCGGCTGAGCGGCTTTCGCTGGAACAGCGTCAACCGCCGCTGCGCGGCCCTCTGCCTCGCATCGATCGCGCTCGTCTTCATCGGCTTCCAGCTGCTGCCGCCAGCGGCGGCGCTCCTGCTCGGCCTGCTGTCGATGATCGCGAGCGGGTATGCATCGGCCCGCAAGCTGGTGCAGCTCGCGTCGCCGCAGCACCTGCCCCGACCGGTCGCGTGGCTCCTGCAATGGAGGAAGTTGTCGCCATGAGCTCGATCGACGTCGTCATACCGTGCTACCGCTACGCGCAATACCTGAGAGCGTGCGTGCAGAGCGTGCTCGACCAGGAAGTAGATGACCTGCGCATCCTGATCCTCGACGACGACTCGCCCGACGACACGCCGGCGGTGGCCGAGGCACTCATACGGGAGGACGAGCGCATCTCGTACCGCCGTCACACCGCGAACCTCGGCCACATCGCCACCTTCAACGAAGGGATCGCCTGGACGCGCGCCGACTACATGCTGCTGCTGTCGGCCGACGACCATCTGCTGCCCGGCGCGTTGCAGCGCGCGATGGCGCTGATGGACACCAGTACCGCGATGGGCCTGTGCATCGGCCAAGCGCTGGAACTGCGCGCCGATGGCAGCACACGGCGGCTGGCGATGGATGTCGGCCCGGCGGATGCCGCGGCGGTCGTGCTCGGCGGCACCGACTTCGTGCGATGGATCGTGCGATCGGGTGCGCGCAACATCGTTCCGTCCCCCACCGCGGTGGTCCGGCGCAGCCTGCTCCAGCGGCTCGGCGGCTACCGCGCCGACCTGCCGCATGCCGGCGACCTGGAGATGTGGCTTCGGCTCGCGGCGCACGGAACGGTGGGCATCGTGAAGGCCTACCAGGCGGTGTACCGGCAGCACGCGGCGAGCATGTCGAACGCGTACTACGGAGACAACATCCTCACCGACCTGCAGCAGCGCAAGACCGCGTTCGATGCTTTCGTGCTGACTTGCGGCGACGCGATGCCGGAAGCGGATCGCCTGTACGCCCAGCTACTGCAGCCGCTGGCCCGTGAAGCGGTGGGATACGCGAGCGAAGCCTTCAACGACCGGCGGATGGACATGTCGCGCCGCTTGCTGGACTTCGCGGCGATCGTCCACCCCGGCGTGCGCGACACGCCGGCCTGGCGGCTGCTGGCCTGCAAGAAGCTGATGGGTCACACCATTTCCAGCGCGCTGCTGCCCGCGGTGGCCCGGCTGCGCTCCACCACGCAGAGGCTGCGCGGCCGACAGTCCGCGCCGGGACGCTGAGAATGAGTCCGACCCGGTACACCGCGCTGATCCGCACCTTCAATTCGGCACGCACGCTGCCGAAGACGCTGGCCTCGCTGCAGGCGCAGACGCTGCCGCCCAGCGCGTGGGTGATCGTCGATTCCGGCTCCACCGACGGCACGCTCGGGCTGTCGCCCGAGGGCGCGATCGTGCATCGCTACGTCGGCCGCAGGTTCAACTATGCCGAGGCCTTGAACCAGGGGCTGGACCTGGTGGATACGGAGTGCGTGCTCATCATCAGCTCGCACACCAGCCTCGGCCATCCCGGCGCACTCGGTTTCGCGCTCGACATCCTGGACCGCGATCCGCAGGTTGGGGCCGCCTATTTCTGCTACGAACGCTGCCCCGCGCTCCAGTACCGGCTCATCGACCGCGACAGCTTCACCGGCTTCAACGGCCTGTGGAACACCTGCTCGACGATCCGCACCCGCCTGCTGAAGCAGCGCCGTTTCCGCCCCGAAGTGTTCGCCGCCGAAGACCAGGAATGGTCGCGCTGGCTGCTGCACAGCGAGGGCAAGGTCATCGCGCGGCTCTCGGGCGCGGCGCTGGAGAACGACAACCCGCAGAAATTCGCGTGGCGCAAGCTGCTCGACGAATACGCCGCGGTCGCGCTGTTCGCCAACCGCAGCCTGCTCGGCTGGCCACATCTGCTCGAGCTCGCCGCCAGGGCCATGCGGCCGAGCTGGCCGCTGGCCATGCGCCCGCGCCTGCTCCATCTCGCACTGCTCGCACGGCTGCTCGCCTGCCATGTCACGCGCGCCGGCATCGATGCCCCTCCGCACAAGCCATGACGCGCCGCCGCACCATCCTCTTCCTGAATCACTCGGCCGCCCGCAACGGCGCGAGCCTGCTGCTGCTGCACCTGCTGCAGTGGCTGCGCGCCAACACCGATTTCAGGCTCGAGGTGCTCTCCGACGGTGGTGGCCCGCTGATCGACGACTTCCGCGCCGTGGCACCCACACGGGTGTGGCGCAACCCGCTGTTCTTCCTGCGGGGGCTGGTGCATCCCCGGGCAACGGCGCTGCGCTCTCGCCTCGAGGCCGCGGCGCTGCGCCTGTCGCTCAGGCCGCGCTACGACCTCGTCTATGCCAACACCGCCGCCGCTTGGCACCACGTGGCCGCGCTCGGCCGCCACCGCGGCGCGCTGCTCTGGCACATCCACGAGCTGCCCTACGCCCTCGGGCTCACGCTGGCAGACGAGCGCGCGCGGGCACTGCTGCCCGGAGCCACGCGCGTGGTCGCGGTATCGGGTCTGGTGGGAAGCTCGCTGGTCGACCGCTTCGCGGTGCCCGAAGACCGGGTCGACCTCGTGCATGGCTTCGTACCGATCCACGACATCACGGACGACACGCGGCGCTTCGTGCGGCAACGGATCCTCGGCGAGATCGGCTGGCCCGAGGGTGCCTTCGTCGTCGGGGCCTGCGGCGCCCCCGGCTGGCGCAAGGGCAGCGACCTGTTCCTGCAGATCGCCGGGCGGTTGCATCGAAACGATGCGCGGCGTGCGCTGCGCTTCCTGTGGGTGGGCGGCGGCGAGGCCGACCCGGAGGCGCGCCGGTTCGCGCACGACCTGCAGGCGCTCGGCCTCGATGCGGTGTGCCACCGGGTGGCCTCGACCGCGAGCGTCGACGACTACTACTGTGCGATGGATGCGTTCGCCCTGCCCTCGCGCGAAGATCCCTTCCCGCTGGTGATGCTGGAGGCCGCCGTGCACGGCCTGCCCACCGTGTGCTTCGACGCGGCCGGCGGCGGCGCCGAGTTCGTGGCCGGCGACGCCGGCATGGCCGTGCCCTACCTCGATCTCGACGCCTTCGCGTCCGCCATCGAGACCCTGCACTCGCAGCCATTGCGGCGCAGCACCTTCGGTGCGGCGGCCCAGCGCAAGGTGCGCCAGCACCACTGCATCGAGACGCAGGGGCCGAAGCTGCTGGGCAGCATCGAGCGCTGCCTCGCCGCCGCCTGAACCCGAGGCGACCCGCTCATGTACGCCACCGACAACACCACCTTCATCAACGGCATCGGCCTGGCGTTCGGCCTGCTGATGGGCCTGTTGATGCTGGCGCTGCCGCGCCGGCTGGCCTTGGTGCCGGTGATCGCGATGGTGTGCTACGTCACGATGGGGCAGCGGGTGATGGTGCTCGGACTGAACTTCACGCTGATCCGCATCCTGCTGCTGTTCGGCCTGCTGCGCGTGTTGGCGCGCGGCGAGTGGCGAGGCGCGCTCGGCGCCGGCCCGCTGCATCCCATCGACCGCATGATGCTGTGGTGGGTGCTGGCCAGCATCGTCACCTACACGCTGCTGTGGCAGACGGGCGAGGCCTTCGTGAACCGGCTGGGGCTGGCCTACGACGCGCTCGGGCTGTACTTCCTGTTCCGCGTGCTGGTGCAGGACATCGACGACATCCATATGGTGCTGCGCCAGTTCGCGTGGTTCGCGATGCCACTGGCATTGACCATGCTGCTCGAGAAGAGCAGCGGGCGGAATCCGTTTGCCGCGCTCGGCGGCGTGCCGCCGGAGACGCTGGTGCGCGAGGGCGTGCTGCGCTGCCAGGGTCCGTTTGCCCACCCGATCCTGGCCGGCGCCTTCGGCAGCACGCTGCTGCCGCTGTTCGCCGGCCTGTGGCAGCAGCGGCAGCACCGCTTGCTTGCGCTGCTCGGCCTGGCATCCGCCGCCGTCATCGCATCCACCGCCGGGTCGAGCGGCCCGATGATGGCCGCGGCAGCCGGACTGGCGGGCATGTGGCTGTGGCCGATGCGCCGGCACATGCGCATGGTGCGCTGGGCGCTGGGGCTGGGCGTGCTGGGCCTGCACCTCGCGATGCAGGCACCGGTGTGGTTCCTGCTGGCCCGGGTCGGCGTGTTCGGCGGTTCCACCGGCTACCACCGCGCCATCCTGATCGACCACGCGGTGCATCACTTCCCCGAATGGTGGCTGATCGGCACCTACTCGACCGCCCAATGGGGCTTCCACATGTTCGACGTGACCAACCAGTACGTGCTGGTCGGCGTGCAGGGCGGCCTCGTCACGCTGCTGCTCTTCGTGGCCCTGATCTCGCGCGCCTTCGGGGCCGTGGGCCGCGCGCTGCCCGCCTGCGGCGACGCCCATCCGCTGCGGCAGCGCCTGGCGTGGGCGCTGGGCGCCTCGCTCACGGTCCATGCCGTCAACTACATCTCGGTGCCCTACTTCGACCAGAACATCGTCAACTGGTACCTGCTGCTGGCGATGATCGCCACGCTCCCCCGCGGGAGCGCCGAGGCAGCCGCCACCGCGCAGGCGCCGGCCGTGTCACCAGCCGGTCGGCTCGAACAGGCAGGAGGATATCCATGAACGCCGCCCTCGACCTGGCCGCGACGATCGACACGCTGACGAAGCTGGTGGTTGCCCAGCGGGGCGGCGACGAGCACTACTTCCGCGACCAGCTGCCGCGCTATTCCCGCACCGCGGCACGCATCAAGGCGCTGCGTCCCAGCCCCTGCCGCGTGCTCGACATCGGCAGCCACTACCTGCACCAGGGGGTGCTGCTCAGGTGCCTGGGCCACGAGGTCTGCGGCATCGACGTCGCCCTGTTCGCCGAAGCCGATTTCGTGCAGGACCGGGCCAGGACCTTCGGCATCGACAACATCACCGTGAACGCGCTGGAGGCGGGCAACTTCCTCACCGAGCACGAAGGCCGGTTCGACCTGATCGTGTTCACCGAGATCCTCGAGCACATCACCTTCAACCCGGTCCGCTTCTGGCGCCGGGTCTACGAGCTGATGGCGCCCGGCGCGATCGTCTACCTGTCCACGCCCAACGCCTTGCGGCCGGCCGCATGGAGCCGGTCGATGCTGGGATTGCTGGCGCTCCGCGGCATCGGACTGAGCATCGACGAGATCCTCGGCAACGTGACCTACGGCCACCACTGGAAGGAGTACTCGGCGGCCGAGATCAGGCGCTACTTCTCGATGCTGTCGCCCGACTTCTCGGTGACGACGAGCTGGTATTCGTCGGACCTGTCCGACGGCCGCGGGATCAAGGCCCACCTGAAAAAGCTGCTCGCGACCGTGCCCTGCCTGCGGTCCGACATCGAGGCCGTGGTGCGCCGCGCCGGCCACGGCGGCTTCACGGCGCGGCCACCGCGCCTGCGCATGCACGAGGCTGCCGATGCATCGGGAGACGCACCATGCTCGACGTGATCGCCGCGGTCAACGACGACGCCGTGCTCGCCGCGAACCTCGACCGCTCGCCGCTGCTCGCCCGCCCGGGCGTGACGATGCACCTGCGCCGCGGCTTTCGGTCGGCCACGCTGGCCTACCGCGACGCGATGCGTGAATGCCGCAGCGACACCCTCGTGTTCGCCCACCAGGACGTCTACCTGCCCGAAGGCTGGGAGCAGCAGCTGACGGACAGCATCGCGCACCTCGAGCGGGTCGACCCGCAATGGGCCGTGCTCGGCGTCTACGGCGTCAGGCCCAGCGGGGAGCAGGTGGGTTGCGTCTGGAGCTCGGGGCTGGACACGATGTTCGGCACCGCGTTCGACGCACCGGTGCCGGTGAACACGATCGACGAAGTGCTGATCGTGCTGAAGCGTTCGTCGGGCGTGGAGTTCGACGCGGGCCTTCCGGGCTTCCATCTCTACGCCACCGACCTGGTACAGACCGCGCTGTCGTTCGGCCACCGGGCCTACGTGATCTACGCGCCGGTGGTCCACAACTCGCGGCCCAGCCTCTACCTGGGGCCTGACTACTTCGACGCCTACCGCCACGTGGCGCGCAAATGGCAGCACCGCCTGCCGATCCGCGGCCACGTGGCGGACATCATGGCGCCGGGGCTCGCGTACCTGCGGCTGCGGCTGCGGCACCGCCTCGGCGAGCTGCGCTACCGCCACCTCGACCGCGGTGCGCTCGCCCGCCACCACGACTGCGTCGCGCTCGCGCGGCGGCTGGGGTTCGAATGAACGGCGCACGCCTGCGTCCGCTGGCCGGCACGGCGCGTCCGCTGCATGCCTGCATGCTGGCCTACACGTTCTACGAGAACGACGGAAGGGTCATGCGCTATGCGCGGGCGCTGGCGCAGACGGGCGCGCAGGTCGACGCCATCGTGCTGCGGCGCGACGGCCAGCCGCGCGAGGAAATGATCGACGGCGTGCGCGTGGTCCGCATCCAGAAGCGCGAGAAGAACGAGCGCGGCAAGCTCGCCTACCTGCACCGCATCCTGCGGTTCCTCCTTGGCTCCGCGTTCGAGGTCGGCCAGCGGCACCTGCGGCAGCACTACGACCTGGTGCACGTGCATTCGGTACCTGACTTCGAGGTCTTCGCCGCGCTGGTCCCCAAGCTCGGCGGCGCGCGGGTGATCCTCGACATCCACGACATCGTGCCCGAGTTCTACAGTGCCAAGTTCGGTGTCGCGCCCGACTCGCTCGTCTTCGGTGCGCTGAAGCTGGTGGAGCGCTGCTCGGCCGCGTTCGCCGACCACGTGATCGTGGCCAACGACCTCTGGCTCGAGAAGATCGTGGCACGCGCCGCGCGCCGCGACAAATGCTCGGCCTTCATCAACTACCCCGACCTGTCGGTATTCGATGCACGCCTGCGCGGCCGCGCCGACGACGGCCGCTTCGTGATGTCGTATCCCGGCACGCTCAGCTGGCACCAGGGCCTGGACATCGCGATCAACGCCTTCGCGATCGCCGAGCCGGAAGCGCCCGGCATGGAGCTCCACATCCATGGCGAAGGCAGCGCCCGGCCCGGGCTGGAACGCCTGGTGCAGGCCCTGCACCTGGAGGGCAAGGTCTTCCTGCATGCGCCGCTGCCGCAGCGCGAGATCGTGCGCGTGATGGCCGAGGCCGACCTGGGCGTGGTGCCCAAGCGCAACGACGCCTTCGGCGGCGAGGCCTTCAGCACCAAGATCCTGGAGTTCATGGCGCTCGGCGTGCCGGTGGTCGCGGCGCGCACGCGCATCGACGCCCACTACTTCGACGACTCGCTGCTCAGGTTCTTCTCGCCCGGCGACGCCACCGACCTCGCGCGCGCAATGCTCGATGCCTACCGCGACCGCGAGCACAGCATGCAGTTGGCCGCGCGTGCGCTGGCCCATGCGCACGAGAACAGCTGGAGCGCGCGGCAAGGCAGCTACCTCGAGATCGTGCAGCGGCTCGTGGGGAGGAGCCACTGACATGCGCCCCCCACGCCTCGACCGCTGGATCACCCTGTCAGTGGCTGCGCGGCTCGCGCGGCGGCAGGCCCGCTGCCATGCGCTGCCCATCCTCATGTACCACAGCATCGCCGACGACGTCGACGACACGGTGCATCCATATTTCCGCACGGTCACCACGCCCGCCGCCTTCGCGCGGCAGATCGGCTGGATGCGCGACAACGGCTACGAGGCGGTCTCGCTGGCGAACGCGGTCCGTCTGGCGCAGGAAGACGGCGAGCCGACGGCGAAGAAGGTCGTGCTGACTTTCGACGACGGCTTCCGGGATTTCCGCAGCGCGGCCCTGCCGATCCTCGAGCGCGCCGGCTTCGGCGCTACCGTGTTCCTGTCGACCGCCTACCTCGGCAAGCCCTTCCTCACCGGCCGGCCCTGCCTCGACGCGCGCGACGTCAAGGCCCTCAGCGATGCCGGCATCGAGTTCGGCTCGCATTCGGTGAGCCACCGCCGGCTGGTGGACTTGCCGCACGACGAGCTGGCCAGCGAGATCGCCGATTCCAGGCGCGCCATCGAAGACATCACCGGCAAGGCGGTGGCCATGTTCTCCTACCCCTATCGGTTCCCCGAAGAGCAACCGGCCTTCACCCGCGCACTGGCCGACCTGCTCGATGGCAGCGGCTACCGCTGCGGCGTGACCACCGCGATCGGCCGTGCGAGCGCTGCGGATGACCCGCGATTCCTGCCCCGCCTGCCGGTGAACGACTGCGACGACTTCCCGCTGCTGCAGGCCAAGCTCGAGGGCCACTATGACTGGCTGCGGCCGCTGCAACGCCTGCGCAAGCGGTCGCGCGCCGCGCTGGGCCAATGGAGGGCGTGATGAGTTCCAACCCGCCGCTGCCGCCCTACGTCATCGTCACGCCGGCGCGCGACGAAGCCGCGTACATCTCCGTGACGCTGCTGTCAGTCATCGCGCAGACACACCGGCCGCTGCGCTGGGTGATCGTCGACGACGGCTCCACGGACCGCACGCCGGAGATCCTGCGCCGGCACACGCGCGGCTGGCAGTGGATCACCGTCGTGTCAACGGGCTCGCGCGAGCGCCGGCTCGGCAGCGCCGAGGTGCTCGCGTTCCAGCGCGGCCTGGCTGAGATCGACGCCGACCTGCCGTATGAGTTCATCGTCAAGCTCGACGCCGACCTGCGCCTGCCGCCCGACTACTTCGGCCGGCTGCTCGCGCGCATGTCGGCCGAGCCGCGCCTGGGCATCGCCTCGGGGGTGTACTGCGAGCTCGCGCGTGGCAGCTGGGTGCCCGTCGGCATGCCGGACTACCACGCCGCCGGGGCCTCCAAGGTCGTGCGCCGGCAGTGCTTCGAGGAGATCGGCGGCTTCGTGGCCCGCTCGGGCTGGGACACGGTCGACGAGATCCGAGCCGACCTGCGCGGCTGGCGCACCGGCCACTTCGACGACATCCGATTCCAGCACCTGAAACCCGAGGGGACCGCAATGGGGCGCCTGCGCACCCACCGCTTCCATGGCGACATCTACTACCAGACCGGCGGCGGGCCGGCCTTCCTGCTGGCCAAGGCCGCACATCGCATGGTGACCGCCCAGCCGCCGGTGATCGGCGGCCTGGCGATGCTGTGGGGCTACCTGCTGCCGCTGCTGACGCGGCGCGAGCGCCTGGTCAGCGATGCCGAGGCACGGCACTACCGCGCGATGCTGAACCGGCGCCTGCTCGCGCCGCTGGGCCGGTGGCGGCCCATCTCTCGCACCTGAACAGGGGCCTCCACCATGTGCGGCATCAGCGGCATCTACGGCTTCGACGGCGCGCCGGCCGACATCGGCCACCTGCAGCGCATGACCGACGCACTGGCCCACCGCGGGCCCGACGGCGACGGGCGCTACCTGCAGCACAACGTGGGCCTGGGGCATCGGCGGCTGAGCATCATCGACCTCGACGGCGGCGCACAGCCGCTGGCCAACGAGAACGGCACGGTGCACGTGGTGTTCAACGGCGAGATCTACAACTTCGTCGAGTTGCGGGCCGAGCTGGAGCAGGCCGGCCACCGCTTCAAGACCCGCTCCGACACCGAGGTCATCGTCCACGGCTATGAGCAGTGGGGCGCGCAGTGCGTCGACCACTTCAACGGCATCTTCGCGTTCGCGCTGTGGGACGAAGTGGCGCGACGCCTGTTCCTGGCGCGCGATCACCTCGGCGTGAAACCGCTGTACTACACGGTGACCCGCGGCCAGCTGCTGTTCGGCTCCGAGATCAAGGCGCTGCTCGCCCACCCCGCCTGTCCCCGCGCCGTCGACATCGCGGCGCTGGGTCAGCTGTTCACCTTCCGCTACGTGCCGTCGCCGCAGACGCTGTTCGAGGGCATCAGCAAGCTGCCGCCCGGCCACAGCATGACGGTCGACGACACCGGCATCGCGATCCAGCGCCACTGGGCACGGATCCCGTCGCACCGCGACGACGCGAGCGAGGCGCAGCTCGTCGACGAATACAACGAGCTGGTCGCCAGCGCGGTGAAGCTGCAGCTGCGCAGCGACGTGCCGGTGGGCCTGTTCCTCAGCTCGGGCGTCGATTCGGCCGCGCTGCTCTCGCTGATGCGGCGCCAGAGCCACGCGCCGATCCACACCTTCACGATCGGATTCGAAGGCGGCGAGCGCAGCAACGAGACCGACGACGCGCGCGAGCTCGCGCGCGACTTCGGCGCCGACCACACCGAGATGATGGTCAGCCCCGACGACTACGAGCGCTACTTCGAGCGCTACATGTGGGATGTCGAGGAGCCGGTGGGCAACGAGACCGCGGCGGCCTTCTACTTCGTCAGCATGATCGCCAGCCGCCACGTCAAGGTGGTGCTCACCGGGCAAGGCGCTGACGAGCCATGGGGCGGCTACCACCGACACCTCGGCGTGAAGCTGTCGGAGTACTACCGCAGGCTGCCGCGCATGGTCACCGACGGCCTCAAGGGCGCGGTGCTCGCGCTGCCCCGCAACGAGCGGCTCAAGCGCGGCGTGCTGGCGCTCGACGAGCCGGACGTGCTGACACGCTTCGCGAAGATCTACTCGTTCTTCACGCCCGAGATGCGGGCCCAGCTCTTCAACCCGCCGGCCTGCGGCGCCGGCAGCCCCCGGCACGACAGCGGGGAGGCGCTCGCCTCGCTGCAGCACGACGTGCGCCAGCTCGACCCGCTGAGCCAGATGCTCTACATCGACACCCGCGCCGGCCTGCCCGACGACCTGCTGATGGTCAACGACAAGATGTCGATGGCCAATTCCATCGAGTCGCGTGTGCCCTACCTCGATGTGCGGCTGGTCGAGTTCGTCGAGAGCCTGCCGGCGCGCTACAAGCTGCACTTCATGCGCGGGAAGTACCTGCACAAGAAGGCACTCGAGCGCTGGGTTCCGCCCGGCGTGGCGCACCGCAGGAAGAAGGGCTTCGACAACCCGGTGCAGCAATGGCTGCGCGACCGGCTGCGCGCGCGGGTCGACTCGCTGCTGTTCAGCGGCGACGCCTGCATCCGCCGCTACTTCGATGTCGACTACGTCCGCCGCATCGTGCAGCTCCACCAGGAGGGGCGCGAAAACTACATGCGGCACATCTACCTGCTGATCTCGTTCGAGATGTGGCACCGCCAATTCATCGGGAGCGCGTGATGGACGTCTCGGTCTGCATCGTCAACTGGAACACCCGCGAACTGCTCGCACGCTGCCTGCAATCGATCCGCGCGCACACGGCCGGGCTCGAGGTGGAAGTCATCGTCGTCGACAACGCATCGTCGGACGGCAGCGCCGCGATGGTCGCGCTCGCGTTCCCCGAGGCCCTGCTCATCGAGCCGGGCGCGAATCTCGGCTTCGCGCGCGGCTGCAACCTGGCTGCGGCCTCGGCATCGGGCGACTGCGTGCTCTTCCTGAACCCCGACACCGAGCTCGCGACGAACGCGATCCACGGCATGTGGCGCTTCCTGATGGACAGCCCGTCCCATGGCGCGGTCGGATGCCAACTGCTCAACGCCGACGGCTCGATCCAGCCCACCTGCGCCGCCGGCCTGCCCACGCCGCGCAACGAGCTCAGCTCGCTGCTGTTCCTCGACCGGGTGTTCCCCCACAGCCGCGCCTTCCGCTCGCGCGAGCAGGCCGACGGTGGCCACGCCGGTAGCCGCGATGCCCAATGCCTGTCGGGCGGCTGCATGATGTTGCCGCGCACCCTCGTGCAGCGGCTGGGCGGCTTCGACGAACGCCTGTTCATGTACGGCGAGGACCTCGACCTGTGCTGCCGCATTCGCCGCGAAGGGCTGCGCCTGCACTACCTCGCCAGCGAGTCCATCTACCACCATGAGGGCTCGGCCAGCCGCCAGCTCGGCCGCAGCTTCGCGCCGCTGCGCCAGCGCGCGGCCAACTGCTACGTGCTGCGCAAGCACTTCGGCCGCGCCTCGGCCGCCGGCTACCGCGGCGCGGTGCTGCTCGGGTCGTGCGCGCGGCTGCTCGGCGCGCTCGCGCTGGCGCCGCTGTCGCTGATGGGTCGACGTTCGGGCCGTCGGGCGCTGTGGTCGTTCATCGGCCGGCACGCCGATCTCTTCATGTGGTCCATCGGCTTCTACGGGAGGCTTTCCAAATGAACAAGATCCTGCTGCTGGGCGCGAGCTTCGGCACCGGCAACATGGGCGTGGGCGCGCTGGCGGCCGGTGCTCTCACGGTACTGTCGAAGCGCTACCCCGACGCGGAGGTCGCGCTGCTCGACTACGGGCGCGAGCCGGAGGTGGCGATGGCACGGGTGGGCGGCAGGACGATCATCGTGCGGCTGCTGAACCTCCGGTTCTCGTGGAAGGTCCTGCTGCCGAACAACGTGGCGGCGCTGCTCACCCTCGCGTTCCTGTCGCACTGGCTGGGCAAGGACCTGCGCCTGCGGCTGATCCGCCGCAACGCCTGGCTGCGCGCGATCGCCGAGGCCGATGCCGCGGTCGCCGTATCGGGCGGCGACAGCTTCAGTGACCTCTACGGCGCGGGCCGCTTCTTCTACGTCACGCTGCCGCAGCTGCTGGCGCTCAGCCTGGGCGTCAAGCTCATCATGCTGCCGCAGACCATCGGCCCGTTCCGCAGCGCGCCAGCCCGTTGGATCGCGAGCTTCCTGGTGCGCCGTGCGGAGCGCGTCTACTCGCGCGACGAAGCCGGCGTCATCGAGATCAGGAAGCTGGCCGGCGCGCCCGGCAAGGAGGCGAAGGACTGCTTCTGCTACGACATGGGCTTCGTCGTCGAGCCGCACCGCCCGCGCGAACTCGACCTGGGCGGCCTCGACGTGCAGCGCGTCCATCAGAGCCGGTCGATCGTGGGGCTCAACGTCAGCGGCCTGCTGCTGATGGGTGGCTACACCGGCCGCAACATGTTCGACCTGAAGCTCGACTACAGTGCACTCGTCGACCGACTGGTAGCGCTGTTCATCGACGAGAAGAACGCGGCCGTGCTGCTGATCCCGCACGTCTTCGGCAAGGCCGATGAGAGCGACGCGGTCGCCGCGCGCATGGTGCACGAGCGCCTGAGGGCGAGGCATCCGCAGCACCTCTACTCCGCCCAGGGCCGTTACGACCAGAACGAGATCAAGCACGTGATCGGCTTGTGCGACTTCTTCGTCGGGTCGCGCATGCATGCCTGCATCGCCGCGCTGTCGCAGGACATCCCCGCCGTGGGCGTGGCCTACAGCGACAAGTTCGCCGGCGTGTTCGACAGCGTCGGCGCCGGCCACATGGTGGCCGACGCGCGGCGCCTCGGCCTCGACGAGGCGGTCGCCGCCGTCTCGCACGCCTTCGACCACCGCAGCGCCGAACGCGTGCGGCTGCGTGCGACCATGCCGGCCATCAAGGCGCGTGTGCTCCATCTGCTGGACACGGCCGCATGAAGAACGCCGTCGACATCGCACGGCAACGCCTGTGCACGGGTTGCGGCGCCTGCGCCTACGTCTGCCCGGAGCAGCGGGTGCGGCTCGTGGACCTGCCGGGCGAGGGCCTGCGGCCGACGATCGCGCCGGGCGGCTGCGAAGGCTGCACCGCCTGCGTGGCGGTGTGCCCCGGCCTCGGCATCGCGCACCCGACCGCGCGGCAGGATGCGCCGCTGATCAACGACCTCGCACAGAGCTGGGGCCCGGTGCTCGAGGTCTGGGAGGGCCATGCCGCCGATCCGGAGTTGCGCCGCAACGGTTCGTCGGGGGGGCTGGCGAGCGCGCTGGCGCTGTACTGCCTCGAGGAAGGCGGCATGCGCGGCCTCCTCCATGTGGGTTCCGACGACCAAGCGAGATACAGGAACAGATCGGTCTTCAGCACCACGCGCGACGAGCTGCTGGACGCGACCGGCTCCCGGTACGCCCCCGCCTCGCCCTGCGACCGTCTGCAAGCGATCGAGCAGGCCGGCGGGCCCTGCGTGTTCATCGGCAAGCCCTGCGACGTGGAGGGCCTGCGCAAGGCCCAGGCCCTGCGCCCCTTGCTCGACGTGAACGTCGGCGTCGCGATCGGCATCTTCTGCGCCGGAACGCCCAGCACGCAGGGCACCCTCGACCTGCTGCGCCTGCACGGCATCGACCCCGGCCAGGTGCAGGAGCTGCGGTACCGCGGCCGCGGGTGGCCCGGCAGCTTTGCCGTCAGGCTCAAGGGCGACGGCGCCTGGCGCGAGCTGGCCACCTATGCCGAGGCCTGGGGTTTCCTGCAGAAATACCGCCCCTACCGCTGCCACCTGTGCCCCGACGGGACCAGCGAGTTCGCCGACATCGCCTGCGGCGACCCCTGGTATCGCGCCGTCGAGGACGACGAGCCGGGGCTCTCGCTGGTGGTCGTGCGCACCGAGCGGGGACGCGCGATCGTGCGGGCCGCGATGGCCTCGGGCCATGTCGACCTGCGCATCGTGCCGCCCGAGGTGCTGCACAGTTCCCAGCAAGAACTGCAGCGCAAGCGCGGCGCGATCTGGGGACGCCTGTTGACGATGCGGGTTCTGGGCGTGCCAGCGCCGCGCTTCACGGGCTTCTCGCTGTTCCGCAACTGGCTTCGCATCCCCGCTCGGGACAAGCTCCGCTCGTTCGCGGGCACGGCCCGGCGGGTGATCCTGCGTGGATATCACCGGCCCTTGCGCTACCCTTGGTCGGCCAGCCCGTGAGATGCAGCGCGGCCTGATCCAGCGGCTCTGCCTGCGCACACTGCGGCTGCTGGGCCTGAAGCGGCTCAGTTGGAACGCGCAGTTCGCGGCCGGCGTGGCCTGCTACGGGCAGCGCAGCCCCAACACGCTCAGCCGTGTGCAGGCACTGTGCGGCGGCGGGCGGCTGATCGAGTTCGGCTGCGGCGAAGGGGAGCTGCCGTTCATGCTGCCGCCGGGCGCCTTCTCGTCGTACATGGGCTACGACATCTCGACCGTGGCGATCGGGCGCGCGAGGCAGAGAGCCGCCGCCGCCGCGCTCGGCAACGTCGGCTTCGCGCCCTGCGACATCGCCCGCTGGGACGGTGCCGACAGCGCTTCGCTGATCGTTGCCGAGGAGTGCCTGTACTACCTGTCGCCCGCGGTCCTCGAGCAGTTCCTGCTGCGGTGCGGACGCTGCCTCGCCAGTGGCGGCGCCATCCTTGCGATCGTGCATTCGGCCACCAAGCATGCGCGCACGCTGGCCGTCTGCCGCCGGGTCTGCCTCGTGCGCGACGAGGAGACCCTGGGCGAGCGCGTGTTCCTCACGCTGGTGCCGAGGCCGGCAGCCCCGGTCACTCGACCTTGAGGTTGGAGGGCGGCAGCACCGCCGCCGTGACCGGCACCGCGTACTCGTAGGCGCCCCGGTCGGGATGCCCGTCCACGCCGCGCGTGACGCCGTTGACGTCCACGTTGTAGGGCGCCGCGAGCGCCATCGCCGAGGCCGTGGCCGTCTTCAGCCGGAAGTCCTTGCCGGAGACCGACGTGAAGATGTCGCAGCCCGAGGTGCACACCGTCCTGGTGGACGTGGAATCGCCATCGGCCTGGGTGTTGTAGTACCAGTTGTGGCTCATGGTGCCGTCGAACGAGTTGTTCGTCCGCACGCTGGCGTACCAGATGTTGTTGCGCACCTCGATGCCGGTGCCCTTCTGCACCGTGACGCCGCTGTACGACCCCTGGATGTTCACCATCGTGTTGTTGTAGACCAGGATGTTGTTGCCGCTGTTGTTGTTGGTCGCGTCGTTGGCGATGAACACGATGCCGGCGATGCCGAAGTTGTGCCCCGAGGCCCGCCCAGTATCGGCCAGGTAGGCCGCCGAATGGAAGATCACGTTGCCGTAGATCTTCCAGCCGCTGGAGCCGCCGTCGCCGATGCCCGCCCACACGGCCGTGCCTTCGATGTCCTCGATGACGTTGTTGCTGAACGTCATGTTGGTGCTCGAGTAGACCGACATCATCTCGCCGTGCATGCCCGGCGTGCTGGTGTTGCGCGCGATGTAGCTGTGGTCGACGACCAGGTTGGTCCAGTTGTTGCGCGTGAGGAAGATGGTGCGGTCGGAATCATGCAGCGCGCAGTAGCGGAACGTGAGGTTGCTGTTGCCGGTGAGGCCGTAGATCACGTCGTCGCCCGAGCCGGTGTCGCGTCCGCCGCCCTTGAAGTCGACGTACTGGAAGGTCAGGTTGTCACCACCGGTGCCGGCGCCGTTGTCGAGCCGCACGGGCCGGGTGCCGGCCACCTTGATGCCGTATTGCGAGGTCGCGCCGAGCTTCCAGTCGCTGTTGCGGCGCTGGCCGTCGAACACGTAGTAGTCGCTGTAGATCTGCCAGTTGCTGAACACCGCCTGGCCGTCGCCATAGGTGCTGACCCAGCCGGTGGCGGTGCCGTGGTCGGCCTCCACCGCCTTCTTGATCGTGATGGTCGACGTGCCGCTGTTCGCGTCGTTGAACACGTGGGCGCCGTAGCTGCCGTTGGCCAGGTAGTAGGTGTCGCCGCGCTTGAGCGTGGCGGGCAGCTTGGTGTACGCGTTGGTCCAGTCGGTGCCGTCGTTGCGGCCGGTGGCGCCGGGCCTCACGTATTGGTTGGCGGCCTGCGCGAGGGCCGGCAGCAGGCACGCCGCCAGCGCGAGTGAATGGAAGACTCGGTTCATGATCAATCCTGATAGTGCATGTCGGGTGGCTTGGCAATGCGGGGCGGAGCCCTTCACGGCATCACCTTGGTCACTTCGGCGGAATACGGGCTTTCCATCCCGGCCGCATCGAGCGCGGTGACCGAGAAGTAGTAGGTGTGGCCCGATGGCAGGCCCGACAGGGTCAGAGTGGTGGTGGACGTGTAGGTGCCGCTGCCCAGCGCCTGGTTGTAGGTGTGCGACGCGGTGCCGTAGTACACGCGATAGCCGGTGACCGTGCCGGCCGGCGCGGTCCAGGAGAGCTTCGCGGTGCCGGGGGCAGGCGCAGGGGCCGGAGTGGGCGCTGGGGCCGGTGCGGGAGCGGGAGCCGGAGCGGGCGACGGTGCAGGCGCCGGCGTGGGCGACGGCGTTGGCGCAGGCGCAGGCGACGGTGCAGGCGCTGGCGCGGGGGCAGGCGCGGGAGCCGGCGCAGCCGACAGGTACGCCGACATTGGCGAGTTCGCGTAGGTCTCGCCGGTGGACCAAGCGGTCGGCAACGCGGTCAGGTTGGTTTGGCTGGACGTGGCCGTCAGGCCGCCACCCGATGCGAGGTCACGGAACTTGAGGGTCCCGGCGCCCGGCGGCGTCAGCACCGCGATCCAGTAGCGCGCGCCGGCCGTGATGTTGATCGCAGGCAGGCTGAAGGCGTTCCAGGCACCGGCCGTCGGGTTGTCGAGTGCGCCGCTGGCGAGCAGCGAGCCGGGCCGACCACTGGCGTCGGAATAGACGCCGACGATCGCGCGGACGGCGGTGCTGCCGGCATCCAGATAGACGTTCAGCCGGTTGGCAGTTCCCGAGGACGACGCGGCGTAGATGAAGGCTTCGGCCATCCCCGCGGGGTTGGAATCGGTCGAAGGTTGGATGCTGGCGGAACCGAGCAAGGGCGCCGCATCGGTCGACGGCAGGACGACCGGCACGCGCACGGAAGCTGCGGATGCCATGCCGTCAGCGGATGCGCTCGTGACGGTGGTGGTGGCGGCACCGTCGACGGCTGCGGCACCATCGGTGGACGCATCCGTGGCCGACGGCGCGCCACCGCCGCCGCAGGCCGCGACGAGGAAGACACTGGAGACCAGGGACGCAAGCGTGGCAGCCCTGCGCTGCTGGAGAGGATCGAACTGCATAGATACCCATCGAGGGAAATTTGAGCGGACTCCGTCCTCCCACCTTCGAAGGCGGGCGGCGGCCTAGCAGTGCTTCCAGCGAGCAAACCGACCTGGTCGGTGTGACGCGATGCGTGGGCATCGCTCTCGGCACTATCGAGCCGGGTGCATCCCTGTGGATGCGTCCGGCATTGGCGGGACGAGCCGATCATGCGAAGCGCAATGGGCTGTCAATGCCGTCAGGAGCCAACCGACCGGGTCGGTGTGACGTTGCACGTAGAGCGGGCTCCCGGGACAGGCACCGACGCATCGACTGCGCCGACAAACGGCTTTCACCACCTGCAGGCCGCCATTAGCGCTCAGCAAGCGGTCCACCGGTGCTACAACCTGTGCAGCGCCGCTGCCAAGCGGGCGTGGGATACGACCGACCGATGGACACATCTGCGTCAGATCGTGTCACACGGTTATGTGACCTACCGCACAGAGCAACGAAGGCAATCCCCTGTCTTCGGGCCAGGTGCAACCGGGTGTTGCATGACTGCCCGATCGGGTCAACCCACACGCAACAGAACACTTGCGATACAAAGCCGGCCGGGCTGAAATCACCCTGACAACCACTTACGATCAGGGGGCCCCACCCGCCAGTTCACGCGATCAGAAGCGGTGCTGCAGTCCAACGAAGCCGAGCGTGGCCACGGATGGCGTCTCCCCGTCCACCGTGGTGGAGAACCGGGTGTGTTGCACGGTGAACGAGGCATCGGTGCGCATCGAGAGGTGCCGCATCAGCGTAAGCTGATAGACCCGGTCGTCGCTGGCATCGCCCGCCCGCAGCGCCAGCCCGCCGAACCTCGACCAGCGCACCACCGTTTCGGCCGACATCTCGGGGGCGAGGCGGCGGCTGAAGTGCAGCGAGGCGCCCGTCTGCCGGCTGTCGGCCCGCGCCATCTCGGACAGCGGCAGCGGGTCACCCGGCCACGTGATCTGGCGCCGGACCTGTCGGTACAGCGTGAGCGTGAGGGTGTTGCGCTGGCCGAGCAGGACACCGGTCGCACGCACCTCGCTTTGCAGTTGCGGGTACTCCGCCATCACGTCGATCGGCCCCTGCAGTTCGCGATCGAGGCCGCGGCTGGCGATGACGCCGCCAACGATGCCGCTGCGCACGACGGGGTCGGGGTAGCGCGTGGTCAGGATCGCATCGAGGAAGCCGCGCAGATCGCGTCCACGCTCCGCCACGCCCAGTGACACCGACGACACCACCGGCTGCCGGCTGGCCGCGAATTCGAGCGACAGGAACGGCGTGCGATGCTTCAAGGTGAAGGTGCCGCCGCGCCCGAAGAAGCGATGCTCGATCGCGGCCGACATCTCGGTACGCGGACCCGGTGTCCACCGCAGCAGCAGGCCGCGAAGAGAATCGTTGCGGTCGCCGAGCAGCAGCCGGCTTCGTTCACGGCCTGCGAATGCGCCAAACACGATCTCGTCGTGAAGCTGCAGGCTCGCGCGCAAACGCGCCGCCTCGAGCGTGAAGCGGCTGGTCGCGACACCTTGCGTCTCGGCCTCGTCGCGCGCCAACTCCACCGCGGCGCCCACCGGCGCAGGCTTGTGCTCGAGCTGGATCGCGCTGCCTTGGGCAACGAAACGCGCGCCAGCGCCCGCCGCATGGGTCATCAGTACCGCGGTGTGCCGCGCCGTCAGCGATGTACCGGGCGAGAAATCGTGCTCGAGCGATGGACTGATCTGGTACACGCTCTCGGTGCGCCGATTGGCGGCGGCCATGCCGTCCTCGCGCTCGCCGAACGGGTCTGCTTCCGACTGCCGAACGCGGGCGGACGCCTCGACATGAAGAAGACGCTCCACGAGCGTGGCCTTGGCCGACGCGCGCACGTCCGGCAGCACGCCGCCGCGCTGCGTTCCGTTGGCGAACGAAAGCACGTTGACGCCGGCCTGCAGATCAAGATCAAGGGCCGCGCCGCGCCGCGCCAGCGCCACGCGCGGCTGGATCGATGTGATGAGCTCGCTGCGCTCCTGTCCTGGCGGGCTGTGTCCACCGTTGTCACTGGCGCCCACCGAACCAGTGACCGTGACGCTCAAGGGTGCCGGCGTCGCCTGCGCCGGCCAAGCGGCGGGCGCCACAGCAAGCGCAGCCCGGGCCAGCAAGCCGATGCGCAACCGGGGCATGGGGGTCAGAACCAGCTCTGCGGAACGATGACGATGTCGCCCGGCATCACCGCCACGTTGGCGGAGATGTCGCCGCGCTTGAGCAGGTCTTTCAGGCGCACGCTGTATTGCCTGCCGCCTTCGGCCCCGCGGATCAGCACGGCCCCATTGCCATCGGCAAAGTCGGTCAGGCCCCCGACCTGGATCATCACGTCGAGGAGGGTCATGTCGCGCCGGTAGGGTACCCCCTGCGGCTTGGCGGCTTCTCCGACGATGCGCACCTGATCAGAGTAGATGCCCTGGAAGCCGGTCACGACCACGCTCACCACGGGCTCCCGCACGTACTTCGCCAACGCTCGCTCGAGCTCGCGCGACAGCTCGGCCGGACTCCGCCCCGCCGCCTGCACATCTTCGGCCAGCGGTATGGAGACCAGGCCATCCGGCCGCACCGTGACCGCCGTGGACAGGTCCGGGCTGCGCCAGACAACGATGTTGAGCGTGTCGAGGGGGCCGATCCTGTAGTGCAGCTCCGGTGAGTCCACCTGCCGCGGCGCCGGAGGATGAATTGCTGCCGACGAACACGCGCCGAGCACCATGAGCCCGCTCAGGACAAGCGCAGCGACCAGCAGGCGGACACAGGCATTCAAGGCCTTCATCGGTTGACCTTTCGGCGGATGGGGCGAGCCCAGTATCGACCGACGCTATGCCACCCGTCTGGCTGAAGGTCACATCGAAGACCAATCGCTCCAGGCATCGTGGGCGTCGAACAACCCGTGCGCTGCGCCGACGCGCCGATCGCGGTGGTCGGGAACCACGCATGGCTCAGGCTGCCGCACGACTCGTGCAGCGTCCGCCGCGCCGGCAAATCTTCAGCGCACTCATTCAGTGCGACAGCGATCGGCAGTCGGTCACGGGCCGGCTTGGGAGCACCCGCAGCACCTCGTCCTGCAACGACTGGAAGCTCAAAGGCTTCTCGACATAGCCGTCCATTCCTGCCGCAAGGCATTCCTGCCGGCATTGGGAGGAATGATCCGTCGTCGCGGCGATGATCGGAAACGGCGGCATCAGACCGCAGCACTGCAGGTCGCGCAGCCGCGTCGCCGCCTGCATTCCGTCGAGCACGGGCATGTTGATGTCCATCACCACCAGTTCGGGCGGCGTGGTCCGGCAATGCGCGATCGCGTGCTCGCCGTTCGAGGCCACATCCACCTCGTAGCCGAGCGCTTCGAGCAGGCCACGGGCGACCAGCTGGTTGACGACGTTGTCGTCGACCACCAGCACCCGGCGCTGGTCCCGCACATACAACGGCATCGGCGCACTGCTGCGCGAATCGATCGTCGAGGTGCCGTGGTCCACATGGCGGGTGAAGCTTTCCAGCTCGCCCGGGCTGAGCGGCAGCAGGCGAATGTCCACTGCGCTGTGGCCGCGGTGTTTGACGACCGTGGCGCCCGCGTATGCCGTCAGCACGATCCAGGTGGCGGGAAGGCGCTTCGCCATCTCTTCGAGGCGCGGCAACAGGCTGCTGTCTGCCGATTCGGCCACGAGCAGGAGCATCGGCGATTCGCCGGTGACCAATCGCGCCTGCACTGCATCGAGGCTCGGGAACTCCGACACGGTCCAACCGAGTCTTGCGAGGCGCCCCTGGACGAGGCTCAGGCCATCCAGCGTCGGGCAGACAAGCCATGCGGCCGCACCGCCGGCATCCAGCCCGGGATCGCCGGGCTCGGCAGACAGGACCGCCTTTAAGGTGCGCCACGTCAGCACCAGCCCTTCGCCTCTGCGGCTGAAGAAGGACACCGCTGCGCCGGTGATCGGGCATGTGCCGGAAGCCTTGCGGACAAGGTCTGGCACGGCCGGTGCACGCACCATCGCATCGTGGAGCTGAAGCCGACTCAGCACCTTCGATACCGCATCATCCGGCGCGCAGCGGCCGATCGCCGCGGCATACATCGTGATGGCGTATCGGTCCCGGACGAGGTGCTCCGCCACGGCGGTGAACGTCGCGACGCCCTGATCGGCGATTTCAGTCAACGCGCGCAGCACGCGATGCAGCGCGCACCGGATCCGGGCATCCGCGACAGACGCCTCGACATGAGGGCCGTCATAGTCGAAGTACGACGACAGTCCCCTCGCGTGAACCGCAGGCAATACCTGTTGCACGCCTTCGGTGAATAGCTCTGCAAAGTCCAACCGACATCTCCACGCAACTTCATCTGTACGATGAATCGGGCGATGGGTCGACATCTGTGTGCTGCCGCGCGTATGCGGAAATGGTTGCCCTTCTTACAGCGAAGTTCCCCGTGCTCCATCTGTCGCCACGCGCAGACGAGGTGCGGATCGTGACCTACGATGGTTCCATACCCTGTTGCCATGGAGAGTCATGGACATGCGTTCCTTTCGGCGGTGGCCGGCCGGCGGCCATTCAAGCGCGAGACAACATCGGCCAGTTCATACGCCAGCTTGAATGCCGACCTGGAGACGCTTTTCAGCTCTCGATCGACTTTGGCGAACTCGAGATTGCACTGCGCGTTCTTGATGCCCCCCCGCAGCTGCTAGAGCTCCAGCGGGCCCAGCAGTTCGTCGGCCCGCATGATGGTGTTCAGGTACTGCGCGCAGTAACGCGAGACGATCTCTGCCGGCACCAACAGTGGCTCACGCCATAGCGAACCGTAGCGAACCGACTGCGCCACCCCGTTGTCTGCAGCACTTTGGCGAGCCCCGCTGAGCATCTGATCTGCCGAGTTGCCGAACCGAGCGTCAGAGCAATCGCCTGCTCCATCCCGTCGGTGGCATCGTAGTGACCCTTGACGTGCGCCCTGGCACGGACCTGATGTGGTTGTGCCCCCACTTGAGCTCGGATGTCAAAGCACTCAAGGGACACAAACGCACCTCTTGGTCGCTGCTCTGAGCCTTCTACTCGCCGGGACGATCACTGCAGCGAGCCCCGAAGAAGATCGCGACAAGGCCACCGAGGTCATCACATGTGCTTGGAGACCACCGGACCTCCACTCGGAGATGTGCCTGGGTATCGACCTATGTGTTCCCGGCGGAGGGCGCGATTTAACGTTGGGCTCGGCGCACCACTGCTTCCAGCGCCGGCAGGAAACGCGGATCGCAAACCGCGCCTGCGTTGAAGCGTGAGCGGGGCGATAGCGCCCTGGAGTCCACGCAGAACACGCGTCCGGGCGCCAGCACGATCTTCTGCGGCAGCAGGTCGGCCGCGAGCTTCAATGAGTCGGGCACGCCAGGCAGCGATGCCCACAGGTAGAGCGAGTGCGACGCGCGGCTGAACACGTCGGCCCCCAGCGTCTCGAACAATTGCATCGCGCGCCGTGTCGCGTCGCCCAGCCGGTCTCGCAACCGGTGCAGGTGGCGCTGGTAGTGGCCTTCGTTGAGGATCACGTCGACGGTGCGCTCGCAGTACTCCGAGCTGCTGACGTGGATCAGCGCCTTCAGGTCGGCCAGGTCGCTCGCCAGGTCGGCATCGCAGGCGATGAAGCCCACACGCAAGGCCGCCGAGAACGACTTGGAGAAGCTGCCGATGTAGATCGTGCGCTCCAGGTGGTCGAGCGATGACAGCCGGGGCGCCGAGCTGGGCTTGAAGTCGGCCAGCGGATCGTTCTCGACCAGCATCAGGTCGTGCTTCTGCGCGAGCTGCATCACGCGGAACGCGGTGGCCGCGCTGATGTCCGAGCCCGTCGGGTTGTGGCCCACCGACTGCGTGAAGAACAGCTGCGGCCGGTGCTCGATGAGCAGTTGCTCCAGCACCTGGGCGTCGGGTCCTTCGATGCGGCGCGGCACGCCGATCACGCGTGCGCCCGCGAGCTTGAGCTTGCCGAACAGCGGGTAGTAGCCCGGGTCGTCCACCAGCACCGTGCCGCCGGGCGGCACGAAGTAGCGGATCACCAGGTCCATCGCTTCGTTGGCGCCGTGGGTCAGCACGATCTGCCGCGCCTCGGCGAAGGCCTGCCACGGTCAACGCCCGAGTTCTGCCGGATTTCGACAAGTACGTCGACGAACAGTCGAAGGTGATCGCGCCGCCGTCGACCTCATTTCCTACAGCCGGAAAGCCGGAGGCGCCCACCCTTCGGGCCCTGTGGACGCTGGCGCGCCGGGAATGGGTCAAAGAGGAGTAGGCGGTCATGCGCAACTTGACGTGGAGTCTGGTGGGCGACTTCCCGAGGCTGCAGTCGTGACCTGGGACAAAACGCACCTCGTCGACTGCGACCCGTGCCTGGCGTGGGCCGACGCATCGACGCGCGAGGGCGTGGAGGATGACGCGGCCCCCGACATCGCCGTGCTGGTGGAGTTGATCGACGGTGAGAGCGTCATGGACCGGGTGTCGAGGATCAACGACGACGGGCTCGTGCTTCGCATGGTGCCCAACCAGTTGCCCGGGGGATACCCGACATTGTTCGTCACCGCCATCGTGAATCGGGCAGCAAGCTCCGCAACCGCACTGTCTCGGTACCTATCGGCTGGGTCGCCATCAGTCCACAGGTGTTGCTCGCAGAAGGCCAAACGTGGGTGCAAGGGGCAGCACACCTCGGGCCCCCTATCGCCCACCTCGAACGCGAGATGGCACACCATGTCCGATTAAGCCAGGCAATCAATCTCGCGCCCCCAAGCCTCGGCCCTTGTGCTGCTCGTCGTCGTTGCTTCCGCCATCGCGGCGGAGGAACCAATGCGACGGATCGTCCCGCCCCCGGCATCTACTCGCATGGCTATGCGGCAATGATTGGCACAAAAAGGCGTATGTCATCGAACGTCATACATGGTTTCTTGAAGCGCCCCCGTGGTGCGGGCATGCTCCAATTCGAGAGAGGGACCGGGTGGGAGACGTCGATGGGAAGAGAAACGGCCGACGAGGCTGGCCGCCGCAGCCGCGGGGTGCACAGGCTGACAGCGCCGTTCTGCCTGGCATCGTGCCTGGCGCTGTCGGCCTGCGGCGGCGGTGCGAGCTCCGCTCCCGATCCTTCGCCCGCACCATCCCCTTCCCTGCCTTCGCCGCCGCCGCCGGCACTCCCGCCCGTCTCCGCCGCCACACGCACCGCCACGCTGGCCTACGGCCGCGTCGATGCGGCGGCGCGGCCGGTGGTCGGCCGCTTCGCGTTCGCGGTGCTGAGCATGTGGCCCAGCATGGGCAACGCCTACATGCAGGGCCTGATCGACGAGCTGAAGACGATCAACCCCGGCATCAAGCTGGCGCAGTACATCATCCTCAACGAATGGGACCATGCGCCGGCGACCAACAGCGACGCCTATGCGGTCTACACTGAGCTCAACGACCGCGACTGGTGGGTGCGCGACGCACAGGGCCGCCACGTGCAGTGGACCACGGTCTACGGCAATGACGAGGTCAATGTCACCGCCTGGGCTCCGGCCGATGCATCGGGCCGGCGCTGGCCGCAGTGGAAGGCGGCCTACGACAGCGCCAAGTTCTTCCAGCCGCTGTCGCGGCTCGACTATGTCTTCAACGACAACGTGATGGTGCAGCCGCGCTACGACGCCGACCTGATGCGCACCGGCACCAATCAGCCGCGCAACGATCCGGCGATCATGGCGGCATTCCGGCAGGGCTTCGTCAGCTACTGGAACGCGTTCCGCGCCGCCAATCCCGGCATCCGCATCATCGGCAACACCGACAACGACCTCGGCTCACCCGAATACAAGGGCAAGCTCGAGGGGGCGTTCAACGAATGCATGATGGGCAAGTCGTGGTCGATCGAAACCTCGGGCGGATGGACCGCGATGATGGCGCGCTACCGGGCGACGCTCGCCAACACGCAGGCACCGCACGACGTGATCCTGCAGGTCTGCGGCACCAACGGCGCGGTGCCCGCGCAGGCCCGCTATGGCTTTGCTTCCGCATTGCTGGAAGACGGCTACTTCATGTATACCGTCGACGGCCTCACCACGCCCTTCCGCGCCGACGAGTTCGACGCCCCGCTCGGCACGCCGGCCGAGCCGCCGCCCGTGGCGGCGACGGCCAGCGGCATCTGGATGCGCCGCTACACCAACGGCCTGGTGCTGGTGAACCCGACCGCCTCGGCACAGACCCTCGACGTCGGGCCCGGCTACCGTCGCATGAGCGGCACGCAGGATCCTGCCGTCAACACCGGCGAGGTACAGAGTGCGGTAAGCCTGCCCGCAAAAAGCGGGCTGATCATGCTGAAGCGCTGACCGCCCAGGCGTAAAGATCACGCCCTACTCACAGCCAGCAAGTCCTACAAGCTGTGCAATAGGCATCGATCCGGACCGATCGTGCAGGGCCGGAGATCGCCGCCAAGCTGGAAGCGCTGCGACAAGAAGGAATGCCGTCACCCAGGTCGACACTCGCTGAAAAAGGGGGCGGATTCGTTTCCTCACGGACGAGAGCGGCGACCGTCACGCGGGTGTCACGGTGCTGCCACATTTCATGGCACAGAGACCTGAGGCGTTGCGCGACAAGGACTTATCGCCGCCCCTCAGTGGCGACCCACAAACTTGTCCACAGTTTGCGGGGACAAAGCAGCCATGCCGCGAGCGGTCACTCCCTCTGACGACAGACGAGATTGCCGCACGCAGACGATCCATGCGGCGGCTGTCCGGAGCATCCGCGGCATCCACATGGGGACGCAGCGATCCTTGGGCGTGAACTTCTCGGAAGCGTTGCGGCAGCACGTGTGCTGCTGCCAACGGCACCCTCCTCCCAAACGCTACCGACAATGGCGCGCCGCAGCCATGGCGGCACCTACTGCCGAGGGATTCCGCTCTGCACGGACGAGGGGATCCGTCCCGATGGCGGCCTACCACTTGCCGCCATAGATGTCGGTGAGCTTGCCTTCGAGCTTCTTCACGCTTTCCTGCGGCGGGCTGCGCTTCGCCAACACGTCGCTGGCAGCGCTCCAGAACTCCTTGCTCACCTGGTTGTACTTCGACGCAGTCACGCTGGACGGGCGGGCGACGGCGCTCGAGAACGCGCGCAGCAACGACCCCAGGAAGGGATTGGCGCGCTTGACCTCAGGGTCACGGTAGAGATCGTTGATGGTGGGGTTGTACGAGGCTTTGATGGCCCGTTCCTTCTGAACGCCGTCACCGGTGAGGTACAGCACCAGTTCGGCCGCCAGCGCGGGATGCTTCGTGTACTTGGAGACCGCGAGCTCCTGCCCGCCAAGCGCTGCCGCGTTGCTGCCGGTGGCCCCGGTCCCACGGGGCAGCACCGCGATGCCGACCTTGTCCTTCACAGGGCTGTCGGCCGCTTGCGCCAACGCCCATGCATAGGGCCAGTTGCGCATGAACACGGCATTGCCTTCCTGGAAGACCTTGCGCGACTCTTCTTCGCCGAAGGTCAGCACGGCTGGCGGAGAAATGGTGCCGACCCAACCGGCCGCGGTTTCCAAGGCCTTCACGGCCCCTGGATTGCCGATGCTGACACGCCCCTTCTCGTCGACAATGGTGCCGCCGCCGAAGCTGCTGACCCATTCGATCGCATTGCAGGTCAGGCCCTCGTAGGCCCGGCCCTGCCACACATAGCCCCACAGCTTGGGGTTCGTGCGGCGTTCGGCGCTTTGAATGACCTCCGACACCGACCTCAGCTGGTCCCAGGTCAGCGGCACGTCCTGCTTGTACTTGTCGAGCAGGTCACGGCGGTAGTACAGCAGCCCGGCATCAATGAACCAGGGCATGGCGACCAGGCGCCCGTTCTGCAGGCTGTTGCTGATCATTCCCGAGAAATGGCGCTTCTCCGCCCCTTTGCTGTAGGGCTTGAGGTCGAGCAGATGCGGGCCGAGCAGGCCGACCTGCGCCACGTCGAGCTGCAGCACATCGATCTTGTCGGAGCCGGCGTTCAGTGCCTGCTGGAAGGCCTGCAGCCGCTCGCTGCCGTCATTGGACGTGGAGACCAACTCCACCGTGTTCCCGGTGCGCTTGGCCCAGGTGTCGACGGCCGTCTTGCACAGCTCGAGTTCCTGCCCGAGGCCGCTGCACGCCACCCGCAGGGTCGCACCGTGCACGCTCGAGAAGCCGAGGGCGGCCGGCAGGGCCAGGGCCCATGCGAACCGCTGCAACGGCTGGGGGATGATCATGGCCATGGTTCTTCTCCTGTTGTGAGGCGGCGAGCGGGTTTTCAGTACACGCTTTTCGCGTCACCGGACATCGGCAGCGCCGCGAGGTCGCTGCATTCGGGTTTCACCCGGGCCTTGCACACAGCGTCGCAATTTCGCACACCATACGGCTTCATTGGCACTTGCCCCCACGGCTGGGCTGGTTCAAGCGGGCAGGCCGCGGGCTGGCGCAGCCTCGGAATGCGCGTGCCATGGCGCAGGCCGTCGAAGCGGGCACACGATGGAGATCGTCGCCGTGGCGGGTAGCGCATCGCGTAAGGTGAACGAAGCCGGCAGCCTCGCGCGCTACCCGACCGACGGCCTCGTCCTTGCTCAACGCCTGCAAAGCACCGGCGGCGAGACGGCGACGACCGACACGACCACGACGACTTTGGACTCATGAACTACTTCCAACAGCTGCCCTACTCGGTCCGCCTTGAATGGGGCGCGGCTGCCATCCGCGAGTTGGGACCGAAGGCCGACTGCATCATCGTCATCGACATCATGTCGTTCTCCACTTGCGTGAGCATCGCAGTCGAACGCGGCGGGATCATCTATCCCTATCCTTGGCGCAACGAAACTGCGCAGCGCTACGGCGAGGAGCGCGGCGCCGAAGTCGCGAGCGGCAAGCGGCGCTTCGCCGATGGGTGGTCGCTGTCCCCGCAGTCCATGCTGCGTGTCACCGACGGCCTCAAGCTCGTGCTGCCGTCGCCCAACGGCTCGGCTTGCACGTTCCTGGCGCGCGACCTCGGCAAGACGGTCTATTGCGCCAGCCTGCGCAACCTGCGCGCCACCGCATCCGCTTGCCGGCAACACGAACGCG
The DNA here is from genome assembly GCA_966212505.1 of uncultured bacterium. Lineage (GTDB taxonomy): Bacteria > Pseudomonadota > Gammaproteobacteria > Burkholderiales > Burkholderiaceae_C > CAMLIZ01. The sequence goes on from CBIHRS010000009.1 coordinate 141,127, forward strand.
TTCTGGTCGTGCCCTGTGGCGAGCGCTGGGCGGACGACAACAGTCTGCGCCCCAGCTTCGAAGACCATCTGGCCGCCGGCGGCCTCGTGTCCGCGCTGGGTCGTGCCGACGCCTCCCCCGAAGCACGCGCTGCCGCGTTGGCCTACGACGGCCTCGGGACCGCACGCGGCCAAGCACTCGCCGCTTGCGGGTCCGCGCTCGAGCTGATCGAACGCGGCTTCGCCGGCGATGTCGCCTTGTGCCTCGAGGAGAACGTCAGTCGGACAGCATGTCGACTGGAGGGTGATCGCTTCGTTGCGGAAACTTCCGCATGATCGACACGCCCGCGGCGAATTGCAGGGCGGCCCAGGACCAGCAGGCCGGTCTGCCGCCTGCTCCTCCCGGGCTTCAGAAGCCGTCGATACCGACCGCGAACCAACCACCCCATCTACGCGGCTCGTCGAGCGATGCCGTCGGTTTCACAACCGACGATCTCCGCTGAATTCGATGCGGTGGTGTCGCTCGCAGCCTCATCAGCACGGCGGACGGCTACCGCCGAACCCGACCGTTCGTCCTCGTTCCTTGCAGCGGTGGCCGGCCGGCGGCCATTCAAGCGGGCGACGACATCCGCCAGTTCATACGCCAGCTTGAATGCCGACCTGGAGACGCTTTTCAGCTCTCGATCCACTTTGGCGAACTCGAGATTGCAGTGCGCGTTCTTGATGACCCCCCGCAGCCGCTGGAACTCCAGCAGGCCCAGCAGTTCGTCGGCCCGCATGATGATGTTCAGGTACTGGGCGCAGTAGGGCGAGACGATCTCTGCCGGCACCAACAGTGGCCTCACGCCATAGCGGACCGACTGCGCCACCCCGTTGTCCGCCAGCACTTGGCGAGCCCCGCTGAGCATCTGGTCGATCTCCCAAGTTGCCGACATCAGCGTCTGAGCAATCGCCTGTTCCACCCCATCGATGACATCGTAGTGGCCCTTGACGTGCGCCCTGGCATGGACCTCGATGTAGTACAGGTTGGAGCAGGTGTAGCCGTAGTACCGTACGAAGTGGCTCTTGACCTTGGGATGGTGCAGCTCGCACTGCTCGATGTCCCGCGCACCTTCGATTCTCCCGAGCGTCCTGGCATCGTTGTCGGCCATCTTCTCGTAGTACTTGGAGTTCGCATCGATGCCGTCAGCCTCGGCGCAGCGTCGGAAGAAAGCCGCGTCGGGCCGGCCGGCGCGCCGAAAGGCTTCCTGCAGCTCGGCCTCGTAGGCCTGCTTGAACGAGTCGTTTGGCACGTCTGCTCTCCCGGGAAGGGTCGTGGCCCACATACTCCGCGCCCCGCTTCTCCGGGGCGAGGCGGAACCGGCCTCAAAACTGCCCCGGTTCCGCATCCGCCCGGCCCGCTGCCCGCTTGACCCTCGGTTACCACGGGCGTACCTTCTAAGCACCGGACAAGCTGGCGTCCGACCGCGCAAGCGGCTCAGCGAGCGAACCGCGCCCCGACGCCCCTGCGATCACCGCAGACCCATCCCTCGAGCAACCCGACCTCCCACAGCGGTTGGTCGGGCTCTCATTGACGAGCGGAGCTGGCACACCTCGTCAGGCGGACAACCTCCGCCCCCACCAGCGATTCACGGCCATCGGCTTCCTGCCGATCACATCGACCCGAGGGGGCACCTGCCCCTCACGGGGTACGGCCCCTCCTTCCACAGGAGGACCTCATGTACACGCCACATGGGTGCGCCGACGTGCGCATGCCACCCGGACCCTTCCTCGCATCGACCTGTCTCGATGACGACGACGGCCTCGAACACGACAACGAGCTCGACCAGTTACCCAGCGGCGGGCCTCGCCACTCGCAGACCTGGTCCCCGGACGACCTGGCCCGCCTCGCGCAGGACTTCCTGCAGCGCAGCGCGCCCCTGATCGACGTGGTGAACCCACCACCCTGGGAAGACGCGGAGGACATCTTTGGCGGCGAGGTTTCTGCCGCGGAACTGGCCGAATACCAAGCCAGCGCGCGATCGAACCTCTCGACCGAGAAGAAAGCACAGATCGCCACCGAGTTGATGGCGCAGGAAGCCAGGCGGTATGCCGCGGCATCCGGCCACCATTGCATCGCGCTGGCGCTGACCTATCGCCGCATCCTGCTCGACGAGCGGGCCGATCCTCGCGACAAGGTGGAGATCCTCAAGCGGGTCTACACCGACGAAGAACCGGACTGGATGACCGCGGAAATCGTCTACCTGCACTTCGTGCTGCTGGACCAATGCCGCTACCTGACCCGCGACTCGGCGAGCCTCGAGCGCAAGCGGGAAATCCTCAGCTGGGTCTTCACCGATCCGGTGCTCGAGGAACGCCCGTTCAGCTTCCGGAACTGCGTCCGCCTCGTGACTGGCAATGCACCGGACTTCGGTGCGGTCTATGCCAAGGCCAAGGAGCGACTGGTGCCGGCGCTGCGGATCTGGATCGACGACTCCGTGCGCCGCAAGCGCGCCACCCACACGACCCAAGGCGAGTTGTTCTGACGGAACGGACGCCGACGCGTTCCCCGACCGGACGACCGCCTCAACCACCAAGGAGCCCATCATGAACGAGACCCAGCAACAAAGCCTGCGGGTGGTCCGGCGCGACGGCAGCGTCGTGCCATTCGATCGCCAGCGTATCTCGAACGCCATCGCCTCGGCCATCCTGCGCGACGCCGACGGCATGCCGCGGCACCAGGCCGGCAACGACCTGATGCCCGCGGAGCGCGCCAAGGTCGAGCGCTTCACCGAGCAGGTGGTGGCCGCGGTTTCGCGGCGCACCGATGCCGACGAGCACCCGATCTGCATCGAGGACATCCAGGACCAGGTCGAACTGGCGCTGATGCGCGACGGAGAGCACGCGATTGCACGGGACTACGTGCTGTATCGCGAGCGTCGGCGCGTGGAGCGCGAAGTTCAACACCGCAATGCAACGAGCGAGCTGGGCTGCGAAGGAGCCGCGGGCTGCGAGGCCTGCCAATGACCCGCGCAGCCCGACCTCTGCCGCCGGCCACCGCGAGCCGGCTGGCCGAGCCTCCCATTGGGCAACCGACGTTGCACAGCGACACCGAGGATGACGACAGCGGCGGCGGCCTCAAGGCGCAGCCGCTGGCGCGCAAGTGCTGGTCCCAGGCGCTCCCGTTGGCACCCACCGACGACGCCGTCCAGTACCTGCGGCGCTTCGAGATCCAACTCGATGGCTATCCGCGGTCCCTGCGTTGTCATCCGTCGCTGCCCTACTACGAGAAGGTCCACGGCAAGTCGGTGCGGGTCGGCAGCCATCCTGCGCTGCTCGCCTGCGTGCAAGACCGTACGGGCAGGCCCGTCAACCTGCACCGCACCTATCTGTGCGGCGGTCGACTGGCGCCAGTGCGGGAGCCTCGCAAGCCACTGCTGGCGCTGGAGGACGGTGCCGCCGTGCGCTTGTTCCGGCCGACCGACATGCTCGCGATCACGGTCGACATCGAATCGGCTCTGGCGGTGCACGTGATGACCAGTTGGCCGGTGTGGGCGGCACTGAGCGCGCAGAACCTGCAGCGCCTGGCGCTTCCCCCCGACCTGCTGTACGTAGCGATCTTCGTCAGCGCCAGCTACGACGAGCAGGCCGCCGCCTTCGCGCTGGCCGCCCGGCTGCAAATGGAGCGATCCACGCAACGGGCGTTCGACGTCGATGTGACGGCGACGCCCGGCGACGACATGACCCAGGCACAGACCTGGGCGCTGTGCCGTCGGCGCGGCATGCGCACCTGGCGTGAACGAGAGCAAGGCGCACGGCAACGCCGCGCTCCACCGCCCCGATCGACGCCTGCAGATGCCAGTTGAGGCCACGGCGAGACCACGACCCGAACGACATCCATCCGTATCAACCCCGCGGGGCACGCCCTGCGGGGCGCGCTCCGACACAGGAGAACTGACCATGCACGACATCCCCACCCTCCAGGTTCCACTGCAGCGCTTCGGGTTCGACGCGCCGCAGAGCATGCCCGGGTTGGAAGCCACCGACGACCCCCAGCTCGCGCCTTTCCTGCAGCAAGTCGACGAGGACCACGTGTTTTCGAAGAACGAGTTCATCGTGTTCCGGGCCTGGTGGGCCACCGACGGCAGCGAACCGCTGTACCTCTGTGGCCCCCAGGGCTCCGGCAAGACGACCTTCGTCAAACAGCTCGCCGCGCGCCTGAACTACCCGCTGATCTCGATCAACGGGCGCTCGAACATGGAGCGCGCCGACCTGATCGGCTCCTACTGCCTGCGTTCGCAGGGGGGCGCCTCGACGATGGACTTCATCGACGGGCCGGCCACGCGGGCCTGGCGCCACGGCCTGCTGCTGCTCGTCAACGAGTTCACGGCCTGCGACCCGGCCTTCTGGGTCGCGAACAACGACATCCTCGAAGGCGACGCGATCTACATCGAGCAGACCGGCGAGCTGGTGCGGCGCCATCCGCGTGCCCGTATCGTGCTCACCGACAACACGCGCGGCATCGCGGCCGACGACACCGGTGCCTTCCAGGGACGGTTGCGCCAGGACGCGAGCGTGATGGACCGCATGTGGAAGATGCAGATGGACTACATGGCGGAGGACGCCGAAGTCGCGCTGCTGATGCGGGACATGCCGGAGTTCGGGACTGATCCGACCGCGTCGAACGAGGTCAAGCAGACGCTGGCGAAGAAGCTGCGCGACATCGCGACGGATGTGCGGACCGCCTTCATGGGCACCTCCATGGATGCGGCCGCGATCGAGGTCACGATGTCGACCCGCACACTGATGCGATTCCGCGACCTGCTGTTCCTGTTCAAGGACGCCGGCAAGGCCGGGCTGGACCCGATCAAGTCCGCGATGGACATCGCGTTGACGGCCGTCTGCGACCCGTCGACGCGGCAGGCGATCCACAAGATCGCCGAGCTCAAGCTCGGCAGCCACACACCGACGGCAGCCACGCGATGAGCACCGATCGCTCGATCTTCTGGACCGCGCAGCGGGCGTTGACGCCCGACCATGTGGAGCGGATGCAGCACTGGTTCGACACCATGCCGGTTCCCTGGCTGCGAGGCCAGTGGCAAGGCGCGACGATGACGCTGCTCGACGATCGCGGCGGGACGTTGGCGCTGGACCTCGGCAGGGCCAGGCCAGCGGGCGAGATCGCATCGCTGGGCTCCAACGCCTTGTGGCTCGGTGTCCTGCGCAGCGCCCAGTTGCTCGGGCTCGCGTTGTCGAATGCGCGAGCCGAGCCGATTCCCCCGGACGACCTCGACCAGGCCTTCGCGGCCGCCCCGGACGGGTTGGCACGTGCCCTGTTCGAAGAACGGGCGATCGCCTTGGGCGTCGCGCCCCGGACGTTTCGCATGCGTCATCTGGCACTGGCCAACCGCGGTGGCGGGGCGGTGTTTTGACCGACGCGGGAAAGGCGCTTCACGATGCAGCACCACCAGAACCTGCCCTCGAGTTCCATCGACGCCATTGCCTACGACGCCAAGCGGCTGCTGCTCGTCGTGTGCTTCAAGAACGGTGGTTTCTACGAGTACCGGGGCGTTCACGATGCGTTGGTGGCGGACTGGCTCAGCGCGACCTCGATCGGCTCGTTCTACAGCCGGGAGGTGCGCGGCCAGTTCAAGGGCCGTCGCATCGAACGCGGCGACTTCGAGCAGTTCCTGAAGCAGGCCGAGGTGCACGCCCCGGTCGTCGGCATCGATCCCAGCCGCCACTGGCTGACGACGCTGTTGGCGACCGCGGCAGGCACGCCCGGCATCGTCTTCTGACCTCACACGGAGATCGGCGACAGCCGATCCAGCGGGGTTCCCCCCGCTGCTCTGTGCCGAGCGTGCTCCGCACAGAACAGCGACATCGACGGGCGGTAGCTGAGCCCCCCTCGGCGCGCATGCGCGCTCCCCACATCAGCGACACACGTACGGTGCCCCGGCGCACCGGTTCAAGCAACCCGACGGGGGCCAACAGCGTCCCCGTGACGCCCGGCCTTCGTCTTCTCCCATGGAGGATCGCGATGAGCGTTCTCAACAACGTGATCGTCATTTCGCTGGACGTGCACATCTGGTCCGGCCGCAAGAAGCTGCGGCCCGAGGACCTGATGGCCTCCGGCGCACTGCCGCCCGAGCGCCTGGTCTCGCTCGGGTCCAAGAAGATCTTCGATCCTGACGCGCTGAAGCCATTCGCCGAAGTGAAGCGCGAAGCGGAAAGCCTCTGCCTCTCGCATGGCGTCCGGTTCCTCAAGGGATTCGCCATCCCGCGGGACGTGGTCAAGCACGTCCTGGGCGAGCTCGCCCGCCTGAAGACCGAATACGACCGACGCTGCGGCGTGTTCCTCTCGACCTATGAGACGGAACGCGAACGCTGGAAGCAGCAGTACCCCGGCTACGAGCGACTGATCGAGACCGAGATGCTGAGCAAGGAAAGCGTGGCCTCGAAGCTGTCGTTCGGCTTCCAGACCTTCTGCGTCAACGAAGTCGACGGCGACATCGCCGGCGCCGCCAGCGGCAGCGCCACGACGCTCGCCGGCGGCCTGGTCGACCAGCTCTACGGTGAAATCTCGGCCCAGGCCAGCGAGTTCATCAAGCGCTCACTGGACGGCCGAGAGGAAGTGACGCAACGCTTCCTGCGGCCGCTGAAGGCGATGCGCGCCAAGCTCGCCGGCCTCGCCTTCCTCGATGCCAGCGTGGCACCGGTGATCGAGGCCCTGGACCGCGTGCTGACCACGGTGCCGGCCGCGGGCCGCATCGCCGGCCTGCACCTCGACGCGTTGCGCGGGGTGTGCGCGCTGCTGAGCGATCCGCAGCGGATGCGGCGCCATGGCCAGACCCTGGCCCTGGGGCCCGCGGATGCACGCCCCCTGCTTGACGAGCCCGCGCCCGTCGGCGGCGCGCTGCCGATCGACGGCACCCCGGCCACGCCGCCCGTTGGCGAGCCCGAGGACGCGGCAGTGCCGCCGCACCAGGCGCCGCGGGTCCCGGCCGCCGCCGGCCTGTTCTTCTGACCCACCGCCACCCGCCGCCAGGTGGGTGGCCCCAACCTGGAGTTCACGATGTCCCACACGATGACCTTGCAGCGATCGCTGCACATCCTCGGCCCGATGCTCGGCCACCGGCTCGGCGTCAAGGTCCGGATCGGCGGCTCGCAGGCCTGTACCAACGGCGCCGAGATCCGGCTCCCCGCGCTGCCACCCTGCAGCGAGGAAGCGGCGATCCTCGGCTTCGGCCATCTGTTCCATGAATCGAACCACGTCCGCGAGACCGACTTCTCGGCGATGGACGCACAGGGCACCCTGCACACCCTGATCAATTCGCTCGAAGACATTCGGGTCGACCGGCTGGGCTTCCAGTGCTACCCGGGCGGGCACCGCGACCGCGAGGCCCTGGTCCGGTTGCTGCTGGACAGCGGACGGCTCCAGCCCGTCGACGCCCAGTCGCCGCCCGCGCGCGTGCTCGAGAGCTACCTGTTCTGGCGCCTGGAGCACGAGGTGCTGGGGCTGGAGGCGGCCGCCACCCTGGCTGTCGCCTCAGAGGCGGCCTTCCACGCGCTGTTCCCGCAGGGCGTGGCCACCCGCCTCGACGGCCTGATGTTCGGCATCGACCGCTGCGACAGCACGGCCGATGTCGTCGCCCTGGCCCGGAGGATCAAGGCCACGTTGGAGGACGAGGCGTCTCCCCCGGAGCAGGAGACGACGCCCTCTTCCGCCCGGGATGCCGGCGACGCGCAGGACGCACACGCCAACGGCGAAGCCCCACCGGCCGCGGCCGGGCCCGATGATGCCGCCCGGCGCCGGGAGGCGCTGCAGCGCGCACTGTCCGCCGACGGCGAGGTGCACATGGACGATCTCGGCCAGGTGACGGCGCAAGCCCTGGAGGAGCAGGCCGGCGAGTCCGGATACGACGGCATCGGATTACCAACAGCCACGGCGGCCAGGGCATCCAGAGCCCACGCCGGCGCCCCCGAGCGCTTCATGAACGACGCGAAGCAAGCGACGAACGCGCTGCGCCATCGCATCGCCGGCCTGCTGCAGGCCCGCTCCCGCGTGCGGCGCGGCCATGCGACACAGGGCCACCGGATCGATGGCCACCGCCTCGCCAGCACGGCCGTCGGTGAGGTCCGCCTGTTCCGCACCGAAGTCGTGAGCGAACGCCTGGACACGCGGATCGCGGTTCTGATCGACCGGTCCGGCTCGATGCAGGGAGACCCCATTGCGATGGCCGCGGAAGCGGGCTTCGCAATGGGCCTCAGCATGCAAGGGCTGGCAGGCGTGGACATCGCGATGGCGGCGTTTCCGGGCTACGGCCACTCGGATGTGCTGGAGCTGACGTCGTTTGGTCAACGGATCGATCGGTGCAGCGGGGTGTTTGCCGCGCTGGGCACGGAGGGCGACACGCCGCTGCGGGAGGCGCTGCTCTGGGGCGGTGCGCGACTGCTGGCGCAACGCTGCAGCCGGCGCATCCTGCTGACCTTGACCGACGGCGCCTATCCGGAGCCACTCGGCCGTCCCGTGGTGGACGCGCTGCAGCGCGGTGGGATCGAGTGCGCGGCCATCGGCATCGCCTGCCAGGTGGATCACCTGTTCGAGGTGTCGAGAAGGATCGACAACATCCACGGACTGAGCACCGCGGTGTTCGACGTGATGCTCCAGATGCTCCGCGCTCCCGCGCGGCACTGACGGGAACAATTCGATGGTCCACGACGCGGTCAACGCACTGTTCGAGGCCGGGGCCAGCGCCTTCGTCCTCAATCACCTGCGCGTGTTGCTGAAGGATCGCCAGGTCAAGGGCGTGAGCATCGTGTCCTGCGTGTTCTTCCTCCTCTGGGGATGCTGGAACATCGGCTGGTACTACGTCGCCCTCGGGCAACCGTACTCGCTGTGCTGCGGCGTCTTCGTCGTCCTCGCGAACGCGGCGTATGTGATCGCGTTGGTCTGGTTCAAGCACCTCGACTCCTCGCACGATTGACAGACACGATTGACAGTGACGACGGGAAGACGGCTGCCGCCAGGCACCCGGCGTAACTTCGGCCATGAGGACGGGGGGCGGGGCCTGGCACCCGCGTGCCTAGAATGCCGGCGCCCCCCACCCCCAGGTTGCCCTGCCGCAGTACCGTCGCCTCCTTGCCGCGTTCGCCCTGTCCGCGATGGTGGGAACCACCGCGCATGCCGAGCGATGTCCGATTGATGCGATGTTGACCGTCACCGGAAAGATCAGCCGCCACAACGACACGGATGGCAAGGCCTATCGCTTCACCGAAGCATCCCTGATGCAGTTGCCCGTCGCCTCGCTGCACACGAGCACGGTGTGGTCGCCCGCGACCACGTACAGCGGGCCCTCGCTGGCCAAGATCCTCGAAGTCGCGGGAGCGAGCCCGCAAGCCACGCAACTGCATTTGGTCGCATTGGACAAGTTCGAATCCTGGGTGCCGTACCGCGATGTCGAACGCTATGCACCGGTGGTGGCCCACAGCATGAACGGCCGCCGAATCGACCATGCCAAGTACGGGCCCTTGTACTTGGTCTACCCGCGGGATGATCACCCCGAGTTGCAGAACCCCAAGGGGGAATCCCGTTTCGTCTGGCAGGTCTGCCTGATCGCAGTGCGCTGACATGGCTCGCCCATCCGTCAGAGCCATCATCGATCGCGTCTTCACGCTGGTCTCCGGTCATGCGCTGCTGTCGACGCTGGTGCTGGCGGGTCTGCTGGGGCTGGGCTACCAGTGGCAGCTCTCCGACCGCGCGCTGTACAACGTCGATGGCCCGGCCGAAGGTCGCTACTGGTCGGTCGCCCAGTACCAGATGGCGCTCGACACCTTGCGCCAGCATGTCTACGAGCGTGCGCTGCTGCGCGAACCGCGTGAACAGCGCCAGGTCGACGCCATGGTCGAGCGCTGGCGTGACGTGCTGAACACCAAGCTCGAAGTCCTCACGAATGCCCATGAGCACATTCGCTTCTTCGAGGAACTCCCGACCTACCGCGACGCGCTGCCGCTGTTGCGGGGCCTGCACCGCGACCTGCCCGCGCTGCTGGACCAGGCCAGGGATTCGCACGACGGCCTGGTGCGGCTCAAGGCACGGCTTGACGAGCTGGATGATCCGCTGGCCAGCCTCGCGTCGGCAGTCCGGATGCGCGACCTGGACGACCAGACCGATGCGCTGCACCAGTACCAGCGCGGCCAGCGCATGCAGTACCTGGGGGCATCGGCCACCATCCTCGCCCTCTGGTTGATGCTGCTGGCCAACGGCGCCCGCGCACGCCGTGCCCGGGAAGCGCTCGACGCCATGACGCGCGCCAGCGAAGAGACGCAGCGGACGCTGCAGGCACGTACGGCGCTGATCGGTATCCTGCCGCATGAATTGCGCACGCCGCTGCAAGCGGTGCGCGCAGCGGCCGAACTGATCGAGGGGGCCGACCCCGAAGGACGCTTCAAGCGCACGCTGGAGCGCCTGTACATGGCGTTGCACACCGTCGACCGCCACGTCGGCGACATCGCCCGCTACGCCGAGCTCTCCCGCGGCTTACCGATGGCCAGCGAGCCGCTCGACCTGCGGACACTGCTCGGAGAACTGGTCGCGCAGCACAGCGCCGCGGCGCGCGCCAAGGGCCTCGGCCTCATCCTTGATGTCGATGCGGAGGTGCCGGAGCTGCTGCCGATCGATGCCGTGCGTTTCGGCCAGATCGCGAGCAACCTGGTCGGCAACGCGATCAAGTACACGGAGCTCGGTTCCGTTCACGTTCGGGCGTCGATCAGGGCCAGTGCAGACGCGCGGCGGCGCATCACGCTCGAAGTGCGCGACACCGGACCAGGGATTGCGGCCGAGGAGCAGGACAAGGTCTGGGAACCGTTCTATCGGGGCAAGCAGGCCCGGCAGCATCCGGGCACCGGGCTCGGCCTGGCCATAGTCCGCCTCGCGATCCGCAGCCTCGGCGGCGAGATCACGTTGCAGAGCCAGCGCGGGCAGGGAGCCACCTTCCTGGTCGAGATCCCCGTCGATGCGTCGGAGCCCGTAACGGCTCCCTGAGCGTTACAGGGCATCGCCACCACCGTCATCCATCGACGTGACGATGATGCGTTGAGCGAGATCGCGGATGCTGATGGGCTTCTGCAGGTAGACGACATCGAACTGCTGGAGGACGGCCCCGATCGCGGGATCCATCGGCCGGCCGTTCACGGTCAGGTGCCCACTGAGGAGGAAGATCGGTGCGCGCGGCTTGATCCGGCGCAGTTGCCGGATCAGGACCTCAGCCGTCTCTACGCCCAGCGCCCAGTCGAGCACGAACACATCGTGCCCGCTGGTGTGCTGCTGGGCCGACCACAGCACGGCGGCACTCGTGTAGGCGGTGGCGGACAGCCCGTTGTCCGCCAGCACATCACGAATCATCTCAGCCGTGAGCAGGTCGTCGTCGAGCACAGCTACCCGAATGGTGCTGGACGTCATTGTTGTTCACCTTACGCTGCGCCCCTCTGATGGTTGCAACGTTGCCGGGGCATTCTGCATACGCGGTGTGACGGCCGGCCCCCCTACTCTGAAGAATGTGAATATTCCCCTGCCAGGGATTGTCCGAACCCCGCCTCACGCAATTGCATGTAGCCCATCACGGCGCCTTCGGACCACGAAGGCATGCGCGCCAATTGGGCCAGACCGATCAAGCTCTACCGCCGACTGTGCGGCGCAACGCGCCACCACAACGCTTCCATCTCGCACCGAGGCGATGCCGCTCACCCTACAGTTCGTGGGAGCGTGGTGCAGAAGCACCCGTCGACGCCGCGAGCTCTCCGTCGCGGCGCTGGCGCGCGATATGGCGATCGACAGCCGCGATCAGGATCTTCGCCGGCACCGGCTTCGCGAAACACGGCACGTCAAAGTCGCGCGCCGTGTCGAAGAACGCGGAGGAGTTCTCCGATTCGATCTGCCCGGTCAGCAGCACCACGAGCGCGCTTGGATCGGCCTTGCGCAGGTGCTCGCACAGCGACAGCGTGGTCTCATCACCGGGCATTCTCCAATCGAGGATGTAGGCGTCGAAGGCATGAGTTGCCGCGGCAGTCCGCAGTTCGGCCACCTCATAGAAGGCCGCGCCGTCGTAGCCCATCTCGATGAAGTGATCGCGAATGAGGTCGGCGGTCAGCACGTCGTCGTCGAGCACGGCAACGCGTGGTTTCGTTGACGGACAGATCAGCTCCATCGCCTCGACGTGATAGACAGGCGCCAGCCCAGCCGGAAGCCGCTCCCGCAGGCTGACGAGCCAGTTGCCATTGACCCGGACGGCGACAAGCGCGCTGCGACGTGTGGCCGGTTCGCCCTTGCGAAACCGGCAGGGCAGCAAGGTGCCGGAGGCTGCAAACGCACCAGGCTGCATGCGCGACTGCTGCAGCCCCTGCGCGGCTTCAAAGTGGATCACGACCCGAGAGCCGTGAGCCACCGCGACCTGATCCAACTCGCTGATGCGCCAGTCCGTCTGGCCGTTGAAGCGCGCGCGCACGTTGTTCACGTTGAGGCCCACCACCGAGGCCACATGCCGCGCCTGCGCTCGAGCTTCGATCCCGGCCGAAGCGAGGAAGGCCGCCAGTTCCTCGCTGGCGTGGGCGGACGCGCCCGGACCTGCGTGGGCACCGCGTTCATCGTTGATGTCGTTCATGGGTCGACGGCACCTGGGGCGAAGGTTCCGATTTTGGGCGAACCGCAATCCCGCACATCATCAATCAAAAGCAACGCGCAACGTTTCTTTTGCAGGCCAACAGCTGGGTTGGTTTCCTCCAGTTTCAATAAATTCGCCCTCGAGATTCGTTGTTCGTGTTTTCTCGGGTGCTAGAGTCGCCGCAGGTTAAGGTTCGTGCGCTGTTCGCGCAGCGCCACCAAGTTGTAGGGCGGTGGCCACCTCATGAACTGCAGTAGCCCCTTCGGCATACGAGGCGGCCCCGCTGGCACCGGGCCACCTCGCTGAAACAGCGGCCGGCGCCATCGCGCGCCTTCCACCTCCGCTGCCTCCTCCGTTTGCTCCTCGCTTTTGCGTCACCCTGCACCGCCCTCCCGTCGGTGCATGGCACGTCACGTCCCGACATTTCGCACTTCGAGCACGCCATGAACGCTAGCCCCTCGCCATTGCAGGCCGACAACCTTGCGAATCTCCTCTGGGCTCGCGAAGAGTGCCGCCAGGCACCGGCCCGTGCGCTTGCCTGGTTCGGCTTCGACGCGCTGGCGGCGACGTTCTATGCCGAGCTGGATGATGCGGGCTCCGAAGCGCTGTGCCGCGAGCTCGACGTCGCGCTCTTCGTCCCATCGATGACCCGCGCCATCCTGGGTGCCACGCTGGCGAGGCTGGCGCCCACCGGCTTCCTGCCGGTCGAGTCCCATCTGCAACTGAGCAACCTGCGCAACATCCAGTCGGTGCGCACCGACTGCGCCCGCAGCGAGGCGGAGGCCACCTGGCGCTACCGCCTCGACCACGACACGGCGCAAGCCTTTGCCGCGATGTCCGACACGCAGACCTTTGCGCTGGCCAAAACGCTCGACGTGTCCTTCGTCGCACCGCGCTACAGCCCCGCCGACCTGCGCGACATCCTCTCCCGGCCCGACGGTGCACGCGGGATCTATGCCGCGGCCATCGAGGTCGAGATCCTGGCCACGACCGAGGCCGGCCGGCGCGGCTTTCGTCTGACCCATTGACCCGAGGGCCTCTCCATGCAGCACTCCCGGTTCGACCGCGTCGAGATCGCCCGTCAGGCGTATGACCTCGGCGCCCGCAACTCCCTCGTCGAAGTCCTGACCGGCATCAGCCTGCCGGATCTTCGGCGCGCGCTGGGCCACCACCCGAGCATGAGCACCAAGCCCAGCGGCATGCCGTTCTCGCTGGACACCATCGTCTTCCACAGCCGGCAGACCCACCTCCATGCCTCTGACTACTTCAATGGCGTCTACCACCTGCTGTTGCGTGGTATCGCGCCGGCCGACGCCCTGCTGCAGGCCTTTCGCCTCTACCTCGATCGCCACCCCGGCCAGACCTTGATCGACTTCAACCGCGCCTTTCTCGTGGTGCGTGGCGTGACGGGCCTCTGGTCGACCTCGCCGCCGGAATTGACCGCGGCGCGCTGCGAACGATGCCGCGCCCTGTCGTTGGCGCCGCTCGGTTCTCGTCGCATCGCTGGCGACGACTGCTCGTTCTGCAAGCTGTGTTGCCTGGCACCGCCCGCGGCCTCGCTGCAGCATGCGCCGCCGCCGCCGTCACGACGCTCCGCCCGCAATCGGCATTTCCTCGTCGTCCGCGATGCCCTCGCGCTCGGTGCGCGGCGCTCGGTGGTGATGCAGATGACCGGCATCTCCCGGGCCGACCTCAAGCACATGTTCGGCGCCTGTCCGACGCTGCACACGAACACCGGCGGTATGCCGCGCTCCGTGTCGAAGCTGCTCGCGCGCACATCGCTGCATCTGCAAGCCTCGGACTTCTACAACCGGCTGGATGCCCTGCTTCAGCGGCGTGTCCCGGCCCACGACGCGATGCTGACCGCGTATCGGCAGTTCGCGGCGCTCCATGCAGGCCAACCCCTCGAGCTCACCTTCGATCGAGCCTTCGTGGTCGCGATGTCCGCCTGTGGGCTGTGGTCCGATCGGCCGCTCGCCCTACAGGCAACGCCGTGTGCGGCGTGCCGCGCACGTTACCTGCAGTACACGCAAAGACCATCATGGGCTGCTCCGTTGCACTGCCCCTATTGCCACGCCCCGTGCCCCCAGGAGCCGGACCAGGAGCCGCCGCCAGCCCGCCGCGACCCCCCGTCGTCTCTGGCTGAGTCCGTGCGAGGCGACCGCATCGCCGATCTCGAGCCGTCGCACTGAGACGCCTTGCCGCCGGCGGCACGACAGCGCAGGAGCCAGAGGACAGGCACCATGGAGACGCACTGGCTCCGACAGGCGTGGGCGCAATGCCGGGCCAGCCTGAACCGATCCACCGTGCCGCCGGCCACGCCAGCGCCCTCACCCCCTTCGCTCCGGCCCAGTGCAGCCGATGGGTTGGAGCAGCAGCGCGACTTGATCGCACGCGTGCGCAGCGCCTACGGCTTTTCGGACGCGGAGTTCGACCTGCACCTGCGCTCGGCCATCGACGCACTGGCCAACTGGCTGCATTGCCTGCCGGGCCCGCCGGCTACCGAGTTCGGTGCAAAGGGGGGCGCGCTGCGGCAAGCGTTGACGACGGCCCTGTTCTGCCTGCAGGCCGCCGAGGGACGCACCTTCGACGGCTCGACCACCGAGGCGCCATCCAACGACCTGACCCAGCGCTGGCGTCTCGCCTGCGCCCTCGGCGGCCTGTTCACGCCGCTGGAGGCGCTGCTGGGCCACCTCGACGTGGTCGACGACGATGGCGAGCTGTGGCTGCCGACGGCCGAGCCACTCGTGCCGTGGCTGCAGGCACGGGGCACGACGCGGTATCACTACCGCTGGCGCCCAGGCGGCGTCGACACGCGACTGTCGGTCGTCTACATCGCCGCCCGGTGCATCGATGGCGCCACCTACCGCTTCATCGCGCTCGGTGCCCCGCGCATCGCCGCCTCGCTGCTTGGCTGCCTCGCCGGCACGGACAAGGCGGCGACGAATCCGGTGGTCGACGTGGTGGAACGCATCGCGGTGGCCATCGCCTCCGGACAAGAGGCGGGCAAGGACAGTACGGCCGATGATCGACCGCAGGTGCTGAAGCAGGTCATGCGGCAGCTCTTCGCCGCCAGCGACTGGCTGCCGAACTCGCCGGGCAGTCCGGTGTGGTTCGGGGCCGACGGCCTGTTTCTCGTCTGGCCGGACGCAGCCACGGCCATCAAGGCGGCGCTGCAGGCACGGCTGCAGGGTGGCAAAGCCATGCCGACGCTCGATCAGCTGCTCGCGCAGCTGGCGGCGGCCGGCTGCATCGCGACGGCGGCCGACGGGCCGACGCTGACGATCCAGCCACCGGGCGTGAACCGCAGGCTCGACGCGCTGCGTGTCTCGGCGCCGCAGCAGTTGCTGCGCGAGCTGGGTGTGGCGGCCAAGCCGCTCCAGGGCCGCCTGCAGGTGTCGGGCAAGGCACAGCCGCAGCGAGAGGCAGAAAGATCGATCATCAGCGCCGACGAGCCACCCGTGTCCACCGCGGTTGATCTGCCGCCTCCGGTGCCGACGGCGCCGCCCGAACCGCTCGCCCTGCTCCAGGTCGACACGTCCGGCATCGCCAACGTGCGCATCCGCCAGTGCATCGACGCGATCACCGAACGGCTGAACCAGCGCTTCGACTCGATGTTGGCGCGCCATGTGGCCCATGGCCTGTTCGTCGCGTTGGCCGAGTTCGACCACTTGGCCGATGACCATGGCGCCATCGTCCGGGCGCTGCACGACGCCGGCCTGTTGGCGACCGACGGCGCCACGCCGTCGCGCAAGGTCTGCAGCGAGGTCATCGAGGGCCGGTCCTACCCGGGCATCGTGCTGAGGTGCGACCGGCTGCAAGGCCATGCGGAATGGCAGCGGCGATGGCATGACAACGATGACGAGGTCGATGAAGAAGACCGCGATGCGCTCGACCCGCCGCCGGAACCACCCCCCAAAACAGGGCCGGTCTTGCCGTGATCTCGGCGCTCGCTCCGCCTAGCCTATCGACCTCGGAGCACCTGGTTGTCGGCGTATCGCTGAAGGGGCTCCCTGAAAGGACCCCCCGCATGAACGAGACCCTCACCCCGCCGGAAACGCCCGTCCGGGTCACGCGCGACAGCCGCTCGCTGTTGCCGCCGGACGATCGGCGGCCGACGCTGGTGTTCCCCGAATCCTTCGAGTTCGTCCAACGCATCCAACGGGACGCCGCTGCCGACCGCAACCTGCCCACCTTCGACCACGGCACGCTGACCTCGGCGGCGCTCGCGCTCGTCGCCGAGTTGCCGGAGGTGCAGCAACAGATCATCGACAAGGCATTGCTGCTGATCGTGCAGCGCCGCCACCTGACGCGCGGTAGTTGAGCGCGTCGGGTCGGCACCCCACGATCCACCTCATGCACCCGCTTCACCCCTTGCACCACGAGCGCCAGGAGCGCCGGCCCTGCGGCCGTGCACGCCGACGCCGCTGACGCCTCGCACACCTCGGGCGATGACCCCCCAGTCGTCGCCACGGCACGGCCGGCGCCCAACCGCCAGCGCCTCGCCTGCAGCACCGTGTCCCGATGGCCGGACGCTCCTTGAGACGTCGACCGGGCCGCATCCGGGCACAGCCGACTCAACCCTTCGGGGCGTTCATCACGGTCGGCGCACCTCCCCCACCCCCTGCGCCACGGCGCACACACCCGCCGGGCGATGACCGGTGCTCAGCGTCGCGCTGACCCCTTGCGTTCGCGCCATCGCTCGGCCCCACCCCGTCGCGTCGACGGGCCCACGTCAGCACTCCCTGCACCGGCAGACGGCCGGCCTTCCGACCGTCGCCCATCCCCGTCCCTGGTTCGTCTTTCAGGAGATGCCCGTGAGCCAGCTGTCCTGTCGCCTTTGCGCCCGCAACCGGCGCCTGCGCCGTCGCGCGTTGCTGTGGTGCACCCTGAGCCTGCCGCTCGGTGCGCTCGCACCGAGCGCTGCTGACGCGGCCACCAACGAGTTGCGGCTCGCCCGCTATACCAGCGCCGCCGCCCTGCCGGACGACGCGCAGCTTGATCCGCTCGAAGCCATCGTGCGCGTCACGTTCCCGCGGGGCGACGTGCGCAGCGTCGGCGAGGCGGTGAGCTACCTCCTGCTGCGCACGGGCTATCGGCTGCCGCCGGCCTCCGAATGGGACCCGGCCGTGCAGACCGTGCTCGCGTTGCCACTGCCCGAAGTGCACCGCCAGGTCGGTCCGGTTTCGGTCCGCTCGGCGCTGGACGTGCTGATGGGCAGCGCCTACCGCCTGCAGGTCGATGAAGCGGCCCGCGTCGTCAGCTATCGCCGCAGTGCCAGCGGGTCGGCGCTGGCCGCCACGCCGGCCAACGCGGGAGGCCCGCGATGAGCGGCCCGAGCGACGACAACCCGCGCGAAGACGGGCCCACGGTTCCGTCTTCGCCCAGCCCTGATGCGCGCGCGACCCGACGCAACGCGAATCGACGCCGCCGCTTGCCGATCATCGCGGCCATCGCGGCAAGCGCGGTGCTCGGCATCCTGGTGCTGCGCCATCGCGGCACGCCCCCTCGCCTACCGCCGCCCTCCGTCGTCGCAAGCACAGGCACGGCGGAGGCCGCGCTGCCGATGCCGAAACCGGTCCTCGCGAAGCCGGCCGTGCACGGGGTCGATCCGCCCGTGGCTGCGGCGCCCGGCGCCAGTGCCGCCTCGGGCGCAACGGCCGCGCCCGATCTGGTCGGCCGCGCGGCGACCGGCCTGCGAGAGTTGATCGAACGGCTGCTCACGCGCTCCGACACGATCGACCAGCGCCTCGACCACCTCGAGGCCGACGTCGGCGAGATCCGGCACCTGCTGGAATCGCAGCGCCCCGCACGAGCCGCTGCCACCCGCGCCGTCCCGGCCGGCCATCGGCGCCCTGCTGCGGCAGCGTCGGCGCCGCAACCCGCGCCGATCTCATCGGTGCTGGCGGTGGACACCTGGGACGGCAAGGCCAGCGTCTCGATCCGTCAGGGCGGAAGCGTGCGATTCCTCGCCGTGGGCGATGCACTCGGCGACGCGGTCCTGCAGCGCGCCGACGCCGACCGCCAGCAGGTGGAGTTCGTGACCGCCAAGGGCGCGGTCGTGCCGTTGAACGCGGCAGCCGGGGCCGGCCAATGAACACGGCCCGTCGCCTGGCTCGCGCCGGGGTGGCCCTGGTCGCCCTCGCGCAAGCGTTCGACCCGATCCCTGCAGGCGCGCAGAGCGGCACCAGCAGCGCGCAGACGACCACGGTGCAGGCGGGAGCGACCACGCTGGACGCCGCGGAGCGCGCCAGCGCCCAGTACTGGGGCCTGTCCGCCGAGGACTACCGCCGCTACCAACTGCTGATGAAGGGCATGCGCGGGGCCGTCAGCGATCCGCGCATCAGCCCGATCGAGGTCCTCGGCATCCATGCCCGCACCGACGCCGAGCGCCGGCGCTATGCGGAGGTGTTCGCGCGTCTGATGGTCGAGGACGCACAGCGCCTGCTGCAGTTCCAGACCGAGTACGAGCACGCGATCCATCGGCTCTACCCCCGGCTCGTCGCGCTGGACCTCGGCGCGGCGGCGCGTCAGCCCGGCGGCTTGCAGCAGGCCCTCGCCAGCGCGCCGGCGCCGGCCATCGTCCCCGCGCAGGCGCCGGCCAAAGATGTCCCCGCGCCCGTCGGGTTCAGCATGCCGCCCGCGGTCAACGCAGGCGACCGGCTGCTGGTGTTCGCGCGCGACGGTTGCCCGCCCTGCGATGCCACGGTGGGCCGCGCGCTGGCGCATGCCGAGGCCGGCATCGCCGTCGACCTCTACGTGGTCGGCGCGCGCAGCGCGGACGACGTGCAGCGCCTCGCGCGCCGCCTCGGCGTCGATCCGGGGCTGGTGACGCGGGGCCGGCTGACCTTGAACGCGGATGGCGGCACCTTTGCGCGCGTGCTCCCCCACCTGCCGGCGCTGCCGGCCGTCGTGCGCAAGCGCGGCGACAGCTTCGACACGCTGCGGGGAGGCGAGCTGTGACGGCGCTCGACCGCAGGGCCCTGCTGCTCGGCACGCTGGCCGCGGCGGCGGCACGGCCCGTGCCGTGCGCCCCGTTGCGCGGCAGCGCGCCGATACCGGCGCCGATTCCCGCCGGCTATCGGCAGGTCGCCGTCGAGCACGGCATTCCACCCGCCATCCTGTTCGCCGTGGCGCTGCAGGAATCGCGCCATTGCACCTGGCGCCCCGGCCAGCGCTACGCGTTGCCCTGGCCCTGGACGCTGAACATCGGCCAGCAGGCGTTGTACTTCGATCGTCGTGCCGCGGCACTGGCCAGCCTCGACGCCGCAGTCGCGGCCGCTCGCCGCGACGTCGACATCGGGCTGATGCAGATCAACTGGGGCTGGCACCACAAGCGCCTGGTGTCGACCGCGCGCGCCCTCGACCCTTACGTGAACCTGCACCTCGGCGCCACGCTGCTGGCCGAGTGCCATGCGGAGACCGGCCGATGGACCGAGGCGATCGGCCGCTACCACGCACCCAACGATCCCGCGCGCGCCCGCGCGTATGCGGAGTCCGTGCTGCGACGCGTGGAGGCACTCGACCATGCATAGCCAGGCCCGATGCACACGGGGCACGGCTGCGCTCGCGGCCGCGATGACCCTGGCGATCGCCGGCCCGGTGCTGGCGGCAGCGCCCGGCCTGGTCGTCGTGCACGACAGCGGACGCACGGTGCCGATCGCACAGTACCTCGCTGCGTTCACCGCGGCGGACGCGAGCGCCGACACGGCCACCAGCCCGCCCGCGCAGATCGAGCTGCCGCTCACGCTGCCGGTGCGCACGCCGTCGATGCGGCCCAGCCCGATGACAGCGGCCGTTCCATGGCGCCATCCGCCGTGGCTGATGGCACCGCTGTTCCTGATCGGCGACGACCCGCTGTCGCGGGCCTGGCTGAGCGCGCACCGCACCCAGCTCGCGCGCGCCGGTGCCACCGGCCTCGTCGTCAACGTCGAGTCGCTGGCCGCCTTCCGGTTGCTGCAGCAGCTCGCGCCCGAGCTGCCGATGGCGCCGGCGAGCTTTGACGACCTGGCGCGGCAGATCGGACTGAGCGTCTACCCTGTCTACATGCCGCCGCAAGGCGCCATCACGCAGGACCTGCGGGAGCTGCGCTGATGGAGAACCGCCACGCGATCGACGCACTGCTGCGGCCCCCGGTGGAGCTGTGGAGCGCGACCGCGGCCGCCGGCGCCGGTGCGCTCGCGGCGATCGCGCCCTGGTCGCTGATGATGCCGCCGACGCTGGGCCTCGCGGCCTCGGGCGTGCTCGGCGCCTTCGCCGCGCTGCGCCTGCAGCAAGGCGCGCGCGTGTGGCGCTACCAGCGCAACATGAAGCGCCTGCCGCTGCTGATGATGAAGGCGGCCCAGGTCCCGGTGTCGGACCGCAAGCTGTACCTCGGCGACGGTTTCCGCTGGGGCCAGGTCCACACCCAGCGCTTGCGCGACACGCGGCGGCCGGAGGTGCAGCGCTTCATCGAGCCGGGCCGGCTGTACCGGGCCGCGCGGGATTTCGAGAACCGGTTCGAGCACCACCCGCTGTTGTCGAAGGTCGCGGCGGTGACCGCGTCGGCCTCCCGCTGGAACCCGCTCGCGCCGCTGCCGCCGCTGGGCGGCAACCCGCACCTGCATGCGGTCGAGCCGCGCGAGCGGCCGGTGCTGCTGAACCTGTCCGAGCGCGTCGGTCACGCGATCTACTACGGCGCCACGCGCCAGGGCAAGACGCGCTGCATGGAGATCGGGGTCACCCAGGACATCGGCCGCGGCGACACCGTGATCGTGATCGACCCGAAGGGCGACCCGGACCTGATGAAGCGCTGCTACGCCGAGGCGGCTCGCGCCGGCCGGCTCGACCACTTCTTCCTGTTCCACCTCGGCTTCCCGCAGCTGTCCGCCCGCTACAACGCGATCGGCGACTACACGCGCATCACGCAGATCGCGACGCGGCTGACCAACCCGCTGCCGTCGGCGGGCAACTCCGCCGCGTTCCGCGAGTTTTGCTGGCGCTTCGCCAACATCATCGCGCGCGCGATTTCCGCGCTCGGCCGCAAGCCGGTGTACCGCGAGGTGCTGTACTGCATCGACGACATCGAGCCGCTGTTCCTCGAATACGCGCGCCACTGGCTGGCCCGCAGCGGACCGCCGGACTGGGAGCGCGACCTCGCGGCGCTGCGCACGAAGGCAGCAAGCCGGCAGCACCTGCCCCGCCACCTCGAAGGCCGCAGCCCGGACGCGATCGCGGTGCTGCAGCTGCTGCGCCAGCACGACATCCATGAGCCGGTGCTGCAGGGGCTGGCCTCGGTCTTCAAGTACGACCGGACCTACTTCGACAAGCTGGTGTCCTCGCTCGGCCCGCTGCTGGAAAAGCTGACCAGCGGCCCGGTCGCCGACCTGCTGAGCCCGGACTACTTCGACGTCAAGGACCCGCGGCCGATCTTCAACTGGCAGCAGTTGATCCGGCAGCGCGGCATCGCCTACATGGGGCTCGACGCGCTGACCGATTCGGCGGTGTCCACCGCGGTGGGCAATTCGATGTTCGCGGACCTCGTCGCCACCGCCGGTGAGTTCTACAAGCACGGCACCCACGGCAAGGTCTCGGTCTACCTCGACGAGTTCAGCGACCTGTGCGGCGACGAGTTCGTGCCGCTGGCCAACAAGATCGGCGGCGCCGACTTCCAGCTCAACATCTACACGCAGACCAGCGCCGACGTCGAGGCCCGCATGGGCTCGCCGGCGAAGGCGAAGCAGGTCGTCGGCAACCTGAACACGATCGTGAGCTTCCGCGTGCGCACGGTCGAGACCGCCGAGCAGCTGACGGCCGGCCTGCCCGAGGTCGACGTGGCGGCGCTGACCGCGGTCAGTGGCGTCACCGACGCCACTGACCGCGAGGTCGGCGTCGACTTCACGTCGCGCAACGAAGACCGCATCGCGACCCAGTCGGTGCCGTTGATCTCGCCGTCCGACGTGATGGCGCTGCCGAAGGGGCATGCGTTCGCGTTGATCGAGGGCAACCAGCTCTGGAAGCTGCGCGTGCCGCTGCTCGACCCGGTGGGCGACGACCACCTGCCGGCATCGATCGCCGAACTCGCCGGGGCGATGCGCCGCAAGTACCGCAGCGGCGACCACTGGTGGCTGGCCCCCGAGACGCAGGCCGCCAACGACGGCCACTCGGGCACCTGGAGCGCTGACGGGGGGGACGCGCCCACCGACCCGGCATCGGCGGAGCCCGCCGACGTGGAGACCGCGGCATGAGCGCCGACGTGCAACGGCGCCCGGTGCAGCGCCCGCCAAACGGTCCCGTCCTCTGGATCGTCTGTGCCGTGCTGAGCGCGGTGCTCTCGTTCGCCGCGTCGCTCGCGGTCGGCACCGTGATCGAGTGGGTCGGCATGCACACCTGGTGGGCCGACGAGGGCGTGCGGCACAGCCAGGACATGGTGCCCGAGGACCTCGGCTACCTGGCCGAGTACCGGCGCAGCCTGCTGACCGAGGACACCGTCGCGTTCGCGGCGCGCTGGGCCGACGTCGCGACGCAGTTGGCCGACGCCGTCGGCGTGCTGCGGCTGATCCGCAAGGGCATCGATGCGCCGGCGCCGCGCGAGCCCGCCCCGTGGACCCACCACCTGCCCGCGTCGCTGCAGCGCCTCGGGCAGCAGCTCGACCCGCCGGTGCTGTTGCGTTCGGCGGTGCCGTACCTGCTCGCGATGGTCTACGTGTGGCAGGACGCGTTCATCCGGCTGGCCGTCGTCTACCTCGCGCTGCCGGCCTTCGCGATCGCCCTCGTGCTCGGGTTGATCGACGGGCTGGGCCGGCGCGACATCCGGCGCTGGTGCGGCGGCCGCGAGAGCTCGTTCATCTACCACAAGGCCAAGCGCCTGCTCTGGCCGGCGTTCTCGCTCGGCTTCTTCCTCTACCTGACCTGGCCGTCCGGCGGGTTCAACCCGGCCTGGATCGTCCTGCCCTTCTGCGCCGCGCTGGCCACCACCGTGAGCCTGAGCGCGGGCGCCTTCAAGAAGTACCTCTAGGAGCGCCCATGATGCGAAGCCCCCTCCCGATCCTGCGATCGCTCGCCGCCGTCCTGGCCCTCGCCGCGGCCGCCACCGCGCAGGCCGACGACGACAGCGAACGCGAAGCGCTCGCCCGCATCGAGCACGAACTGCAGCAACTGCAGCGGCTGGTCGCCGAGGCGCAGCAGAACGCCGATCCCAGCGCGCGCGTGCGCTTTCGCTACGACTGGTTGTCGCGCGATCTCGAGCTGGTGCGCCGCGGCGTGGTCGAACACCTGGATGCCCCGCGCCAGCCGCGGCCGGTGCCGCCGCTGGCCGGCGACTACCGCCGTTGAAGCCGGGCCCGACGACGACAGGACCCATCCATGAGCCCGGCCCAGGAATCCGCGTTCTCGCTCGCCGCGGGCGGCCCGTCGAGCAGCGCGCTGCTGCTGGGCATCGCCAGCGTGGTCGCGGTGCTGGCGCTGACCTGGTTTGCGTGGCTGGTGCTGCGCCTGTTCCGGCGCTGGACCGTGCGGCGCCTGGATCTCGCGGAGATGGCCTGGTACGCGATCCGCGGGGCCGTCGTCCTCAGCGTGCTGGGCTGGTTCATCCGGTGAGTGCCGTGTTCGCAAGAGCCGCGTGGCGCCCGTGACGCGCCGGGGACCGGCATGGGGCCGGGCTCCTGTTCCACCTTCACGTTTGGAGTTGTTCGATGAAGACCGGAATCACCTTTCTGCAACGGCTGGCCGCACGCGCGGTCCACGCGGGCCGCGAGCGGCTCGCGCTGGCGTCGCAGCGCGGCCAGTGGCTGTGTCACCTCGCCTTCGCGACCCTCGTCGCGGCATCGGCCGCGCCGGCGCGCGCCGCGCTGCCGAGCGCGGCAGCGCCCTCGACGGCACCGGCCTCCGGTGACTGGCTGGGCCTGATCAAGGGCTACGGCAAGGATGCCGGCATCGTGCTCGGCTTGCTGGTCGCGATCGCCGCCTTCCTGTGGGTGTCGTGGTCGGCGATCGCGAAGTTCAACGAAGCGCGCACCGGCCGCGCCGAATGGGGTGAGGTCGGCCTGCTGGCGACCGCTGCCGGCGGCGTGCTCGTGTTCGACAGCTACCTGCTCGGCGTCGCCGCCGGGATCATCTGAGCGACGACGCGAGTCCCCGCGATGGACACCGACGACGTGCTGGCCGACCGGGTGGACATCGAGCCGCCCATCTTCAAGGGCTGCTCGTCCAGCGAGCTGCTGTTCATGCTCGTCGGCGCCATCGCGGCCTGGGTGCCGCTGTCGATCGCGCTCGCGGCCGTCGTCGGCCGCCTGTTCTACGCGCTCGGCATCCTGACCGTCGGCGTGATGGCCAGCGTCTACGTCGGCGCGACGCAGTTCCAGCGCATCAAGCGCAACCGGCCCGACCACTACTACGTCCATGCCGCGATGCACCTGCTGGTGCGGCACGGGCTGTGGTCCTTTCCGCTGATCTGGCGCAGCGGCTATTGGGACATCGCGCGGGACACGCCCGCGGGTCCGCCGCCCGACGCCCGCTGAGTTGACGGGAGCTCGCATGGGACGCTACCTCGGTGCGATCGCGAACAAGGACCTGCTGATCCGGGTCCAGTGGACCTTCATCGCGGTGCTGGCGACGCTGGCCCTGGTCGCCATCGCGTGCCTGGCATCGATCCAGCGCGACCTGACGCTGCACATTCCGCCGGACCTGCGGTCCGGCGCGACGCTGAAACCCGGCGAAGTGCCGCCCGCGTCCGTCTATGCCTTCGCCACCACGATCTGGCAGATGGTGAACCACTGGCCGACCGATGGCGATGCCGACTATGGCGGCGCGATCTTCCGGATGCAGTACTACGTGACGCCGGAGTGCCGCGACTGGCTCAAGCAGGACATGGCGACGAAGTCGAACAACGGCGAGCTGTCGTCGCGCACGCGCGGCCTGCAGGTGATGCCCGGCCACGAATACGCCGAGCACCGCGTGCAGGTGCTCTCGCCGTCGGCGTGGCGCGTGGAAACCGACTTCGAGCTGGCCGAGACGGTCAAGGGCGTGCCGGTGAAGGACATCGGCATCCGCTACCCGCTGCGCGTGGTGCGCTACGCGGTCGATCCCGAACTCAACCCCTTCGGCCTGGCCGTCGACTGCCTGAACGAGAACGAGCAGCCCATGCGGCTCGACCTCGTCGCCGAACGCAAGGCGGCCGCCGCGGCCGCAGCCTCGTCGCCGGTCGCCGCCAGCGGCGCCGCCGGACAACTGCAGCACCAGCTGACGCACTGATGGAGCACGCGATGCCGTTCCCTCGTCCTCGGCCTCTTCCTCTTCCTCTTTCTGTTTCTCTTCCCGCCGGCGCCGCGCGTCATCTGATCGCCGCGGCCTGCCTGTCCATCCTGGCCGGCGCCACCGCGGCACCGGTTGTCGTCGAGCCGGCGCCGAGCGCGTCCTCTGCGGCCGACGCCGGCGCGTCACCGCCCGACGTGATCCCCGAGGGCATCGCCACGTCGGCCAACCCCAATCCGCCGCCCGCCGCCGCCTCGGCGCCTTCGGCGGCAGCGGCCCAACCGCGGCCCACGCCACCCCGCCGCGCCGCCGCGACGGCACGGCCCGCCTCGATGGCGGCGTCAGCCGCCCCGCGTCGCGCCACGTCGGGCGTCGAGCACCTGGTGTGGGATCGCAGGCCGCTGCAGGTCACCCTGGGCGTCGGCGATGCGTTCGAGCGCTTGGTGCTCTTCCCATCGACGATGCGCATCGGCGTGCCGCCGTCGATCGCGCCGTCGCTGCGCATCGAGACGACCGGACGGCGCAGCTACCTGACCGCCTTTGCGCCGTTCCCGCGCACGCGCGTGCACGCGGAAGACGCCGCCAACGGCACGGTGATGCTGCTGGACCTCTCGGCCTCATCGACGGTCCAGACAACAGGGCCGATCGAGATCGTGGCCGCGCCCGTCGACAGCGAGGGCACGGCGTCCCCGGCCCCGGACGCCAGCCAAGCGCCACCGCCGATCGACCTGGCCACGTTGACGCGCTTCGCCGCGCGGCAGCTGTACGCGCCGCGTCGCCTGGCCGTTGGCCTGCCCGGGCTGCACGCGCTGCCGGTCCCGCGCGCGCCGGTCGAAGGCCTGTACCGGGGCGCGTTGTTGCAGGCAACACCGGTCGGCGCGTGGCGCGGCGACGACCTCACGGTCACCGCGGTCGTGCTGCGCAACCTGCAGCGGGCCGCGGTCGAGCTGGACCCCCAGGCCATCCGTGGCCGCTGGCGCGCGATCACCTTCCAGCATGGCCGCTTGCTGGGCCATGGCAGCGAGGCCGACACCAGTGCGGTCTACCTGGTCTGCGAACGGCGCTTCGAAGACTGCCTCTGAAAGGTGCCCGCGATGCCCACCATTCGCCAGAACCGCCTGATCCCGATCCTCGGCGTGCTCCTCGCGGTCGCCGTGCTCGGCGTCGTGCTCCGGGCGCGCCATGCCGCGCCGAAGGCACCGCCGATGGCCAGCGTGCCCAAGGTCAAGCCGGCCGCGCCGGACGGCGACACGCCGTCCGACACGCTGCGCACGCTCACCGCGGAAATGAAGGCGGTGAAGGACGAGAACCGGATGCTGCGCGACGACCGCGCGCGCCTGATCCAGCAGAACGACGACCTGAACCGCAACCGCAGCGCGATCGAGGACAACGTCACCCGGCGCGTGAACGACCAGTTGTCGCGCCCCGACGCGAACACGCTGCCGGTGTTCTCGGCGATGCAGCGGCGGCTGGACGACCTGGCGGCCAACGTCGAGAAGCTGGCGAGCGGCGCGTCGGCCGCCACCAAGGGCAGCGCGGGCGGCGACCTGCCCGCGGGCCTGGGCTACGACCCGAACAACCTCCCGCTGACCGGCGCCGGGACAGCGGGCGCGAACGCCGCACGGGAAGGCACTGCGACGACGCCCGCCAGCTACGTCTGGATCGAGCCCTTGGGCCGCCAGGCCGGGAAGGCGGCTGGCGTCGCGGGCGCGGCCTCGGCCGCCCTGCCCGGCGACGCACCGCCCCCCGCAGCGGCGGGCGACGCCACGGCCGCCGCGGCACCGCCGTCGGCGGCGCCCGCGCCCACCCCGCCCCACCCCGATTTGACCGTCACCGGGAACGCCCCCGAGGGGGCGGCGGCAACCCGGACCGTGCAAGGCTCAAACACCTTCGTTGGCTCGCCCCCGCCGCGCCCCCGCGAGGGGGCCCGGCAAGGGCAGCTTACTTAAGGAATGATCTGG
>CBIHRS010000010.1:0-153316 GCA_966212505.1 uncultured bacterium
GTTAGGTGGAAGTGTCAACGAAACTCAAGCAAGCTCCCTGTCCGCTCGATGGAGGTGTTAGGTGCCGGTCGAGACAAGCACGCCGCAAACTGAATCATTGCCCCTCCTGAAGTGAAGCGAGTAGCAACGCAGAGGCGAACTCTCTTGCTTGTTGCTCATTCTGAGCATCAAAAACCTCGTACTGCTCGTTGCAGAGAAACTCCTTCCAAGAGACAGAAGGATCTGATAACGCATCTTCCAACTCAGACTTGAGCCCGACAAGAGAAGGAGAGTTTGCTATGGCGCGCAGGTACAGCTCTTTAGAAACCTCGGGAGACAGGCCATCTTCTGCATTGAAGATTGTTCGCAATGCATGTGCAATCCGAGCGTAACGCGCTGGGAGCATGAGGCACCTAACGTTCGACATGAGCGGCGACTGGAGGCAAGCGAAGCTTGCTGGAAGGCGCCCGCTCGATGGAGGGGTTAGGCACGTTTGCTCGAACCTGGAAGTCGCCCATCGACGAGGGCGCGGACCGAACCGCACAAGGCAGAGACGGTGAGGCCTGGGGCAATGAGGATGGTAGTCATCATGTCAAACATCTTCGAGCCTTCAGGCTCGCCTTTGCCGAAGGTAGCGAGCGAGGCGCCCCTCATGAACCCGTACCAAACAGCGGCAGCGGCTATTGAACAAGCAGCGCCCAACAGCCACTGAGCTGGCATTTTGGGCGCCAACCGGTGATGCCAAACAAATATGGAGCCAACTGCCCATATGAGGTACAGGAAGGCACCCGCAACGAAATTGATATCGACTTCAGGAATTGCGACGCTCCCGAGAACCATAGTCCCGGCCAGCGCGCCAAGCCCTGCAGCATCAGCGAGCCATTTGGGCATGTGAGTCTCCTCGGGTGTATACGGGCCTAACGTTTGACATGAGCGGCATGACCCGGCTTGCCGGGGCATGTCCGCTCGATGGAGGGGTTAGGCCTGTGGATCAAATTGAACCTGCTTCAAAGCGGCAGTCAACTTGAACGATGCTACAAAACCTACGGCGCCGCCCGCTACCGAGCCGAGGAACACAAGCTTGGGCAAACCTGGTGGCCAGTTCATCGGTGGCGCATACCCACGCAGGAGCATGCATAGGAGCATAGCAAGGCCGCCCGCAAGAGTTCCGACAATGGCGCCGATAAGCAGACTTTCCGCCCTAACAAAGGAAACGCGAAGCAAGCCTTTGCGGAAGAAATAGAAAAGCAATCCAGCAAGAAACGCTGGTGGTTCCCCGACGGAGTATGCGATCAGAGCTCCAAACCAGAGCGTTGGGTTCGACAACTCTGCGAGGTGGCCCGCCTGCACAATTACGAGCAGATAACCGACTGCCGGTCCAAGAATGGCAAAGAATGCAAGAGACCTAAATATGCTGAAGTGCCTTTCCTGGTTCTCCCTTGCTGGGGCATGGACCGCTGCGACGCCCCAGACACTGTCCCGACCGAGCACGGCGCCGCATGCTTCGCATCTCGAAGCGCCACTAGCGACGTGGGAACTGCAATTTGGACAGAAGAGCATAGGGCCTAACGTTTGACATGAGGGGCGGCTAACGGCAAGCGAAGCTTGCTGTTAGACGTCCCCTCGATGGAAGAGTTAGGCTGCGTTCGGCGCACCGCACAAGACGATTGATCGGGCTTCGCCTCGATGGCTGTGCAACACAATGCGCGCGGTAGGGGGCAGGTTGTGTTTGCGAAGAACGGCGCAAGCCGATGCCTCAAAGGCGGGAGAGTGCAACCGCTCCGGCAAGACGAGAAGAAACGTTGGCTCGGTCGCCGATAGGCTGAAATCAGCCTCACCCAAGGCCGGGTGCGCTGCTCGCGCCAGCGCGTGAAGTTCGTTGAAGGCTGCATCCCAGTTTGCTCCCTGAGGGCATCGCGCGCGCCCGCGAAATGTGAGGGCTCGTGCGGAAAGCGTGTTGTACTCGGCTGCGACGTCAGCGGCACGTTGATTCAGCGCGGCATGCCGCTCCGAGACCGGGGCATCGCTGGTGCCTTCGATCGTTTGGACAAGTACGGAGGGATAGCAGCGCTCGGCGGTAAGCTTACCGACTCCGGGAACGATGCACGCATAGCCGCAAACTGAGAGGAAGCGTTGGTGGCCGGCTCGAATATCGGCTTCAAGCATTGCCGTCGGATTGGCGACCTCCACCCAGGCGAGTTCCCTTTCAACGCTTGCCGCCACTGCCAGCGATCACAGGCAGCACAGGTCTCTGGTACGACAGTCAAGACGCCTCGGCACGCGACGATGCCCCAAGCATCGGGACATTGCCAGTCGATGTTCCGGAACGCTGACATGTGGATTCCTAGAGGCCTAACGTGTTTTAGAGGACACAACGTGTCCACATTGCCTGTCCATTAACACCCTCCCATCCTGTCGTCTAACACGCCCATGTCGGCTAAGTCATTGTCAGCGAACAACTGGCAATTGGAAAACCCCTCTTAACGCGGACGTGCAAAGCGGACAAAGGCCACCACCCCAGGACGGGACGCCGAGCCTCCCCTTTCTTGACACCGCAAACAGCGGCGCATCGAGCCCTGCCGCTACAGCACGCCGCGCAGCCGCTCATACCCGCTTCGGCTCACAGGGATACGCTTACCGCTCTGCAGCCGCACCGCATAGGCATCAGACTCGGTTCGCTCGACCGATTGGATCCGGGTGATGTTCACGAGGAAGCTGCGATGCACGCGGACGAACCGGCGTGGATCCAGCTGCGCCTCCAGGTCGGAGATGCGCTGCGGCTTCAAATGATCCTGGCCTGCATGGTGAAAGGCCACGTGGTCGGCCTGCGCCTGGATGTAGTCGACCTCCTCCAGCGGCAGCACGCGCAGCTGCGCACCGTCGCGCACCAGCACGCGCCGCAGCGGCTCGGCGCTCACCATGCGCTCGATGCCGGGAAGTTCCTTGCGCTGGAGCCGGCGCGCCCGGTCCAGCGCCGCATCGAAGCGCTGCTGGCTGAAGGGCTTGAGCAGGTAGTCGACCGCGTGGAGGTCGAAGGCCTCCAGCGCATGCCGGTCGTAGGCGGTGGTGAAGATCACGCCATGCCGCAGGCCGGTCATCTGCAGCACCTCGAGGCCGGTGAGCTTGGGCATCTGCACGTCGAGGAAGACGAGGTCGGGGGTTTCATCCTGTATGCAGCGCGCCGCCTCCA
Organism: uncultured bacterium; assembly: GCA_966212505.1. Taxonomy (GTDB): domain Bacteria; phylum Pseudomonadota; class Gammaproteobacteria; order Burkholderiales; family Burkholderiaceae_C; genus CAMLIZ01. The sequence goes on from CBIHRS010000010.1 coordinate 3,170, forward strand.
GGCCGTTGGCGGCTTCGGCGATCACATGGACGTCTGGATGCGCGGCCAGGTACTCGCGCACGAGCGCGCGGGCAAGCGGCTCGTCGTCGGCGATCAGGGCGCGCAAATTCAGGTCTGCCATGGCAACGACATCCTCACCGTGAATCGGCGGTCGGCGCATTCCACTTCCAGGAAGGCCGGCTCCGGCGCATGGACCACCAGCCGCTCCTGCAGCAGGCGCAGCCCCTGGCCGAGGCCGCTCGCATCGCGCGGTGCCGCGTCCTCCATCGGGTTGGACACGCGCAGCACCAGCCGGTTGCCGGCACGACGCACCTCGATCTCGATCTGCCCGCCTTCATCCAGCAGGCGGATGCCATGCTTCACGGCATTCTCGACCAGCGGTTGCAGCAGTAGCGGGGGCACCAGCGCCGCCAGGCCATCGGCCTCAGCGTGGACCACCAGGCTCAGCTTGTCGCCCAGCCGGCGCCGTTCGATCGCGACATAGCGCTCCACGAGCTCGAGCTCTTCTTCGAGGCGGATGCGGTCCATGCCATTCGTCGCGAGCGATTGCCGGAAGAACTGCGCGAGGTCGATCGTCATCGCGCGCGCGGCCGCGGGGTCGATGCCGGTCAATGCACTGATGGAGTTGAGGCTGTTGAACAGGAAGTGGGGATCGACCTGGCTGCGCAGCGCCTGCAGTTCCATCTCTCGCGCATGCAGCTGCGCCCGTGCCTGCAGGTCGGCGGCCTCTTGTAGCGCGCGCTGCGCCAGCACGGCATCGTGGGCCAGTGCCGAGAGGGCGAACACGAAGCCCAGGGCACCGATGAAGCCGAGCCAGATCGACGGCGGCAGCACCACGAGCCCCGGGCGGCCGAAGGCCAGGCCGATGGCATTCCACAGCGCGGCGCCCCCGGCCACCAGCAGGGCCAGCACGACCGCCGCCGCAGCCCTGAGGGCCAGCGCGCTGATCCACCGGGCCGGCTTCAGCGGCCGGCTGCGGCACACGTAGAACGGCGCCAGGGCGGCCAATGCGGTGAGCCAAGCCACCGGCAGGCAGAACGCGAGCGCCCAGGCCCAGGCCTCGGTGCCGGTCAACACCAGCACGGCAGCCACGGCCATGCCCGCCAGGCTCCAGGCGAGCAGGTAGGCGGCCAGGCCGCGCAGATGAGTCAGCAGCGGGTGCACGGGGCGATGCGTCCCTTCCGAACCTCAATTCTTGATCTCGACGCCGCCAAAGACCGTCTCGCCGCGCAGCACGAGGCGATGCTCGGCCGAGGCCGGTGGCACCGTCTTGTCGTCGACCCCACCGAGCGTGGCGCTCATCTGCACCGACACCTGCCAGTGGCGCGGCACGCGCAGCTCGATGCCGCTGAACTTGCCGTCGATCGTCAGCGTGGCCTCGGGGCCGGCCATCACGGCCTGGCGCAGATCGAGCTCGACGCCACCGAAGGCCGCCGAGATCCTGCCGCCCTTGAAGGCGGTGGAGTCGTTCTGCAGCTTGATGGCGCTGAAGCGGGCCTCCACGTCGACCTGGTCGGTGTGCTCGATGGTCGAGGTCTCGAACTGCCAGTGCCGTCCGCAGGCGCGCGGAAAGAGCCCACGCAGCACGATCGCCACGCCGCCCAGAATGATGGCCACCGGCCACCATTGCCGCAGGTCGACGTTCACGTGGCCCAGGTTGTGCGCCGTCATCAGCGCGCCGGCGGCGATCAGCACCGTGCCGAACAGGCGGCTCGAAATATGGTGCGACCACGCCAGCCGCGCCACGCCCCACACCACGAACACCAGCGGCCAGTAGGTGCGCAGCAGCGGGGTGTCGAACACATGCAGGTTGTCCAGCAGCGCCAGCGCGCCGATGCCGGCGACCGACAGGCCGAACAGCGCGCGCCGGACGCGGCGGTGGGGCGAATCGAAATACATCGAACGGGATCTCATGGAAAGTGCTCCGGGTGACGATGCTGCCATTGGACAGGGGCCAGCGGCATCCGCGGCCGCCTCATCGGCGAATCGACGCCAAACCCCGACGAATCGCCCGCCGGCCCGGCCGTACACTGCCACGCGATGGCTCCCGCATCCACCCCGCATCGCCGTCTGCGTGCCGCAGCGGCCCTTGCCGCCGCCGGCTTGCTGCAAGCCCTGGCCTCCATGGCCGTGCAGGCAGCCCCTGCCCTGCAGGATGCCGGCACCTGGACCCTCGCCAAGGACGGCGAAGGCGCCCCCGCCTGCCGCATCAAGCTCGAGCGCCGGCGTGTGATCGGTGGCTCCGCGCTGAGCGCGCCGGCGGGCTGCGGCAAGGTCACGCCGAAGGCGGAAGATCTCTACGCCTGGTATCGCAACGCCGGCGGCGAGCTGGTGATGGCCGATCCGCAGCGCCATGCGGTGCTGGTGTTCCACGCCCTGCCCAACGGCGTGTGGGCCACCGAAGGCAGCGACGACGACCGGCTGCTGCTGCAACGGGTGCGGGTGCGTTGAGTGCGTGACGTAGTTCCCGCGCAATAAGGGTTCCGCGCAGGACACCGGCGGCCGCACTTCGGCGAGAGTCGCATCCCAGCCGCCGGCAGCATCGGCGCACCAAGAATCCACCGAGGAGACCGTCATGTCCTTTCGTCGTGTCCTGGGCGCGGCCTGCGCCGCCCTATGCCTGGGCGGCACCCACGCCGCCCCGCTACCGCCCTCGTCGGGGCCGCTGCAGCTGTCGGCCCCCGGCCAGGCGCCCGTCACGCTTGCGCACCTGCGCACGCTGCCGCCGGACACACCGGTGCGCACCGCGGGCGGCCGCGTCGTCACCGCGCGCCAGATGATCGCGCTCACCGATGCGATCCGCAGCGCAGCCACCAAACAGCGCGTGGCGTCCGAGACCGGTTTCTCGCGGCCGCAGGGGCCGGCGGTGGCCGAGCTCTCGCGCGGCAGCTACCTGCCGGCAGTACTCACCCGGCCGGACAGCGACGTGGTGCAGTTGCCCAACGGCCCGAAGATGACCGTGGCCGACCTGAAGCGGCTCGACAACGTGATGCAACGCTGGAAGGGCCGCAGCATCGTGCAGGCGCAGGCCGGCCGCCCCAACCTCGCAGGGCCGGCAGTGATGGTGCACAACGCCCACGAGCTGCAGGCGCTGCAGAACAAGCCCGACAACACGGTGCTCGAGAACCCGAAGGGCGTGCGCGTCACGCTGGGCGAGCTGCGCGCGCAGGCCAAGGCCACCGCTGTGCCCAAGCGCGCTCATTGAGGAGGACCGCACCATGCACACCCTCTTCCGTCTCTTCGCCAGCCTGCGCCGCGGTGCCGCCGCCTTGCTGCTGCCGCTCGCGCTGTGGCTGCCCGGCGCCGCGCAGGCCGACGCGCTGTCGCTGCTCGACACCATCGTCTCGGCCGCCGGAGTCTGGCCTTCGGAGCTGCCCAGCATCGAGACCATCCGCGCCGTGCCCGGTGCGCTGCAGAGCTGCAGCAGCTTGTCGGACAACGACCTGATGAACTGCGCGCAGGCCATCCTCGACCATGCCGATGTCGACCCGGGCGACGCGCAGAAGGTCGAAACGGCGATCAGCATCTACCTCGACCTCGAGAAGGGCGACTACGTGGCGCTGATGAAAGACAGCGGCCCGGTGATCGGCTGCCTGGCCGCGCAGGCCATGACCGGCTTCGACGTGTGCGGCGCGCTCGATGCGATCGTCGCCGTGGGCGAGGCGGTGGCCGACGTGGTCGGCGCCTTCGTCGGTGGCCTCGCCGCAGCTGCCGAATGGATCTCGTGCCTGTTCGGTTGCTCGCACGACAGCGGACCACCGCCCTCGGAGGCCATCTTCGGCAGCCTGCGCGACCGCTTCGGCAACGACAGCGTCACCGCCCACATGGACCCCGGCGGAGGCGCGGCCTGGACCGCTCACCTGGCCAAGGTGACCGATGCCGCGAAGCAGATGGCGGTGCAGATCAACACAGAGCTGAAGGTGGAGGTGGTCAAGCCCGCCGACATCACGGCCGCGCTCACCGCCTACATCGCCTATGCCGGCGAGCGCTGGGATGCCGAGATGGACGCCACCGCATGGGATCGCTCGCGCAAGGACTGGCAGGCTTGGACCCAGAAGCAGGGCCGGGCCGCGATGGTGAGCCTCTACAACGCCGACCCCGCCTCTCGCAACGCGCTGGCCAAGGCGCTCTCGGCGCAGTGCGTGCAGGCCGACGCCTTCGGCAACGTGGTGCGCGCATGGCGCCTCGAGCGCGGCAAGATCAAGCCCAACTCCACGCTCAACACGCTGTCCACGCCGGAGGAGTTCTGCGTCACCTGGGTGGCGACCGCCAAGGCCGAGAAGGCCGCGGCCAAGCGCGCCGAAGCACTCAAGGACCAATGCAGCGTGCAGCCCGCCAGCGGCGACTTCGACAGCCTGCAGTGCAAGACCTACGCCGGCCTCGGCGCGTGCCAGGCGGCACGCAATGCCCTGGGCGCAGCGCTGGGCAACTTCTTCGGCAGCCCGGCCAAGGGCGGCGGCGTGCCCAACTGCGCAGCAGTGAGTACTGCGGCCGGTGCCGAGTTCTCGGCCGTGCTCGCGCAATACGACCCCAAGCACCGCTGCGCGCTCAAGGCCGACGGCAAGACCGTGAGCTGCACGCGTGACCTCTCGGTGAGCAAGGCCTGCCAGGTGGCGGTGAAGCGCTACCCCACGCAGCAATCGCCGAGCGGCGACACGGTGCCGTCGAACCGGCCGGTCATCGGCGACATCGCCTGCGTGCTGCAGCGCGATGCGGCCTACCAGTCGCTCGTTTCTCAAACGCAGGCCACCGCCGACCAGTTGGCCCAGGCGCTGGAGAACAACGCGCGCGGCGACGTGGAGCGCTACAACGCCGACCAGACCAACCCGGCACGGCGCCTGCGCCTGGTGTCGGCCGACTACAAGGCCGCGTTCACGGTCAATGCCACCGACCCGCTGCTGATCGACGTGGTCTACACCGACCCCGCCGAAAGCCTCGTGACCGGTCTCGTGCACAAGGCCAACCCGCCGCTGGCGCCGCGCGATGCGAGCGACCCCGACAACGATGGCCAGGACCAGCCCGGCTTCAACGTCGTGCACGAGATGACCTCGAAGCAACGCGCGCTGATGGACCAGCTCGTGGCCGCGATCGAGTCCGCACGCAAGAGCCGCCCCGCGCTCTCGGGCGGCGGCCTGGCCGCCGGCGCGGCGGTGACCGAGCGCGTGAGCGGCGCGCCGGTGATCAACCCCGGCGTCGCGCAGGCGGTGGGCGCCGAGCGCGCGCAGGCCAACCCTGGCACCGCGCAGGCGGCGCTGCCGGGCGCGGCCACCGGCGTCCAGCGCCAGGGTCCGGCCCCGGCCCTCACGATGAACCCCGGCGCGTTGGCCGCCGGCGCCAAGGCCGCCAACGCGGGCACCGCTCCCCAGCTCAGCGGTGCCGGTGCGGCCACCGCCACGGCCACCGTGCATTCGCTGGACACCAGCGGCCAGAAGCAGCTGGCCGAAGCAGGCTGCAAGCCGGTGAACGGCGAGCCCGGCGTGTGGTCGTGCGGCTCGCCGCGTGCGCTCGACCTGTGCAAGAAGCTGCTGGCCGACAAGAAGGTCGCGGCGTGCCGTCAGTGAGTCGGGTTCAGCGGACCCCGCGGTCGCTGCCGTAGTGCCCGTCGGCGTTGGCCAGCGCGTGGTCGATCTCGCGCTGGCTGGCGCCGATCCTCCGCATGACCGCCATCTGGTGCTTCATGCATTTGACTTCCGACTCGATGCCGGCCCATACGCGCCGCGGCACCTCCCCGCCGGGATGCGCGCCGCGATAGTCGTGGTAGAGCTTCGAGTGGTACGAGTCGTGCGCGATCACGGCCGCGGCCCAGGTGACCGAGTAGTTGGCCGCCGCGTCGGTCAGGAAGAAGGTCGGCGGATAGACATACGCCCGCATGCCTGAACGCGCTGCCTGCTCGATGCGGCCGACATAGGCCTTGACGATGGCATGCGCCGCCGGGTCGCGCACCTTCAGCAGCGCCAGCGCCTGGTGAACACGGGCCTGGAAAGCCGCGGAGCCCACGACTTCGGGCTCTGCTCCGCTTTGCATCGGCGCCGAAGCCGACACACCCGACTCGATGGATTCGGCCACGTCGACCGGTGTTTCCTGCCCGCTTGTGCAGGGCACGCCCTGGAAGGAGACCTGACCACCAGGGAGCTGGCATCGGTAGACGGCTGCGGAGGCAGGCAGCGATGCCGAGAGAACCGGAAGAAGGCCCAGCAGAACGAGGAGTTTCATGGCTCGATGCATGGCGCATCGTGTGGCGCACTGACTCCCGTTGCTTCCAGTATATCGACCGCTCCGGGGCTTGCGCGAGGGCCTGCCCCTCGCTCCAGAATCGCCGCCCGATATTGGGTTTGCAGCGAGAAAAGGAGTACGCGATGAACTCTCACGACGTGGTGATCGCAGGCGGCGGGCCGACGGGGCTGATGCTGGCCGGCGAGCTGGCACTGGCCGGTGTCGACGTGGCCATCGTCGAGCGGCGGGCGAGCCAGGCGCTGGCAGGTTCGCGCGCAGGCGGCCTGCATGCGCGCACGATCGAGATCCTCGACCAGCGAGGCATCGCCGACCGATTCCTCGCGGAAGGGCAACCCGCGCAGCGTTGCGGCTTCGCCTCGGTGAAGCTGGACATCAGCGACTTCCCGTCGCGCCACACCTACACGCTCGGGCTGTGGCAGAACCGCATCGAGCACCTCCTCGCCCAGTGGGTCGAAGAGCTCGGGGTGCGCTTCCATCGCGAGCACCAGGTAACGGGCTTCATGCAGGACGACACCGGTGTGACGATCGCAACATCGCGCGGCGTCTCGCTGCGGGCCGGCTATCTCGTCGGCTGCGATGGTGGCCGCAGCACGGTGCGCAAGCTTGCCGGCATCGCGTTTCCCGGCTGGGACGCGACATCGAGCAACCTGATCGCCGAGGTGGAGATGACCGAAGCGCCCCCGCTGGGCATCCACCGCACTGCGCGGGGCGTCCATTCCTTCGGCAAGCGGGACTACGAGATCCGCAACGGCGAGATCGTCTACAAGGATGGCGGCCCGATCCGCGTGATGGTGCCCGAGGCGCAGGCAGGCGCGGGCGGCGAACCCACGCTGCAGGAGCTCAGCGCCGCGCTCGTGGCCGTGTGCGGCACCGACTACGGCGTGCACAGCCCCACCTGGATCTCGCGCTTCACCGATGCCGCGCGCCAGGCCGCTGCCTACCGCGACCGGCGGGTGCTGCTCGCCGGCGACGCTGCGCACGTGCATTCACCGGTGGGTGGGCAAGGGCTCAACACCGGCGTGCAGGACGCGGTCAACCTGGGCTGGAAGCTGGCCCAGGTGGTCAAGGGCCTCTTGCCCGAGAGCCTGCTCGACACCTATCACGCCGAGCGGCATCCGGTCGGCGCAGCGGTGCTGCGGCTCGCGATGGCGGGGTCTGCACTGCTCAGGCAGGACGACCACACCCACGCCCTGCGCGAGACCCTCGGCGAGCTGCTCGTGTTGGACGAGCCCCGCAAGCGGCTCGCCGCGGACCTGTCGGGCCTGGGCATCCGCTATGACCTGGGTCAGGGGCATCCGCTGCTCGGCCGCCGCATGCCGGACCTCGACCTCGTCACCGCCGACGGCCCATGCCGCGTCTTCAGCCTGCTGCACGACGGACGCGCGGTGCTGCTCGGCTTGGGCGATGCCAGCGATGTCCTCCAGGAAGGTGCGCAATGGTCCGGCCGCGTTCGATGCCTGCAGGCGCAATGCGAAGGGCCGTGGGAGCTCCCGGTGCTTGGTGTGGTGGCGGCCCCCACCGGCGTGCTGATCCGGCCCGACGGCCATGTGGCCTGGGTCGGCGAAGGGAGCGTGCAGGGGCTCCACGAAGCGATGCAGCGATGGTGCGGCGCACCCGGTGCCGCGTGACACCGGGCCAGGCTGATCGGTCAGCATGTCGAAACCGGCCCCGCTCGTTCGTCGTCCACACAAGACCCATCACCGACAAGGAGCCGCACATGGCCATCGTCATCACCGCTTTCGAACGCTCGCCCGACGGCGGCAAAGGACTCGCGCGCGACACCCGCATCCGCTGGGCGTTGGAGGAAGTGGGCGAGCCGTATGAGGTTCGCCTGCTGCCGTTCGGCGCGATGAAGGAAGCGGCGCACCTGGCCCTTCACCCCTTCGGGCAGATCCCGACCTACGAGGAAGGCGATCTCACCCTCTTCGAAACGGGCGCGATCGTGCTGCACATCGCCAACCGCCATGCCGGCCTGCTGCCCGCCGACGCCAACGCGCGCGAACGCGCGGTCGCCTGGATGTTTGCTGCCGTGAACACGGTGGAGCCGCCGATCCTCGAGCTGACGATGGCCATGCTCTTCGAGCGCGACAAGCCCTGGTACGCCGACCGCCTGCCCCTGCTGCAAGACCGCGTGCGCCAACGGCTGGAGCGGCTTTCAGCACGACTGGGCGATGCAGACTGGCTCGATGGCGAGTTCAGTGCCGGCGACCTGATGATGGTGTCGGTGCTGCTCAGGCTGCGGTCGTCGGGCATGCTGGATGAATTCCCTGCACTGGCCGCCTATGTCGCACGCGGCGAGGCACGGCCTGCGTATCGGCGGGCTTTTGCGGCGCAATTGATGGTGAATGCGGGATAGCGGCTGGGAGAGGTAAAGCCACGTGTGTTCGCCGCCAAGTGAATGGTCTTATATGCCCAAATGCAATATGCACAAGTGGCGGTCCGAGCTCAAGACTTCATCACATTGAGTTGCGATGGCCCGGAGCGATGTACATACGTCGTCGCGCTCAAATTCGAGCCGCTCATAAGCGCCACCAGCAGCTGCCGCATCCGCTGCTTCGTTGCTCTCGTCTTCAATCCAGCCGAACGCACCCTGCAGCTTCAACCGGGCGGGCGACAGAGCAAATAGTTGCGCCCACGCGCGAAAAATCGAACCCGCAACGGCGGCTCCGTCGGTCGTGATCACTGTGCGTCCCCACACGTTCAAACCAAACATCAACTGCCGCTTTGATGGGTTCAGGCTAGGAATCCATGCCAAAGAATCGAGCATGTAGCGCACGAGATCGTCATGCAGTGTCGCTGCAGAGCCAAGGTGGCGCCTAGTCAGGCCCCACGCTTCGGCACGGGATTCGACGACAAAAAACTCGTGGTTGAGACTCATGTTGAATGTATCGGTCGGCAAACATTGACCCGACAAGAACAGAGGACCAATATCTTGCATCGGCGCCGTGCCGGCACCGGTGCTTCAAAAGGGAAACCCGATGGCCGAGAGCGACAAGGTGTTTGCAGGCTCGATCCCGCAGCTCTACGACACGCTGATGGTGCCACTGATCTTCCAGGCCTATGCCGACGGCGTGGCGGAACTCATCGCTTCCCTCTCACCCGAAGCGGTGCTCGAAACGGCCGCCGGCACCGGCGTGGTCACGCGCGCGCTGGCACCCCGGCTCGGCGCTGGTGCACGCTATGTCGTGACCGACCTGAACCAGCCGATGCTCGACCATGCCGCCGCTCGCCAGCTGCCCGATGCGCGCATCAGCTGGCGACAGGCCGATGCGCTGGCCCTGCCCTTCGGCGACGCCTCGTTCGACGTGGTGTGCTGCCAGTTCGGCGCGATGTTCTTTCCCGACCGGGTCGCCGGCTATGCCGAGGCGCGCCGCGTGCTACGGCAAGGCGGGCGCTTCGTGTTCAGTGTGTGGGACCGCATCGAGGAGAACGACTTTGCCGATGAGGTCACCCATGCCATGGCCACGATGTTTCCGCACGACCCGCCACGGTTTCTAGCTCGCACGCCGCATGGCTATCACGATGTCGCGTTGATCCGCCACGAGTTGAATCGCGCCGGCTTCACCGACATCATCATCGAGACGCGCGAGGCAGTGAGCCTTGCGCCCTCGGCACGCGATGCCGCCACGGCCTACTGCCAGGGCACACCGCTGCGCAATGAGATCGAGGTACGCAAGCCTGGCTCGCTTCAACGGGCCACCGACCTTGCGACGGCGGCCATCGCCGCACACCACGGCGACGGCCCGGTGGCCGGGAGGATCCAGGCGCACGTGATCACGGCGGCCGCGTAACGCGCCCTCAGCCGCACGCCCCCACGTGCCCGCACGCCGTGCAGAAGCTGCATCCATCCTTCTGGATCAGCGTGTCGTTGCCGCACTCCGGGCAGCGGGCGCCGCGCATCGGCTGCACGGCCGCCGGGCCGCCTTCGGGCGAGGCCAGGATGCCCATCTCCTGCAGCGGGAAGCCCTGCTCGTCGAGCACACCCAGCATCGCGTAGCGGTGGATGATCAGCCGCGCGATGTAGGCCACGGTCGACGGCCAGGTCTGCTGGCGCCGCTCGTGGGACAGGCTGGGCACGAAGGCCATGAAGTGGCCCAGCGGCTCGGCATACGACAGCAGCTTGCGCAGCTTCATGCCGATCCACGCGGGGTCGATCACTCGCATGTCGAGCGAGAGCACGCGGGCCAGGCCATCGAGCGCGCGCGGATAGTTGCCCGAGAAGCCGATCGCGCAGGGCCGGGTGCGCGCGCTGCCGCCGGCACCGGGCAGCACCACCTCCTTCAGCGTGAGCGTGAAGTCCTCGCCGGTGGCGGGGTTCTCGATGTCCACCGCCCAGGCCAGCGTGCCCGAGGGGCCGGTGTGCGGCTCGTCGAGGCTGAACATCGCGTCGAGCACCGGCGTGGCCGCAGCGCCGCCGCTCCACAAGCCCAGCTGCTCGCAGCGCCAGCGGATCACGGCCGCGGTGGCCGCTACCACGCCGGGAAACTGGCGCAGCTCGCCATGCGGCGGAAACGGCATCTCGAACGCACGCTCTTCCTGCACCGTGGCCAGCGCATCGAGCTTCAGCCGCACCCATTCGGCATCGCGAGCGCGCAGGTCCATCGAGAGCGTCTTGGCCAGCGCGCCGAGGCCGCGCGGCTGCTCGGCGCCGTTGACCCAGGCCTCGAAGGGCAGCGGCCGCGGGATCAGCTCCTCCGAGGGCGCCTCGCCGACGAAGAGGCCGAACTCGCCGTGCGGGTGCCGCACCATGAAGCACCAGGCCGCATTGCCGGCCGGAAACTCCGGCCGCCCCGGCCAGCGCAACGAGGCCAGCACCGGCAGCCGCGGCAGCCGCTCGAGCGCCAGGCGCTGGTTGGCATGGGCCGCCAGCGCGGGCGCTGGCGCGGCTTGGGGCTGCTGCGACTGCTGCGCCGGCTCCACGCTGAGCACCGAGCCGAGCACGCTGTTGGGCCGGTAGGTGGCCAGGCCCTTCAGGCCCGATGCCCAGGCCTTGAGGTACAGGTCCTGGAAATCGGCATACGGATAGTCGGCCGGTACGTTCACCGTCTTGGAGATCGCGGTGTCGATGCAGGGCGCCACCGCGGCCACCATCTCTTCGTGGGCCTGCGCGCTCATCTCGAGCGCGGTGACGAACGATGCGGGCAGCGGCGCGTCGGCGCCCTTCAGATGTCTATACAGGCGCCACGCATGGTCTTCGACCGCGTATTCCTTGAAGGTGCCGTCGGGCATGCGCTTCTTGCGCTGGTAGGTCCACGAGAACGCGGGCTCGATGCCGTTGCTGGCGTTGTCGGCAAAGGCCAGGCTGATGGTGCCGGTGGGCGCGATCGACAGCAGGTGCGAATTGCGCAAGCCATGCGCGCGGATGCGGTCCTTCAGCGCCTGCGGCAGGCGCGACGCGAAGGTGCCGCGGCGCAGGTAGAGGTCGGCGTTGAACAGCGGGAACGCACCGCGCTCCTGCGCCAGGTCGACCGAAGCCTCGTAGGCCGCGTCGCGCATCACCTCCGAGATGTGGCGCGCCATCGCGCGCGCCGGCTCGGTGTCGTAGCGCAGGTTCAGCATTGCCAGCGCATCGCCCAGCCCGGTGAAGCCCAGGCCGATGCGGCGCTTGTTGCGCGCCTCCTCCTGCTGGCGCGGCAGCGGCCAGTGGGTGATGTCGAGCACGTTGTCGAGCATGCGCACGCAGGTGCGCACCAGAGCAGTGAAGCCGGCTTCGTCGAAGCGGGCCTGGTCTTCGAACGGATCGCGGATGAAGTGCGTGAGATCGATGGAGCCGAGGCAGCAGCAGCCATACGGGGGCAACGGCTGTTCGGCGCAGGGATTGGTCGCCGCAATCGTCTCGCAATACGCCAGGTTGTTGTCGGCATTGATGCGGTCGAGGAACAGCACGCCCGGCTCGGCGTGGTCGTAGGTCGAGCGCATGATCTGGTCCCAGAGCTCGCGGGCCTTGAGCTTGCGGTAGACCCACAGGCCGTCGGCGCGCTGGTGGGCACCGGCGGCCTTCTGCTTCTCGCCGGGCGCGGCGCGGTGCACCAGCTCCACCTCGCCATCGGCCTGCACCGCCTGCATGAAGGCATCGGTGATGCCGACCGAGATGTTGAAGTTGCGCAGGTCGCCGGTGTCCTTGGCGTGGATGAACTCCTCGATGTCGGGATGGTCGCAGCGCAGCACACCCATCTGCGCGCCACGGCGCGCGCCGGCCGATTCCACCGTCTCGCAGGAGCGGTCGAACACGCGCATGTACGACACCGGCCCCGACGCATTGGACTGCGTGCTGCCCACCCAGGCGCCGCGCGGGCGGATGCGCGAGAAGTCGTAGCCCACGCCGCCGCCGCGGCGCATGGTCTCGGCCGCTTCGGTCAATGCGGTGTAGATGCCGGGGTGGCCGTCGTCGTCGTGCGCGATCGAGTCGCCCACCGGCTGCACGAAGCAGTTGATCAGCGTGGCCTCGAGCTCGGTGCCCGCGGCCGAGTTGATGCGGCCCGCGGGCACGAAGCCGGCCTCCTGCGCCTGCACGAAGGCGGCTTCCCACTTGGCCCGCTGCTCCGGCGCCTCCACCTCGGCCAGGGCGCGCGCCACACGGCGGCGCACGTCGGCGATGCTGTGTTCATCGCCCTTGGCGTATTTCTCGAGCAGCACTTCCTCGCTGATGGCCTGGGCTGGCAGCGTGGCGATGGTGGCCGCGGGTGCGGGCTGGGTGGTCGATGTCATCGGGCCTCCTCGGTTGGAACCGGCAGCACGGTAGCGATGCGCCGTCCGCAGGGGTTTGACCAGCGTCATGGAGATTGTGGGCCGGCGGGAACAACCCTGATGGGCTTGCGACCGCGGCCGGTTTCCGCGGTGGTCTTGCGTTGAGGCAAGGCCTTGCGGCGCGATCGCCGCTATGGTCGCGCCACCAGCTTTCCGCCCTGCCCCACCATGCCGCGCGACCGCGACCACCTGCCCCTCGTCTACTCCTGCTCCGGCTGCTCCAGCGCGGCGCAGCTGGCCAACCACCTCGCGGTGAAGCTCGACCGCACCGGCTTGGCGGAGATGTCGTGCATCGCCGGCGTGGGTGGCGGCGTGCCGAGCCTGGTGCGCAAGGCGCGCGATGCCGCCGCCATCGGCCGGCCGATCATCGCGATCGATGGCTGCGTGCTGGCCTGTGTGCGGGCTGCGCTGGCGCAACGGCAGCTGCGGCCCACGGCACACGTGCAACTGGCCGAGGCCGGCGTGCGCAAGGCCTATCACGCCGATTTCGAGCCCGACGATGCCGAGCGGCTCTATACAGAACTGGCCGAGCGCGCCAAGGCACTGGCAGCGCTCACGCCAGCGCCTTGAGCACCTCGTCGGCGATCATCTCGCTGACCCGCTCGTTCGACTCCACTGTGACGCCAGCGATGTGTGGCGTGAGCAGCAGGTTGGGGCAGCCTTCGAAATGCGGCGCATGCGGCAGCGGCTCGTGCTCAAACACATCGAGCGCCGCACCACCGAGCGCCCCCGAGCGCAGCGCGGCCGCCAGCGCCGCCTCATCGACGATGCCGCCGCGCGCGGTGTTGATCAACACGGCACCGCGCTTCATGGCCGCAATGCGAGCGGCATCGAACAGCCCGCGCGTGCCGTCGGCCAGCGGCACATGCAGGCTGACCACATCGCTGCGGGCGATCAGTTCGTCGAGCGGAATCGCCTGCGGCGCACGGCTGCTCAGGCTGACCAGCACCTGCATGCCCAGCGCGCCGGCCTTCTGCGCGACGAGCTGGCCGATCGAGCCGTAGCCCACCAGGCCGAGGGTCTTGCCCGCGATCTCGCGGCCAGACGAGAGGGCCGCACGCGGCCAGCGCCCTGCCGCCACATCGGCGCCCGATCCATAGGCGCCGCGCAGCAGCAGCATCGCCGCGGCGATCACGTATTCGGCCACGCTGGCCGCATTGGCGCCGGTGGCGGGCACCACGCGCAGGCCCATCGCTTCGCAGCCGGCCACGTCGATGTTGTCCAGCCCCACGCCGAGCCGGCCCACCACCTTGCAGCGGCGCAACGCATCGAGCAGCTCGCCGCGCACCTCGGTGCGGTTGCGCACGATCAGCGCATCGGCGCTGACGCATTCGTTGAGCAGGCGCAGCGGGTCGTCGACCAGCGCCGGGTCATAGAGCACGTCGTGCGCGGCCTTCAGGCGCGCGACGGCGCGCTCGTCCATGAATTCGCTGACGACGATGCGGCGCATCGTCACGCCGGCACCTCCATCTCGGCCAGGCGCTGCAGCCGCTCGCGCCACTGCGGCACCTCAGGCACGCGCACGCCGAACACGCTGTCGAGCACTTCTCGGATCTCGTCGGCCGAGCCGAGCACGCGCTTGGTGCTCTCGGCGCCGAGGCGGTGCTGCGTGAGCACGTTGTTGGCCAGTGCATCGCGGCCGCCGTCGATCGCGCGGCCCACGCTCAAGCGCTGCTTGAAATGCGACTCGGGGTGGTAGCAGTAGTAGCCGTTGACGATCTCGTAGTCGGGCAGGAAATGCGGCTGCAGGTCGAAGCGGTAGAGCGTGCGCCATTCGCCGGCCACCTCGGCCTGCATGAACAGGTCGCTGCCGCGGCGCACGAGGCGGTAGGGTTCGTGCGTGGTGGGCTGCGGCCCCTCGACATCGAGGCGGATAGGCGAAGGCAGCGTCATGCCACCGAAGCCGCCGTCGATCAGGAAGCTCTCACCTTCCACGTCGATGCGCAGCAGCATGTGGGTGCGGGCGCGTTGCGCGTCGTCGGGCGCGCCCCACAGCACGCGGGCGGCCAGCTGCGTGACCTGGAAGCCAAGCTGCTGCAGCACGCCCGACAGCAGCAGGTTGTGCTCGAAGCAATAGCCGCCGCGCTGCCCCTGCACCAGCTTGCGCTGCAGCGAGGCGGGGTCGAGCCCGACCGGGATGTCGAGCAGCGGGTTCAGGTTCTCGAAGGCAATCGCGCGGGTGTGGGCGCGGTGCAGTGCGGTGAGCGTGTCGAGCCGGGGAGCCGTGGGGCCGCCGTGGCCGATGCGCGAGAAGTAGGCGTCGAGGTCGTATGCGTCCATCGCCCAATCATCGCATCGACTCGAAGACCAGCATCTGGTTGTTGGCAGGCATCGCGATGCGCTCGCGCAGCGCCAGGCCATGCGCCCGCGCGGCCTCGGCCACCGCCTCGAGGTCGCGCACGCCCCACGCGGCGTCGCGCCGCTGCAGGTCGGCATCGAAGGCCGCGTTGCTCGGCGCGGTGTGCTCGCCCCCGATGCGATAGGGGCCGTAAAGGATCAGAAGCCCCTGCGGCACCAGGCAGCGCGCGGCCCCGCGCAGCAGGCCGAGGCAGGCCTGCCACGGCGCAATGTGGATCATGTTGGCGCAATAGATGGCATCGACCTCGCCGACCGGCCATTCATCGCTGGTGGCATCGAGCCGCAGCGGCGCCAGCACGTTGGGCAGGCCCGCGGTCCAGGCCTGGATCGAGGCGAAGCCCGCGTCGTCGAGATCGCTGGGCTGCCAGCGCCAACCCGGCAGCGCAGCGGCGAAGTGCGCCGCATGCTGGCCGGCGCCGCTGGCGATCTCGAGCAGGCGGCCAGTGGCCGGCAGCACGCGCTGCAGCACCTCGAGGATGGGGCCGCGGTTCCGTTCGGCCGCAGCGTTGTGGATGCGCAAGTCTTGCGGGGTCGTCATGCGGGAGTCATGCGGGATACAGGCCCTTGACCCGCGCGAACAGCCGGGTCAGGCCGAACAGCGCATCGATGTTGGGCGTGGGCACGCCCACGCGTTCGCCCAGCTCGCGCACCGCGCCGACGATCGCATCGATCTCCAACGGCTTGCCGGCTTCGGCATCCTGCAGCATCGAGGTCTTGAAGGCGCCGAGCTTGCGCGTGAGCTCATGGCGCTCTTCGGGCGTCTGGTCGACCTTGCAGCCGATGCGCTCGCCGATGCGGGCGGCCTCGGTCATCGCGGCAATGCAGAAGGCCTTGACCAGCGGGTCGTCGATGATGCGGTCGGCCGTGGCGCCGGTGATGGCCGACACCGGGTTGGTCGTGAGGTTGCCCCAGAGCTTGTACCAGATGTCGTAGTGGATGCGCTCCGACAGCGTGACCTCGAAGCCCGCGCCCGCCAGCAGCGCGGCCACGCGCTGCGTGCGTTCCTGCGGCGCGCCGCCCGGCTCGCCGATGATCAGGCCATGGCCCTTGTGGTGCTCCACCAGCCCCGGCTCGGTGACGCTGGCGCTGGCATGCACCACGCAGCCGATCACGCGCCGCGCGACGATGGCGGCGGCGATCGAGCCATCGGGGTCGACACTGCGCAGCGCCAGGCCCGAGGCGGTGCCGGGCAGCCCCTGGCAGAACCACCAGGGCACGCCGTTCATCGCGGGCATCACGATGGTCTCGGGGCCGAGCAGCGGGCCGATCTGCCGCGCCACCTCGGTCATGGCCGGGCCTTTCACCGCGATCACGACGAGGTCCTGTGCCCCTAGTTCTTGGGGTGAACCTGCCGCAGCCAGCGGCGCCGACCGCAGCTCACCCTGCAGCTTCAGCCGCCAACCATGACGGCGCAACGCTTCTAGGGTCTGCCCTCTAGCGACCGCGCTCACCTCACATGTGCCGGCCATCGCAAGGCGTGCACCGATCAGGCCGCCGATCGCGCCGGCGCCCACCACACAGACTTTCATCGTCACGTCTCCGTCAGATGGAGGATGCAGCGTAACCACAAGCAAAAACCCTCGCCGGCGATGAAATCCGGGGGCGTTGGCCTTACTCTTGCTACACGCCTAGACAAGTGGCCGACATGGGGTTTTCTGCACCCTGTCGGCTAGGGTTTTGCCCCGGGGAATGCGTCAAAAGTTGGCGCTATAGTGCCGGGCTTTCGCGGCTCACGAGGCCGTGTACGCGGCCCACAAGGCCGTGTCGTAGACGGGTCAGCGCACCTCAAAAGGTGCGTGGAGGATAAGACAAGTGGATTTTGCTGAACAGCAGCGCAGGCCGGCCAAACATCTGGTCGCCTTCAGTATCGTCGTGGTGCTGCACCTCTTGCTCGGCTATGCGCTGGTGAGTGGTCTGGCCCGACGGGTCGTCGAGGTCATCAAGGCCCCGATCGAGACCAAGATCATCGAAGAGGTGAAGCCTCCGCCCCCTCCGCCGGAGAACCTGCCTCCCCCGCCCAAGTTCGCGCCCCCACCTCCGTCGTTCGTGCCGCCGCCCGAGGTGGTCGTGAACCCGCCGCCGGTGCAGCAGCCGACGATCACGACCACGCAGGTGGCACCGCCGCCCGCACCGGTCAACATCGCGCCGCCGCCCGCACCGGAAGCGCCGCCCGCCCCGCCGGCTCCGCGCGTCGCACGCGCCGCCGTGCTGGACGTGAGCAGCTGCGAGCGCCCCAGCTACCCGGCCGCCGCACAGCGCGCCGAAGCCAAGGGCACGACCAAGATCCGCTTCACGGTGGATGCGCAGGGTGTGGTCGATCCGTCCAAGACGGTGATCGAACGCTCGGCCGGCGGCTCCCGCGAGCACAAGATGCTCGACCGCGCCGCTGCCGAAGCACTCGGCAAGTGCCACTTCAAGCCCGGCACCGACGAGAACGGCAAGCCGATCGGCGGCACCACGGTCGTCGATTACGTCTGGAATCTCGAGTAAGCCGCGACCCGCGGAAGTCCCTTTCTTTTTCGATGGCGCCCACAACCGACGAAGCGGGCGCCTGGTCCTCTGGAGGAATCATGTCCTTGATCAAATTCGTGCGCGCTCCCTTTGCTGCCGCGCTGATCGCCGGTGCCGCACTCGGCACCGCCCTGCCGCTGAACGCCGTGGCCCAGGCCGCCTCCGCCCCGGCAGCCGAAGCTTCCGCAGCCCCGGCCGCCCCTGCGGCGCCCGCCGTTGCCACCGCACCGGTGGCCACCACCGCCAAGGAATCGGTCGAGAACCCCTACGGCCTCGAGGCGCTGTGGAAGGGCGGCGACTTCGTCGCCCGCAGCACGCTGGTGATCATGGTGATCATGAGCCTGGGCAGCTGGTACATCATCTTCACGAAGCTGTTCGAGCAGCGCAAGCTGATGAAGAGCGCCGAAGCCGCCGGCAAGGACTTCTGGGCCGCCGGCTCGGTGAAGGCCGGCGCCGGCAAGCTCGACGAAGGCAGCGCCTTCCGCTTCATCGCCGAGCAGGGCGTCAAGAGCGCCGAGCACCACGAAGGCACGCTGGTCGAGCAGATCGACCTGAACACCTGGGTGGGCATGAGCATCCAGCGCGCGGTTGAAAACGTGCAGAGCCGCCTGCAGGACGGCCTGGCCTTCCTGGCCACGGTGGGTTCCACCGCACCGTTCGTCGGCCTGTTCGGCACCGTCTGGGGCATCTACAACGCGCTCACCGCCATCGGCATCGCGGGCCAGGCCTCGATCGACAAGGTAGCCGGCCCGGTGGGCGAGTCGCTGATCATGACCGCCTTCGGCCTGTTCGTCGCGGTGCCCGCGGTGATGGGCTACAACTGGCTGATCCGCCGCAACAAGGCCGCGATGGAGCGCGTGCGCGCCTTCTCCGGCGACCTGCACAACGTGCTGCTGGCCGGCAACGCGAAGGTCATCCGCTGAACCTTCCCTGCAGTTCCAGAAGGGGGCCATCATGGCAATGAATGTCGGAAGCGCCGACGGCGATGAAGACGAGGTGAACTCCTCCATCAACACCACGCCCCTCGTGGACGTGATGCTGGTGCTGCTGATCATCTTCCTGATCACGATTCCGGTGGTCACCCAGTCGATCCAGCTCGACCTGCCGAAGGAGCGCAACGTTCCCACGCAGACCAAGCCGGAGAACATCCTGCTGGCCGTGAGCAAGGACGGCGACATCTACTGGGGCATCCAGCCGATTCCCGACATCGAGACGCTGGTCGAGCGCCTGAAGAAGGAGTCCACCAAGGAGCCGCAGCCCGAGGTGCACATCCGCGGCGACCAGGAGGCACGCTACGAATCGGTGGGCCGCGTTGTGGTGGCCTGCCAGCGTGCCGGGATCATGAAGGTCGGCTTCATCACCGAGCCGCCACCGAACCAGTAAGGAGTACGAACCATGGCAATGAATGTCGGTTCGGCCAGCGAAGACGGGGTGATGGTCGACATCAACACCACGCCGCTGATCGACGTGATGCTGGTGCTGCTGATCATGCTGATCATCACCATCCCGATCCAGACGCACGCGGTGAAGATGAACATGCCGATCGGCCCGAGCGCCCCGCCGCCGAAGCCGCCGGAGATCATCCGCATCGACGTCGACTTCGACGGCACGGTGGGCTGGAACGGCGAGATCGTGAAGGACCGCCCGACGCTGGAGGCCAAGCTGGCCTCGGTGGCGGCGATGCCCGACCAGCCCGAGGTGCACCTGCGGCCGAACAAGCTGGTGACCTACAAGCACGTGGCCGCCGTGATGGCATCGGCCCAGCGCCTGGGCGTCACCAAGATCGGACTGGTCGGTAACGAACAGTTCATGCAGTAATCTCCCCGGGGGCATGCAGCGTTGGATGACGCGGCATGCCCCCTTTGCTTTTGTGTTGTCGAAATGAGGCCCGCATGACGAAGCCCCTGAGCCTTGTGTCCGCCGCGCTGTTGACCGCCGGCCTGTTGTTCAGCATCACGCCCGAAGGCGCGGTCGGCATCGCCGCCGCGCAGGCCCAGGAAGCCGTCAAGCCTGATATCGCCAAGGCGCTGAAGGCCGCCGCCGACCTGATGCGCGCCGGCAAGTACAAGGAAGCGCTTGCCAAGGTGCGCGAAGCCGATGCGGTGCCCAACAAGACCGCTGGCGAGCAGCTGACGATCGAGCGCGCCCGCGGCTCCGCCGCGCTGGGCGCCGGCGACTACGACACCGCCACCAAGGCCTTCGAGCATGTGATGGCCTCGGGCAAGCTGCCCGCCGCCGAGCAGGCCAGGATCGCCGAGGCGCTGGCCGGCGCCGAATACCGGGCGGGCCACTATGCCAAGTCCATCCAGTGGGCCAAGCAGGCCGGCGGCAGCCCGGCGATGCGCCAGCTGATCGTGCAGGCCTCGTTCCAGATGGGCGACTTCGCCTCGGTGGCCAAGGAGCTCTCGGCCGCCATCGCGGCTGAGGAGCAGGCTGGCCGCCGCCCTTCGGACGAACAGCTGCAGCTGCTGGCCAATGCCTACCAGCGCATGAACAACAACAACGGCTTCGCCGCCACGGTCGAGAAGCTGCTGACCTACTACCCCAAGAAGGAATACTGGGTCGACATCCTCTCGCGCCTGCCGCGCAAGCCGGGCTTCTCCGACCGCCTCGCGCTCGATGTCTACCGCCTGCAGATCGCGACCGGCAACATGACCAAGGCCAACGACTTCATGGAGGCCGCGCAGCTCGCGCTGCAGGCCGGCTATGCGGCCGAGGGCAAGAAGATCGTCGAGAAGGGCTTCGCGACCAACGTGCTCGGCACCGGCCCCGAGGCCGAGCGCCAGAAGCGCCTGCGCGACCTGGCCGCCAAGCAGGAGGCCGAGAGCGCCGCCGCGCTCGAGAAGGACGTGGCCGAAGGCAACGCCGCGAAGGACGGCAATGCGCTGGTCAAGGCCGGCTATGCGTTCGTCACGCTCGGCCAGTACGACAAGGGCATTGCGCTGATCGAGCAGGGCATCGCCAAAGACAGCCTCAAGCGCCCCGAGGACGCCAAGCTGCGCCTCGGCCTGGCGCAGCTGCAGGCCGGCAAGAAGGCCAAGGCCATCCAGACGCTGCGCAGCGTGCAGGGCAACGACGGCACCGCCGACATCGCCCGTCTGTGGATCATCGTCGCCAACCAGCAGCCGGCATCGTGAGGACGAGCGGGCAGGCGCAGTAAGCTCAGGGGGCAATGCCCAACCTGCCGCTCGACTCCGAAACCCGCGCCAGCGCCGACGACCACATGGCCCTGCGCCTGTGGCTGCGGCTGCTGGCCTGCACCAACCTGATCGAAGCCCCGCTGCGCACCCGGCTGCGCACGCAGTTCGACGGCTCCCTGCCCCGCTTCGACCTGATGGCCCAACTCGACCGCCACCCCCAGGGCCTGAAGATGCGCGACCTGTCGCAGCGGCTGATGGTCACCGGCGGCAACGTGACCGGCCTGACCGACAAGCTCGTGGCCGAAGGCCTGGTCGAACGCCGAGAAGACCCGAACGACCGGCGTGCCTACACGGTGCGCCTCACGCCCGAGGGCAAGCGCCAGTTCCGCACGATGGCCCGCGCGCACGAAGGCTGGATCGTCGAACTGCTGGGCGGGCTGAGCACCGAGAAGCAGGCGCTGCTGTTCGAGCTGCTCGGCGAGCTCAAGCACTCGCTGCCGGGCGCGAATGCCGAACAGCGCTGACGGCTCAGCCAACATTCACCGCGCGCTGTCCATGTGCGCCAGCTGCGCCGCCGGATAACGCTCGCCCGCCGCCCCATCCGCCGGCACCACCGCCTCGATGCGCGCCAGATCGTCGGCCGACAGGCGCAGCGGCAGCGCCCCCATCGATTCCTGCAGGCGCTCGACGCGGCGTGCCCCCACCAGCGGCACGATGTCGTCGCCGCGCGAGAGCACCCACGCGATCGCCAGTTGCGCCACCGTGGCCCCCTTCTCCGCCGCCAGCGCACGCAGCGTGTCCACCAACCGCAGGTTGTGCTCGAGGTTGCCTTCGGCAAAGCGCGGGCTGCGGCTGCGGAAATCGCCCAGCGTGAGGCTGCGGTTGCGCTGGTGGTCCCAGTGGCCGCTGATCAGCCCACGCGACAGCACGCCATAGGCGGTGATGCCGATGCCCAGCTCGCGGCAGGTGGGCAGGATCTCGCGCTCGATGTCGCGCGACAGCAGCGAGTATTCGATCTGCAGGTCGCTGATCGGATGCACCGCCTGCGCACGACGCAGGGTCTGCGCGCCCACCTCGGACAGGCCGATGTGGCGCACATGGCCGGCCTTCACGAGGTCGGCGATCGCGCCCACCGTCTCCTCGATCGGCACGTTGGGGTCGAGGCGCGCCGGGCGGTAGATGTCGATGTGGTCGGTGCCCAGGCGACGCAGGCTGTAGGCCACGAAATTCTTCACCGCCTGCGGCCGCGCGTCGTAGCCGAGCCAGTTGCCGGACGGATCGCGCAGCGCACCGAACTTGACGCTCAACAGTACCTTGTCGCGCCGGCCTCCGCGCAGCGCCTCGCGAATCAGCATCTCGTTGTGACCCATGCCGTAGAAATCGCCGGTGTCGAGCAGCGTGATGCCGGCCTCGAGCGCGGCATGGATCGTGGCGATGCCCTGCGCTTCGTCGGCAGGACCGTAGAGATCCGACATGCCCATGCAGCCCAGGCCGATGCGGCTGGTGACGGGGCCGGTGCGGCCGAGTGAGCGGGTGTCCATGGTGGGCTCCTTTGAGAGGGTGGAGGTTGCGATGGCTGGCATCGTCCCTCTTCCGTTTTTCCGAATAAAGATTCCACACCTGGAATTACTATTCGAGCCACACAAACAATCGAAGACGCAATGGACCGCCTTCAGACGATGCAGGTATTCGCCCGCGTGGCCGAGCACGGCAGCTTCGCCAAGGCCGCCGAACAGCTCGACCTGCCGCGCGCCACGGTGACCAACGCGGTGCAGCAGCTGGAGCGCCACCTCGGCGTGCGCCTGCTGCACCGGACCACCCGCAAGGTGACGCTCACGCACGAAGGCACGCTCTACCTCGAGCGCTGCCATCGCGTGCTGGCCGAGCTGGCCGATGCCGAGAGCCTGTTTGCGGCGCAGGCGCGGCCCAGCGGCACGGTGCGGGTCGACGTGCCCGAGCGGCTGGGCCGGCTGCGCCTGATCCCGGCCCTGCCCGGGTTCTTCGAACGCTACCCCGACATCCGCGTCAAGCTCAGCACCACCGATCGCCTCGTCGACCCGGTGGGCGAGAGCATCGACTGCGTGGTGCGCGTCGGGCCGCTGCGCGACTCAAGCCTCGTCGCGCGGCGCATCGGCCTGCTCGAGCAGATCAACGTCGGCTCAAGGGAATACCTCGAACGCCACGGCCGGCCGCGCACGCTGGCCGACCTGGCCGACCACCACGCGGTCAACTTCTTCTCGAGCCGCACCGGCCGCGATCTCGACTGGGAATACCGCGACGACCAGGGCCGCGACCACACCCTCAAGATGCGGGCTCGCGTGTCGGTCACCAGCTCGGACGCCTACCTCGCCTGCTGCCTGGCCGGCCTGGGCCTGGTGCAGGTGCCGCGCCAGGGCCTGCAGCCGCTGCTCGACGAAGGCGTGATCGAGGAAGTGCTGCCGCGCTGGCGGCCGGCGCCGCTGCCGGTGTGGGTGATCTACGCACACAACCGGCAACTCTCGCCGAGGGTGAGAAGTTTTGTGGATTGGGTCGTGGATTTGCTCGGCGACGAGGGCCGCGCTTGAGTAGAGTCGAGCGATTCCCGAGCCCTCAGACCCCATGGAAACCGACCAGCGGCAAAGCCCCCGCAAGCTCCTGAAAGTCAATGCCCGCCTGACCGTGCAAGGCGCCGGCACGATCGAGTGCCGCACACTCGACGTCGGCCCCGGCGGCGTGTCGTTGAGCGCCCCGCGCAACTTCCCCGCCGGCCAGCGCTGCACCGTCAGCTTCGTGCTGCCGCTCAAGCACGGCAAGCTGCACCCGATGACCTGCCTCGCGCAGGTGGCCTACGGCGTGATCAGCCGGGTCGATGGCTTCAAGTTGGGGCTGAAGTTCCTGGATGTGGATTCGGCGACCGCGGCGGCGTTGGTGGAGTACACCAAGCCTTAGGCGCCGTCCTTCAGCAGGTCTCGCCCGATGATCAACTGCTGCACCTCGGTGGCGCCTTCGTAGATCCGCAACGCGCGAATCTCGCGATACAGCGACTCCACTGCCGAACCGATCTGCACGCCGCGCCCGCCATGCATCTGCAACGCCCGGTCGATCACGCGCTGCGCGTTCTCGGTGGCCACCATCTTCGCCATCGCCGCCTCCCGCGTGGTGCGTTGCCCGCGCACGTCGCGCAGCCATGCGGCTCGGTAGGTCAGCAGCGCCCCCGCATCGATCTCGCTCGCCATGTCCCCGAACGCCGCCTGCGTCAGCTGGAAATCCGCCAACGTCTGGCCGAACATGCGCCGCTGCTGCGCATAGGACAGCGCCTCGTCGAGCGCGCGGCGGGCGAAGCCCAACGCGGCTGCCGCCACTGATGCGCGGAAGATGTCGAGCGTGCGCATCGCGAGCTTGAAGCCTTCGCCCGGCGCGCCGAGCAGGTTGCGCTTGGCCACCCGGCAGTTCGTGAAGCGCAGCCGCGCCAGCGGGTGCGGTGCCATCACCTGGATGCGTTCGACGATCTCGAAGCCCGGTGTGCCGGCCTCGACGACGAAGGCCGACAGGCCGCGCGTGCCGGGCGCTTCGCCGGTGCGGGCGAACACGCAGTACACGTCGGCGATGCCACCGTTGGAGATCCAGGTCTTCTCGCCGTCGAGCACATAGTGGTCGCCCTCGTCGCGCGCCTTGCAGGCGATGGCGGCCACGTCGGAGCCGGCGTCGGGCTCGGAGAGGGCGAAGGCCGCGATGCATCCGCCGGTGGCCACGCGGGGCAGCACCCGGGCCTGCAGTTCGGGCGAGCCCGCCAGCGTGATCGCGCCGCTGCCTAGGCCCTGCATCGCGAACGCGAAATCGGCCAGGCCGTCGTGCCGGGCCAGCGTTTCGCGGGCGATCACCAGCGAGCGTGAATCGAGCGCATCCAGCGCGCCGCCGTGGGCCTTGGGCACACAGTAGCGCAGATAGCCGGCCTCGCCGAGCTGGCGCACGAGGCGGCGGCAGCTGGCGTCGGTGTCAGCATGGTCGATGTGCTGCAAGTGCTCGGCGCCCCAGGCGTCCAGCGAGGCCGCGAGCGCGCGGTGGCCGTCGTCGAAGAACGGCAGGTCGAGGTGGGCGAGGCGCTGGCTCATGCTCAGTTGCCTTCGAACTTTGGCGTCTGCTTCGCGGCAAAGGCCTCGAAGGCGCGGCGGAAGTCCTGCGTCAGCATGCACAGGGCCTGCGCCTGGGCTTCGCTCTCGATCATCTCGTCGAGGCCCATCGCCCATTCCTGATTCAGCATGGTCTTGGTGATGGTGTGGGCGAACCAGGGGCCGTCGGCGAGCTGGCGCGCCAGCGCGTGGGCCGAGGCCTGCAGCTGCTCGGGCGCATGCAGCGCATTGAAGAAACCCCAGGCCGCGCCCTCTTCGGCGCTCATCGCGCGGCCGGTCATCAACAGCTCGGTCGCGCGGCCCTGACCGATCAGGCGCGGCAGCAGGCCGCAGGCGCCCATGTCGGCACCGGCCAGGCCGACGCGGGTGAACAGATACGCGGTCTTCGCGCGCGGCGTGCCGAGGCGGAAGTCGGAGGCCAGCGCCACCATCGCGCCGGCCCCGGCGCACACGCCGTCGATCGCCGCGATCACCGGCTGCGGCGCGCGGCGGATCGCTTTCACGAGATCACCCGTCATGCGCGTGAACTGCAGCAACTCAGGCGCGGCCATGCGGGTCAGCGGCTCGATGATCTCGAACACGTCGCCACCCGAGCAGAAGTTGCCGCCCGCGCCCTGGATCACGACGCTGCGCACGTCGCTCGCGTTCACCAGCGCGCGGAACAGGTCGCGCAGCTCGGCATACGACTCGAAGGTGAGCGGGTTCTTCTTCTCGGCGCGGTTGAGCGTGATGGTGGCCACGCGGCCGTCGCTGCTGCATTCCCACAGGAAATGCCGTGCGGTGTAGTCGCGCAGCGGGCGCTTGTCGTCGTTCATTGTTCGGTCCTCAGAGGATTTCGCCGCCGGCTACGGCAATGGCCTGGCCGTTGATCGAGGCGCTGTCGTCCAGGCACAGCCACAGCACGCTGCTGGCCACTTCGCGCGGCTGCACAAGGCGGCCTTGCGGGTTGTGCCGTGCCAGCGTGGCGCGGGCATCGTCTTCCCCGCGGCCGGTCTGGGCCGTGATGTTGTTCACCGCGGCATCGAGCAGCGGCGTGTCGGTGTAGCCGGGGCACACCGCGTTGACGGTGATGCCCTTGCGCGCGACTTCCAGCGCCAGCGCGCGGGTGAAGCCGATCACCGCATGCTTGGCGGCGCAATAGGCGCTCACGTAGGCATAGCCGGTGAGGCCCGCCGTGCTGGCGATGTTGACGATGCGGCCCCAGCCCGCGGACAGCATGCCGGGCAGCACCGCGTGGGTGCAGTGCACGCTGCCCATCAGGTTGACATCGAGCATCCCGCGCCAATGCACCGCATCGGTCTTGGCAAAGGGCTGGCTTGCGGCCTGCCCGGCGTTGTTGACGAGGATGGACACCGGACCGTGCTGCGCGACGGCGTGATGCAGCGCGGCATGCACGGCCTTGTCGTCGCACACATCGGCGCGCAGGCTGGCATGCGATTCGGGCCGGGGCAGCTCGCCGCGTGTGCGCTCCAGCATCTCCATGCGGCGGCCGATCAGCGTGAGCGTGGCGCCTGCCTCAGCCAGTGCATGCGCCACAGCGGTGCCGATGCCGCTGCCGGCACCGGTGACGACCGCGTGGCGGCCCTGCAGAGGAGATGGGTTCATTTGGCGGGCGATTGATAGTGGCGTCTCAGGTTGGTTTCGTACTGCTTGCGCCCCGACTGGTACTGCTTCGGCCACGCCACGCCGTCATAGCCGATCTTCGCCGCCTCATGCAGCGTCCACGCCGGGTCGGCCAGGTGCGGCCGCGCGACGGCACACAGGTCGGCCCTCCCCGCGGCGATCACCATGTTGACATGGTCGGCCTCGAAAATCGCACCGACCGCGACCGTCGGAATAGCGACTTCGTTGCGGATGCGGTCGGCAAACGGCGTCTGGTACATGCGGCCGTACTGCGGCTTGTCTTCCGGCCACACCTGGCCCGACGAGCAGTCGATGATGTCGGCACCGGCCTGCTTGAAGGCCCGCGCGATCGCCACCGCGTCGTCGGCCGTGTTGCCGCCCGGGGTCCAGTCGTGGCACGACAGGCGCACCGAGATCGGCTTGTCCTGTGGCCATGCTTCGCGCACCGCGTTGAACACCTCGAGCGGATAGCGCAGCCGGTTCTCCAGCGAGCCGCCGTAGTCGTCGGTGCGGCGGTTGGTCAAGGGCGACAGAAAGCTCGACAGCAGGTAGCCGTGCGCGCAGTGCAGCTCCAGGATGTCGAAGCCGGCCTCGGCCGCCATGCGGGTCGCGCGCACGAAATCGGCGGTGATGCGCTGCATGTCGTCGCGCGTCATCTCGCGCGCCACTTGCGAATGCGGCAGGTAGGGCAGCGCCGAGGCCGACACCAGCGGCCAGGCCTGCGCATCGTCCAGCGGCTCGTCGATGCCTTCCCAGGCCACCCGCGTGGCGCCCTTGCGGCCGGCATGGCCGAGCTGAATGCCGACCTTGGCCTGCGTGCTGGCATGCACGAAGTCGACGATGCGCTTCCACGCCGCCTGGTGCTCCGGCGCATACATTCCTGCACAGCCCGGCGTGATGCGCGCGTCGGCCGACACGCAGGTCATCTCGGTGTAGACCAGCCCCGCGCCACCCATCGCGCGTGCGCCCAGGTGCACCATGTGGAAGTCGCCGGCCACGCCGTCCTGCGCCGAATACATCGCCATCGGCGAGACGATCACGCGGTTGGGCAGCGTCAGGCCGCGCAGCCTGAGCGGCGTGAACATCGGCGGCGGCGGCACCGCATCGGCCGGCAGGTGCAGTCCGGCCCGCTGCGCGAACCAGCGCTCGTAGCCCTGCAGCCAGGCCGCGTCGCGCAGGCGCAGGTTCTCGTGCGAGATGCGCTGCGAGCGGGTGAGCATCGAGTACATGAACTGCTCGGGCTCCAGCTGGTCGGCATAGCGGCGGCCCACCACCTCGAACCATTCCATCGCGTTCCATGCCGCGTTCTGCAGCCGCAGCACGTCGATCGCGCGCACGGCCTGGTATTGCTCGAGCACCTGCGGAATGTGATCGACCGTGTCGCCCGCGGCCTTGAACTGCTGCACCAGCTCGATCGCGTCTTCCAGCGCGAGCTTGGTGCCGGAGCCGATCGCGAAGTGCGCGGTGTGCACCGCATCGCCCATCAGCACCACATGGCTGCGGCCGTTGAAGTGATGCCACTGCCGACACTGGATGCGCTGGAAGTTGAGCCACGCCGAGCCGCGCAGGTGGCGCGCGTTGCTCATCAGCGCATGGCCCTGCAGGTGCTCGCCGAACAACTGCTCGCAGAACGCGATCGACTGCGCGGTGTCGGCCTGGTCGAGGCCGTGTGCCTTCCACACGTCTTCAGGCGTCTCGACGATGAAGGTCGTCGTCTGGTCGTCGAACTTGTAGACGTGGGCCTGGAACCAGCCGTGCTCCGTCTTCTCGAAGATGAAGTTGAAGGCATCGAACAGCCGCGTGGTGCCCAGCCAGATATAGCGGTTGGGCCGGGTGACGATGTCGGGCTCGAACACATCCGCGTAGTGCTGGCGGATGCGCGAGTTGATGCCGTCGCTGGCGATGATCAGGTCGGCATCGGCGAACTCGGTGTCCGACGCCACCTCGCGCTCGAACACCAGCTCCACGCCCAGCGCCTCGCAGCGCGCCTGCAGGATGTTGAGCAGCCGCTTGCGGCCGATGCCGACGAAGCCGTGGCCGCCCGAGCGGATCGTGCGGCCCTTGAAGTGCAGCTCGATGTCGTCCCAGTGGTTGAAGGCGACCTCGATCTCGTCGGCCGTGTCGCGGTCCCACTCGCGCATGCGGTCCATCGTGGCGTCGGAGAACACCACGCCCCAGCCGAAGGTGTCGTAAGGCCGATTGCGCTCGACGACCGTGATCCGGTGGGCCGGGTCGAGCTTCTTCATGAGGAGGGCGAAATACAGGCCCGCGGGCCCGCCGCCGATGCAGACGATGCGCATGCGCTGATCGTACGACCGATTTAGTTTAGAAGTAAAGTATTTTCAGGCTGCGGGCCCGGGCTTCCTAGAATGGGCCTCGCACTTCATTCTCCGCCCATGCCCGCCCTGCCCGATTACCTCGAACCGCTGGACCACGGCCTCTACGCCATCGACACCGGCTTCCAACGCCCGCGCTTCGACGCGGCCTACCTGATGGTGCACGAGGGTCGCGCCGCCTTCATCGACACCGGCACCAACCATGCGGTGCCGCGGCTGCTGGGGGCTCTGCAGGCGCTGGGCCTGTCGCCTGAAGCGGTCGACTACGTGATCCCGACGCACGTGCACCTCGACCATGCCGGCGGCGCCGGCCTGCTGATGCAGAGCCTGCCGAATGCCATGCTGGTGGTGCACCCGCGCGGCGCGCGCCACATGATCGACCCCACGGCGCTGTACCAGGGCGCGCTGGCGGTCTATGGCCAGGAAGAGATGGACCGCTCCTACGGGCAACTGGTCGGCGTGCCGGCGGCCCGCGTGCAGGAGTCGAAGGACGGCATGACACTGGAGCTCGCGGGCCGGCCGCTGCTGCTGATCGACACGCCCGGCCATGCGCGCCACCACCACTGCATCTGGGACGAAACCAGCGCCGGCTGGTTCACCGGCGACACCTTCGGCCTGAGCTACCGCGAGTTCGACACCGAGGCAGGGCCCTGGATCATGCCCACCTCCACGCCAGTGCAGTTCGAGCCCGATGCGCTGCATTTCTCGGTGCACCGGCTGCTCGCGATGCAGCCGCAGTGGATGTACCTCACCCACTACGGCCGCGTGGGCGACGTGCGACGGCTGGGCGCCACGCTGCTCGACCAGGTGGATGCGATGGTGCTGCTCGGCCGCGCGCTGCAGGACGCGCCGCACCGGCACGAGCGCTTGAAGCAAGGCCTGCTCACGCTCTACACCGACCGGCTCGCCCACCACGGCATCCGCGATGCGCAGCGCGTGGCTGAGCTGCTGGCGATGGACGTGGAGCTCAACGCACAGGGGCTGGGCATCTGGCTCGACCGCCAGGCCAAGGCATGAGCCCGCGCCCCGCCTGACGGCGCCTTTGGCAAAGCCATAGCTTGCGTCGCGACAATCGGCCGATGCACATCCTGCTGATCGAAGACGACCTCGACCTGGGCCGCGGCCTGCAGGGTGCGCTGAAGCTGCAGGGCTTCACCAGCGAGTGGCTGCGCCGCGCCGACGACGCACCGCCGCGGCTCGACGGTGCGCTGGTCGACTGCGTGCTGCTCGACCTCTCGCTGCCCGGCGGCAGCGGCTTCGAGCTGCTGGCGCGCTGGCGGCGCGGCGGCAGCAGCGTGCCCGTCATCGTGATCACCGCGCGCACCGCGCTCGAAGACCGGCTCGCGGGGTTGGATGGCGGCGCCGACGATTTCGTCGTGAAGCCGTTTGCCACGCCGGAGCTGATCTCGCGCATCCGAGCGGTGCTGCGGCGCACCGCGCAACAGGCCAGCGAGCTATGGGCGCTGGGCGACCTGGTGGTCGAGCCGCGCGCCCATGTGGCGCGCATCGACGGCCAGCCGGTCGACCTGTCGGCACGCGAATTCCAGCTGCTGGTGGAGCTGGCGCGCGAGCCCGGCGTGGTGGTCGCCAAGAGCCAGCTCTCGCAACGGCTGGAGCCGCTGGGCGACCCGGTGGACTACGCCGCGATCGAGATGCACGTGAGCAACCTGCGCAAGAAGATCGGCGCGCAGCGCATCCGCACCGTGCGCGGTGTCGGCTACATGCTGGTGCGCGAATGAAGCGCTGGCTGCAGCCGCTGTGGCGGACCACGCTCGTGCGCCGCGTGGTCGGCGCGCTGGTGCTGGCCTTCATGCTGGTGGGCGCGGTGCTGGTCGGCATCGACTACCTGCAGTTCAGGCAGGCGATGGCCGAGAACCCCGGCATCAAGTCGGTGGCCGAGGCAATGCTGAAGACGCTTTCGCATGTGAGCGACCCGCACGACGCCGCGCTCGTGGTCTCGGCCAGTGCCGAGCAGCTGAACACGCTGCGGCGCGATGCCGCCGTGCTGCCGGGCGACGTGCTGTTCCAGCTGCGCCGGCTCGATGGCAGCCTGGTGCATGCACCGCAGGGCCTGGCCGACACGAAGCTCGCGGTCGAGCCCGGGCAGGTCGCCATCCTCGAGATCGGAGGCCAGCCCTATTGGGCGGTGCAGGCCGTCTCGGGGCCCTGGCGGCTCTACGTGGCCGAGCCGCGGCTCACCGATGCCAAGGTCATCCGCCTGATCGGCAGCGGGTTGATCGTCTCGCTGCTGCTCGCGTTTCCGCTGGTACTGCTGCCGCTGTGGATCGCGGTGCGGCGCGGCATGCGGCCGCTGAGCGAGCTGGCCGGCCGCGTGGCCGCGCGCGATGCACACGACCTGTCGCCGCTGGGCCTCGCACCCCGGCACGAGGAACTGAAACCGCTGGTCGCGGCCTTCGACAGCCTGCTCGCGCAGCTGCGCCAGCACGTGCAGCGCGAACGCGCCTTCGTGCAGGATGCGGCGCATGAGCTGCGCACGCCGATGGCCGCCATCGCCGCACAGGCGCATGTGCTGGCGCACACGCCCGATGCCGACGAGCGCCAGCAGGCCGGCTCGGCGCTCGACCATGCGCTGGAGCGCGCCTCGCACCTGAGCCGCCAGCTGCTCGACCTGGCCGCGCTCGACGACACCCATCCGCGCGAACGGCAGGCAGTGGATGCCGCGCAGCTCGTGCAACAGGCGCTGGCCCAGGCGGCGCCGCAGGCGATGGCGCTCGGGCTCGACCTTTCGCTCGAGGCGCCCGAGCACCTGCCCTGCCGGCTCGACCGCGTGGCCTTCGAATCGGTGCTGCTGAACCTGATCGACAACGCGCTGCGCTATGTGCCGGCCGATGGCCGCATCGCGGTCAGCCTGCACGAGGCCGCAGGGCAGCTCACGCTCACGGTGGCCGACGACGGCCCCGGCATTCCGCCGGCACAGCGCGAGCGCGCCTTCGAGCGATTCTGGCGCGGCGACACGCACGACGACGTCACCGGCTCGGGCCTGGGCCTGTCCATCGTGCGGCAGGCCGCCTCGCGCCTCGGAGGCCGCGTGCGCATCGACGATGGCCTGGGCGGCCGCGGCGTCGCCTTCGTGCTCACGATGCCTGCCGAGCGCTGACGCGATCTTTGGCTTTGCCTGAGCTTCGCTCGGAAGAATGAATTCCCGTCATCACTTCGGGATTCATTCATGTCTTTGCTCTCTCGCCTTCCTCGCCGGCTGCTGATCGCGGCCTCGATCGCCGCCCTGCTCAGCGCCTGCGGCGGCGGCGACGACCCCGCCCCGCCGCAGGCGTACAGCGTGCAGCAGACCGCCGACCAAGCCGTGCGCGACGGCCTCGTCGGCGCGGTGTTCGAGCACCTCACCGCCACGCAGACGCAGGAAGGCGTGGCCGGCCTGCGCCAGGCCGGCGGCAGCGCGCGCCTGCAGCGCGACGACTGGTTCCTGATCGGCTCCACCACCAAGGCGATGACCGCGGAGATCGCGGCCCGCCTCGTCGAGCGCGGCACCATCGCCTGGACCACCACGCTGGCCGAGGCCCTGCCCGATCTCGCGCCGGGCATGCGAGAGGCCTATCGCAGCATCACGCTGGATCAGCTGCTCGCGCACCGCGGCGGCGTGGTCGCGCTCACGGGCGACGAAGACTTCAATGCGCTGAAGCAATACGTCCTGGCCCATGCCGATGCGCTGCCCGACACGCTGGCCGGCCGCGAACGTTTCGTCGCCGCGTGGGTACTCTCGCAGCCTTCACCTGCCGGCATCGTGCCGGGCCGCGACTACTCGTATTCGAATGCCGGATTCATGCTCGCGGCGATGATGCTCGAGGCCCGCAGCGGGCTGAGCTATGCGCAGCTCTTCGAGCAGGAGCTCGCGCAGCCGCTGGGCGTGACGGTGCACTGGACGCCTGCGAACCAGCAGGTGGCCGGCGGCCCGGTGGGGCACGTGGGCGCCAAGGGCCAGCTCGCGGCCCAGCCGCTGCTCAGCGCCGATGAAGCGCCCTGGGTCGAAGTGCTGCGCCCCGCCGGCTTCGACCTCACGATCACGCCGCAGGGCTATGCCACCTGGGTGCGCTGGCACCTGCTCGCGCTGCAAGGCCAGCCGACGCCGCTACCGGCCGGCTACGTGCAACGCCTGAAGGCGCTGCAGGCCAACGACTATGCGCTCGGCTGGGTGGCGCTCGACATCGAAGGCCGCCATGTGCTGGGGCACACCGGGCAGGTGGGCGGCTTCAACAGCGAGGTGGTGATCGACACTGCCGGCCGCAGCGCCAGCTTCGTGCTCACCAACACCACCAGCGACGGCGATCCGTCCACCAGCTGGGTGCTGCAACTGATCGGCAACGCGCTGCTCGAGATCGAGCGCAAGCTGCCGCCGGCGCCCTAACCTGCCACCAGCGCCACGATGCCGAGCACGAGGAAGATGCCTGCCGCAATGGCATGCACCAGCCGCATCGGCACCTTCTTCGTGACCGTGTCGCCCAGCAGCACCGCCGGCACGTTGGCCAGCATCATGCCCAGCGTGGTACCAGCCACCACGCCGGCCAGGCTGCTGTAGCGCGCGGCGAGCGCCACGGTGGCCACCTGCGTCTTGTCGCCCATCTCGGCGAGGAAGAAGGCGACCACGGTGGTGATGAACACGCCATAGGGCGGCGGGTTCGAGTCGCCATCGTCGTCGAGCTTGTCGGGGATCAGCATCCACACCGCCATCGCGATGAACGACAGGCCGAGGATCCAGCGCATCACCGTGGGGCCGACGGCGTGCATGATCCACGCGCCCAGCGCGCCGGCGACGGCATGGTTGACCAGCGTGGCGACGAGGATGCCGGCGATGATGGGCAGCGGCCGGCGGAACCGGGCGGCGAGCAGCAGCGACAGCAGCTGCGTCTTGTCGCCCATTTCAGCCAGGGCGACGATGCCGGTCGAGACGAGAAAGGCTTCCACGTACTGCCAGTGAATGAACCGAAGGACCGGCGATTGTAGGAAGCCCCTCCTCAGCCTGCTTCTTCGTCATCTTCGACATCGAGCTGGGCCATGCAGTCGTCGATCAGCGCGTGCAGCGCCACCACCCGCTCGTTGCCCAGGCGCGCGTTCAGCGCGAGCTGCGCCTGCTTCCACGCACGCTGGCCTTCGGCCCGCTTGGCGCGGCCTTCGTCGGTGGCTTCGACCAGCCGGCTGCGCGCGTCGTCGCCCGGACCCTGCACGATCCAGCCCTGCGCGATCAGCGGCTGCAGGTTGCGAGTGAGCGTGGAGGCGTCGAGCCGCATCTTCGCCGCCAGCGTCGAGGGCTTCACCGGCCCCAGCAGCACCACGTGCGACAGCAGCGAATACTGCGTGTTCTTCAATCCCAGCGGCGCGATGTAGGCGTCGTAATGGCGCGTGACGGCCCGGCTGAGCTGGCGCAGCTTGAGGTTGGTGCAGCCGCGAGGCTGAGCGGCGGCTGGGGTTTCTGGGGCGGGCTGACCCATGGTTTTGATTGTATCTACAATGGTTGCAGATACAACCTTTGATGGAGCCGCCATGAACGCCGTCGTCCAGCCTTCTCCTGCAACCAGTTCCGCCGAGCAGACCCTGGCCGCCTGGCAGCAGCGCGAGGCCGAGGTGCGGGCGCTGCGCCATGGCGTGGGCATCGGCCGCCCCGAGCAGTTTGCCGGCCGCACCGGCATGCAGATCTTCGAGGCCATGCTGCGCGGCGAGATCCCGCAGCCGCCGATCAGCCAGACGATGAACTTCCTGCTCGTCGAGGCCGAGCCGGGCCGGGTGCAGTTCCAGGGCCAGCCCAAGTTCGAGCACTACAACCCGATGGCCACGGTGCATGGCGGCTGGATCGCCACGCTGCTCGATTCGGCGCTGGCCTGCGCCATCCACACGCTGCTGCCGGTGGGCAAGGGCTACACCACCGTGGAGCTGAAGGTGAACTATGTAAAGGCACTGACCGACCGCGTGCCGCTGGTGCGCGCCGTAGGCGAGGTGATCTACAGCGGCGGCAAGATCGGCACCTCGCACGGGCGCCTCGTCGGCCCCGATGGCACACTCTACGCACACGCCACCACCACCTGCATCGTGCTCGACGCGCGATGACCTGCCCGCGATGAGACTGCTCCACACCATGCTGCGCGTCGGCGACCTGCAGCGTTCGATCGATTTCTACACGCAAGTGCTGGGCATGAAGCTGCTGCGCACCACGCAGCGGCCCGAGCAGCAGTACGACCTCGCCTTCCTCGGCTACGGCAGCAACCCCGAGCACGCCGAGATCGAGCTGACCTACAACTACGGCGTGGGCCGCTACGCGCTCGGCACCGCCTACGGCCACATCGCGATCGGCGTGCCCGACGTCGCGGCCACCTGTGCCGCGGTGCGCGAGAAAGCGTCCGCGCTGGGCGGCGCGATCACCCGCGAGCCGGGGCCGGTGAAGGGCGGCAGCACGGTGATCGCGTTCATCACCGATCCCGATGGCTACAAGATAGAGTTGATCGAGCGCTCGGAATAAGCCCGTGTACGAGCCCCGGCATTTCGAACAGGCCGACCCCGCGGCGCTGCAGGCGCTGATGCGCGAACACCCGCTCGCGCTGCTGGTCACCACCTCGGCCGATGGCAGCCTCGCTGCCAACCCGGTGCCGCTGCTCTACGACGCCGCGGCCGGCACGCACGGCACGCTGCGCGGCCACGTGGCCCGCGCCAACCCCGTGTGGCGTGACACGCCGGCCGGTTCGCAGGTGCTGGCCGTGTTCCAGGGGCCCGAGGCCTATGTCTCGCCCTCTTGGTATCCCTCCAAGCGCGAGCACGGCAAGGCAGTGCCCACGTGGAACTACGCGGTGGTGCAGGCGCAGGGCCCGCTGCTGATCCACGATGACCCGCAGTGGCTGCGCAACTTCCTGCCGCAGCTCACCGCGGCCCACGAGGCGCATCGCGCCGATCCGTGGACCCTGGACGACGCGCCCGCCGACTACATCGAGCAGATGCTCAAGGCCATCGTCGGCATCGAGATTCCGCTCACGCGGCTGGTCGGCAAGTGGAAGGTGAGCCAGAACCGGTCGGCCTCCGACCGTGAAGGCGTGGCCGCCGGCCTCGATGCCGAAGCCACGCCGGCTGCCGCGGCCATGGCCGCGCTGGTGCGCGATCACACGGCTTGACCCGGATCAGAAAAGACCGGCAAATCGGTCGCTTCTTGTCATGCCGCGGTCACGCAAAGCCTGCACAATCTCTTCATTGCTGACAGGAACCGGCCGCAACACTGGGCGGATGTCACTGGAACCCGTCACCGTTGTCAGCAGATCCCGTCGGGGCCGAACGTGCCCCGTCCGGTGAAGAAGCCCGTCGCCGATCAGGCCGACGGGCTTTTTTCTTTCCGACTGACGGCTTCACCGGATGAAGCGGCCGCCCTTGCCCACCATGGTGAGCTCCACGAAGCGCGAGGCGCTGCGCCCGGGGCGATCGAAGCCGAGCTCGTAGCCACCCAGGTCGAGACGCTTCAGTCCCCAGGCCGCGTCGATGAAATGGGCCCGCGTCAGCTGTGTGCCCGCATGACGCAAGGCTTCGACGAACACGCGGGCATTGATGTAGCCCTCGAGCGCCAGGTGCGAAGGCTCCAGGCTCACGCCGGCCGTGCGCCAGGCCTGCAGGAAATCGCGCACCACCGGCGTGGCGCCGTTGCTGGGCAGCGGCACCACCTGCGACACCGCGATGCCCACCGCATCGTCGCCCAGCGCATTGAGCGTCGCGGCCGAGCCCATCACCGACAGCGCATACAGCGACAGGCCCTTGCGCTGCGCCCGGATCGCGCGCACGAAGCCCGCGGCCGGCTTGCCCGCCAGCCCCAGCACCACCGCCTCCGGGGCGGCCGACACCACCTTGGTGGCGGCACCGTCGGCATCGGCGCCACTGTTTTCCACCGTCACCATCGCCACCGCCTGCAGCTGGCGCCGCTGCAGCGCGGCCTCGGCGGCCTGGGCCACCTCCTTGCCGAACGAGTTGTTCTGGCAGGCCAGCGCGATCCTGCGGATGCCGATGGTCGCCAGGTGCTCGATCAGGCGCTCGGCCTCTTCGGGGTAGCTGGCGCGGATGTTGAACACGTTGCGCATGTCAGCCGGCCGGGCCGAGGTGGCACCGGTGAAGGGCGCGAAGCACGGCAGCTCCGAGCCCTTGATCAGCGGCAGCAGCGCCTCGATCATCGGCGTGCCCATGCAGTTGAACAGCGCGAAGACCTTGGGGTCGGCGATGAAGGCCTTGAGGTTCTCGACGGCGCGCTTCACGTCGTAGCCATCGTCGCGCGTCATCAGCTCGATGCGGCGGCCGTTGATGCCGCCCTGTGCATTCACCGCGGCGAAGCAGGCCCGCGCGCCCTCGTGCATCGCCTGGCCCAGGTCGGCCAGCGGGCCGCTCAACGCGATCGATTGAGCGAGCAGCAGCGCATCGCCCTGGGCCTGTGCCAGCGGCCATGCGCCCAATCCAATGCCACAGGCGGCCGCATGCCGCAGGAAGCCGCGGCGCGACTGCGCCGGGCCATACCGGTTCTCCATCGTCAACTCCAGGTGACTGAGGGGGCGCCGTTCTCGTCTCCCTGCCCCCGTTCGGCGAACCGGACTCTGCATCAGGCTTCGTCGCGCGAAGTGTCCGCGCGACGACAAAGCCGGGGAATGCCCTCAAAGGGACATCCCCTAAAGCGCTTACTCAGTGTTGCATCGCATCCCGGCGCAGCAGCTCCAGCGCGATGATCCGCGCGGCGCGGCGCGTGGTCTCCGGCGTGGGATGAAGGCCGTCGCTCAGGTGCTCGAAGTCCTTCCAGATGTCGAGCACTAGGGCCTGCGGCAGCTCCGCCTTCAGGCGGCTGCGCGAGAGCTCGCGCAGCAGCTTGTAGTCGTGCTCGCTGATCACCCAGGCCAGACCGAAGGTGTCGCGGAAGTGGATCAGGTCGAGCCGCTCGTAGCGCGGGTAGATGTCGTAGATCGGCGTGATGCCCGCCGCGAGCGCGGAATTGCCCAGCGCGACGAGGCGGTCGACCGTCTGGTTCATCTGCGCCGGCGTGCAGGGCTGCGACTGCGTCTGCGGAATGCCGAAGGCATCGGCATGCAGGCAGTCGTTCGACGTGGTGATGACCACGTACTTCGCGTTGTACTGCGTGAAGGTCGGCGGCAGCGCCACCCGCGCGAGCGCCTTCTGGAACTGCGTCTGGTAGCTGTCCCAGCTCGCC
The DNA here is from genome assembly GCA_966212505.1 of uncultured bacterium. Lineage (GTDB taxonomy): Bacteria > Pseudomonadota > Gammaproteobacteria > Burkholderiales > Burkholderiaceae_C > CAMLIZ01. Next base: position 41,412 of record CBIHRS010000010.1, read on the forward strand.
GGACCGCAGGTCGGGGCACCCGGTGCGCAATACGGCCGGGCGAAGGTGCCCGCCCCCGCCTGCGCCTCGTTGATCACCTCGCCAGAGAGCAGTTCACTGCGCGTGAGCGCCTGCCCGAGGCTGAGGTAGCTGCCGAAGTTGACGGAGATGCCGCCCAGCGGCGCCACTCCGTTGTTGAAGGGCGTCTTGCCCTCGGAGTACGAGGCACCCACCACCAGCAGCGGCAGCTGCGAAGGTCTGTCGGCCGCCCCGGCCACTTGCATAGACAAGCACGCCATCACGGCGCACAACCCGCTTTTCACCTTCATCGGTCCCTCCGTCCTTGGTTGAAGACGGAGTAAAGATTACCGATATGTATCCAGTTGAAACACCCTCTTTGGAGGGAGGCCGGGTGATCTTGTTGGCAGCTCAGCGCCCCCGTTCGGGGGTGAGCTTGGCAAACAGCTCGAGCAGTTCGCCGGGCATCGAGTCGACCACTTCCGTCACTTCCACGCCGCGCGCGAACTCCACGGCGACGGGATGGCGCGGCACCACGCCCTCGGTGCCGGCGGCTGGCGGAACAGACGGCAGCGCGGGGCCGACGAGCGGTTGAGCTGGCTTCATGACACCCTCCAACGAAAGTTTCTGTACCGGTGTCAAAGCAACTTGAAGGCCAGCGCGCGACGGACACAACGCGTCAGCGCAGGCCCGACGGGCTCACCTCCAGCTCGCGCCGGATCAGCCGGCGCAAGGTGGTGCTGTCGCGGTAGCCCACCCGCGCCGCCACCTCGTCGATCGGCAGCTTCGTGGTCTCGATCAGGTGCGTGGCCATCAGCAGGCGACGGCGCTGGATCAGCTTGATGGGCGACAGCCCGGTGGCCGCCTGCACGCGCCGCGACAGCGTCTTCTCGCCGAGCGCCAGTTGCTTCGCGAGGGCATTCACGCTGACCGGTTCGGTCAGGTGATCGTCGATCCAGCGCTCGGCCGACGCCACCAGCGGATCGTGGTGCAGCGCATGCGTGGCCATCATGTAGCGGGCCTGCGAAGGCCGGCGGTCGATCAGCAGGTAGCGGGCACAGGCCTCGGCTACGCGAACACCGGCGAGGTCGCCCACCACCGCGAGCATCAGGTCGAGCTGCGCGAAGGCGGCGCCGGCGGTGAGCAGGTGGCCGTCGCGGACCAGCATGCGGCGCTCGTCGAGCGTCACCTCCGGGTAGCGCTCGCGGAAGCTGCCGGCCAGCCACCAAGTGGTGGTGGCCGAGCGGCCGGCGAGCAGCCCGGCCTCGGCCAGCAGGAACACCGAGGCGCAGGCGGCACCGATGCGCACCTTGCGCGCATGCAGCCGCTGCAGCAGCTCGCGCGCCTGCACCGCATCGGGCCGCTCGAGATGCGAGGCAAGCCTGTCGCCGTATTCGCCCATCGCCGGCACGATCGCCCACTGCGGCAGGTCGCCGGCGGCCGCGGCCTTGCGGAAGGTGTCGTCAGCCGCGAGCTTCATCCCGCCGCCGGTCTGCACCTGCATGCGCCGGCTGATCACGCGGTACTCGAACCGCACCCGTGAAGCGCCATCCGCCGCCATGGCCTGCGCGATGCGCAGCAGGTCGATCGTGATGGCGAGGCTCGAGTCCATCAACCCGTCGAGCGCGAGGATCCAGATGGTTTTCATCGGCGGGATCTTATCTGTCCAGTCCAGCCCGAAAGCAGTCTCTTCCGACACTGCGCAGCAAGGCACCGCCTGCCTAGACTGGCCGCCATTCAACGACCACGAACAAGGAGTGAAGAAATGACGACACGCCCGCTCGACCAGGACGACACGCTCGACGACTTCGAGCCGCGCCAGATCACGCTCGACGGCATCACGAAGCGGGTGCATGTGAGCGGCCGCGGCCCGGCCGTGATCGTGATGACCGAGATGCCCGGCATCAGCCCGCACGTGGCCCGCTTCGCGCGCTGGGTGCGCGAGGCCGGCTTCACGGTGTACATGCCATCGCTGTTCGGCCGCGACGGTGCGGTGCCGCAGGCCGAAGAAGGCGTGGCAGTGTTCAAGCGCACCTGCGTCAGCGCCGAGTTCCGGGCGTTTGCCGCCAACGAATCGAGTCCGGTCACGCAGTGGCTGCGCGCGCTGGCCCGGCTCGCGCACAGCGAATGCGGCGGACCCGGCGTGGGCGCGATCGGCATGTGCTTCACCGGCAACTTCGCGCTCTCGATGATGCTGGAGCCCGCGATGCTGGCGCCGGTGCTGTCGCAGCCCACGCTGCCGCTGAACGACCCGGCGGGCCTGCACATCGCGCCCGAGGAGCTGGCCGCGGTGCGCGACCGGCTGCAGCGCGAGAACCTCAACGTGCTGGCCTACCGCTTCGATGGCGACCGCTTCTGCACCGCACAGCGCTTCGCCGCCTATGCCCAGGCGCTGGGCGACCGTTTCGTGGCCCGCGTGCTGCCGGACGACGCGGCCAACACCGACACGCCGCCGTTCTTCGAGCAGGTGGTGGCGAGCCCCCACAGCGTGGTCACCGCGCACCTCGTGGACCAGGCCGGGCATCCCACACTGGCCGCGCGCGACGAGATCCTGGCCTTCTTCAAAAGCCGGCTCGCGCCGTCAGCTTGACGGCTTGCGGCGCACGGCCGGCTGGGTGCGCCACGGATCGCCGAGCGGCTCGAAGGCAGCACCGTCGCGCAGTGGAGAGGCCATCGCGTCGAGATCGATGTCGACGAACTGCACGGTGTCGGCATGCGCATGCGGCACCACGCGCGACGTGGCGAGCCAGGTCTTGAGGCTGGCGCAGTACTGCCGGACTGTCTTCACACCGTTCACGCGTGACATCGGGGCTGTGGAGATCGAATCGAGCTAGCCGGGCAATCGTTGTGCCCAGCGGGGCCTCCCCCTCCCCCCGGAATCGGGGGGCGATTTGCACATTTCCCGGAACGGGCCTTGCCATGTCTGCAGCGTCGCTCCTCCAAAGGCCACTGCCATGGACTCGCCTCTCGCCCACATTGCCCCGCCTTCGCCGCCGCCGCGCGCCAGTGTCAGCCTCGGCCAGCGGCTGCTCGCACTCGACGACGTGATCTCGCAGCTGGGCCGCCACATGCGGTGCGAAAGCACGATCCCGTCGGGATTGCGGTCGTCCTTACATGAGTTGCTGCTTCGCTCGGAAGCCGCCCGGCTGGCGGTGCTGATGTCGGGGGCGGCGTCGTCACTGCTGCGCGACGTGGAGGCACTGAGCGCCGCGGCCGACCAGGCCCTGCTGCGGGCGCGCCGCAGCGGCCGCGCCAGCCGCGACCTGCTGCAGATCCTGGCGATCCTGAGCCAGGGGCTGCGCGGGCTGCTGCTGGCACACGCGTCCGATCAGGGCTCGAGCAAGGCTTGCAGCCCGGTGAGCTGATAGCGCCAGAACGCCTCGAAGGCGCGCTCGATCTCGGCGGCGCCGGCCGCGCCGCGCAGGATCGCGACGATCATGTCGAGCGTGGCCACGAACACCTGCCGCAGCACGAAGCGCGGCACCTCGCGCCCGGCCCCGCGCGCGCGCAACGCGAAGCCATGGGCCATGTCCTCGAAATACCGCGTCACCAGTTCGCGCACATGGGCGAGCGGCGACTTGGCGCTGCCGGCCAGCAGGATCAGCACGACCTGCCGCTCCTCGATGATGAAGCGCAGCAGCGCCGCGGCCTCGGCGCTCTGCGCCGGCGTCTGCGTGCGCCATCGCGGCGCCTCGGGAATCGCCCGCACCCGCGCCCGCAGCAGCCGCACGAAGCGCGCCGCCTTGGCGCGCGGCACCACGTCGAGGAACAGCGCCTCCTTGCTGCCGTAGTAGCGGTAGAGATTGCCGGTGGAGATGCCGGCCGCCTGCGCGATGTCGGACAGCCGCGCCTGCTCGAAGCCCAGCGTCGCAAACGCTTCCGTCGCAGCCGCGGCGATGCGCTGCAGCACCTCTTCCTTCAGGCGCTGGGCCATGCCGCGCTCCTCACAGCCATGGGCACATCGCCTCGAGCTGATAGGCCAGGGCGAACAAGCGTGCATCGGCGCCCTGCGGCGCCGCGAAGTGCAGCCCGATCGGCAGGCCGCTGGTGCCCGAGCGATACAGCGGCATCGACATCGCGCACCAGCCCGCCATCGACGCGATCGCGGTATAGCCGGCCACCGCGTTGGTGAAGCCCACGATCTCGTCGAACGGCGAGGCGGGCGTGATGCGGCCTAGCGGCGGCGCAGTGAACGGCGTGGTGGGGCACAGCAGCACGTCGGCCGACGCGAAGGCCGCAGAGGCCGAAGCCACACTGGCGCGCACCTGCTCGAAGGCCCGCGCCAATGCGCCCTGGTCGGCAGCGCCGGCGCGCCGTGCGAGCTCCTGCGTGAACGGCTCGAAGGCCTCGGCGCTGAAATGCGGCCCCATCAGGCCCTGCAGATACTGGAACAGCCCGCCCACCGTGACGCCCGCCAGCAGGAAGAAGGCCGTGCTTGACGCCTCGGCATCGAAGCGAGGCCCTTCGGTGTCGAACACATGATGGCCGGCCGATTCGCACAGCCGCACCGCCTGCGCCAGCGCCTGCTTCACGTCGGCGTCGGGCTCGCGGCCGAAGGCGGTCTGCGTGTAGACGCCGATGCGCAGCGGCGCGGGCGACGTGTCGGTGGGCCGCCGCTGCAGGAACGAAGGCAGGGAGGTGTCGGCCGCGGTGGCATCGAGCCACGCCGCGCTGTCGCGCACCGTGCGCGACACGCAATGGTCGCTGACCATGAAGGCCAGCGGCGTCTCGCCGCCCATGCCCACTGAGCGCGTGGCGCCCCTGCTGGGCTTGAAGCCGAACAGCCCGTTGAACGCGGCCGGCCCTCGGATCGAGCCGCCGCCATCCGACGCATGCGCCACCGGCACCATGCCGCTGGCCACCGCCGCCACCGCGCCACCGGACGATCCGCCGGTCGACCGCGTGAGGTCCCACGGATTGCGGGTCGGCCCGAGCGCCAGCGTCTCGGTGGTGCCCAGCATGCCGAGCTCGGAGGTGGCGCTCTTGCCCAGCACCACCAGCCCGGCTGCATCCAGCGCCGCGGTGTAGTCGCTGCCCGTGTCCGCGATCTGCGCTCCCATCGCGCGGGAGCCGAACGAGGTGGGCAGCCCGGGGTACGGCAGCAGGTCCTTCACCAGCGTGGGCACGCCGGCCAGCACGCCATCGGGTTTGCGCAGGCGCAGGGCCTCGCGGGCGCGTCCGGCATCCAGCGACGCGAGCGCATTCAGCTGCGGATTGACCGCCTCGATGCGGCGCAACGCAGCGTCCAGCAGCTCGAGGGCAGACACCTCGCCGCTGCGCACCCGGCGTGCCTGCTCCACCGCATCGAACGGCGTGAATTCGTCCGCCGCGAACACCGCCGGCCTTGCCGGGCCAGCCTGCGTTTGATCAGGAGACTGCATAGTGCATCCATTAGTGAATTCATGATTCACTATAACTCCATCACGGGAATCACGCACCTCCGGTTTTTTTGGATACTTGGATACAATCCATCGCCATGGCTTCCCATGCGACCACCGCCCACAGCATCGCCGCCGCACTCCGCACCGCCCTTCACGCCGGCCGCTGGCCGCCCGGCGCCGCGCTGCGCCAGGAAGAGCTGGCGAGCGAATTCGGCGTCAGCCGCATCCCGGTGCGCGAGGCGCTGAGCCAGCTGCAGGCCGAGGGGCTGGTCGTGATCGAGCCGCACCGCGGCGCCTTCGTGGCCGGGTTCACCGAGGCCGAGATGCGCGAGGTGTTCGACCTGCGCGTGCTGCTCGAAGGCGATGCACTGAAGCATGCGGTGCCGCTGCACACGCCGCGCTCGCTGCGCCAGCTGCGGGCCATCCAGCACGAACTGGACGCGGAAGACGAGGTGCCCGCGTGGGCGCAGGCCGACCGGGCCTTTCACGAGGTGCTGTATGCCCCGTCGGGCCGCAGCCGCACCCTGGGGCTGATCGCCAGCCTGCGCGGCTCGGTCGAGCGCTTCTACCTGAGCCGGCTGTCGCCCGGCTCGCGCCGCGAAGGCTGGCGCGACGAGCACCACCAGATCCTCGATGCCGTCGAGGCGCGCGATGCGCGGCTCGCGGTGCGCCTGCTCACCCAGCACCTGCGCGAGACCGAACAGCTCGCGCTGGCCGCACTCGCCTCCCCCTGACCCTGCACGAAGGAAACGCCATGAGCCTCCACACCGCCGAAGTCCACTGGGAACGCCACGGCGCCGTGTTCACCGACAAGCGCTACAGCCGCGCCCACCGCTGGTCGTTCGACGGCGGCGTGGTGGTGCCGGCTTCGAGTTCGCCGCATGCGGTGCCGCTGCCCTACTCCGACCCGGCCAACGTCGACCCGGAGGAAGCCTACGTGGCCGCCCTGTCGAGTTGCCACATGCTCACCTTCCTGTGGCTGGCCGCGCGCCAGGGCTTCGTGGTCGAGAGCTACACCGATGCGGCCGAAGGGCGGATGCAGGTCAACGAGGCGGGCAAGGAAGCGGTGACCCACGTGACGCTGCGCCCGCGCATCGTGTTCTCGGGCCGGCAGCCGACCGCAGACGAGCTCGATGCGCTGCACCACCAGGCACACGACGAGTGCTACCTCGCCAACTCGGTCAAGACGGTGATCGAGGTGAAGGCGCCGTGAATGGCTGCGGCCACAGCCCGCGCGGCCGCAGCAGCATCGTCGCGATCATCGCCAGCGCGATCAGCAGCGGCCGCAGCACGCCCGCATCCAGCCGGCCGTCGGTCATCGTCTGCAGCGGCCCCACGATGTAGCGCAACACTTCGGGCAGCGCGGTGAGCACCAGCGCGCCGAGGATCACGCCGGGAATGTGGCCCAGGCCACCGAACACCACCATCGCGACGATGATCACCGACTCCTGCAGGCTGAACGACTCGGGCGACACGAAGCCCTGCAGCGTGCTGAACATCGCGCCCGCCACGCCACCGAAGCTGGCGCCAATGCCGAAGGCCAGCAGCTTCATGTTGCGCACGTGGATGCCCATCGCCTGCGCGGCCAGCTCGTCGTCGCGCATCGCCATCCACGCGCGGCCGATGCGCGAATCCCCAAGCCGGCGGCACACGACCACGGTGAGCACCGTGAACGCCAGCAGCAGGTAGTAGTACTGCGTGACCGAGCTCAGCGCCCAGGGCCCGACGGCCAGCGGCCGGCCCAGGTCCAGGCCGAGCAGGTGGATCGAATCGATGCGGCCCAGGCCCTTGGCGCCGTCGGTGATGTTGACCGGCTCGGTGAGGTTGATCATCAGCAGCCGCACGATCTCGCCGAAGCCCAGCGTCACGATGGCGAGGTAGTCGCCGCGCAGCTTCAACGTGGGCGCACCCAGCAGCAGCCCGCAGCCGGCGGCGAGCGCGGCGCCCAGCGGCAGCGTGAGCCACCACGGCGCGTGCAGCCCGGCGGGAAACATCGCGGCGATGCCCGCGAAATGCTCGCTGAGGTGCGGCGAGCTGAGCAGCGCGAAGCTGTAGGCCCCCACGGCGTAGAAGGCCACGTAGCCCAGGTCGAGCAGGCCGGCATAGCCGACGACGATGTTCAGGCCCAGCGCCAGCATCACATACAGCAGGCAGGTGTCCGCAATGCGGACCCAGTGGTTGCCCATGGCCTGCAGCAACAGGGGCAGCAGCAGGAGCGCCGCAGCGCCGATCAACGAAGTAGCTCGCATGCGCCGAGGCTAAACTGGACCGCATCCCTCGAAAAGGCGCGCGCCTTCCGTTCATTGCGGAACGAAACGCCGGAATCGGGATGCTGGAGGAGCACACATGGACAAGCTCAGCGGCCTGCTGGCCTTCGTGAAGACGGCCGAACTCGGCAGCTTCGTCGCCGCCAGCGGCGATCTCGAGGTCTCGGCCTCGGCCGTGGGCAAGAGCGTCGCGCGGCTGGAGCAGGAGATGGGCGTGCGCCTCCTGCAGCGCAGCACCCGGCGCATGCAGCTCACCGCCGAAGGCCGGCTGTTCCACGAGCGCTGCCGGCGCATCCTCGACGAGCTGCAGGACGCGCAGGCCCAGCTCTCCCAGGCGCGGCAGGCGCCGCGCGGGCGGCTGCGCGTGAGCGCACCGGTGGTGGGCTACCACTTCCTGCTGCCGCTGATTCCGGAATTCACCGCGCGCTATCCCGAGGTGGAACTCGACATCACCTTCAACGACCGCGCGCCCGACCTGATCGGCAAGGGCATCGACGTCGCGATCCGCAGCGGCGACCTGCCCGACTCGCGCCTGGTGGCACGGCCGCTGAACACCTTCCGCCTGCTGCTGTGTGCCGCCCCCGGCTACCTGGCGCAACACGGCACGCCGCGCCACCTGCGCGACCTGGGCCGGCATGCGGCCATCCGCTTCCGGCACCCCGGTACCGGCCGGCTGCTCGACTGGCCGTTGCTGCAGGCCCGCGCCGCCGGCCTGCAGATGCCGAAGACCGTGCTGGCCTGCGACAACATCGAGGCGGTGCTCGGCGCCACGCTGCGCGGCCTGGGCCTGGCCTGCCTGCCCGACTTCCTGGTGCGCGAGGCGCTGGCCGAGGGCCGCCTGCAAGGCGTGCTCGTCCGGCAGGTGGGCGCCAGCGGACAGTTCAAGGCACTGTGGCCCACCGGACGGCACCTGCCGGCCCGGGTCCGGGCCTTCGTCGATCACCTGGGGGAGCGGCTGCACGGCTGAGCATCCGTGAGATTCGCCCCTTCCCTCGCCGCCCGGTCGCATGTAGTCTGGTTGCGAGCCATGACCACCCTGCGCACGCTTCAAGCACTGCTGGCCTTGTCCGGCGTCTTCGGCCTTTGGTATTCCATGTCTCGCCGAAGCAAGCCTGCGGCCACATGGCACGTCATCGTCACAGCAACTCTTTCAGCGGTTGCGCTTGCCGCGACACAAGTGGCCCCCCTTGTCTGGCTGACCCTGTTCGGCATCACCACCAACGCCACGATCACCAGGGTTGAATGCACGCAAGGGCAGAAGCACTACGTGCATTTCGAGTTTGTCGCAGGAAGCCAGGTGCAGAACGGCGTGAAGTCAGCCTCCTTCGGTCCGCCGTGTGAATCGCTGCAAGTCGGGGCGTCCGGCATCGTCACTTACCTGCCGGCCGAACCCGAAGTCCACGCGTGGGGCAATCTGAACCAGCAACTCGCCGACAACATGTCCGGATTGCTTTTTGTCGCCCTTGCGTTTCCGCTCGTCGTCCACGTTGGCATGCGCTGGCGCGCCCGCAGGTCCGGCGCGGATGGCTAGGGCTGGCGCCGACTTCTGCGATGCACTTGTATCGCCACCAGGGCAAGTCCGCCGAGCAGGACGACATTGCTCCAGTGAAGAAGGCTCGCCCGATCGACCTGCTCCGAAGTGAGGTAGACGGTCCGGCCATGCGACACGACGGGAACGACATGCCCGGTGCGCGGATCAGGCTGAGGGGTGGCGCTTGAATACGAGGCTGAGCCGGCAAGCACATTGAACACGGACCACCAGGAGCACGGCGATCCCGGGGACCAGGGCCGTGACCGAGGCCGCACCGCCACATCTGCAACGCTCAAGCCAGCTCGCGCGCCCGCATCACCTCGCGCGCCACCTCGCCCAGCGGCACCGTGCGCTCCACCGCGCCGCGGCGCACCGCCTCCTTGGGCATGCCGAAGACCACGCAGCTGGCCTCGTCCTGCGCCAACGTGCGGGCGCCGGCCTGGCGCATCTCGAGCAGGCCGGCGGCGCCATCGTCGCCCATGCCGGTCATGATGATGCCCAGCGCATTGGCGCCGGCGCAGCGCGCCACCGAGCGGAACAGCACGTCGACCGAAGGCCGGTGGCGGTTGACCAGCGGGCCGTCGACCACGTCGACGTGGTATTGCGCGCCGCTGCGGCGGAGCACGAGGTGCCGGCCGCCCGGCGCGATCAGTGCGCGGCCGGGCAGCAGGCGGTCGCCATGCTCGGCCTCCTTGACCTGCACCTCGCACAGGCTGTCGAGCCGCTGCGCGAAGGCGGCGGTGAACTTCTCGGGCATGTGCTGCACGATCACCATGCCGGGGGCATCGGGCGGCAGCGCGGTGAGTACTTCCTCCAGCGCCTGGGTGCCGCCGGTGGAGGTGCCGATGGCCACCACGCGTTCGGTGGTCTGCGCCATCGCGGCAGGGCCGCCAGGCGCGAGGATCACGTCGGCGGTGTATTTCACGGTGGGCTGCGGCGGCCTCGCCCCGCTCGCGCGGCGCGCGAGGTTGCGCACGTTGGCGCGCGCCGCGGCGCGCACCGTGGCCAGCAGCTCGTCGGCCGCCTCGTGCAGGAACTGCTTCAGGCCCAGCTTGGGCTTGGCCACCGTGGCCACCGCGCCGGCGGCCATGGCCTCGAGCGTGGTCCTGGCGCCTTTCTCGGTCAGCGTGGAGCAGATCACCACCGGCAGCGGATCCTCGGCCATCAGCTTGCGCAGGAAGGTGAGGCCGTCCATGCGCGGCATCTCCACGTCGAGCACGATCACGTCGGGCCGCTGCAGTTTCATGCGCTGCATCGCCAGCAGTGGATCGGCCACCGCATGCGTGACCTCGATGTCGGGCGCGGCGTCGAGCAGGCCGGTGAGCACCTGCCGCACCACCGCCGAGTCGTCGACCACCATCACCTTGATGCCCGTGTTCATAGGCTCCCATTCACCGTTTGCGGCACCGGCCTGACCTGCCGGCACCAGACGTGGCCGGTGGCCACGTCGAAGAGGATCTGCCGGTGCCCCTGGCCGAACAGGCTTTCCGACACCAGCGCGATGCCATGCGCGCGCAGCAGCAGGCGCGCGGCTTCGCCGTTGCGGCGGCCCACGTCGAGCTGGCCCGACGTGGCGACGCCCGAGAACATCTGCCCGCCGCCGAAGACCTTGGCCTCGCATTGCGAGCGGCGCACGCCGCGGCGTTCCAGCTCGGACAGCATCAGCGCCAGAGCATCTTCGCCGTAGCGGCCGCTGGGCTCCGCATCCTGCGGGCCGGTGGGCGGACGGCAGGCCAGCATGTAGTGCGACATCGCGCCGATGCGCCGCGCCGGGCACCACAGCGTCACCGACACGCAGGAACCCAGCACCGTGCGAATGCGGTGGTGCTCGTCGCCGACGAAATACTCGCCGGGCTTCAGCAGCACATCGGAGGGACGACGACGGTACGGCATGTCGGGCCCGGAGCAGATGGTCAGCAGCGCAGCGGCTTGCGGTAGATCGACGGCGCCACCTGCTCGACCGCGGTGCTGATCTCGTTGAGGCTCTCGGAATGGCCGATGCAGAGAAGGCCACCCGGCTTGAGCTGCCCGAGCACGCGCGCGACGACCTGGCGCTTGGTCGGGATGTTGAAGTAGATCATCACGTTGCGCAGGAACACCACGTCGAACTGGCCCAGCCGCGGCAGCTCCGCATTGAGGTTGGCCTGCATGAAGTTCACCTGCGCGCGCAGGTTGCGGTCGACCAGCAGCGTGCCCTCCTGCTCGCCGAAGCCGCGCAGGCAGAAGCGCTTCAGGTACGACGCGGGAATCTGCCGCGTGCGGCTGAGCACATAGTGCCCGCTGCGCGCCTGCTGCACCATGCGGCTGCTGATGTCGGTGCCCATCACTTCCCAGCCGGTGGGCCCGATCACGTCGGCCAGCACCATCGCCATGCTGTAGGCCTCCTCACCGCTGGAGCTGGCCGCGCTCCAGGCCCGGAAAGTCTGGCCCGCGTCGGCCCGCTCGGCGGCCACCTGGCGCAGCAGGTCGAAGTGCTTCTGCTCGCGGAAGAAGTAGGTCTCGTTGGTGGTCAGCAGGTCGACCGCCGTCTGCACCTCGATGGGTGCGCTGCCGGCGTCGAGCAGGTCGCAGTAGTCGGCATATTTCTCGAAGCCATGGGCGCGCAGGCGCTTGCCGAGCCGGCCGCAGACCAGCGCCTTCTTCGCCGGCGACAGCGTGATGCCGGCCGCCTCGAAGATGAAGCGCTGCAGCCGGCCGAATTCGTGATCGGTGATGGTGGTGCCGTGCATCATCGTAGCGTCCTCAGTAGCGGGTGAAGCTGGCCTCGTCGACGCCCGCGAGCGCCAGCGATGGCGCAGCAGCGGCCGGTACCGGCTTGCGCGCCGGCCGGACCGGCGCCTTGTACGCCGCGGCCTTGTACACGGGCACCGGGGCCGCAGGCATGCGAAGGGCCGGCGCCTGCGCCGCCAGCTTGAAGAAGGCCATGGCCTGCTGCAGCTGCTCGGCCTGGCTGCTCATCTCCTCGGCGGTGGCGGCCAGCTCTTCGGAGCTCGACGCGTTCTGCTGCGTGGTCTGGCTCAGCTGGCTCACGGCCGCGTTGATCTGGCCCACACCGGACGACTGCTCTTCCGACGCCGCAGTGATCTCCTGCACCAGGTCGGAGGTCTTGCGGATGCTGGGCACCATCGAATCGAGCAGCGTGCCCGCCTTCACCGCCAGCTCCACGCTGCTGCCCGCCACTTCGCCGATCTCCTGCGCCGCCACCTGGCTGCGCTCGGCCAGCTTGCGCACCTCGGCGGCCACCACCGCGAAGCCCTTGCCGTGTTCGCCGGCGCGCGCCGCTTCGATCGCCGCATTGAGTGCCAACAGGTTGGTCTGGTACGCGATGTCGTCGATGATCCCGATCTTCTGCGCGATCTGCTTCATCGCCGCCACCGTCGCCTTCACCGCCTCGCCGCCTTCGGCCGCCTCGCCGGCCGCCTTGGTCGCCATGCCGTCGGTGACCTTCGCGTTGTCGGCGTTCTGCGCGATCGATGCGGTCATCTGCTCGATCGATGCGCTCGTTTCTTCCACGCCCGCCGCCTGCTCGCTCGCGGCCTGCGACAGCGACTGCGCGGTGGCGCTCACCTCTTCGCTCGCACTGGCCAGCGTCACGGCGCCGGCATTGATCTCGGCCACCACCGCCGAGAGCTTGGCCACCGTGTCGTTCACGAAGGACTTCATCTCGCCGAAGGCGCCCTCGTAGGGCTTGTCGATGGTCTGCGTCAGGTCGCCCTGCGACAGCGCACCGGTCACGCGCACCACATCGTCGATGCTGGTGCCGGTGGTGGCCATCAGCCGGTTCAGGCCATCGCCCATCTCGCGCTGGAAGCCCTGCAGGCCGGCCAGGTCGATGCGGGCATCGAAGTCGCCGCGGTTGGCAGCCTCGACCACGCGGCGCTGGCCGTCGATCACCTGCTGCAGCTTGCCGACCGTGCCGTTGACGTATTCCTTCATCTCGCCGAAGGCGCCCTCGTAGGGCTTGACGATGGTCTGCGACAGGTCGCCTTGCGCCAGCGCGCCGGTCACGCGCACCACGTCGGCCACGCCGGCGCCGGTGGTGACCATCAGCTGGTTCAGGCCTTCGCCCATCTCCTTCTGGAAGCCCTGCAGGCCGTCGAGCTCCACGCGCGCACCGAAGTCGCCGCGGTTGGCCGCTTCGACGACCCGGCGCTGGCCTTCGATCACCTGGCGCAGCCGCGCCACGGTCTGGCTCACCGCGAACAGCATGCTGCGGTCGTCGCCGCTGCGCAGCCCGACCTCGGCCGACAGATCGCCGCGCGCGACGCGGCCCAGCACCTCGACCGCATAGGCCGGCTCGCCACCGAGCTGCCGCGTGACGGAGCGCGACACCACGATCGCGACGCCCACGCCGGCGGCCGTGGCGCACAGCATCAGCACCAGGCTGAACATCGAGGCCTGGCGGCTGCGCTCGGCGGCCTGCGCCACCGCGCCGGCGGTGCCGGCGACGATCTTGTCGCTCACCTGGTCGAGCAGCTCGGCCGGCGCGCGGTCCATGCCCTTGACCGCCGCATCGCCGGCCGCCGCGTCGAAGCCCGAGGCCTTGAAAGCCTCGAAGCCCTTGCGATAGCCCTCGCCCATCGTGGTGTGGGCCTGAGCGAACCGGTCGACCAGCGTCCGCGCCTCGCCTTCGGGCAGCGCGTCGTGCAGCTTGCGGGCCGTCTCGCCCACCTGCCGCTCATGCTTCAGGAAGGCTTCCCAGTACTTGTCGAGCTGCTTCGGGTCCTTGCCGCGCAGCAGCGTGTTCTTCCATTCCTGCACCTGGGTCTTGAAGTCGACCAGCATCGCCGACACCGCGCGTTCGTTCGCATCGTCGACCTGGATCACGCGGGCGTAGGTGTCGATCGAGCGGTTCAGCATCGCGATGCCGAAGAGGCCGGCGCCTATCGTTCCGAGCAGCGTGGCGACGAAGGCAAGAACGAGCTTGTGGCTGAGTTTCATGATCTCTGTCCTGCAATGGGCGATCAGTAGCGGGCGAAGCTGCCCTCGTCGACACCGTTGAACGCCAGCGCGTGGGCCGCAACGGCCGCGGCCGGCGCTGCCGCGCTGCGGCGCGGGCGCGGCGCAGCAGGCCTGCGCTGGGCCGCTGACGCGGCGGGCACCTCGATGGCCGGCGCACGGCCGGCCGCCGGCTTGGCGAGCTTGAAGAAGGCCATCGAGTGCTGCAGCTGCTCGGCCTGGCTGCTCATCTCTTCGGCGGTGGCGGCAAGTTCCTCGGAGCTCGATGCGTTCTGCTGCGTGGTCTGGCTCAGCTGGCTCATCGCCGCATTGATCTGGCCCACGCCGGACGACTGCTCTTCCGACGCGGCGGTGATCTCCTGCACCAGGTCGGAGGTCTTGCGGATGTTGGGCACCATCTGCGTCAGCAGCTGGCCGGCCTTCTCGGCCAGCTCCACGCTGCTCGACGCCACGGTGCCGATCTCCTGCGCCGCCACCTGGCTGCGCTCGGCCAGCTTGCGCACTTCGGCCGCCACCACCGCGAAGCCCTTGCCGTGCTCGCCAGCACGCGCGGCCTCGATCGCGGCATTGAGCGCCAGCAGGTTGGTCTGGTACGCGATGTCGTCGATGATCCCGATCTTCTGCGCGATCTGCTTCATCGCCGCCACCGTCGCCTTCACCGCCTCGCCGCCTTCGGCCGCCTCGCCGGCCGCCTTGGTCGCCATGCCGTCGGTGACCTTCGCGTTGTCGGCGTTCTGCGCGATCGATGCGGTCATCTGCTCGATCGATGCGCTCGTTTCTTCCACGCCCGCCGCCTGCTCGCTCGCGGCCTGCGACAGCGACTGCGCGGTGGCGCTCACCTCTTCGCTCGCACTGGCCAGCGTCACGGCGCCGGCATTGATCTCGGCCACCACCGCCGAGAGCTTGGCCACCGTGTCGTTCACGAAGGACTTCATCTCGCCGAAGGCGCCCTCGTAGGGCTTGTCGATGGTCTGCGTCAGGTCGCCCTGCGACAGCGCGCCGGTCACGCGCACCACGTCGGCGATGCTGGCGCCGGTGGTGGTGACCAGCTGGTTCAGGCCCTGGCCCATCTCCTTCTGGAAGCCCTGCAGGCCCTCGAGCTCCACGCGGACTTCGAAGTTGCCCCGGTTGGCGGCCGCTACCACGTTGCGCTGGCCGTCGATCACCTGCTGCAGGCGCCCCACCATCTGCTTCACCGCATGCAGCATGCTGGTGCTGTCGCCCGGGCGGGTCTTCACCTCGATGTCGAGATTGCCGTTGGCCACGTGGTGCAGCACCTCGCTGGCATAGACAGGCTCGCCGCCCAGCTGGCGCAGCAGGTTGCGCGTGATCCAGAAGGCCGCCGCCAGCGCGGCCAGCGCAGCCATGATGCCCAGGCCCAGCGTCAGCTGCGAAGCCTGCGAAGACGTGGTGTGCGCCTGGGCCACCCCTTCGTCGGCCACCATCTTCTGGAAGGCCGACAGCTCCTGCACCGCCGCCATGAAGGCATCGAGCGCCGGCAGCGTCTGCGCGTTCATGATGCGCATGCCCTCGTCGCGCCTGCCCTCTTCCAGCGCCTTGGCCGCGGCGGTGAACGACTGCACGTAGACCGCTCGCGCCTGCCGGATCTTGCCCATCGCGGCCCTGCCCTCGGCCCGATGCACCAGCTTGTCGAGCTTGTCGAGCGCCTCGGTGATGCGTGCCTTGTTGGCCTCGATCTGCTCGTGGATGCGGGCGCGCTGCACCGGATCGGCCGCGATGAACAGCTCCATGTTGCGGCGCGCGTTGTCGCGTGCGCCCGACGACACCGCGTTGGCCAGCTCGAGCTTGACCCAGTCCTGCTCCGTCACGCGGGCCATGGCCTGCGTCACGCTGCCCAGGCCGCCCAGCGTGGTGGCGATGATGCCGGCCATCAAGGCCAGCACGAGGCCGAACGCCAGCGCGAGCTTGGTCCCTACTTTCATGTTGTTCATGACCGACTCCTTGCGCCAGCGGCGCCCTCCGGGTTGATGTGGTTTTTCCTGCCGGTCCGGCAGATCAGTCGACCAGCGCCTCCGCCGACAGGCCTTGCAGCGACTGGATCTCGTCGAGCGACAGCACGTGTTCCAGGTTCAGCAGGATCACGAAGCGGCCGCGCACCTTGCCCATGCCGCGGATGAAGTCGCTGCGGATGCGCGTGCCGAAGCTCGGCGGCGGCTCCACGTCTTCGGCGGGGATGTCGAGCACCTCGTTCACCGCATCGACGACGATGCCGATGTCCTGCCGCTCGCCCTGCGACTCCACCTCGACGATCACGATGCAGGTGCGCCTGGTCACCTCGGACGAGGGCTTGCCGAAGCGCGACTGCAGGTCCATCACCGGCACCACCGCACCGCGCAGGTTGATCACGCCACGCACGCAGGGCGGCATCATCGGCACTGTCGTCAGCGAGGTGTAGCTGATGATCTCCTTGATCGCCAGGATGCCGATCGCGAAGGTCTCGCCGCCCAGCATGAAGGTGAGGTATTGCGCCGGCTCGGCCGGTGCGGCGGCCACGGGCGCCGCCGCCAGCGCACGCGGACGGTTGGCTGCAATGGGATTCATCGGGGCCTCCTTCTTCAGAACTTGGCGAACTGGGCTTCGTCGGGGACGTCGGCGCCGGCGAAGGCCAGCGCGCCGCCGGCCAGCACCATGCCGTTGGCCGGCTTCGCGGTGAACCGGCTGCGCTTGCGGGCGGGGGCGCGGGCATTGCCGCTGTCGGCGGCCTTGGCGGGCGAGCCGCCGGTGTTCAACTTGAAGAAGGCCATGGCCTGCTGCAGCTGCTCCGACTGGCCGCTCATCTCTTCGGCCGTGGCGGCCAGCTCCTCGGAGCTCGACGCGTTCTGCTGCGTGGTCTGGCTCAGCTGGCTCATCGCCGCATTGATCTGGCCCACGCCGGACGATTGCTCTTCGGAGGCCGCGGTGATCTCCTGCACCAGGTCGGAGGTCTTCTTGATGCTGGGCACCATCGAGTCGAGCAGGGTGCCCGCCTTCTCGGCCAGTTCCACGCTGCTGCCGGCCACTTCGCCGATCTCCTGCGCCGCCACCTGGCTGCGCTCGGCCAGCTTGCGCACCTCGGCCGCCACCACCGCGAAGCCCTTGCCGTGTTCGCCGGCGCGCGCCGCTTCGATCGCCGCATTGAGTGCCAGCAGGTTGGTCTGGTAGGCGATGTCGTCGATGATCCCGATCTTCTGCGCGATCTGCTTCATCGCCGCCACCGTCGCCTTCACCGCCTCGCCGCCTTCGGCCGCCTCGCCGGCGGCCTTGCTGGCCATGCCGTCGGTGACCTTCGCGTTGTCGGTGTTCTGTGCGATCGAGGCCGTCATCTGCTCGATCGACGCGCTGGTCTCTTCCACGCCCGCCGCCTGCTCGCTCGCCGCCTGCGACAGCGACTGCGCGGTGGCGCTCACCTCTTCGGCCGCGCCGGCCAATGCCTCGGCTCCGCTGTTGACCTCGCCCACCACCTTGGACAGGCGGGCGATCATGTGCTGCATGGCCTGCAGCAGCTGGCCCGTCTCGTCGCGGCTGGTCGACTCGACCTGCACCGTGAGGTCCCCGTCGGCGATGCGGTTGGCCGCCTCCACTGCCTTGCCCAGCGGCCGGCTGACGCTGCGACTGATGAAGAAGCCGAACAGCGCGCCGAGCACCAGCGCACCGGCGATGGTGCCGAGCATCAGGTTGCGGCTCTCGTCGTAGAGCCGGGTGGTTTCGTCTGACGCCTCCTTCGCCCGCTGCTCCTTGATCTGCGAGAGCTCGGTCATCTGGTCGTCGAGCACGTTGATGCGCTGGCGCAACGCAGCCAGCGCGCTGGTGAGCTCCGCATCGCGCTCGGCGAACTTGTGGTTGGAGATCATGGTCACCACCGCGGCGTTGTCGCGCTGGTAGTCCTCCCAGTTGCGCGAGAACGATGCGATCAGCTGCTTCGCGCGCTCGCTGAAGAACAGCGGCTTGGCCTTCTCGAAGTTCTCCTTCAGCAGGCCGATCGACTTGTTCATGTCGTCGAGCGCCTTCGCGCGGTCGTCGGCCGTGGTGGCCAGCAGCGCGTTGTTGCGGGCGCGGGCGATGTAGATCAGGTCGATGTTGGCTTCCTTGATGTACGAGAGCCCCTTCAGCTCACGGTCGTACATGCGGTCGGCCATGTCGTTGATCTTGCTGGCGTTGTTGATGCCGACCATGCCGACGACACCGCTGGCCGCCGCCACGATCAGGAAGGCGCCGACGAGGCGGGCGCCGATCTTGATGTTGGAAAACATGGGGTACTGCTACTTTCTGGAAAGACTCAGAGGGAGGCCGGAGCGGCCTCGTGGGGAACCGCCGGAACGCGGCGATGCGCTTCGGTGATCAATGTGGGCACGTCGAGGATCAGCGCGACCTCGCCGCTGCCGAGAATGCTGGAGCCGCTGATGCCCTCGACCTGGCCGAACAGCTTCGACAAGGGCTTGATCACCGTCTGCGCCTCGCCGAGCAGGCTGTCGACGACGATGCCGAACTTCTGGCTCGCATGGCGCACGACGACGATGTTCTCGCGCGGGCCGGGCTGGCCCGGCAGCCTGAACAGCTCGCGCAGCCGGATGAACGGCAGCACCTCGCCGCGCAGGTTGGTGTAGTCGTGGCCCTCCTCGCAGGAGAACTGCACGCATTCCTCCACCATCTCGAGCGGCACCACGAACACCGAGCGGCCGACCGCCACCTGGAAGCCGTTGATGATGGCCAGCGTGAGCGGCAGCCGCACGATCACCGTGGTGCCCACCTCGGGCTGGCTCGCGATGTCGACGCTGCCGCGCAGCGCAGCGATGTTGCGCTTGACCACGTCCATGCCCACGCCGCGGCCCGACAGGTTGGTCACCTGTTCGGCAGTGGAGAAGCCGGGCTCGAAGATCAGCGCGAACACTTCGGAGTCGGTCATCGGCTTGCCGGCCTCGACCAGGCCACGCTCGATGCCCTTGGCGAGGATGCGCTCGCGGTTGAGGCCGCCGCCGTCGTCGCTGACCTCGATGACGATCGAGCCCGAGTCGTGGTAGGCATGCAGGCTCACGGTGCCGCGTGCCGGCTTGCCGCGCGAGGCGCGCAGCTCGGGCGATTCGATGCCGTGGTCCATCGCGTTGCGCACCAGGTGCGTCAGCGGGTCGCCGATCTTCTCGACCACTGTCTTGTCGAGCTCGGTGTCTTCGCCGCTGATCGCGAGGCCGATGTCCTTGCCGAGCTCGCGCGCCACATCGTGCACCACGCGCTGGAAGCGGCTGAAGGTGGCGCCGATCTTCACCATGCGCAGCTGCAGTGCGCTGTCGCGCACGCCTTCGATCAGGCTGCTGAGCGTGGCGTTGCATTCCTGCAGCTCGGCATTGCCGAGGCGGCGCGCCGCCAGGTTGGCCGAGGCCGCCGCGATGATCAGCTCACCCACCTGATTGATCAGGTGATCGAGCTTCTGAGCATCGACCCGCACCGATTGCGTCTCGAGCGCCTTGTTGTCCTTGACCTGCTTCTGCTTGTGCAGCGCGGCCTCCAGCACCGCCGGCTCGACCTTGCCCTGCTCGAGCAGGATCTCGCCGATCGGCTGCGCCGGCTCGCCGCGCGCCTGCGTCTGCAGCGCCTCGTCGAGCTCGCGCTGGGTGATGGTGCCGCAGCGCACCAGCATCTCGCCCAGGCGCGACGGCTGCTCGGGGCCCTGGCGGATCAGGTCGATGTATTCGGAGATGCGGCTGTTGGGCGGCAAAATGCGCAGCTGGCAGTCGTCGAGCACGAACTCGAACGCCGCCTCGATGTCAGCCTTGGCCGCCTTCTCGCTCTGGAAGGCGATCTCGAAGCCGAGGTAGCACGACTCCGGATCCATCTCGTCGGATTCGGGCAGCGCATCGGGCACCGTGACGATGGCCTTGATGCGGCCCAGCGTGGCGAGGTAGCGGATGAACGGCAGCGGATCGAGCCCGTTGCGCAGCACGTCGCGGCCGAAGCGCAGCGAGATGTGCCAGGTGTCGCCATCGCGCCCATCGGCGCTGCTGCGCGCGAAGCTGCCCGGCTGCTCGCGCAACGCGACCGGCTGCGCCTCGCCTTCGCCGAGGTAGGCGCGCAGCTGCTGCAGCAGCGGTTGGCCCATTTCGCGCAGCGCGGCATCGGCCAGCGTCTGGCCGGCGGCCACGCCATCGACCAGCAGGCCGATGTGGTCGCCGCAGGCCAGCATCAGGCTGGTCAACGCGTCGTTCAGCGGCAGCGCGCCGTCGCGCACCTTGTCGAGCACGCCTTCAACCACGTGAGTGAAGGCCACGATGTCGTCCAGCCCGAACAGGCCGGCCGAGCCCTTGATGGTGTGCGCCGCACGGAAGATCGCGTTCACGTCGTCGGGCGAGCTGTGGCCCTGCGCGGCGGCGAGCAGCAGCTGCTCCATCTCCTGCAGCAGCTCGCGGCTCTCGGACACGAAGGTGGGCAGCGCCTGGTCGATGTTCATGGGGCGGTCCTCAGGCAGCGGCGACGATCAGCGGATCGCCGAAATAGGCGGCCAGGTCGAGCAGTTCGATCACCTCGACCACCGCCGGGCTGTGGTTGCTCAGGCGCAGCTCGCGCTGCAGCGCCTGCGCTCGGCGCTTGGCCAGCATCAGCAGCTGCACGCCGCTGGTGTCGAGCTCGGTCACGCCGGAGAGGTCGATCTCCAGCTGCGCGGCGCTGTCGAGCGCCTGCAGCAGCAGCGGCTTCAGCTCCGCGGCGCGGTAGATGTTCAGTTCGCCGTCCAGGCGCAGCAAAGCTGCCGCCCCGGCGCTCGGGGAGCTGTTCATGGGAGAAATCCTCTAGCGGGCCGGCTTCAGGGAAGCACGAGCTTCTGCACGACGCCGAGCAGTTGCTCGGGGCGGAACGGCTTGGTCATCCAGGCCTTGGCGCCGGCCTCCTGGCCTGCGCGCTTCTTCTCGTCGGCCGATTCGGTCGTGAGCATCACGATCGGCGTGAACTTGTAGGCCGGCATCTGCTTCACCGCCTTGACGAAGGTGATGCCGTCCATGTTGGGCATGTTCACGTCGCTGATGATCAGGTGCACGCGCTGGCCCTTGAGCTGCTGCAGCGCCTGGCTGCCGTCGCCGCCCTCGATCACGTCGTACCCGGCGCCCTTGAGCGCAATGCCGACCACCTGCCGCAGCGATGCGGAGTCGTCGACGACCATGATGGTTTTTGCCATGGAACCTTCCTCCTCGTTCCTTCAGAAAAACGTGACCTCTTCGGCCGGTTGTGGCGCGGCGGCCCGCTGGGCCGGCTTGCCGTGGTGGAGCTCACGCTCCTCGGCCATCGCGTAGCTGGCCTGCAGCGCATCGAGCAGCGCCTGCGATCGCGGCGGCTGCAGCGCGCCCTGCTGCTCGAACTGCACACGCTGCTGCTGCAACACCTCGGGCAGGCCCTGGATGTTGGCCTTCACGTGGTTCATGATCTGGCTCACCCGGTCCTGGAACTGCAGCTGCACCAGCGCTTCCGATACTTCCGACTTGATGCCGATGCTTTCCTGCTTGAGCTGCTCGCTCGAGCTCACCAGCGCATCGGTGATGCCGCGGAAATCGTTGAGCACCGCGCCGATCGCATCGCGCGACTGCAGCACCGTCTCGCCCTCGCGCTGGGTCGCGGCCTCGGCGCTCTCACGCGCCGCGACGATGGCCGCGTTGATCACGCCGACCTTGTCGGCGATGCGCCGGCCGGTGTCGCCCGACATCGCAGAGAGCTTGCGCACCTCTTGCGCCAGCACCGCGAAGCCGCGGCCGGTCTCGCCGGCATGGGCGGCCTCGATGGCCGCGTTGATCGCCAGCAGGTTGGTCTGCTGCGCGATCTTGGCCACGTCGGCGGCCATCTGCTGCAGCTCCTCGATGAAGCGGTTGAGCTCCTGCACCTGGGCCAGCATCTCGGCCTTGCTGCTCATCGCCTGCTGAAGCGACTGCATCACCGAGCCGAGCGCGCCTTCGCTGCGCGAAAACACCGCCACCAGGCCGCTGTCGGCATCCTCGACCGAACGCGACGACGCGCCCGAGGCCTGCACCGCCTGGTCGAGCTTCTGCACGATGCCCGAGAAGCGCTCTGCCAGGCTGGCGACCGCGCTCTCCATCTGGGCGCGCGAGGCTTCGATGTGGCCCGACCACACCGGCGCCACTGCCTCGCCGAAGTGTTGATGGCCGCTCACGTAGTCGGCCAGCGTGCGCAGCAGCGCCTGGTGCTGGCGGCTGCCGTGCCACCACAGCGCCAGGCCGGCGGTCAGCAGCACGACAGCGCCGGCCGTCGCGTCCCATGACCACCCGCCAATGGCGAAGACCATGGCCCCGCCGAGCAGGGCCATGGCCAACGGATGGATCGAAGCCGCAGGGCGGCGGGAAATGGTGGACACGCGAGCTCTCTGGATGAAGTCTTTGGAGACTTATCGGAGCCCGCACTCACATATGCATCCCCCCTTTGGGGGAAACCGGCGTGAGGATTTGTCGCTCAGCGGGTGGTCGAGCCAGCGCTGGCCGACGCCGAGTTCGAGACGCCGGGCGCGGCATTGGTCGAACCGGTCGACGAACTGCTGCTGTTGTTGTTGCTGTTCATGTCGGTGGTCGACGGTGCCGAGGTGCTGGTGCTGCTCGAGTTGCTCCCGGTGTCGGGCGCGGTGGTCGACGAGCTGGTGCTGTTGGTGGTGGAGCTGCTGTTGGTGCTGCTGTTGGTACCGGCCGAGGTGGGGCTGCTGTTCACGGTGTCGTTCGGGCCGTTGGCGTTGCCGGTGTCGGCCGGATGGCGGTTGCAGGCGCTCAGCATCAGCGCGGAGCTCGCAACAGCCAGGGTCAGCACGGAGCGCAGGGTCAGGGAAGCGGGCATGGGGACATCTCCTTCAAGCGTTGGGGACCATCCCTCCGGGCGGCATTCGACATGCCCAGCGGGAGACGGCACCGCACGCGCCCGCTTCTCGGCTACATCGACTTCCTTGCCGCAAAGCCTGCCGCATCGGTACCCTCGGCCGGAGTCGTGCCAAACAGTTGCGGATGCAGCCGGGCGTAATGCCCTTCGGCCTCGTCGTGCGGCAGGTTCAGGAAGCTGCGGTAGCCCGGCACCCGCAAATAGCACAGCGCCGCCAGGAACACCCCGACGCCGAAGGCGATGTACACCTGCCCGACCGTGAAGCGCGCGAGCACCGCGCCGGCCAGCCCCGGCCCCAGTGCGCCGGCCACCTGCATCACCATCAGGTTGACGGCCGTCATGCGCGCGCGGAAGTCGGCCGGCATCGCGAGCATGCGGTGCGTGTGGCCCACCATGTTCACCGTGATCACGCAGGCGCCGTGCAGCACGAACACCGCCACCATCAGCAGCGGCCATTGCGCCAGCCCCAGCACCGCGAAGCAGGCGCCTTCGCACATCAGCGCGCCGAAGCTCGCGCGGAAGCGCCCCACGCGCTGCGCCAGCCACATCGAGCCGCCGAGCGCGCCGAACAGCATGCCGGCCGACAGCCCGGCCTCGCAGGCCCCCAGCCACGCGCCCGACAAGCCAAGCGACTGCACCTTCAGCGGCACCAGCATGCCGATGCCGGGCGTGAAGAACACCATCACGAGGAACGACACCATCGTCCAGCCGCGCTCCAGCGGCACCTGCCACTTGGCGGCGAGCCCGGCCTTCAGGTCGGCCAGCCAGCGTGTGCGCGTCCGCTGCCTCGACGCCGCCGGCGGCGTCTCGATGCGGGCCGCCAGAGCGCAGGCCACGAGCAGCATCGCCGCATGCAGCCACAGCGCCGAAGGAATGCCGATGGTGATGGCCGCGCCGCCCAGCACCGGCCCGAGCAGGCGGCCCACGCTCTGCGCGCTCTTCTGCAGGCCCAGCCCTTCCGAGAGCCGGTCGGCCGGCAGCAACTCGGCCACGATGCTCATCGACACCGGCCACACCAGCGCCATCGCCGCCGCGCCGGTCACCTCCAGCGCGATGATCCAGCCGATGCGGTAGAGGCCGGCCTGCGCGAGCGCCCCCAAGACCAGGCTCTTGAGCAGCACCACGCCCAGGCCGCCAGCGATCAGCCAGCGCTTGTTGCCGCGGTCGCCCAGCGGCGACAGCAGCGGAAACGCGAAGAACGACACGCCGGCCACCGCCGCGCCATACAGCGCAAGGTCGCGCGCGCCGCCCTCGCGAGCGATCCACCACGGCACCGCCACCGCGCCGATCATCAGCGACAGCAGCATCAGCACGTCGCTGGCCAGCAGCAGCCGGAACGGCCGGCCCAGCCGCCGGATCCTGCGGCGCGTGGCGTGGAGCATCGATGGGCTAGGGCTTGCGCCTCGCGAGGATGGCCTCGATCTCGTCCATGATCCGGTTCATCCGCCCCGCCAGCGCCTGGTAGGGCGCCGGCGTGGCGAGGTCGACGCCCGCCTTCTTCACCAGCTCGTATGGATAGTCCGAGCCGCCCGACTTCAGCAGCGCCAGGTAGCGGTCGAGCGCGCCCGGCTCCTTGTCGACGACGCGCTGCGCGAACAGCGAGCTGGCCGCGATGGAGGTGGCGTACTGGTAGACGTAGAACGAGTTGTAGAAGTGGGGGATGTAGGCCCACTCGATGCAGTCGACGTCGTCGATCGCGACCACGCCCTGCTCGCTGCCGTGGTAGCGCTTCAGGATATCGCAGTAGGCCTTGCTCAGTGCCTCGCCGGTCATCGGCTCGCCGCGGTCGACGCGGGCATGCACCTGGCGCTCGAACTCGGCGAACATCGCTTGGCGGAAGAAGGTGCCGCGCAGGTTCTCGAGCGCGGAGCCGAGGTAGTACAGGCGCTCGTCGTCGGTCTTCGCCGTCTTCAGCATGCGGTCGAGCAGCAGCGCCTCGTTGAAGGTCGATGCGATCTCGGCGGTGAAGGTGGCGTAGCCGGCGGTGGTGAAGGGCTGCGTGCGGTTGGCGAGGTACGAGTGCATCGCATGGCCCCACTCGTGCGCCAGCGTGGTGACCGACTCGTAGTCGTCGTTGTAGCTCATCAGCACGTAGGGATGCACGTCGTAGGCCCAGCCGGCCATGTGTGCGCCCGATTGCTTGTGCGGCCGCGGGTAGGCATCCATCCAGCGGCTGTCGAAGCCCTGGCGCATCGCGGCCACGTAGTCGGGGCCCAGCGGCGCCACCGCCTCGAGCGTGAGCTGCTTGCCCATCGCGAGCGGAAACTTGAACTGCTCGCCATGCACCAGCGGCGGATAGATGTCGTAGTAGTGCATGTCCTTCAGGCCCAGCATGCGGGCGCGGAGCCTGAAGTAGCGGTGCAGCGTCGGCAGGTTGGCGTTGGTCTGCGCGATCAGCGTGTCGACCACCGCCACCGGCACATTGTTGCGGTCGAGCGCGCGGCTGATCGAATCGGGATACCGGCGCACGTCGGCATAGACCTTGTCCTGCTTCATCTGCGCATAGAAGGTCACGCCCATCGTGCGCTCGTAGCTCTTGAAGGTGCCGAACAGCGTCTCCATCACCCGCTTGCGGTCTTCGCGGTTGGGTGATTCGCGGTACTTGGTGTAGGCCGCCTGGTCGAGCCGCACCTCCTCGCCGGTGGAGAGCTTGATCGTCGGCCAATGGATGTCGGCATCGGCCAGGATCGAATAGGCCGCCTTGCCGGCACCGTTCATCAGGCCGAACTTGGCCACCAGCGCCTCGCCTTCGTCGCTGAGTGTGTGCGGGGCGTTGCGCAGCGTGCGCTCGAGCATGAAGCGGTGCGGTGCGAGCCCCGGCTCCTGCGCGATGAACTGCCGCACCCGCGCTTCGCCGATGCGCAGGATCTCCGGCTCGACGAACGATTCGGCTTCGCCGAGCCGGCTCTCGATCATGTCGGCGCGCTGGTCGAGCGCCAGGCTGGCCGACACGCCGGTGTCCTGGGCCAGTTGCTCGCCGGCATACACCGCCATGCGGTAGAAGCGCTTGCGCATCTCGGCGCTCTGGTCGAGGCATTCGCGCAGCCGCTGCGCGCTGTCGCCGAGGTGGCCCTTGCAGGCCGCAAAGGACTTGAACTGGGTGTCGAGCTTGGCGGCATCGGCCTCCCACGTGGCGAGCGAGGGATAGAGGTCGGCCAGGTTCCAGCGGTCGGCGAGCGGCTCGGCCTGCGTGATCGACGCGAAGCCGAGGCTGGCCGCCAGCAGTGCCGTGGTGAGGCACAGGCGCATGAGGGACTCCATGGGTGAGGAGGAAAGCGGGCGATTCTAGGAGTCGCTCCCGCCGCAGCGCCTCCGGGTTCGCCTGGGGTTCGTGCGCAGGCCGCATGCCCATTCGCTGTGCCGGGTTTTGCTCCATCATGCGGATTTATGCGGTGTTATGCTGAAACCCGCACCAACCCGAATCATCATGACCGCCTGCAGTACCGCTTCTCCCTCTTCGCGCCTCGCGCTGCCCCTGCAGGCAGCGCTGGTCGCCGCGCAATTCCTTGCCCTCGGGCTGCTGATGGGCAGCTGGGCCACCGGGCTGCCGGCACTGAAGGCACGTTTCGGCTACAGCGCGCAGGAGCTGAGCGGCGTGCTGCTGGCGGTGGCAGCCGGCTCGGTGCTGGCGTTCCTGAGCTGCGCGCGGCTGATGCAGGCGGTGGGCCCGCGCCACTTCATCCGCGCCACCGGGCCGCTGGCGGCCTATGCGATGCTGACCACGCTGCTGGTGGACGACAGCCTGCCGCTGGCCGTCATCGCCTTCGTGTTCGGCTGGGCCAGCGCCGCCTTCGATGTCGCGATCAACGGCTCGGCCGTCACGCTCGAGCGGCTGCATGGCCGCTCGCTGATGTCGAAGCTGCACGCCATGTTCAGCAGCGGCGGCGTGCTGGCCGCGGGCGCCACCGCCGGCCTCGCATGGAGCGGGCTGCATCCGCTGTGGCTCGCGGTGCCGGTGGCGCTGCTGATGAGCGCGCTGTCGCTGTGCACGCCCGCGATGCCGGCCCTGGCCGCCGACACGCAGCATCCGGCGGGGGTGTCGCCCGCGGCGCCGCGCCCGTGGCGCCTGGGCTTCGCCGCGCTGCTGTGCCTGCTGTGCGAAGGCACGATGTACGACTGGTCGTCGGTCTACATGACGCAGGTCTGGCAGACGCCGCTGTTCCTCTCGGTGGCCGGCTTCGGCCTGTTCTCGGCCGCGATGGCGGCGGGCCGCTTCGGCGGCGACAGGCTGCGCGATCGCTTCGGCGCGCCGCTGCTGCTGCTCGGCGGCTGCACGATCGCGGCTGCCGGCGCGCTGCTGTGCGTGTTCGGCCACAGCCGGGAACTGGCGCTGCTGGGCTTCGTGCTGGTGGGGCTGGGCCTGTCGAACGTGATCCCGATCGTGTTCGCGCTCGCGCCCGCCGCCCATGTCCAGGCACCGGAGCGCGCGATCGCCTTCGTCTCCGGCACCGGCTTCATCGGCTTCCTGATCGGGCCGCCGCTGATCGGCCTGTGGACCACGCTGGCCTCGTTCGACACCTCGCTGCTGCTGGTGTGCGCCGCCGCGCTGGGCACCGCGGTGCTGGCCGGCCGGCGCTGAACCCGCGCATCGACAATCGCCCCATGGCCAAGACCCGCGACACCGACCTGCTGGCCGACGAACGCCGCCAGCGCATTGCCGAACTGCTCGCCGCGCAAGGCAAGCTGAAGGCGCAGGCGCTGGTCGAGCGCTTCGGCGTCTCGGAAGACACGATACGCCGCGACCTGATCGAGATGGCCGAACACGGCCTGCTGCGCCGCGTGCACGGCGGCGCGCTGCCGGCCGCCGCGCCGGTGCCGCCGCGGCCCAGCTGGCGCGAGCGCCTGAGCGTCGACGAGCAGGAGAAGGCCGCGCTGGTCGATGCGCTGCTGCCCAGCTTCCGCGGCGGCGAGCTGCTGTTCATCGACAGCGGCACCACCAACGGCCTGCTCGCACGCCGGCTGCCGCGCACGCTGCCCTTCACGGTGATCACCACCAGCCCTGAGGTGGCGCTGGCGCTGTGCGACCACCCGGCCTGCGAGGTGATCCTGCCCGGCGGGCGCCTGCATCAGGCCAGCGCCTCGCTGTGCGGGCCCGAGGCCCTGAAGCTGATCGAAAGCGTGCAGGCCGACCTGTGCATCCTCGGCGTCTGCGCGATCAGCGCGGGCGCCGGCATCAGCTGCCATGAATTCGAGGAAGTGGCGGCCAAGCAGGCGATGGTGGCGCACGCCACGCAGACCATCGCGTTGGCCACGGCAGCCAAGCTCGGCACCCGCCTGCCCTATCGCATTGCAGCCGCCGACAAACTCACCCGCCTGCTCACGACCGCGGAGCAGGACCACAAGGCGCTGCCCCCGCTGGAGAAGCTGGGGGTCGAGGTGGCCTGCGTCGCGGTCTGATTCAGGCCGCCTTCCGCACCTCTTGCACCTCGCCGCCGTGCAGCAGCGTCTCGATCTGCTGGTCCTTGCGTTCCCACAGGTCGCTCAGCCAGCGGTGGAAGCTGGTGCGGAAGGCCTTGTCCTCGCCGTAGTTGCCGACGCAGAACTCCGGCGGGATCGGCAGCTCCTGCAGGCGCACGACCACGCGCGGCGTGGTGCCGCAGAGGAACTGCCAGAAGGTGGGCACGCCATCGGGATACACGATGGTGGCGTCGACCAGCGAGTTGAACTTGGCGCCCATCGCGTTGAGCGCCAGCGCGAACGCGCCGGCCTTGGGCTTGAGCAGGTGCCGGTACGGCGAGCCC
Organism: uncultured bacterium; assembly: GCA_966212505.1. Classification (GTDB taxonomy): domain Bacteria; phylum Pseudomonadota; class Gammaproteobacteria; order Burkholderiales; family Burkholderiaceae_C; genus CAMLIZ01. The sequence continues at coordinate 70,138 of CBIHRS010000010.1, forward strand.
TGCTGCTGATGCTTGGCCTGCGTGAAGCGCGTGCCTTCGGGGAAGTTCATCACGCTGGTGGGCACGAGGCGGAACTTCTCGCAGGCACGCTTCGTGGTCTCGTGGTCCTGGCCGCGCAGCTCGGGGTGCTTGCGCAGCGTCTCCTTCGAATGCCGGCGCATGAACGGAAAGTCGAGCGCCCACCACGCGAGGCCGATCACCGGCACGTAGATCAGCTGCTGCTTCAGAAAGAACTTCAGCAGCGGGATGCGCCGGTTCAGCACCCGCTGCAGCACGAAGATGTCGACCCAGGTCTGGTGGTTGCAGTTGACCATGTACCAGCCCTCGTAGCGCAGCCCCTCGTTGCCGGCCACATCCCACTTGGTGCGCTGGGTCAGCTTCATCCATCCGCTGTTGCAGGCGATCCAGCAGGTGGCGATGCCGTTGAGCACCGGGTCGAGCTGCTTGCGCAGGAACGGCAGCACCAGCTTCACCAGCGACACGACGAACAGCAGCGCGCACCAGAACAAGGTGTTCAACACCAGCAGCGTCATCGCAATGACGCCGCGCACGAACGAGGGCAGGAAACCGAGCATGGGAGATCTTCGAGGGTCTTTTTTATGGGCAGAACCCTCGAAGTCTAAAGGTCGGCGGCCAAAGGCCCTGTTTCAGCGCTCCACGCTGAGCTGCCAGAAGCCTTGCCTGCCCTCGACCTTGTGCTCGAGCATGGCAGCCGGCAGGTCGACCTTGAGGGCGCTCACACGCTGCGGATCGACCAGCACCGTGGGCCGGGCCTGGCGCAGGATGGGCAGCACGTCGGGCTTCACGCGGCGCTTCAGGATCTTGACCGCCTGCGTACCGGCGAGCTGGCCCACCACCTCGAAATCGGAGCCCACGTAGAGCATCGCGCCGGGCACGCGCATCATCGCGAACGACACCACCGGCACCTGGTTCTCGCTGCCGAAGTCGCTGAGGTCGCGCGCCGGCTCGTAGTCGCGCAGCGCGTAGTAGGCATCGAGCGGCACCGCGAACACCTGCGCGCCGGCGCCGCCGTCGTACAGCCGCTTGACCGACGGGATGATGCTGTCGTGCTTGGCCACCTGCTGCGAGGCCACGCTGATGCCCACGCCCTTGGCGGCCGTGCGTGCGGCCTCCACATGCGCGATGCCGTTCTCGTCGTCGGTGTGGACCATGCCGATGCGCTGCACCGCGGGGAACACCTGCTTCACGATCCTGAGCGACTCGTCCATGTCGCTGTAGAGCGTGGCGCCGGTCACGCCAGGGCCGGCATCGGTGAGCGAAGGGCAGTCGGCATCCGCGGGATTGGCCACCGCGGTGAAGACCACCGGCACATGCGCCTCGTCGAGGATGGCGCGCGCGTACTTGGTGGCCGGCGTGCCAATTGTGAGCACGAGGTTGGGCTTGGCCGCCGCGATGCGCATCGCCTCCTTGCGGATGCGCAGCAGCACGCCGAGCCGGTCCCAGAAGCCGCCGTTCTCCACGTCGAAGTCGATCTTCACGCGGTGGACTTCGAGGTTCCTGCCCTGCACGAAGCCGTTGTCTTCCAGCGCTTTCAGGAAGCCGTCGAGCGAGCGCTGGAAGGGCTCGATGTCGGTGACCTGCAGCACCTCCACACGGAAGGTGTAGGCCTCGTCCATCGAGGCCGGCGACAAGGCCTCCATTGCACTGCAAGGCGCCATGCAGGCGAGCCACAAGACCTGCAGGACCGCAACAACCCTCTTCATTTCATCCTCTCGCGAGCCATGTTCAAACAGCTCGGAGATTGGATCAGCGCGGCGGCGATGCCACCGCACTTGCGCATTGGCCCAGCGGGCCAATCTTCTAGCCTCAGGGTGTAACGATCAGTGAGCCTGCGGCCACTGGCCGTTGACGTTGATGACGTAGCACTTGGCCGAATAGGCCTGGCGGCGGGTGTCGCAATCGGCCAGCGCGCCGCGCATCGCCTCTTCGGCCGTGCCGGCATTGGCCTTCCAGCCCCAACTGCCGCCCGACGACACCGCGAAGGCCTTGTTGGGCCGCGCCGTGGCGTAGTCGTTGCGGAAGGCCCAGGCCGCGGCGTCGGAATGCATCGCCTGCGAGAGCTCGTCCTCGTCGTCGTCTTCCTGCGACTGCTGCTGCGGATGCGCACCGCCGTGCTGCGCCACGTAGCGGTGGTAGCTGCCCAGCGCCGCATGCATCGCGAAGCCGATCAACGGGATCATGACCACCAGCGTCAGCAGCAGCCAGCGCCACTGGCCCGGAGGCGGCTCCTCGCCGTAGTCGTTGTCGCCGGGGGTGCCGCGCTGGAACGACAGCAGCAGACTCGCGATCGAGCCGGCATAGGGCACCAGCACGAACAGGCTCCACCAGCCATGGCGGTCGCAGTCGTGGCAGCGCAGCACCGCCAGCCGCATCGAGAAGAAGAAGTACAGCATGCTGCCCAGGCCGGCCAGCACGAAGCGGCCCACGCCCGGCTTGGCGATCGCAAACGCGGTCAGCAGGAACAGGCAGGTCAGCAGCACCAGGTTGGCGGTGGCATAGCGCAGCCGCGACATGCGGCCGTTGAAGCCGAAGCCGAACACCGAAGGTGCATCGGCGCCGGGCTTGCGGATCTTGCGGCCATCGGCATCGAGCCCGCGGCGCGCCCGCATCTCGATCAGGCGCTCTTCCTTCAGGCGCTGCTCCTCCTCGACCTTGGCGGCGATGCCCATCGGGATGTTGGTGGAACAGGCGCGGCACAGCAGCCGCTTGGTCTGGCGCTCGCCGCACTTGGGGCAGTCGACCTCTTCGGTGATCTCGGCCTCGGTGGGCTCGCCGGGAATCGGCTGCAGCGCCAGCGCTGGCACCGGCTTGGGGGCCGGCGGTGGTGGCGCAGGCCGGCGCACCTCGGGTTCCGGCGCCATGATGGTCGGAAAGGCGTCCGGCATCGGCTCCACATGGATGCGCGCGCCGATCTTGGCCAAGTGGTCGACATAGCGCTGCGCGTCCTGCGCCTGCAGCGAGCGCTTGAGCACGGTGCGCGCGCCGGAGAACAGGTGCTGCACGCGAACGTCGTCGAGCTTCAGCAGATGCGCCAGGCTGCGCTTGACGTCGTCGAGATGAAAACCGGAAAGGACTTCCCCGAGGAAGACCAGTTGCACGCGTGCGTCCATGACACAGAGAGGAAGGGGCGTCGATCGGCGCAGATTATCTGGTTACACCAACCCCGGCCGCACCCTTCGTTCAGGCGTCTAGACAGGTGGTTTCAGCGCAGCAACGGGAGAAAAGTCACGGAATCAGCCAAAAGCCAGCACGCGGGCCCCCTGCAGGCGGGGGTCGTGCTGCGCGACGGTGCGGACGATCGCCGAGGCGATCTTGTCGCCGCCGTGGGCAGACGGCTCGATCGGATTGGCGTAGTCGTCGGGCGTGGTGCAGATGGTGCGCAGATCGATGACCGTCAGCCCATGCACCGCGGCCACGCGGATGATCGCGTCGTTGAAGGCGGTGAGCGCCACCGCGGCGCAGGCCGCGAAGCCCGGATCCGGAAAGTTGCCGTGGTAGACGGTGCAGACCACGAGAGGCCGTTTCAGCGCGAGGCAGGCGTCGACCATGCGGCGATAAGCCTGCTCGAACTCCGCGGCCGCCCCTCCCAGCATCAGCAAGGCCTCCGCGCTCGAGGTCACCTGCGCCTGCAGGATGTCGGCCCGCAACAGGGCGTTGTTGCCGCCCACGCTCAGCACCAGGTGGGTCGCCTCGTCGGGCACGCGGGCCAGTTGCTCCGCGATGTCGTCGGTGGTGGACCCATCCACCGCCAGCAGGCGGGCGCTCCAGCCTTCGGGCAGCCGTGCATTCACCTGTTGAACGACGGCCGGACCGCCGTTGGTATAGCTGCCGTTGTCGAAGACGGAATCACCGAGGAGGGCAAGAAGCGGCATGGCTCAGGCGCGGCAGGACAAGGGCTGCGCATTGTCCACCGGCACCACCCTCACCTGCGGCCAGCGCTCAGTGAACCGCTTGCGCGCCACGCGGTCGAGATACACCGCGGGCGGCACACGGGTCGGGTTCCATCGCACGACCCTGTCGAACAGATCCGCCAAGCCATGCGGCGCGATCACGCGCACGGCACCCGCGGCATCAAGGGAGACACCGACGCAGGTGGCGTACTCCGGCCAGCTCGCGATGCCTTCCTCGAGCGAGCGCAGCGGCTCGACCATCCGGCCCTCAGGCGTGGCGTACCAGTGGTGCACGGCAGCCTGGTTGACCACCTCCCAGGCCAGGCCGGGCAGGCGTTCGTCGAGCAGGCGCTTCAGATGCCGTTCGCGGTCGGGCGACGGATCATCGGCATCGAAGAACACCACGTCGACATCGGCCAGCGCCGAGGGCGCCTCGAAGCCATGGAGGTGATCCCACACCAGCCCGCGGATCGCGCCGGCGCCGATGCACCATGACGCGAGCCCTAGCGAGCGCACCGCGCTCAGCGCCTGCATCAGCCACGGCGTCGCCGTGACCAGTTCGACGAGCTTGCGTTCGTGTGAGGCGGGATCAAGGCTCATGCCGCCGGCTTCTGCACTGGTGCCAGCAGGTTGGCATCGCGCGCGAGCCGCCAGCGGCCGCCTTGCTTGCGCAGCACCGTGAGCGTGTGGCCCGCACGCTCCATCGGCGCAGTGCCATCGGTGGGCGTGACGGTGACGCTCAGCCGCGTCCACATGAAGGCCCAGTCGCCGCTGACCTGGATCTCCTGGATCTCGCTGCGGCCGTCGATGGTGGGTGCCGAGGCGCCGGCCTGGACGCGCGACATCTGTGCGAACTCGTCCTTGCGCATCGGCGGACGGCCCGGCACGAGGAAGACCACGTCGTCGGTCACCAGGCCGAGCACGGTGTCGACATCGCCGGCGCGGCTGGCTGCCATCCAGGTGCCCACGAGGTCGCGGATCTGGTCTTCATCGCTCTTCATCTGCAACTCCTGCCGGAAGGGCCGATCACCTCGTGCCGGAGAACAGCCAACCGATGATCGACGGCGTGGCGGAGAGGCCGAGCACGAACACCACCGATACCAACAGCGCCAGGGCCACGAAGATCGGATACAGCAGCACGATCGCCCGCGCCAGCCAGGCCAGGAATTGGCTGCCCGCATGCCGGCCCGCGCTGCGCCACACGCCCACCGAAGAGGCCACGAGGTAGGCAAAGGTCAGCAATTGGAGCACCAGCCCCGGCACCGTGGCGCCGGCGCCTTGCGGCAGGACCGCCATCACCATCGCGCCGACGATCAGCGCCGCCAGCGCGCACAGCACGTTGCCGGCCACGTAATACAGCCAGAAGGCTGCTCCCAACGAGGCCTGGCCGCCCCACATCCTGTTCAATGCGTCCATCGCACTCCCTCTCCCGTCTGGTTGGATGACGGCGCGCATTCTCCAAGGCCGCGGGGCACCGCGGCATCACTTGAAGTGGGGGGCGGCTTCTCCGCGTTTACCCCGGATTGACCGTGCACTTTGGAAAGGCGTCCAATCGCAAACGTTCGCGCGAACGTTTGCGCAAACGTTTCGCCGAATCCGTCGCACAAACATCCCACAAGGAGACAAGGACCATGGCTCACCCCTTCGCCATCCGCCTCGGCCGTCGCGCCGCCGTTGCCGCTGCCGCCGCCCTGCTGGCCGCCCCCTTCGCGCTGCCCGGCGCCGCGCTGGCCGCCGATGCCGCCAAGCCCCGTGTCGGGCTGGTGATGAAGTCGCTGGCCAACGAGTTCTTCAAGAACATGACCGAAGGCGCGGTGGCCTATGAAAGGAAGCGCGGCGATTTCGAGCTCAAGGCCGTGGGCATGCAGTCGGAGACCGACTTCGATGCGCAGACCGCCGCGGTCGAGAACTTCATCACCCAGAAGTACGACGTGATCGTGATCGCCCCGGCCGACAGCCGCGCGATGGTGGGCCCGGTGTCGCGCGCGCTCAAGGCCGGCATCACGGTGGTGAACTTCGACGTGGCGCTGGACCCGGCGGCGCAGAAGAAGGCCGGCATCGACCTCGCCTTCGTCGGCCCCGACAACCGCGCCGGCGCGAAGATGGCCGGCGACGAGCTGGCCAAGGCTCTGGGGCCGGGCGCCAAGGTGGTGATCATCGAAGGCAACCCCGGCGCCGACAACGCGCTGCAGCGCAAGCTCGGCTTCGAGGATGCAGCCAAGGCCGGCAAGCTCAACGTCGTGGCCTCGCAGACCGCGCACTGGGAGACCGAGGAGGCCAACGCGGTGTTCACCAACATCCTGACCGCCAACCCCGACATCAAGGGCGTGATGGCCGCCAACGACTCGATGGCGCTGGGCGTGGCCAAGGCGATCGATGCTGCGGGCAAGAGCGGCCAGATCAAGGTGGTGGGCTTCGACAACATCCCGGCGATCCGGCCGCTGATCAAGAGCGGCAAGGTGCTGGCCACGGTCGACCAGTTCGGCACCGACATGGCGGCCAACGCGATCGACGCGGGCCTGAAGTCGCGCAAGGACGGCAAGCCGCTCAAGGGCTGGGTGAAGACGCCGATCGAGCTGGTCACCGCGAAGAACGTCAAGTAAGGCTTCTGTTCGATGAGCCTGCTCGAACTCCAGGGCATCACACGCCGGTTTCCCGGCGTGCTTGCGCTCGACGGCGTGGATCTCGCTGTGTCTCCTGGCGAGATCCACGCGCTGGCGGGCGAGAACGGCGCGGGCAAGTCGAGCCTGATCAAGATCCTGTGCGGCGCCGACCGGCCCGATGCAGGCAGCATGCGCTTCGGCGGTGCGGCCTATGCGCCGCAGACGCCGCTCGACGCGATGCGCGCCGGCATCCGCGTGGTGCACCAGGAACTGCACATGCTCGACGAGCTGTCGGTGGCCGAGAACCTGCTGTTCGAGTCATTGCCGCGCACGCGGCTGGGCCTGGTCGACAAGGCCGCGATGCAGCGCCGCGCCAAGGAGCTGCTGGCGCTGGTGGGCCTCGACGACCTGTCCCCCGCCGTGCGCGTGGGCACGCTGGGCATGGCGCAGCGCCAGCTGATCGAGATCGCCAAGGCCTTGTCGGGCCAGAGCCGGCTGCTGATCCTCGATGAACCCACGGCCACGCTGACCCCGCGCGAGACCGACCGCCTGCTGGCGCTGATGCGCGAGCTGCGCGGCCAGGGCGTGAGCGTGATGTTCGTGTCGCATCACCTGCAGGAGCTGTTCGAGGTGTGCGACCGCGTCACCGTGCTGCGCAACGGCCGCAAGGTCGCGACGCAGCCGATGCGCGAGACGAGCACCGACGAGCTGGTACGCCTGATGGTCGGCCGCAGCCTCGAGGCCGAAACGCCGTATGACACGGCCGAGGCCTCGCGGCGCATCGCCGCCTCCAAGCCGCCGGCGCTGCGCGTGCAGGGCCTGCGCTTCGCCGGCCAGCGCAGCGCGCAGGGCTTGGACTTCGAGCTGCGCTATGGCGAGATCGTCGGCCTCGCCGGCCTCGTCGGCTCGGGCCGGACCGAGACGGTGCGCGCGATCTTTGGCGCCGACCGCATCGCCGCAGGCAGCATCTGGCGCGACGAGCAGCCGGTCGACATCCGCTCGCCGCGCGATGCGCTGGCCCACGGCATCTGCCTCGTCACCGAGAACCGCAAGGACGAGGGCCTGATCCTCGGCATGCCGATCCGCGCCAACGTGAGCCTCGCGAACCTTCGCGCCGTGTCGAACAAGGGCCTGATGCAGCGCGCCCGCGAGACCGGCGCCGCGCAGCAGGCGCAGAAAGACCTGCAGATCCGCCTCGCCTCGGTGAACCAGCCGGTGCGCGAGCTCTCGGGCGGCAACCAGCAGAAGGTGGTGCTCGCCAAGTGGCTGCTGCGCGAGCCGCAGGTGCTGCTGCTCGACGAGCCCACCCGCGGCGTCGACGTGGGCGCCAAGGCCGAGATCCACAACCTGCTCAAGCGCATGGCCGCGCAGGGCATGGCGGTGCTCGTGGTGTCATCCGACCTGCGCGAGCTGCTCAACCTGTGCGACCGCCTGCTGGTGCTGAGCAAGGGCGCGCTGGCCGGCGAGGTGCCGCGCGAGCGCTTCGATGAAGAAGCCATCCTCGCGATGGCGTACAGCGAATACCTGAAAGCCCCCGACCATGCAGCCGCAGTTGCTTGACACTCCGCGAATGAACGCTCCCGCCCCCTCCCCCGCCGGCCTCGGCCAGGGCGCCCGCACCGTGCTGCGCGAAGCCGGCATCGGCGTGGCGCTGCTGGTGCTGGTGGGCGTGTTCGCGCTGCTGTCGCCGATCTTCCTGACGCCGTCGAACATCACCAACATCTTTACGCAGATCGCGATCAACGTGATCCTCTCGGTCGGCATGACCTTCGTGATCCTGATCGGCGGCATCGACCTCTCGGTGGGTTCGGTGATGGCGCTGTGCGCAGTGATCGCCGGCACGGTGCTGAAGATCGAGGCGCTCTCCACGCCGGCCGCGGTGTCGCTCGCGCTGGCGGCGAGCATCGCGGTGGGCGCGATGTGCGGCTTCATCAACGGGGGCATCTCCAGCTTCTGGGGCATTCCGTCGTTCATCGTCACGCTGGGCATGCTCAACATCGCGCGCGGCGCGGCGCTGCAGTGGACGCAGGCGCGCACGATCTACGAGCTGCCCGATGCCTTCAACAACTTCGGCAGCGCCACGCTGCTGGGACTGCCGGCGATCTTCCTCGTGGCGCTGGCGCTGGTGGGGCTCGGCTGGTTCGTGCTCAACCGCACGGTGTTCGGCCGGCTGGTCTACGCGATCGGCAACAACGAGGAAGCCGTGCGCCTGGCCGGCCACGCCACGCGGCGCATCAAGATCGCGGCCTTCGTGATCGCCGGCGCCGCGGTGGGCGTGGGCGCGGTCATCTACATGACGCGGCTCAACATCGCCAGCCCCATCCTCGGCATCGGCTTCGAGCTCAACGCGATCGCGGCCGTGATCATCGGCGGCACCAGCCTCTCGGGCGGCCGCGGCTCGATCATCGGCACGCTGCTGGGCGCCTGCATCATCGGCGTGCTGGCCAACGGGCTCATCCTGATCGGCATGAGCGATTTCCTGCGCCAGATGGTCACCGGCTTCGTCATCATCCTGGCCGTGGTGCTCGATGTGTACCGCGCCCGGCTGACCCGCGCTTCCTCTTCCGCCGCATGATCACGATCCGAGACGTCGCCCAGCAGGCCCAGGTGTCCGTCACCACGGTGTCGCACGTGATCAACGGCACGCGCTTCGTCAGCGAGGAGGCCAAGGCCCGCGTGCAGGCCGCCATCGCCGCGCTCAACTACGTGCCCAGCGCCGTGGCCCGCAGCCTCAAGAGCAACCGCACGCACACGGTGGGGATGATGATCCCCAACAACTCCAACCCCTACTTCGCCGAGATCATCCGCGGCATCGAGGATGCCTGCTTCGCCGCCGGCTTCAACGTGATCCTCTGCAACTCCGACGACGATCCGCACAAGCAGGCCGCCTATGTGCGCGTGCTGAGCGAAAAGCAGGTCGACGGCCTGATCGTGCTCAGCTCGGGCGGCGACCCCGAACTGCTCGACACGCTGCGCACCGCGAACATGCCGCTGGTGGTGGTCGACCGCGAGATCGACGACCTGGCGGCCGACCTGGTCGAGGTCAACCACGAGGCCGGCGGCCGCCTGGCCACCGAGCACCTGGTCGGCCTGGGGCACACGCGCATCGCCTGCATCGCCGGGCCCACCGAGCTGTCGTCCGCACGCCAGCGCGTGCAGGGCTACCGGCGCGCGCTCGAGGCCGCCGGGCTGCCCTTCGATGCATCGCGCGTGGTCAGCCGCGCCTTCACGCCCGAGGGCGGCCACGAGGCGATGAGCGCCTTGCTCGCGCTGCCCGAGCGGCCCACGGCCGTGTTCGCCTCCAACGACCTGATGGCGGTGGGCGCGATCTGCGCGGCCGCGCAGGCCGGCCTGCGCGTGCCGCAGGATGTGTCGGTGATCGGCTTCGACGACATCGCGCTCGCGGCCTACATCAACCCGCCGCTCACCACCATCGCGCAGCCCAAGCAGCAGACCGGCGAACTCGCCGCCCGCCTGCTGATGCAGCGCATCCGCCAACCGGAACACGCGCTGCAGCGCGAGATCCTGCAGCCCACGCTGCAGCTGCGCCAATCCACCGCGCCCTGCGAACCCGCCCGATGAAGCCCACCCTCTCGATCGTCGTGCTCGGCAGCGTCAATGCCGACCTCGTGCTGCGCTGCGCGCACCTGCCCGGCCCGGGCGAAACCGTGCCGGGCCAGGATTTCCAGACGCTGCCCGGCGGCAAGGGCGCCAACCAGGCCGTGGCCTGCGCGCGGCTCGGCGGTTCGGTCGCCTTCGTCGGCTGTGTGGGCGGCGATGCGTTCGGCCAGCAGGCGCGCGAGACGATGGAGCGCGAAGGCATCAACACCACCTGCCTGCGCACGCTGGCCGGCGAACGCACCGGCGTCGCGATGATCATGGTCGACGCCCGCACCGGGCAGAACAGCATTGCGCTGGCGGCCGGCGCCAATGCCAGCCTCGGCGCGGTGCAGGTGGAGGCGGCGGTGCCCCTGATCCAGCGCGCGTCGATGCTGGTCTGCCAGCTCGAAAGCCCGCTGCCGGCGGTGAGCCACGCGATCGGCATCGCCCGGCGCCACGGCGTGCCGGTGCTGCTGAATCCAGCGCCCGCGCAGCCGCTGCCGCCGGAGCTGCTGGCCCAGGTCGACATCCTGGTCCCGAACGAAACCGAGGCGATGCAGCTGGCCGGCCTGGCCCCCGGCGCCCGCTTCGATGCGGCCGAGCTCGCGCAGCGCCTGCGTGCGCAGGGGCCGGGCACGGTGATCCTCACGATGGGAGGCGACGGTGTCTGCGTGGCCAGTGCCCAGGGCGTGCAGCGCTTTGCCGCGCCGAGCGTGCGGGCGGTGGACACCACCGGCGCAGGCGACACCTTCATCGGCGCGTTCTCGGTCGCGCTGTGCGAAGGCCTGGCGATGGCCGACGCCATCGCCTTCGCGCAGCGAGCCGCCTCGATCAGCGTCACCCGCCCCGGCGCCATGGCGGCGATGCCGACGCGCCGGGAATGCGAGTTGCCGGCCATCGCAAGCGCATGAAGAAGACCCACCTCCTCCACGCCGAGCTGTCGCAGCTGATCGCCGCGATGGGCCATGGCGACGCGATCGTGATCGCCGACGCCGGCCTGCCGGTGCCGCCCGGCACGCGCTGCATCGACCTCGCGGTGACACGCGGCGTGCCCTCGTTCGAGCAGGTGCTCGATGCGGTGCTGAGCGAGATGCAGGTCGAGCGCGCCGAGCATGCGCAGGAGATGCTCGACAAGAGCCCGCAGGTGGCCGACCTGCTGGTGCGCCGTCTGCACCGCGTGCCCTTGGAAGCGGTGGAACACACGCTGTTCAAGCAGCGCTCGGCCGCGGCGCGCGCGATCGTGCGCACCGGCGAGTGCACGCCCTACGCCAACGTGATGCTGTTCGCCGGCGTGGTGTTCTGAGCCAGCGCGACTACATAGCGGCACACCGCCTGGCCCTCGTTGCGGAATTCGCAGTCGGCGGGATCGCCCAGGGCCAGAGAATCGCCCGGCGCCAGCACATGAAGCTGGGCCCCTTCGGCAAAGCTCAGCTGCCCTTCGAGCACCCAGATCACCTGCCGATGGTGTCGATAGGCCGCAGCCGGATAGGCCACGCGCGCCTTCGGCGGCAGCTCGACGGCAACCAGCTCCACCGCTGAGCCGGCAGGCGTGACCTGCCGCCGGGTGAAGCCGGTGGCCGGATCGCGCCACACCGGCTGCCCGGCCGCGCGCTGCACGGCGCCGGGCGCCGTTTCGGTGGCGGCGAGCAGGCGCGACAGGCTGATGCCGAAGGCCGCCGACAGCTTGCCCAGCAGCACCGCGCTGGCACTCACCTTGCCGAGCTCCACCCGATGCACCATCGCACGCGAGACGCCCGAGCGCTCGGCCAAGTCGGTGAGCGACCAGCCCCGTTGCCGGCGCAACCCCTGGAGGTAGCTGCCGAGCAGGCGGTCGAATGAATCCGAATCCGTGTCGTCCATCGTGGACAATCATAGTACGATAGTAGACAAGCCAACCATTCGCCCGTGGAGCCGCCATGCTCATCCGCCACGCCACGCCCGAGCACCTGCCCGGCATCACCGCGATCTACAACGACGCGGTGGCCCACACCACCGCGATCTGGAACGACAAGCTGGTCGACGTCGACAACCGACGGCAATGGCTGGAGCAGCGCCGCGCCGCGGGCTACCCGGTGCTGGTGGCGATCGACGATGCGGGCGGAGTGGCGGGCTATGCCTCGTTCGGCGATTTCCGCGCCTTCGACGGCTACCGCTTCACGGTCGAGCATTCGGTCTACGTGCACCGCGAGCAGCGGCGCCAGGGCGTGGCCCGCAAGCTGCTCGTGCAGCTGATCGAAGAGGCGCGCGCGATCGGCAAGCATGTGATGGTGGCCGCGATCGAGGCCGAGAACACGCCGTCGATCGAGCTGCATGCCGCACTGGGCTTCGTGCAGACGGGGCGCATGGCTGAGGTGGGCACCAAGTTCGGGCGCTGGCTCGACCTGGTGTGGATGCAGCGCACGCTGCAGCCGTGACCCGGCTCAGCGGGTGCTGAAACCCGGCGGCTCGACCGCCGACTGCAGGATGGTCTCGTACTCGGAGATCACCTGCGCGCCGAGCAGCAGCAGCGTGGCCGCCAGTTCCAGGCTCAGCAGCACGACGATCGCGGTGGTGAGCGAACCGTAGACCACGCTCACCTGCGACAGCGTGGCCAGGTACCACAGCAGCGCATGCCGCGTCAGCTCCCACAGCAGCGCGGCGCTCACGCCGCCGATCAAGGCATGGCGCCACGAGAGCCGGCCCACCGGCATCACCATGTACACCGAGGTCAGCACGAACACCTCGCCGGCGAAGCCGAGCAGGTACAGCAGCAGCCCCGACACGCCGTGCAGCGACCAGCGGTGCCCGAGGAAATCGACGCTCTCCTGGCCCATGGCCTGCAGGCTGCCGGCCACCAGCGTCACCAGCAGCAGGCCGGCACCCAGGCTGAGGATGTAGCAGTACGGCAGCAGCGCGGAGATCAGGAAGTGCCGCCGCTTCACAGCGACCCGGTGTTCGAAGATCACCGACATCGCGTTCTCCAGCACCGTGAAGGCCAGCGAGCTGAAGAACAGCATCGACAGCAGCAGCACCCAGCCGATCACCGCCTGGTGCTCGAGGAAATTCGACAGCTCGCCGACGATGGCGCCCGACTGCCCCGGCACCAGCCATTCGAGGTAGCGGCCCAGCGTCTGCAGCAGCTCCTGCTGGTCGATCCATTGCGACAGCGCGATCACGATCAGGATCAGCAGCGGCACGATGGACAGCAGCGCGTAGTACGCCACCGCACCCGCCAGCAGCAGGCCCTGGTTGGCGCGGAAGTTCTTCAGCGTGCGCAGCGCGAAGGCGCCGGGGTGGCGCAGGACGGCGCTGGCCTGTGGCCCGAGGACTCGCATGGGCCACAGTCTGCCGCATCCGATGCTCAACCGGTGGGTTGCGCGGTCATGACCGCGGGCACCGGCGCAACGGGCGCACGGCTCTTGCGCCGGTAGAGATGCGGCACCAGCCCGCCGATGCAGCCACCGACCGCCATCGCGGTGAGGATCATCTGCGGCTGCTTTTGCAGCCAGGCCTGCTGCAGCTCGACCGGGGCATTGCCCACCAGCAGCTGCACCGTGAGCCACTGCAGCAGGCCGAACACCAGCGCCATGCCGCCCGCCTCGGCCGGGCGCAGCCAGCGCGGCGGCGGCTCGTCGGTGTTGGCATGGTCATCGGCGGCCCAGGCGATCGCCACCGTGATGAAGCCGGTCATCAGCAGCCAGGGCCAGCGCTCCAGCGTGATGATCCAGGCCTTGGCGAAGCGGCCGGGGGTCGACAGCAGCTGCAGGATGTTGCCCGGCTCGTCGAGCACGAAGCGGAACAGCAGCGAGACCAGCAGCGCCGCCACCGCCGCGGCCAGCCCCGAGACCGCATAGGCCGCCGCGGGCCGGTGCCCGACCACGCGGATGTCGGCAAACGGCCACACGGCCTTGGGATAGATCGCCAGCACGATCGCGATCACGTAGATCAGCGTCACCATCACGATCATGCGCAGCCCGGCCGCCAGCGGCGCGGGGTCGAAGAAGCGGCGCGTGGCCAATGAGACCAGCAGCATCGCGCAGAAGATCAGACCGCCCACCAGCACGAGCTCGTGCGAGCCGAGCGCATGGCGCGGCCGCTCCAGCCCGGTGAAACCCAGCTGCGCCAGCGCGGCATAGCGCCGGCCCGGCCCCCACTCGCTGCTCAGCACGCCGCCGCTGATGAAGTCGCACACGCCCTGGTGGAACTCGTCGATCTCGCGCCGCAGCTTGCGGCGGAACGACTCGGCCACCGGCGATTCGCCGTGCGAATCCACCTCGGTCAGCGTGTGCTCGTCGAGCAGGCCCTGCAGCGCCTCGAACTGGCTGCCCAGCGTGGCCAGCACCGCCTTGCGCTCGCTCACGTAGCGCAGGTAGGTGCGCGAGTCGGACCAGGCCTGCACCATCGCATGCAGCGCCGAGGCCTGCGCCCAGCGCAGCCTGAAGCTGTTGGCCGGCGCGGCCAGGCCCTGCTCGTCGATGCCCAGCTCCTGCAGCAGCGGCCGCAGCCGCGCCAGCGCGGCCGGCTCGATGCGGAACCCGGCGTTGCGCATCTGGCCGCTCAGCTCGCGCACCTCGTAGGGGATGTTGCCCACGCGCTGGAACCACAGCTTCACCGCCTCGTCGATCTTGCTGAGGTAGGGGAAATGCGGCAGCAGCGCGGTGAGCACCAGCGCCGACAGCAGCGGGCCGGGCAGCGACTTGTCGTCCTTGGCGATGCTGTCGAGGTCGAGCAGCTGCCACAGCGGCTTCAGGTCGAGGTCGGTCACGGCGCCGCCGAGCACAAGGTACAGCGCAAGCATCGACCCCATGTAGCCCAGGCGGGCCACCCAGTAGCGCGCAAAGGTGGTGGTGTAGCGCGCGGGCAGCGGGCTCTCGAAGCGGTCACGCGCATACAGGCCGACGACCAGCGCGCCGAAGGCCCATTGCAGCAGCAGGTTGTGGTCGAGCGCAGGGGATGAGTTCATGGCCGCCTCCGTGGGGAGCGCGAGCCATGGGCGGCCCGCCTGCCTCATTTGTAGGCAAGCGGGACGCGAGATCAAGTGCCCGAAGGCATCAGCCTCGGGACAACCCCTCCCCAAGGCTGGGGAAGAACAGCAGGCTTCAGCCGCGCAGCGCCGAGGCGGCCTTGGCCAGCTGCGTGATGCGAGACCAATCCTTGGCGTCGACCGCGTCCTGCGGCGTCAGCCACGAGCCGCCGCAGACCTTGACGTTGGGCAGCGCGAGGAACTGCGGTGCTGTCTCGGGCGTGATGCCGCCGGTGGGGCAGAACACCACGTCGTGGAACGGGCCGGCCAGCGCCTTCAGCATCGGGATGCCGCCGGCCGCGGTGGCGGGGAAGAACTTGAGGAAGTGATAGCCGTCGGCATTGGCGGTCATCACCTCGCTGCCGGTGGCCACGCCGGGCAGCAGCGGCAGGCCGATCTGCTGGCAGGCGCGACCGATCTCGGTGGTGTAGCCGGGGCTCACCGCGAAGGTGCAGCCGGCATTGCGCGCAGCCTGCGCATCGGCCACCGAGCGCACGGTGCCCGCGCCGACGATCGCATCGGGCACGGCCTTGGCGATGGCCTCCATGCATTGCAGCGCCACCGGCGTGCGCAGCGTGATCTCCAGCACCTTCACGCCGCCGGCGACCAGCGCCTCGGCCATGGGCACGGCGTCTTCGAGACGCTGGATGACGATGACCGGAATGACCGGGCCATGGTTCGCGAGTTCGAGGGTGTTCATGTTCACAGCCATGTGCAGGCGCCTTCTTCGGCGCTGGTGACGTTGCGGCGCATGCCGGCGAAGAGTTCGCGGCCCAGGCCGTGGTTGTTGATGTCGGCGTGTTCGGGGCTCAGTACCGCGACCTCGCGCGCTGCCCATTCGGCTTCGTCGACCAGCGCGTTCAGCGTACCGGCCACCGCATCGAGGCGGATGATGTCGCCGTCGCGCACCTTGCCGAGCGGGCCGCCGGCCAGCACCTCGGGGCTGACGTGGATGGCCGCCGGCACCTTGCCAGAGGCACCGCTCATGCGGCCATCGGTGACCAGCGCGACGCGGAAGCCCTTGCCCTGCAGCACCGCGAGCGGCGGCGTCAGCTTGTGCAGCTCGGGCATGCCGTTGGCGCGCGGGCCCTGGAAGCGCACCACGGCGATGAAGTCGCGCTCGAGCTCGCCGGCCTTGAAGGCCTTCATCAGCCCTTCCTGGTCTTCGAACACGCGGGCCGGTGCCTCGATCACGTGGCGGTCTTCGGGCACGGCCGACACCTTGATCACCGAGCGGCCGAGGTTGCCGGTCAGCAGCTTGAGGCCGCCGGTGACGCTGAACGGCTCGGCCGCGGTGCGCACGATGCCGGCATCGCCGCTCTGCGCCGGCAGGTGCTGCCACACGAGGCGCTGGCCCTCGAGGTGCGGCACCTGGGTGTAGGCCGCCATGCCGCGCGCGTCGACCGTGCCCACGTCGGCATGCATGCAGCCGCTGTCGAGCAGCTCGCGCAGCACGAAGCCGGGGCCGCCCGCGGCCTGGAACTGGTTGACGTCGGCGCTGCCGTTGGGATACACGCGGGCCAGCAGCGGCACCGCGGCGGAGAGTTCGGAGAAATCGGTCCAGTCGATCAGGATGCCGGCGGCGCGCGCCACCGCCACCCAGTGGATCAGGTGGTTGGTGGAGCCGCCGGTGGCCAGCAGCGCGACCATCGCGTTGACGATGCTGCGCTCGTCGATCATGCGGCCGATCGGCATGAAACGCTTGGCCTTGGTGATGTTGAGCGCGGTGCGCACCGCCTCGCGGGTGAGCTCCTCGCGCAGCTCGGCATGCGGATGCACGAAAGCCGCGCCCGGCACGTGCAGGCCCATGGCCTCGAGCAGCATCTGGTTGCTGTTGGCGGTGCCGTAGAAGGTGCAGGTACCGGGGCCGTGGTAGGCCTTCTGCTCGGCCGCCAGCAGCTCGGGCCGGCCGACCTGGCCTTGCGCCGCCAGCTCGCGCACCTTGGCTTTCTCGCTGTTCGACAGGCCGGTGCTCATCGGGCCGCCGGGCACGAACACGCACGGCAGGTGGCCGAAGTGCAGCGCGCCGATCAAGAGGCCCGGCACGATCTTGTCGCAAATGCCCAGCAGCAGCGCGGCATCGAACACGTCGTGCGTCAGCGCGATCGCGGTGCCCATCGCGATGGTGTCGCGCGAGAACAGGCTGAGCTCCATGCCGGGCAGGCCCTGGGTGACGCCATCGCACATGGCCGGCACGCCGCCGGCCACCTGCGCGGTGGCGGCATGGCGGCGCGCCTCGTCGCGAATCACCTCGGGGAAATGCTCGTAGGGCTGGTGGGCCGAGAGCATGTCGTTGTAGGCGGTAACGATGCCCAAGTTGGGCGCCCGCTCGACCACGATCTTGATCTTGTCGTGCTGCGGCATGCCCGCGAAAGCGTGCGCCACGTTGGCGGGGCTGAAGCGGTCGGCGCCGCGCTCGCGGTTGACGAGCTGCTCGATGCGCGCCAGGTACGGACGCCGGGTGGCGGCGCTGCGCTCCTGGATGCGCTGGGTGATCTCGACGATGGCTTGTTTCATGGGGCGATGGGCTTGTAACCGTACTATCGATTATCAGGTAACAAGGTTACAGCGTCAATTCAGCCGCCGCGGAGCCGCCTCAAGGCGGCTGAGTACCCCTCGGGGGGCAGGAGCGAAGCGACGTGGGGGCGGACATATTTCAACTGAGGAGGTACTCGCGCATCAACTGGCGTGCCCGGTGCAGCCGGCTCTTGGTGGCCGCGGTGGTCAGCTGCAGCCGGGCGGCAATCTCGCCAATGGTCAGCTCCTCGAAGTCGCGCAGCAGGATCATCTCGCGGTAGTGCGGCGGCAGCGCCTCGAAGGCCTGCGCCAGCTCGTGGCGCAGGCTGTCGTCGTTGCGCGATCCCATCCAGGCCTCGAGCGCGGCCTCGTCGTAGGGGTCGTAGCGCAGCGTGATGCGCCCCAGGCGCCGGCACTCGCGCTGCACGATGCGGAACACCCAGCCCGAGAAGGCCGCCACCGCCCGCAGCGAGCTCACATGCTTGGAGACGATCAGCAGCGCCTCCTGCACCGCATCGTCGACGTCGCTGATCACGCAGTGGCGCTGGGCATAGCGCCGGATGTCGGGCCGGCACACGCTCAGCAGCCGGTTCATCGCGGCCGGATCGCCGCCACGCGCCGCCTCCAGCAGCGGCCCCTGGGTCTCGGGATTCCACATGGCGGCAAGTATCAGCGCAGCTTGCGGCCGACCATCGCACAAGCAGGGCAGAAGCCGAACAGGCCCGACAAGGTCAGGCCAACGCCGCTCAAGCCGGCGGCCCAGCCCTGCCAGCCGCCGCCCAGCAGCATCAGCGAGGCCACCAGCAGGCCGATGCCGGCCAGCAGGCGCAGCACGCGCTCCCAGTTCGGGACGTTCTTCACATAAAACATGTCGTTGCTCCAGGGAACCGAGGCACATGCCTCCGCTTCCAAGAGGCGCCGACTGTGCAAAAGGATTCGCGGACTACGAAAAATAGCGTGTCGGAACCCGGCAACAGCACGGATCGCGCATCGGACCCATGCGCAAAAATCAATCCGCCGCGGCCGATCCTGCGGCACCCTGCTGTCTCCATGAACGCGATGAGCGAACTCACCGACCTCAGCCCTCCGGCCCTGAACGGCCTCACGCCGCTGCGCGACCCGAGTGCGCTGCTGCTGAAGACCATGGCCGAATGGGGCGGCGAGCGCGACCTGTGGGTGTTCGGCTATGCCTCGCTGATCTGGCGCCCCGAGTTCGAGTTCGAAGAGCACCTGCCGGCCACCGTGCACGGCTGGCATCGCGCGCTGCGCATGCGCTCGCGCGTGAACCGCGGCACGCCGGAGCGCCCGGGCCTCGTGTTCGCGCTGATGGCCGGCGGCTCCTGCCGCGGCGTGGCCTACCGCATCCGCAAGGACCGCGCACCGGCCGAGTTGCAGCGCCTGTGGGCGCGCGAGATGCCCACCGGCGTGTACGACCCCAAGTGGCTGCCCTGCCGCACGCCGCGCGGCACCATTCCCGCACTCGGCTTCACGCTCAGCCGCCGCAGCGAGAGCTACGTGGGCCGCCTGCCCGACGACGAGATCGTGCACATCCTGCGCAATGCCTGCGGCTGCTACGGCACCACGCTGCACTACCTGGTGGAAACGGCGAAGTGCCTGCGCGAACGCGGCGTGCGCGACCGCGAGATCGAGCGGCTGGTGCGGCTGGCCGAGCGGCACCAGTTGATCTAGTTCAGCTACTGCAGCGGCCGCGGCACGGCCACGCCCGAGTCGGCCAGCGCGGCGCGGCGCTCGCGCACGGCATGCAGATCATCGAGCGTGTCGACATCGAGCAGCACACCCGGGTCTTCCACGTCGACACCATGGGCCGGATAGCGTGCCGTGAGCCGGCGCGCGCCCTCGTCGCCACTCAGGGTGGCGAGCTCCGAATAGAGCTCCGCCGCAAAGGCCACCGGATGCCCGCGCCGACCGCGGTGCTGCGCGTAGGCCACCGGATGGTGATCGAGCGCGCGCGCCACCGCCACCAGCGTGGCCGGCTGCACCAGCGGCATGTCGGCCGGCAACACCAGCCAGCCGGGCGCGTCGGAGCGCGCATACACGCCGCTCGCGATCGAGTAACCCATGCCCAGCTTGCCGTTCGAGCCCTGGCTGTCGGCCTCGGGCAGCACGATCACGTCGCGTGCCGCGACGAGCCGGCGTGCCAGCGATTCGAGCTTGGGGGTGGTGACCACCAGCATCGGCAGGTGGCTGGCGATCACGTTCTTCAGCGTGCTGCCGAGCACGCTGATGCTCCCGATGTCCTGCTCGAGCTTGTGGCTCTCGCCGAGGAATCTGCTTCCCTTGCCGGCGGCGAGCACGATGACGGTCGGTCGCACCCTCATGACCATGGCCTTTGTGTTTCAGCTCCCAAGGGCCCACGACGTGCGGCGCCCTGCATCTAGCATCGGCTGCGCCGCACCCGCGGACCAGTGGGATCAGTACCTAAGGCCTTCCCCGAGGCTGGTATGAAATTGCACGAAACCGGTACGTTCTTGCAGCTCAGATCGGCGAGAACGGCAGTTCGCGCAGGCGTTTGCCCGTCAGTTGCGCAATCGCGTTCGCGAATGCCGGGGCGAGCGGCGGCAGGCCCGGCTCGCCCATGCCGAAAGGTTCATCCTCACTCGGGACGATGTGCACCTCGATCGACGGCATCTGCGGCATGCGGGCCACCGTGTAGTCGCTGAAGTTGCTCTGCTGCACGACACCGTCCTTCAGGGTGATCGCCGCACCGGGCAGCGTGGTGCCCAGGCCCATCAGCGCCGCACCCTGCACCTGCGCCTCGATGTTCAGCGGGTTGATCGCGCGGTTGCAGTGCACGCCGGCTGTCACTTTATGGAGGACCGGCTGGTTGTTGTCGACCGAGGCTTCCACCACATAGGCCACCACCGAGCCGAACGACTCGTGCACCGCGACGCCCCAGGCATGGCCCTTGGGCAGCTGCTTCTTGCCGTAGCCCGATTTCGCCACCGCGAGCTCAAGTGCAGCCACATGGCGCGGATGCTTGTCGCCCAGCAGCTTCTTGCGGTACGCCACCGGATCCTGCTTCGTGGTGCGCGCGATCTCGTCGACCAGCGTCTCCATCACATACGCGGTGTGCGTGTGGCCCACCGAGCGCCACCACAGCACCGGCACGTTGACCTTGGGATGATGGATGTCGAGCGCCAGCGGCACCTGGTAGGGCGTGTCGGCCACGCCCTCGACCATCACGCCGTCGACGCCGTTCTTCACGAGGAACTGCTCGAAGGGCGTGCCCATCAGGATCGACTGGCCGACGATGCGGTGCTGCCAGCCGAGCACGTTGCCCTGGTCGTCGAAGCCGATCTCGGCGCGGTGCAGGTGCATCGGCCGGTAGTAGCCGCCGCGGATGTCGTCTTCACGGCTCCACACGATCTTCAACGGCTCGCTGCGGCCCGCGGCCTTCCAGGCCTTGGCCACCTGCGCGGCTTCCATCAGGTAGTCGGAGCTCGGCACCGCGCGCCGGCCGAAACCGCCGCCGGACATCATGGTCTGCAGGCGCACCTGCTCGATCTTGAGGTCGAGCACCTTGGCCACCGTCATCTGGTCGATGGTCTGGAACTGGCTGCCCACCCACACGTCGACACCGCCGTCGCGGAATTCGATCGTGCAGTTGAGCGGCTCCATCGGAGCATGCGCCAGATAGGGGAAGACGTACTCGGCGCTGATCTTGCGGGGCGCGTCGGCGAGCTTTGAAGTGTCGCCCTCGCGCGCCTTGATGCCCGGCTTGGCGGCGAGCTCGCGGTACATCGCGAGCAGCAGCGCGCTGTCGGGCTTCTCGACGCCTTCGGTGTTCCACGTGACCTGCAGCGCATCGCGGCCCATCTTCGCGGGCCAGTAGCCGTCGGCCACCACCGCCACGCCGCTGCCGCCGCGGTCCACCGGGATCTGCAGCACCTCGGCCACGCCCTTCACCGCCTTGGCCCGGCTCGCATCGAGGCTCGCGACCTTGGCACCGAACACCGGCGGCTTCGCGATCACCACCGTCTTCATGCCGGGGCGCTGCACGTCGAGGCCGAAGGTCTGCCGTCCGCTCGACTTAGCCCCGCCGCTGATCTGGCGCACCGGCTTGCCGATCAGCTTGTAGGCCTTGGGATCCTTCAGCGTCACCTGCTCGGGCACGCGCTGCTTCATCGCGTCGTCGGCCAGCTCGCCGAAGGTGGCGCGCTTGCCCGGCGCGGTGACCACGCCGTTGGCGACCTGCACCTTGGCCACGTCGACGTTCCAGCGCTGCGCCGCGGCCGCGACGAACATCGCTCGCGCGCGGCCGCCGAGCTCGCGGTACTGCTTCCACGAGTTGTGGATGGAGTTGGAGCCGCCGGTCATCTGGATGCCGAAGCCAGTGTCCTTGTAGGCCTCGGCCGCCGGCGCGAGCTCGCTGCGCACCTTGCTCCAGTCGGCATCGAGCTCCTCGGCCACCAGCATCGGCAGCGAGGTGGCCACGCCCTGGCCGAAATCGAGCCGGTTGACGAGGATGGTGACCTCGCCGCTGGGCGCGATCTTCAGGAACGCGGGCGGCTGCTGCTGCGGCCCCAGGCCGGCAGGCGCCGCGGCGATCTGCGCACCGGCGGGGAACACGCCGAGCGCAAAGCCGCTGCCGGCGCCGAACTTGAGGAACTGCCGGCGGTCGAGGCCCGAGGCAGCGGCACCTTCGGTACGCTGCGCCTTGGCAACGCGCATCATCAGTTGGGTGTAGTTCATCGCGATGCTCCTTGCTCAGGCCAGCGACTGCGCCGCATCCTTGATCGCGGCGCGGATGCGGGCATAGGTGCCGCAGCGGCAGATGTTGCCGGCCATCGCGCCGTCGATGTCGGCATCGGTGGGCTTCTTGTTGGTGCGCAGCAGTGCAGTCGCGCTCATGATCTGGCCGCTCTGGCAGTAGCCGCACTGCGCCACGTCGTGCTTGATCCAAGCGGCCTGAACGGCCTTGCCCACGCGATCGGCATCGACCGACTCGATGGTGGTGATCTTCTGCCCCGCGACCGACGAGATCGGCGTGATGCAGGAGCGCACGGCCTGGCCGTTGAGGTGCACGGTGCACGCGCCGCACATCGCCGCGCCGCAGCCGAACTTGGTACCGGTGAGTTGAAGGTTGTCACGCAGGGCCCACAGCACCGGCGTGGACGGATCGGCATCGACGGAGACCGCCTTGCCGTTGACGGTGAACGACGTCATGGGAAACCTCCTGGGGGGATTTGTGCCGGCGCATGCTAGTGCCGAATCGAAAACTCTGCAGGGCGCGCATACTTCCGGCCCATGAACAAGCAAGAACTCGCCGACCTGCGCAAGAGCTACGAGCGCGCCGAACTCAGCGAAGACGCATCCGATGCCAACCCGCTCAAGCAGTTCGAGCTGTGGCTGCAGCAGGCGCTCGATGCCGAGATACCGGAACCCAACGCGATGACGCTCGCGACGGTGGGCCCCGACCAGCGGCCCTCGACCCGCATCGTGTTGATCAAGGGCTGCGACGAACGCGGCATCGTGTGGTTCACCAACTACGACAGCCGCAAGGGCCACGAGCTGGCCGCCAACCCGTTCGCCGCGCTGCAGTTCCACTGGATCGAGCTCGAGCGCGTGGTGCGCATCGAAGGCCGCGTCGAGAAGGTGAGCGCTGAAGAATCCGATGCCTACTTCGCCTCGCGGCCGCTCGATTCGCGCATCGGCGCGTGGGCCTCGCCGCAGAGCCAGGTGATCTCGTCGCGCGCGGTGCTGGTCGCCAATGCGGCCCGCTATGGTGCGCAGTTCGCACTGAAGCCGCCGCGCCCGCCGCATTGGGGCGGCTACCGGCTGCAGCCCGACCGCTGGGAGTTCTGGCAAGGCCGCAAGTCTCGCCTGCACGACCGGCTGCGCTACCGGCTCGATGGCGGGCAGTGGGTGCGCGAGCGCCTCGCGCCCTAGCGCCGGGCCGTCTGCGCCAGCGCGTCGAGCCGGGCGAGGAAGGCCTGCACGTCGATCGGCTTGGTCCAGTAGTCGTCGAAGCCCTCGGCCAGCGCGGCCTGCACGTCGTCAGGCATCGCGTTGGCCGACAGCGCGACGAAGCGCACATGCTCGAAACCACCCTGCGCGCGCAGGCGGCGCAGCACCTCGGCGCCATGCAGGTCGGGCAACTGCAGGTCGAGCAGCACCACGTCGGGCGGCCATGACTGCGCCAACGCAATGCCGCGCTGACCGTCCTCGGCGCACTGCAGCTCGAAGGCGGGGCGCAATGCGAACAGTTCGCGCACCAGCAGCATGTTGACCGGGTTGTCTTCGACGCACAGCACGCGCAGCTTCGCCGGCGGTTGTTCAACGGAAGGCGCGCCCGCCGCCGGATCCTGATCCCCGGCCTCGGAGGTCTGGCCGCTGGTATCGGCTGCCGGCAGCCAGACGCGGAACTCGCTGCCCACGCCCACCTCGCTGTTCACCTCGACATAGCCGTGCTGCTTCTCGACCAGCTGGCGCACGATGGTCAGCCCGATGCCGGTGCCGGCGATCGCCTCGCGCTCCGCGCCCAGCCGCTCGAACGGCTCGAACAGGCCATGCATCTGCTCGGGCGTGAGCCCCCGGCCGTTGTCGGCCACCGCCAGCACCCACCACTCGGCACCGTCGTAGTGGTCGCGGGCGCTGGACACGCGCACCCAGCCGCCGCGCTGGTTGTACTTGATCGCGTTGCTCAGCAGGTTCGTGAGAATCTGGCCGAGCTGGCGCCGGTCGGCCCGCACGACACCCGGCAGCACCGCATCGCACTGCAATGCCACGTGATGCTGGCGCGCCATTTCGGCGAGCCACTGCATCGCCTCGTGGCACACCCCGTCGAGCGCGACGGGCGTGAGCTCGCCCGGACGCTGGTCGGCCTCGATGCGCGAGAGGTCGAGCACATCGTCGATCAATGACAGCAGATGCTCGCCCGCCCGCCGGATATGGTGGAGCCGCTCGCGCTGCCGCGGGCTGGGCGGCTGCTGGCGGTCTTCGCCGAGCAGTTGCGCAAAACCGAGCACCGCATTCAGCGGCGTGCGCAGCTCATGGCTCATCCGCGCCATGAACTCCGACTTGGCGCGGCTCGCCTGCTCGGCACGCTCCTTCTCGCGCCGCACCTCGCCGGCTTCCTTCTGCGCGGTGATGTCCCAGTTGACGCCGGTCATCGCCAGCGGCCGGCCATCGATGTCGCGCACCGCCTGGCCGCGGGTGGCGAGCCAGTGCCAGCTGCCGTCGGGCCAGCGCACGCGGAACTCATGCTCGTAGGGCTCGCCCAGCTCGATGTGGCGGCGCGTCTTGGCCCGCAGTTCCTCCCGGTCCTCCGGATCGATGGTCACGCGGCCGAGTTCCGGCACCGGCCGCGGATCGCCTGGGTCGAGCCCCCGCAGGCGGTACATGCGCTCGTTCCAGTACAGCGGCGTGCCCTCGAGATCGCGCTCCCACACGCCGAGCCCGGCCGCGTCGAGCGCGAACTGCGCCCGCGCGCGCTCACGCTGCAGCTCGTGCTCGGCGCTGCGCCGATCGGTGATGTCGATGTGGACGCCGAAAGCCATCTGCCGGCCCATACGGCTTTCGCGCCGCGCCCAGCTGTAGACCCAACGCACCTCGCCATCGGGGCCGGGAATGCGGAATTCGGTCTGGTGGCTCGGCAGCCATTCGGCATCGGCTTCGATCTGCTCGCGCTCCATGCGGGCACGGTCCATCGGATGCACATGCCGCGCCAGCCATTCGCGCAGCGACGGCGGCCCTTCGGATGGCGCACGATGGTGGATGCGGAACATCTGCTCGTTCCATTCGACCGCGCCGGTCTCGACGTCGCGGCTCCACAGGCCCAGGCCGACCGCATCGGCGACGAGGTTCATGCGTTCCTGCAGCTGCAGCGTCTGCTCGCGCTCGGCGACCAGCGAACTGAGGTCGAGCGACACGCCGGCCAGGCCGAGCGGCTCGCCGGCCGCATCGCGATAGGCCACGCGGCGGGTCAGCAGCGTGCGCCAGCCGCCATCGGCGTTGCGCAGGCGGGCGATCACATCGATCACCCGGTGCGCCGACAAGGCCTCGTAGGCACCGCGCAATATCGCGGCACGGTCCTCAGGATGGATCAGCTGCTCCAGCACATCGAGGTCCACACCCTCGGGCGTGGGCTCGAGGCCCAGCTGCTGGAAGCCGCGTTCGTTGTAGTAGATGCGGCGCGTGGCCAGGTCCACTCGCCACACCGACACATCGGCCAGCACGAGGGCTCGGCCGAGGAATTCCGCGGTCTCGTCGTCGGGCGTGGAGACGGGCGCCAATGGATCGGGAATGAGCCACAGCAGCAGGCCGTCGTCGCGAGGGACGGCCCGGCACCGGACAGGGCGCTGCGGCTGGCCGAGGGCGAGCGTGAGATCGATGGCCGAGGTCTGATTGCCGCAGGCCGCCAGCGCCGATTCGGCCAGCGCCTGCCAGCCGGCATCGGCCACCTGCCAGGGCATCGCCCAGGCGGTGGCCGAGGCGTTCAATGCCCAGGTCGGCATGGCGCCGGCACGCCACACGCGCATCGCTGGCATCGGTGCCGACAGCCACAACTCTTCCATCGGGTCCTGCTCCGGGGCGGCAGCGAGGAGGCAAACCGCATGCCATGGCTCGCTGTCGCGCTGCCAGTGTAAGAGGCGCGCCGGCCTACGCCACCCCGGATCGGCCCGGAGAGTGCCAACTAGAACGCGACGCGCAGGCCTGCCATCAACGCCCGCCCCGGCAGCGGCGACAGCTCGCGCACCGTGGCGATGGTGGCCGCGTTGTAAGCCAACTGGTTGCCCAGGTTGTTGAGCTTGACGAACAGCATCGCATCCTTGCCGCCAAGCTGCGTCTTGTAGCTTGCCGACAGGTTGATCTGCGTCCAGCCCGGCGTGGCCACGTCGTCGCTCGGCACGCGCGACTGGCGCTGCGCCCGCTGCACCTCGGCGCGGGCGGTCCAGGCCGCATGCTCCCAGTTGAGGCCGAGCGTGGCGCGCAGCGGCGCGATGCGCGGCAACGGCTCGCCGGTGCTGAGGTTGTCGCCCCGCACCCAGTCGAGGTGGCCGTCGAGGCTGACCGTCTGCGCCGCGTTCTTCAGCACGCGCCATCCGCCTTCGAGCTCCATGCCGTACAGGCGGGCGCTCACGCCGCGAAAGTCGTAGACCGGGAAGCTGGCCCCGGTGTCGTCGACAAAGTCGGGATCGCTGGAGCGCACGAGCGCGATGTAGTTCGAGAAGCGGCTGGCGAAGGCGCCCAGCTTCAGGTGGTTGGGGCCCTGCTTCCATTGCAGCGCCAAGTCGACATTGCGGCCGCGCTCCTTGGCCTGCTGCAGATCGCCACGCTCATAGGTCGTGGTGGCCGCATGCACGCCATTGGCGTAGAGCTCGTAGCTGGTGGGCGCCCGCTCTGTATAGGCCCAGCTGCCCGACAGTTCCCACTGCGGCGCCAGGTGATACACCGCGCCGACCGACGCGCTGCGCGGCGTGAAGCTGCGCTGCTGCGCCGGCCCGAAGCGCGGCGCGGCCGGATCGGCATCGCCGTCGGAATCGACGTTCACCCGTTCGCCGCGCAGGCCGGCGCTCAGTTGCAGATCCTTGCCCAGCCCCCATTGCTCGAGCGCAAAGAGCGAGAGCTGGCGACTGCGCGTGGTCGGCACGAAGGCCTCCTCGCCCAGCGCTGCGAATTCGGAGTTCTCGGCCTGCAGGCCGAACACGCCCTGCAGCTCGCCGCCGCCCAGCGGCAGCGCGCGGTGCACTGCCTCGAAGCGGGCATCGGTGCCCTTGTTCTTGAAGGTGGTGCCCACGGCGCCGGTGCCTTCGACCTCCTGGTGCTGATAGTCGGTGTAACCCAGCTGCCCGCGCACCGTGGTGATGAAGCCGCCGATGTCGCGCAGCTCGCCGGCGAGCGCCAGCTTGTTGCGGCGCATGTGGATGCTGACGTCTTCCTCGGCCACCGGGCCGTACACGTTGCGGTAGGTGTCGATGCTGGCACCGAGGTAGCCGTGGTCGCCGACGAGCGACCCGCCCAGCGCGCCACCCTGGGCATCGCTGGCCGAGTTGACGACGCGCTTGCGCCGCTCGGTGCCGCCGCCGTCGATCGGCCGGTCGAAGGCCGGCACGCGCAGGTCGTCGGTCTTGCGCCAGAAGCCGTCGGCATGCAGCGCGAAGCCGTTGCCGCCGGTCTCGACCAGGCCCGACGCGCCGCGCTCATCGGCAGCGCCGCCGAAGCGCACCTCGGCCGCGCCGCTCACCGCATCGATGCGGTCGCGCGGAATGCGGTTGTCGATCGCATTGACCACGCCGCCCACCGCGCTGCCGCCATACAGCAGCGAGGCCGGGCCCCGCAGCACCTCGACGCGCTCGACCACCAGCGGGTCGATCGGCACGGCATGGTCGAAGCTGAGGCTGGACGCATCGAGCGAGGCGCCGGCGTTGCTCAGCACGCGGATGCGGTCGCCGTCCTGGCCGCGGATCACCGGCCGGTTGGCATTGGGGCCGAAGTAGCTCGACGACATGCCGGGCATGCCATCCAGCGTTTCGCCCAGCGAGCTGCCGCGCTTGAGCACGAGCTGGTCGCCCGAGAGCACGCTCACCGGCGCGGCCACTTCCTCCTGGCCCAGCGGATTGCCGGTGATCACGATCGTGTTGCGCGGGGCCGCCACCGGTTCGGGCACGGTGGATTCGGCATGAACAGCGCCGGCGCTCAGGCAGGCGGCGGCCAAGGCAATGGCGTGGCGCCGCACCGGCGCCACAGGGGTGTTCTTCTTCATCAATGGGTTCCTTGCCGCGCCCCCGCGGGGCCCGGCGCATCAGCAGAGGGGACGGGCCGGCGAGGCCCGTCGACAGCGAGGCTCAGGCAAGGAACGGAGGGGCACGTGCGCGATAGGTCGCCGCGGACGATGCGAGAACGGCTGCAGCGGGCGGCAGCGCCACATCGTGGACAGGCGCCGGCCCGGCCAGCGCCGCGGCCACCGAGACCATCGGCGCGGCATGCGCCAGCTGGTCGATCCACTGGCAGAAGGGGGAATCTTCGTCGTGGCCGGTGACGAACTGGAGGACGCCCTGGGCCAGCGTCGCCCCTGCCGGCAACTGCGTGGCATTGGCCGGCGCCCGCAACCGCAGGTGTCCGATGCCGTGCACCGCCGCCAGCCACTGCGTGGCCAGCAACGCCGACAGCGCCAGGCCGATCAGCCAGCGGCGGGTGGGCGATGAAGCGGGCAGGCGATGCATGGGCGAGTCGGCAACGACCCGCGATGGTAGGCGAAGAATTTTTCCGGCGTGTGAATCAGCGCTTCAGCCGCGACGCGAAGGTCTTGCGGAACTTCTCGACCTTGGGGCCGACGACGAACGCGCAGTAGCCCTGGCCCGGATGGTTGGCGTAGTAGTGCTGGTGATAGTCCTCGGCACGCCAATAGTTCTGCACCTGCGCCACCTCGGTGACCACGCGGCCGCCGTGCACCGCATTCGCCTCAGCGATCACCTCGCGCGCGATGCGCTCCTGCTCGGGCGAATGGAAGTAGATGCCGGAGCGGTACTGCGTGCCCACGTCGTTGCCCTGCCGGTTCAACGTGGTGGGATCGTGGATGGAGAAGAAGATCTCCAGGATCTCGCGGTACGAGATGCGCCCGGGATCGAAGCTCACCCGCACCACCTCGGCATGGCCGGTGTCGCCGTTGCACACCTGCTCGTAGCTGGGGTCGGCCACCTGCCCGTTGCTGTAGCCCGACTCGACGGCGGCTACGCCGTCGACCTGCTCGTACACCGCCTCCAGGCACCAGAAGCAGCCGCCCGCGAGCGTCGCCTGTTCGAGGTTGGTCGTCATGCAGCACCTTTCGTTGGAATGTCGCTACAGCATTGTCGAAGCAGCGTGCCAAACCTTTCACTGCCAGGGCCGTTCTTGGCAAGCAGCGCGCCTGCGCTCCGGCACAATCCGCGCGGGCCGCCGCGCCCCTGCTGATACGAAGCACAGGGAATCCAACGTGAACAGTCTTTTCGTCCTGCTGGGCATCGAGTCCTGGAAGCCGGTGATCACCGCGCTGCTGCTGCCGCCGGTGCCGCTGCTGCTGCTCACCCTCGTCGGGGCGCGTCTGATCCTCTGGCGACGTGGTGTGGGCTGGCTGGTGCTGCTGCTGTCGGTGGTCGGGCTGTGGTTCAGCGCCAGCGCCGGCCTCGCCGAATGGATGCTGCAGGCGATGCTGAATCCGCCGCCGGTGCTGAGCCGCAGCGACATCACCGAACTCAAGAAGGAGGCGGCGGGCGGCCACACCGCCATCGTCGTGCTCGGCGGTGGCCGGCAGGCCTTCGCGCCCGAATACAACCTCTCGGGCCTGGCCGCGCCGTCGCTGGAGCGCCTGCGCTACGGCGTCTGGCTCAGCCGCGAGACCGGCGCCCCCATCGCCTTCAGCGGCGGCGTGGGCCACGGCGCGACCAGCGGCCCGTCGGAAGCGGAGATCGCCGCCCGCATCGCCGCCGGCGAATTCGGCCGCCCGCTGCGCTGGACCGAGGAACAGTCGCGCGACACGCGCGAGAACGCGATGCAGAGCCTCGCGGTGCTCAAACAGGCCGGCGTCACGAAGATCGTGCTGGTCACGCACAAGTACCACATGCGGCGGGCGCTGCGCAGCTTCCGCGAGGCGGCCGAGCGCAGCGGCGGTGTCGAGGTGATCGCTGCGCCGATGGATGCAGCGCCGCACATCGAGCGGCCGGTGCTGCGCTGGCTGCCGAGCGCCGAAGGCTATCAGCTGATGCGGCAGGTGTTGCGCGAAGCGGTCGGCCTGCTGATGGGCGCCTGAGCGCGCCATGAGCTTGCGGATCCTGCTGGTCAACAACGTCTCGGCCGAACCCTTCCGGCTCGTCGCCCCGAACATGGAGGCGCGTCTGGACGAATTGCCGCCGGCACTCGCATGGCGGGAGGCGGCCGAGGGCCGGGCCGACCTCGCACTGCTGCCGGTGGCGAAGCTCGCCGATGTGGCCGAGCACATGGAGCCCATCGGCGATTTCGGCGTGGCCTGCGAAGGCGCGGTGGGAAGCGTGCTGTTCCTCGGCCGCATGGATCTCCGCCAGTTGCTGGCTGAAGGCCGCTCGGTCCATCTCACGGTCGAATCGGAAACCTCGCGCCGCCTGCTCGCCTGGCTCTGCCGGGAAGAGTTCGGTCGCGCGCCGGCCATCGCTTCCGACACGCAACAGGCCGCCGGACGGCTCGCGATCGGCGACGAGGCCTTGCGCCTGCGTCAGCAGTCGCAAGCCTGGCCGGTGATCGTCGACCTCAGCGAGTGGTGGTGGCGCCGGACCCGGCTGCCGTTCGTGTTCGCGCGCTGGGTCATCCGGCGGGATGCGCCGGCTCCGCTCCGGCAGACAGCCCTGCGCTGGCTCAACGACTGCACCGAGGCGGCCCTGGCGCCGCAGGGCCGCGACGCGATGGTGCGCCGAGCGTTGGCGGCCGGCCTGTTCGCTTCAGCCGAGGAGGCCTCGGCCTACTTCCGACAACTGCGCAGCCGTTTCCGGTCCGCAGAACTGGCCGGCGAACAGGCCTTCCTGAAGGCTCTGCAGACCGCGCCAGTTTGACCCCCGAAAAACGAAACCCCTCCACACCGGGAAGGTGGGAGGGGGCGGGTCACTCACGTGACCGTTTGGAGCTCCAGAGGAATTGAGGTCCAGGGCTCCTGGTGCGCAGAGACTGCGCCCATGGGGTGTGCCTGTCAGACAGGCAAGCGAAAGTTAGCGCAGCCGCTCCGGCAGTTCAAGGCGTCACCGCCTATGACGGCCGGACGACCGATTGGACGGTGATCCAGGTCAAAGCCCGAGTTGCGCGAACAGCGCCTCGACCCGCTGCGTGACCTCGGGCGTCATCGTGATGGCGCGGCCCCATTCGCGGGAGGTTTCGCCCGGCCACTTGTTGGTGGCGTCGAGCCCCATCTTGCCGCCCAGGCCGCTGACGGGGGAGGCGAAGTCGAGATAGTCGATCGGCGTGCCGTCGACCAGCGTGGTGTCGCGCACCGGGTCCATGCGAGTGGTGATGGCCCAGACCACCTCCTTCCAGTCGCGGATGTCCACGTCGTCGTCGGTCACGACGATGAACTTGGTGTACATGAACTGGCGCAGGAAGCTCCACAGCCCGAACATCAGCCGCTTGGCATGGCCGGGGTAGCTCTTGCGGATCGAGATCACGGCCAGCCGGTAGCTGCAGCCCTCGGGCGGCAGATAGAAATCGACGATCTCCGGAAACTGCTTCTGGAGGATCGGCACGAACACCTCGTTCAGCGCCACGCCCAGCACCGCCGGCTCGTCGGGCGGCTTGCCGGTGTATGTGGAGTGGTAGATCGGATCGCGGCGCTGCGTCAGGCGCGAGACCTCGAACACAGGGAACCAGTCCTGCTCGTTGTAATAGCCGGTGTGGTCGCCGAACGGGCCTTCCAGCGCATGGAGGTAGCCACCCTTCTCCTTCAGCGGCACGCCAGCCTCGCTCCGGCCCTCGTAGCCCGGAGCCGCCGTCGGAATGTGGCCCTCGAGGACGATTTCGGCGCTGGCCGGCACCTGCAGTTTGAGCGCTCCCTCGCCGACGCCGCTGTCGACCACCTCGGTGCGCCCGCCGCGCAGCAGGCCGGCGAACTGATATTCGGACAGGCTGTCGGGTACCGGCGTCACCGCGCCGAGGATGGTCGCCGGATCCGCTCCCAACGCCACCGCGATCGGGAACGGCCGCCCCGGGTTGGCGAGTGCGAAATCCCGGAAATCGAGCGCGCCGCCCCGGTGCGCCAGCCAGCGCATGATGACCTGCCGCGGGCCGATCACCTGCTGCCGGTAGATCCCCAGGTTCTGCCGAAGCCGCGGCTTCGGCAAGCCCTGCGGGCCGCGCGTGACGACGAGGCCCCAGGTGATCAGCGGACCGGCATCGTCGGGCCAGCACCACTGCACTGGCAGCCGGCCCAGGTCGACCGCGTCGCCCTCGAACACCTCTTCCTGGCAGGGTGCATGGCGCACCGCCGACGGCTTCATGTCCCACAAGGCCTTCGCCATCTGCAGCAGCTTGCCGGCATCCTTGAGTCCGCGCGGCGGCTCCGGCTCCTTGAGGCTGGCGAGCACGCGCCCGACGTCGCGCAGTTCGCCGACGTCGTCGGCCCCCATGCCGAGCGCCACCCGCCGAGGCGTGCCGAAGAGGTTTGTCAAGGCGGGAATTTTGTAACCGTCGGGCCGTTCGAACAGCAGCGCCGGTCCGCCGGCACGGAGCACCCGGTCGCTGAGCGCCGTCATCTCGAGCCGCGTGGAGACTGGCTCAGCGACGCGGCGCAGCTCGCCTGCACGCTCCAGTTGCGCGACAAAATCACGAAGGTCTCGGTACTTCATTCCAGAAAGAAATTAGAGATCAAGTTCTTATGCTTGACTGGTTATTACTCGGCTTCCTAGAATCCCGCCGTCCCTGATGCTTCAGGGTTAACCCGCGCCCTGCCCAGTTGGGATGGAACAAGGGCGCAACGCTGCCAAGCCGGCCGCCCCGACACCGTGTGTTTCTGCCGGTGTCCTCGAGAAGGCGGCCCATTATCAACGTCGTCGTGTCGTTGGCCTCATGCCCCGTGGCATGGGTGTCCGCGTTCGGCGGCGAAGAAGGAAGGAGTGTCATGACAGCGCTTCGCTATGTCCGTTCCGCCGGAGATGCCTGCGGGCGATCGATCACGGTGTTCCTGCGCGACGTGGGCCATGGCCTGCTCGAGGTGAGCCACAACACGCTGGCCCTGGTGGGCCTCGCGGTGGTGGCGGTGCTGGTCTTCGCCGGCGGCCGCGCCGATCTGCGGGCCTCGGCCGAGCAGTACGCCTACGACTGGCTGCAGGCACGGCAGGAAGCCAAGGCCGAACGCGAAGGCAACCTGCTGGTCAGCCTGACCGAGCCCGACGCCGTGGCCCGCGCCACCGCTGCCGACCCGAGCGAACTGACCCGGCAGCAGGCCGCCGTCGCGCAATGGATCTCGCGCCGCTATCGCGTGGCGCCCGAGCCGATCAGCCGCCTGGTGCAGGAAGCCTGGAACGTGGGCCAGCGTGCCGGCCTGGACCCGACGCTGATCCTCGCGATCATGGCGGTGGAGTCCAGCTTCAATCCGTTTGCGCAAAGTTCGGTGGGCGCCCAGGGCCTGATGCAGGTGATGACCCGCGTCCACGACGAGAAGTACGAAGCCTTCGGCGGCTCGCATGCCGCCTTCGATCCGGTGACCAACCTGCGCGTGGGCGTGCAGGTGCTGAAGGAATGCATCCAGCGCGCGGGCGGCCTCGAGCCGGGTCTGCGCTACTACGTCGGCGCGGCCAATCTCGAGGGCGATGGCGGCTACGTCAGCCGCGTGCTGGCCGAGCAGTTGCACCTGCGCAGCGTGGCCAACGGCCAGCGCGTGCCGGTCACCGTGCCCCTGCCCGCGCCCACTGCCCCGGCTGCGCCGACCACCACCCGTGTGGAACACGACGCCCCGGCCCTGCCCTCGCCCGATCCCAAGGAGGCCGCCGGCGCCTCCGTCGAACGCGTCGCATTGGTGCACTGACCATGCCAAGCGCGACGGCCTCCGCTACACTGGCGGGCCGCGCGACTGGCGATAGGGTTCCCAGCGACCCGAGGTGACTTAGCACCGTGGAGCGCGGACGGCTTTCTTTCGATGAAGGCCGTTGACCCGCCGTTCGCCTGGGCAGCCCTCGGTCCGCCGCATTCCTGCCGGCGGGCGATGGCCCTTCTCACTTGAAGAGGACTGCCATGTTCGACCGTTCCCAATCCACCGTTGCTTCCGTCGACCCCGAGATCTGGGCCGCGATCCAGGCCGAGAACCGCCGCCAGGAAGAACACATCGAGCTGATCGCCAGCGAGAACTACACCTCGCCGGCCGTGATGGAAGCCCAGGGCTCGCAGCTCACCAACAAGTACGCCGAAGGCTATCCCGGCAAGCGCTACTACGGTGGCTGCGAGAACGTCGACGTCGTCGAGCAGCTCGCGATTGACCGTCTGAAGCAGCTGTTCGGCGCGCAGCACGCCAACGTTCAGCCCAACTCCGGCTCGCAGGCCAACCAGGCCGTGTTCTTCGGCCTGCTGCAACCCGGCGACACCATCATGGGCATGAGCCTGGCCGAAGGCGGCCACCTCACGCACGGCATGTCGCTGAACATGAGCGGCAAGTGGTTCAAGGTGGTGAGCTACGGCCTCGACGCCAATGAAGCCATCGACTACGACGCGATGGAGCGCCAGGCCCGCGAGCACAAGCCCAAGCTGATCATTGCCGGCGCCTCGGCCTATGCGCTGCGCATCGACTTCGAGCGCTTCTCGCGCATCGCCAAGGAAATCGGCGCCTACTTCATGGTCGACATGGCCCACTATGCCGGCCTGATCGCCGCGGGCGTCTACCCCAACCCGGTGCCGCATGCCGACGTGGTGACCTCCACCACGCACAAGAGCCTGCGCGGCCCGCGCGGCGGCATCATCCTGATGAACGACGAGGCGGTGGCCAAGAAGATCAATAGCGCGATCTTCCCGGGCATCCAGGGCGGCCCGCTGATGCACGTGATCGCCGGCAAGGCGGTGGCCTTCAAGGAGGCGTTGTCCCCGGAGTTCAAGGCCTACCAGCAGCAGGTGGTGAAGAACGCCGCGGCGCTGGCCGAGACGCTCACCCAGCGCGGCCTGCGCATCGTCTCGGGCCGCACCGAGAGCCACGTGATGCTGGTCGACCTGCGCGCCAAGGGCATCACCGGCAAGGAAGCCGAAGCGGTGCTGGGCAGCGCCCACATGACCTGCAACAAGAACGCGATCCCCAACGACCCGCAGAAGCCGATGATCACCAGCGGCATCCGCCTGGGCTCGCCGGCCATGACCACGCGCGGCTTCAAGGAAGAGCAGGCCCGCGCCACCGGCCATCTCATCGCCGACGTGCTGGACGCGCCGCACGACGAGGCCAACCTCGCCAAGGTGCGCGCCAAGGTCGCCGAGCTGACGCGCGACTTCCCGGTGTATCGCTGATGCGCGAGCCGGGCCGACGCCGAGCCGCCTCAAGGCGGCCTGGCACCCCCTTGGGGGGTAGCAGCGCAGCCTCCGCTGCGTTGCGGGGGTAGACATCGTGCGTTGCCCCTTCTGCAGCAACACCGAAACCCAGGTTGTCGAGACACGGGAATCGGATGAGGGCGACGTCATCCGGCGTCGCCGCCGCTGCCTGAAGTGCGACAAGCGCTTCACCACCTACGAGCGTCCCGAGATCGCGATGCCGTCGGTGGTGAAGAAGGACGGCTCGCGGGTCGAGTTCGATCCTTCCAAGCTGCGCGCCTCGATGCTGCTCGCGTTGCGCAAGCGGCCGGTCAGCGTCGAGCAGGTCGACTCGGCCCTCGAACGCATCGAGGAAAAGCTGCTGACCAGCGGCGCCCGCGAGGTCACATCCACCCGCCTGGGTGAATATGTGATGCGCGAACTCAAGCGCATCGACAAGGTCGCCTACGTCCGCTTCGCCTCCGTCTACCGGAGCTTCGAAGACGTCGACGAGTTCCGGCAGCTGATCCGGGACATCTGACTCCCCCACGGGATCCCCCACCTCATCCCCCCGACGGGGGATGAGGCCCCCTCCCCCTCCATTTGCCCCCGTTTGGGCGACGCGCGAACGCGCGCCGCTGCCTACAGTCGCGGCCAACGCAAACCCAACAACAGGAGGTGGAAATGAAGAGCAAGGCGTTCCGGCAACAGGGGCTGACGCTGATCGAGCTGCTGATGGTCCTGGCGGTGCTGTCGATCACGCTGGGGCTGTCTGGCCCGGACTTCAAGGCGATGCTGCAGGAGCGGAGGCTCGAAGGTGCCGCTACCGAGGTGATGGCAGACCTGCAGTATGTGCGCAGCGAAACGGTCGCTCGCAATCGCACCATCCGCATCGATTTCTCGCAAGATGCGACAGGGACCTGCTATGTGATCCATGCAGGAGGCCTCTGCACCTGCACTGCTCAGGGCACGGCCCACTGCGATGCCGATGCGACGCTCATCAAGACCTACGGGCTGCCTGCAGACTCCGGATTGCACTTGGCTGCCAACACCAGCTCAATCGTCGTAGAACCAATACACGGCACCTTCACGCCCACCGCCACGCTTCGCTTCGCGGCCGGCGACATGGAGATCCACCATATCGTGAATTTGCTCGGACGCGTGCGCTCGTGCAGTCCGCGAGGCGCAGTTCGCGGTTATCCTCCGTGCTGATTAGATGTGCAAATCACACGTTTAACATCAGATTAATTAGACGAGCGGTTCTCTACCGCGGATCAGCGGTTTTAGCCATTCCTCATCCTAGGGGGATGCCTGCCGATAATCGAACCATGAGCCTCCACGTTCACTTTCACGGATCGACTCACAGAGGGTTCACCCTCGTGGAGTTGCTTGTGACAGTCGCCATCGCGGGAATCCTCGCGAGCATCGCCTACCCCGCCTATCTATCTCAGGTCCGCAAGTCGAGGCGTTCTGACGCGGTGCAGGCCTTGGCACGCGTACAGCAAGCACAAGAACGTTGGCGCGCCAACAACACGACTTACGCGAGCAGCATCACCAATCTGGCCACACTCGAAACTGGGCTCTCCTCGTCCAGCCTTAACGGGTATTACACCGTCGCTGTCACCGCCTCAGCATCGTCGACCTACACGATTACCGCGACGGCGGTCTCGGGGTCCAGCCAGGCAAAGGACACCGGTTGTACAACGCTCACGATCTCGGTGAGCTCGGGAAATCCTCAGTACACCCCCACCAGTTGCTGGAGCAAGTAATGACTGCTCGACGCCTCGGGCTCACCTTGATCGAACTGCTCGTCACCGTCGCGGTGGGCGGCGTGTTCCTGGCCCTGGCCGCTCCCTCATTCGTCAACACGTTCGCGCAGCGCAGGGTAGAAGGTGTGGGGACGGAAATGGGAACGGATATGCAGCTAGCGCGGTCCGAAGCCGTCAGCCGGAACGCCCAGGTCACTCTGACCGTTCCATCCAGCGGCGACAGCTACACGATTGCAAGCGGAATGACGACGATCAAGTCGGTTTCGGTGCCAAGCGGCGTCTCCATCACCGCTGGCAGCATTACCTATGACCCCCTGCGTGGGACGAGCACCGCCACCACCTCCACCAGTTTCACGGTCAGTTCGAGCGCAGGCTCGCTGCAGTTGACGGTGAACCCCATGGGCCGTGTCTCGCTGTGTTCGCCCAGCGGAAGCCTGAAAGGATACACATCATGCTGAGTAGAGCTCACTCCATGATGCGGCGGGCACCGCGCGCGATGACTAGGCGCGGCCTGTCCCTGGTCGAATTCATGATCGGCATCACGGTGGGGCTGTTCATTGTTGGAGGCACCGTCAGTCTGTTCGTCAACAACATCACCGCGAGCCGTCGGATGCTGCAGGAGGCGCGCATCAACCAGGATCTTCGAGCTGTCGGAGACCTGATCACCAGAGATCTCAGGCGAGCAGGCTATTGGGGCAACGCAATACAGGGCACTCTTCTTTCGGGAACGAGCACGACGCCACAGTCAAATCCGTATCGAACGGTCTCCTATGACGCAAGCTCAACCGAGTTGACCTACAGCTTCTCCCGTGGAACAGAGAACGACACCCTGGACAACGCCGAGACCTTTGGCTTCCGGCTCAACGGTGGCGTCGTTCAAATGAAAACATCATCCAACGCCTGGCAGGACGTGACCGATCCCAACGTCATCACCGTCACGCAGTTGAAGATCGTACCCACAACGAATTCCGTATGGCTGGGCTCACGCTGCACCCCGGTGCTGTCTCCCGGGTCGGCGAACTCTTCCGGCGGCCCGGGGC
Organism: uncultured bacterium; assembly: GCA_966212505.1. Classification (GTDB taxonomy): domain Bacteria; phylum Pseudomonadota; class Gammaproteobacteria; order Burkholderiales; family Burkholderiaceae_C; genus CAMLIZ01. Next base: position 108,514 of record CBIHRS010000010.1, read on the forward strand.
CGTCGCTCACGATGCGGTCTTTCGATGTGACGATCGAGGCCAAGGCAGCAGACGACACCACGAGCGCCACAGCCCGCCAGTTGCACACCAGTGTGAAGGTGCGCAACGACCTTTTCAGCGGCAGTTGCTGAGGGAGGATAGCGATGAATAACACTCGCATACCCGCACGCGGAGCCGGCGCCCTGGTGGTGACGATCATGTTGCTGCTGGGCACCTCGATCGCGGTCTTCTATCTGAATCGTGGCCTGATCTTCGAACAGAAGACTTCAGCAAATCAGGCACGGGCGACGGTGGCTCGGGAGGTGGCCGAAGCGGGCGTACAGTGGGCCATCGGCATGTTGAATTCCGATGCCAAAGGAGTGATCAACACAAGCTGCGCCTTCGTCACGTCTGGAGCAACGGCGACGTTCCGTCAGAAATACGCACAGACCGCGCTCGGCACCGGGTCGACGAACATTGTTCCGGCGACCAACGTCTTCCCGGGCTGCAAGATTTCAGGGACATCTCTCAGCTGCAGTTGCCCCGACCAACCTTCAAGCGGCAGCACCGCCACCGCTTCGCTAGGGAGCACGGAGCTTCCAGGTTTCACTGTTGCTTTCAGCACAACGGGCGACAACACCAGCCTTCGCGTGACCTCCACCGGCTGCACCGGGCAAGCCGCAGCGTGTGTCCCCGGTTCGGGCAGTGCTGACTCCACCGCCACCGTATCGGTCATCGTGAAACTCGCGCGCGTTCTCGACAAGATGCCGAAGTCGACTCTGACCTGCGGCACGGTCTGCAACATTGGTGGCTCATTCAACATCTACAACCAGGACGTGGCGGCCAACGGAATATTGGTGAATGCGGGCGGCGCAATTACCACTGCGCCGGGCACGTCGATGTACAGCATTCCTGGCATACCTTCGCAAAACGCGATGATCGGCAGCGACGGTTCGCTTGCGAGCGTCTCGAGCTCTGACCCGACGTGCAACAACTCGGCCATGTTCCAGACGTATTTCGGCAGCACCTTGTCTCAGTTCAAGAACGCCCCGACCACCACCGTCATATCGTGCTCAGGCCCCTCTGACTGCGAAGGCAAGCTGATGGCGGCCTACAACAATCAGAATGCACGTTCGTTCTACTTCGACTCCGACCTGCAGCTCAGCGGCAACAACACGCTCGGCTCCGTCGCGCAGCCGGTCATGATTGCCACACCCAACGCGATCAAGATCAATGGCACCTGGGATATCTACGGGCTCATCTTTTCGAACGATTCCGACTGGAATGACCTTGGCACCGGGTCGGCCACCATCCACGGTGCGCAGATTTCATGCGCCGGATACAAGAGCAATGGCAACGGCACGCTGACCTACGACGCCGACGTTCTGAAAAACCTGCAGCAGAACACTGCCGTCATGGCGCCCGTGCCGGGAAGCTGGCGCGACGCGACAGCGTATTGAGCGATGCAACGACTGGAGCACGCCATGTCCTCATCCCAACACCCCTCGCGTGGCTTTACGCTTGTCGAAGCGCTCGTTGCCCTGCTGGTCATGGCCTTCGGCATGCTTGCGCTGGTTAGCATGCAGACGCTTCTCGGACGCAATGCCGACGCCGCCAGGCAGCGCACCGAAGCCATCCGCTTTGCCCAACGCGAGATCGAGCAGATGCGGGCCTATCCGCAGATCAGCACGAATGGTTCGAATGCCTGGGCAGATCTTGCCGACGGCACATCGAGCATCACCCCAAACTCCACTGTCATGGATACGCTGACTGTCAAAGGGGGCACCACCTATCAGATGACATGGAGCCTGAGCGGTTCGTCGTCCGACATGCTGCGGACGGCCGCCATCACCGCGAGTTGGAATGATCGAGCTGGTCAATCGCAATCCATCGTGCTCACTTCCGTCATTGCACAGGTGGATCCCCAGTACGTGGGCGCATTGGGCGTGCCCCATACGGGCAACGACAACGCCAAGCTGCCGAAGAACCGCAACCTCAACATTCCCGTTCCGGCCATCGATCTCGGCAGCGGCAAGAGCGGTATCGCGCTCGGCAACTTCTCGATCATCTTCAGCAACGACACCGGCTATGTCGTGCAGAAGTGCAGCAACTACACCGTCACCACGTCGACCACCGCCAGCGATCTCGCGACCTACTGCAGCACCTACAACGCTTATATCGTGGCGGGCTATGTGTCCCGAAGCAGCAACAGCATCCCTTGGCCAGTAGGCATCAACACCGATAACGTCACCACCAATGGCGGCAGCGGAATCAGTTGCTCGTTCTCCGACGCACAAAACCAGAACTCGACGACCACGACAGTTCTGGATGGCTACAAATACTATTTGTGCGTCATACCCGTCGCCGCCACCAACGGAAGCTGGTCCGGCACGATCCGTCTCGGGGGTGTATCGACTTCGAGCAACATCCTCGTCTGCCGATTCCAGTACGCCGCGGACAACGATCTCAACTCGAACGAGCGCAACGTACAGCCCTACAGTACGGTGACGGAATCGATCGACAACCAGAATTACTACCTGGCCACGACCAACTCAGGCAGTTCCAACCCCAGTTGTCCGACTGTCGACACACTGCAAACGACACTGCACCAGGACTGCCGGAGTACCAGCAACTACAGCGGCAACACCAGCAGTGTGTTGGCAACCAACTGTCCGTCAACGGTCACCGGAACCAATTGACGGGTTAAGCTCGTATTCTTGCTGCGACCGCAACAGGTGCGGTCATTGAAGATCTGCGAGACGAATTGCTGCTGAACCAAGCGCTGTCATATGCCAGACAGGCTGTCGGCCTGAGTGACCCCAACCCCCGCGTCGGCTGCGTCATCACGGACGCAGCCGGCGTCGTTCTGGGCGCTGGCCACACGCAACAGGCCGGTGGGCCGCATGCCGAGGTGATGGCGCTGCGCGCCGCAGCGGAAGCCGGCCGCGATGTGCGCGGCGCCACTGCCTACGTCACGCTCGAGCCCTGCTCCCATCACGGGCGCACGCCGCCGTGCTGCGATGCGCTGATCGCCGCCGGCATCCGCCGTGTGGTGGCCGCCATCGAGGATCCGAATCCGCTGGTCGCGGGCCAGGGGCTGGCCCGGCTGCGCGCCGCGGGCCTCGAGGTCGAACTGGCTGGCGAAGAAGCGGCCCGCGCCTCGCGCGAACTCAACATCGGCTTCTTCTCGCGCATGCGGCGCGGCCGGCCCTGGGTGCGGATGAAGATCGCCGGCTCGCTCGACGGCCGCACCGCGCTGGACAACGGCGCCAGCCAATGGATCACCGGCGAGGCCGCCCGCGCGGATGGCCATGCCTGGCGCAAGCGGGCGGGCGCGGTGCTCACCGGCATCGGCACGGTCCGCGATGACGATCCGCGTCTGGACGTGCGCCTGGTACCCACCGCGCTGCAGCCGCTGCGCGTAGTGGTCGACTCCCGGCTCGAGATCCGGCCCGATGCGCACATCCTCCAGCCGCCGGGAAAGACGCTGTTGTACACCGCCAGCAGCGATGCCGCGAAGCGCGGCGCGCTGAGCAGCGAGTGTGTCGACGTCGTCCAGCTGCCGGCCGACCCGGCCAGCGGCAAGACCGACCTCGCGGCACTGCTGCACGACCTGGGCTCCCGCGGCATCAACGAGCTGCATGTCGAGGCCGGCCACCGCCTCAATGGTTCGCTGCTGCGCGCGGGCCTCGTCGACGAGCTGCTGGTCTACATCGCGCCGCGCCTGCTGGGCGAAGGCCGCGGCATGGCCGCACTGGGCCCGTTCGAGACGCTGGCCGATTCGCTCGACCTCCGCTTCACCGATGTCCAGCGCATCGGCGACGACCTGCGCCTGCTGTTGCGACCGGCGGGCCGCGACCAGTTCTAGGACAATCGCGCTCCATGTTCACCGGCATCATCACCGGCCTCGGCCGCATCGTCGACGTGCAGGATCTGGGCGCCGGCGCCCAGCACGGCAAGCGCCTCACCCTCGAAACGCCCGCAGGCTACCTGGCCGACGTGGCACTGGGCGACAGCATCGCGCTCAACGGCGCCTGCATGACCGTCACCTCCTTCGATGCCGCCGCCGGCCGCTTCACGATCGACATCTCAGCCGAAAGCCTGCGCCTGACCGCGGGCCTTGGGGCACCGGGCCCCGTCAACCTCGAGAAGGCACTGCGCGCGCACGACCGGCTGGGCGGGCACATCGTCAGCGGCCACGTCGATGGTCTTGGCGAAGTCACCCACTTCGCGCCGGTGGGCGAGTCGTGGGAGCTGCGTGTGCGGGCGCCGAAGGAACTGGCGCGCTACCTGGCCTACAAGGGCTCGATCACCGTCAACGGCGTCAGCCTCACCGTGAACTCGGTGCGCGACGATGCCGCTGGCACTGCTGAATTCAGCATCAACCTGATCCCGCACACCATCCAGAACACGACCCTCGGCACGCTGAAGCCCGGTTCGGCGGTCAACCTCGAAGTCGACCTGATCGCCCGCTATGTCGCCCGCATGCTGGAGGGCGCCGCACCCGTGAGGTGATGCCGCCGTTCGGTCTGTCTCTCCATGGGGACAACCGGGCCACCACCTACAATCGCGGGATGCCCATTTCTCCCGTTCCCGAGCTGGTCGCCGAGCTGGCGGCCGGCCGCATGGTCATTCTGGTCGACGAGGAAGACCGCGAAAACGAGGGCGACCTCGTGCTCGCGGCCGATCACGTGACGCCGGAAGCGATCAACTTCATGGCCAAGTACGGCCGGGGCCTGATCTGCCTGACGCTCACGCGCGAACGCTGCGAGCGCCTGCAGCTGCCGCCCATGGCCACGCGCAACGGCACCAAGCACGGCACCGCGTTCACCGTGTCGATCGAGGCCGCCACCGGCGTCACCACCGGCATCTCGGCCGCCGACCGCGCCCGCACGATCCAGGCCGCCGTGGCGCGCGACGCCAGGCCCAACGACCTCGTGCAGCCCGGCCACATCTTCCCGCTGCAGGCGCAGGATGGCGGCGTGCTGATGCGCGCCGGCCATACCGAAGCCGGTTGCGACATGGCCGCGATGGCCGGCCTGACGCCCGCCGCAGTGATCTGCGAGATCATGAAGGACGATGGCACCATGGCCCGGCTGCCGGACCTGGAGCTGTTCGCGCAGGAGCATGGGCTCAAGATCGGCACCATCGCCGACCTGATCCACCACCGCAGCCAGAACGAATCGCTGGTCGAGCGCATCGGCCGGCGCGAGCTGGTCACCGCCCAGGGCCCGTTCGACTGCCACATCTACCGCGACCGCTCCGGCGGCCTGCACCTGGCGCTGGCCAAGGGCCAGTGGCAGCCGGACGACGAAGTGCCGGTGCGCGTGCACGAGCCGCTGTCGGTGATGGACCTGCTCGACATCGGCCGCGCTGACCACTCCTGGTCGCTGCCCAAGGCCCTGGCTTTCCTGCAGGCCAGCGACAAGGGCGTGGCCGTGCTGCTCAACTGCGCCGAAGACGTGGAAACGCTGCTGCCGCAGGTGCTGCGCTGCGCGGCCCCGGTGCCGGCACCGCAGCGCCAGGTCGACCTGCGCATCTATGGCGTGGGCGCGCAGATCCTGCGCGAGCTGGGCGTGAAGCGAATGAAACTGCTGAGCAGCCCCCGCCGCATGCCCAGCATGACCGGCTATGGGCTGGAAGTCACCGGCTTCCTCTCGGCCACCGACGCAAAGGACATCATCGATGCAAGGCGCTGACAAGGGCCAGGCCGCCAACCTCGACGGCGAAGGCCTGCACATCGGCATCGTGCAGGCGCGCTTCAACGAAGCGCTGACCAACAAGCTGGCCGAGACCTGCCGTGCCGAGCTGCTGGCGCTGGGGGTGCAGGAGCGGCACATCAAGCACGTCACCGTGCCCGGCGCGCTCGAGGTGCCGGTGGGGTTGAAGGCCATGGCCGAGAGCGAAGACTTCGATGCGCTGGTCGCGCTGGGCTGCATCATCCGCGGCGAGACCTATCACTTCGAGCTGGTGGCCAACGAAAGCGGCGCCGGCGTCACGCGCGTGTCGCTCGACCACCTGATCCCGGTGGCCAATGCGGTGCTCACGGTCGAGAACGAAGCCCAGGCCTGGGCGCGCGCCGAAGAAAAAGGCCGCGATGCCGCGCGAGTCGCGGTCGAGATGGCCAACCTGATGGACGATTTGTCGTGAGCAGTACTCCCCCCCTGAAGAAGCCGGCCGCCAAGCGGCCGCCGGTGCAGAAGTCGGCCCGCCGCCGCGCGCGCGAGGTTGCGCTGCAAGGCCTGTACGAGTGGCTGATCTCCGGCTCCGATGCCGGCGTGATCGAGGCCCACATGCGCGAGCAGGAAGGCTTCGACAAGGCTGACAGCGCGCACTTCGATGCGCTGCTGCACGGCTGCATCACCGAGGCCGCCGACCTCGACGGCGTGCTGGCGCGCCATGTCGACCGCAAGACCACCGAGCTGTCGCCGATCGAGCATGCGGTGCTGATGATCGGTGCCTACGAACTCAAGCACTGCATCGACGTGCCGTACAAGGTGGCGATCAACGAGGCCGTGGAGCTGGCCAAGAGCTTCGGCGGCACCGACGGCCACAAGTACGTCAACGGCGTGCTCGACAAGGCCGCGGCCGACCTGCGGCCGGTCGAGGTCGAAGCCGCCCGCGCCGGCCGGCGCTGAATCACCGCTCCCGCCATGCGCATTGCCTCCCGGCTCGACCACATCGAGCCTTTCTACGTGATGGAGTGCGCCAAGGCGGCGCGCGAGATCGCCGCCAGCCCGGCCTGCGACCCGGCCCAGGGCGGCACGCCGATGATCTACCTGAACATCGGCGAACCCGACTTCACCGCGCCCCCCATCGTGCAGGCCGCGGCCGATGCTTGCCTCCGCGCCGGCCGCACGCAGTACACCCCGGCCACCGGGCTGCCGGCGCTGCGCGAGGCGATCAGCCGCTGGTATGGCCAGCGCTTCGGGCTCGACATCCCCGCCCACCGCATCGTCGTCACCGCCGGCGCCTCGGCCGCGCTGCAGCTGGCCACGCTCGCGCTGTTCGAAACCGGCGACGAGGTGCTGCTGCCCGACCCGAGCTATCCCTGCAACCGGCATTTCGTCGCGGCCACCGGCGCGACGGCCAGGCTGCTGCCCGCCGATGCCGCCTCGCGCTTCCAGCTCGATGCCGCTTCGGTGCAGGCTGCGTGGACGCCGCACACGCGTGGCGTGCTGCTCGCCTCGCCCTCCAACCCCACCGGCACCTCGATCGCGCCGGATGAGATGCGGCGCATCGTCGAGGCGGTGCGCGAGCGCCGCGGCATCACGCTGGTCGACGAGATCTACCTCGGCCTGAGCTATGAAGAAGCCTTCGGTCACAGCGCCTTGGGCTTCGGCGACGACATCGTCTCGATCAACAGCTTCTCCAAGTACTTCAGCATGACCGGCTGGCGCCTGGGCTGGCTGGTGCTGCCCGAGGCGCTGGTCGCGCCGGTCGAGAAGCTGGCGCAGAACCTCTTCATCTGCGCCTCCAGCATCGCGCAGCATGCGGCGCTGGCCTGCTTCGAGGCCGAGGCCATCGCCGAATACGAACGCCGCCGCGAGGAGTTCCGCCGCCGGCGCGACTTCATCGTGCCGGCGCTGAACAGCCTGGGCCTGCAGGTGCCGGTGGTGCCCGACGGCGCCTTCTACGCCTGGGCCGACTGCTCCGCGCATGCGGCCAGCAGCTGGGATTTCTGCTTCGACCTGATGCGGCGCGCCCACATCGCGCTCACGCCAGGCCGCGACTTCGGCCCGCACCTGGGCGAGCGCTTCCTGCGGCTGTCGTTCGCCAGCTCGATGGCCCACCTCGAGGAAGCCGTTGCCCGCCTGCGCGCCGCCCTATGACCTTTGTCACTTTCCTGCCACGCATGATGTGACAACGAGTTAACCCGGTGATGTACCCGCTTTTTTCCGCCAAGAAGTGAGCCGGCCGCGCTTAAGCTCACGCCCGTGAAGCTCCCGAACTTCATCTCGCGAAAACACGGCGCCGATGCGTCGCGTTCCGGCTTTGCCGCCACGGTGGTTGAGGAGGCGATGCCGCCCGACAGCGGCGGCGACATCCTGATCAACGACACGCCCCCCGCCGAGGACAAGCCGCTCGAGGAGCTGACCACCATCGGCCACATCGGCCGCTATGCGCTGAAGTACCGCATCGGCGAAGGTGGCCTGGGCACGGTGTACGTGGCACTCGACCCGCTGCTCGGCCGCGCGATCGCGGTCAAGACGCTGCATGTGGAGGTCCCACCCGAGCAGCGTGCCGCGGTCGAAGCCAGCTTCCTGCAGGAGGCGCGCGCCGCGGCCCGGCTGAACCATCCGCACATCGTCACCGTGCACGACGCGGGCAGCAGCGAGGAAGGCCTGTACATCGCGATGGAGCGCCTGAAGGGCGCCGACCTGCGCCAGCTGCTGCACGAAGGCTGGAAGCCCACGCCGCACCAGGCCGCGCAGATCGTGCGCCGGGTGGCCGACGCGCTGGCCTATGCGCATGAAAAGGGCGTGGTGCATTGCGACATCAAGCCCGCCAACATCTTCATGGTGGGCCGCAGCTCGCCCAAGGTGCTCGACTTCGGCATCGCCCGTGTGGCCAAGGGCCCCGACGGCGCAGCCGAGAGCGCGCTGGCCGCGGGCTCGCCCTGCTACATGGCTCCGGAGCAACTGCGCGGCGAGCCGGTGGATGGCCGCAGCGATGTGTATGCGCTCGGCTCGGTGCTCTACGAGCTGCTGACCGGCCAGCGCGCCTTCCAGGGCGCCTCGCTCGACGAGATCGTCGATGCGGCGCTGAACCAGCCGCCCACGCCGGTGCTCGACATCAACCCCGATGCGCCGCGCATGCTGGCCGCGATCGCGCAGCGCGCGATGGCCAAGGATCCGGCGCAGCGCTTCCCGTCGGCGCGCCAGATGTCGCAGGCGCTGCGCATGTGGCTGTCGCAGCAGCCGTCGCGCTCGAAGCGCCGCACCGGCCACCGCCGGCCGTCGCCGCTGCTGCTGTTCGTCGGCGGCGTCGGAGTGACGCTGAGCGGCCTGCTGGTCACCTGGCTGCTGTGGGAGCGTGCACCGGTGCAGCCGCCGCTGCAGGCCGCTCAACCAGCTCCAGCCGTGGCTGCTGCGGCGAGCGTGGCGGCCTCTGCCCCCGTCGCGCCGGCATCTGGGGTGGCCGAAGCGGCTTCTGCGCCAGAGCCTGCGGCCTCGGTGGCCGCCGCTGAAGCCGTCGCCGTGCCGCCGGCCGCCGCGTCGGTAGCGGCGCCCACACCCGCAGTGGCCGCAGCGCCTGCACCGGCCGCCCGTGCCAGCACGGCCCTCTCGCCGCGCGAGCGCCGCGCGCGCGAAACACGTGAACGCGAGACCCGCAGCGCCGGTGCCACCGCACCGGCAGCGCCGCCCGCCACCGGCCAGCTGATGCTCGCGATCAGCCCCTGGGGCGAGATCGAGGTCGATGGCGCACCGGCTGGCACCTCGCCGCCGTTGAACCGCCTGAGCCTGCCCGAGGGAAACCACACCATCACCGTGCGCAACGCCGATTTCCCGCCGTACACCACCACGGTGAAAATCACGGCCGACCAGCCCCTCACGCTGAAACACCGCTTCGGATCATGACCCTGCCTCGCCTGCCTGTCGTCGCTGCCGCCTCGCTGCTGTTGTTGATCGCAGGCTGTGCCGAGCCACCCAAACCCGCCGGGCTGTCCGACGTGATCGACAGGCCGGCCGAGCGCCAGCTGCTGGCGGGCATCCGCTCCTACGACGACGGCCAGTACCCCGAGGCCGAGAAGGCACTGACCGGCTCGCTGGCTGCCGGCCTCACCAGCCCGCGCGACCGCGCCACCGCCAACAAGCTGCTGGCCTTCATCTACTGCACCAGCAACCGCGTGCCGGCCTGCGAAGACGCCTTCCGCGCCGCGAAGCAGGCCGACCCCGGCTTCGCGCTCAGCCGCTCCGAGGCCGGCCACCCGGTCTGGGGCCCGGTGTACAAGCGCGTGCTCGGCAACTGACTGCAACTGCCCGTCCTTCATAATCGGCGGTCGCCTGACCGCCGGAATGACTGATATCGCCGCCCTCCCCGTCCAGCACCGCCACCGTGTGCGCGTGTACTGGGAAGACACCGACGCCGGTGGCGTCGTGTTCTACGCCAACTACCTCAAGTTCTTCGAGCGCGCCCGCACGGAGTGGCTGCGCGCGCTCGGCTTCGGCCAGCAGCGCATGAAGGACGAACAGGGCGTGATGTTCGTCGTGGCCCACACGGCAGTGAACTACCTGCGGCCCGCCCGCCTCGACGACGAGCTCGACCTCACCGTCTGCGTGCGCGAGGCCGGCCGGGTGTCGATGACCCTCGCGCAGCAGGCCTGGTGCGGCGAGCGCCTGCTGGCCGAGGGCGACATCCGCATCGGCTGCGTCGATGCAGGAACCTTCCGCCCGGCGCGCATTCCCAACGCCATCCTCGAGTGCCTCAACTTCACCACCTGACCCTTCATCCATGAACCAGGATTTCTCGATCGTTTCCCTCGTGCTGCACGCCAGCTTCGTGGTGCAGGTGGTGATGGCGGGGCTGCTGCTGACCTCGCTGGTCAGCTGGACCGTGATCTTCGGCAAGCTGTTCGGGCTGAAGCGCGTGCGCGGCTCGAATGACGACTTCGAGCGCGAGTTCTGGTCGGGCAAGAACCTGGCCGATCTTCACCAGGCGGCCACCAGCAAGGCCGACACCGCGCCGATGGAACGCATCTTCGCCAGCGGCATGCGCGAGTTCCTCAAGCTGCGCGAGCGCCGGCTCGACGGCGGCGCGCAGCTCGACGGCGCCCGCCGCGCGATGCGCGCCAGCTTCCAGCGCGAGCTCGACGCGATCGAATCGCACCTCAGCTTCCTCGGCTCGGTGGGCTCGGTGAGCCCATACATCGGCCTGTTCGGCACGGTGTGGGGGATCATGCATGCCTTCGTCGGCCTGTCGAACCTGCAGCAGGTGACGCTGGCCACGGTGGCCCCCGGCATCGCCGAAGCACTGGTGGCCACGGCCATCGGCCTGTTCGCGGCCATCCCCGCGGTGATCGCCTACAACCGCTTCGCACGCGACATCGACCGCATCGCGATCCAGTTCGAGACCTTCATCGAGGAGTTCTCGAACATCCTGCAGCGCAACGCCGCCGCCGGGCCCTCGATGCCCGCGGCCACGGGGACGCGCTGACATGCCCGCCGTCATCCACCGCGGAGGCGGCCGCGGCCGCCGCACGATGAACGAGATCAACATGGTCCCGTTCATCGACGTGATGCTGGTGCTGCTGATCATCTTCATGGTCAGCGCACCGCTGATCACCACCGGCGTGGTCGACCTGCCCAGCGTCGGCAAGGCCAAGCAGCGGCCCAGCAGCGTGATCGAGGTCGTGATCGGCACCGACGACAAGCTCAAGCTCAAGATCGACGGCCAGACCGAGGCCGCCGCCATCACGCTGCCGCAGCTGGCCGCGCGCGTGAAGCAGTCGCAGGGCGACCGCGCCGACGTGCCGGTGGTGATCTCGGCCGACAAGAATGTGCGCTACGACATCGTGGTCAAGGTGATGGACACGCTGCAGCGCAACGGCGTGCAGCGTGTGGGCCTCTCGGTGAAGCAGGGAGCCTGACGCGGTGAACGCTGCCACCTTGCCGCGCGACGTGACCCTGCTGCCGCAGAAACCGGGCGGCATGGGCACAGGCGCGCTGATGGCGGTGATCGTGCACCTGGGCCTGCTGGCGGCGCTGGCCTTCGGCGTGAGCTGGCATGCGAGCGAGCCCGAAGGGGTGAGCGCCGAGCTGTGGTCTGCCGTGCCGCAGATCGCCGCGCCGCCGGCCGCAGAGCCGCCTCCGGTGGAGCAGCCCAAGCCGCAGAAGCAGGCGGTCGAGGAAACGCCGCCGCCCAAGCCGGTGCAGCGCGATGCCGAGATCGCGATCGAGAAGGAACGCGAGAAGAAGCTCAAGCAGCAACAGGAAGACGAACGCCGCAAGGAGCAGGACAAGCGCGAGAAAGAAAAACTGCTCAAGGAGAAGGAGCAGGCGCAGAAGGACAAGGCCGAGAAGGAACAGGCGCTGCGCAAGCAGAAGGAAGAGCAGGCGCTGCGCGACAAGCTGCGCGAAGAGCAGCTCAAGCGGATGATGGGCCAGGTGGGCGGCACCGGCGCGCCCAATGCCGCGGGCAATGCGCAGAAGGATTCGGGGCCGTCAGCCGGCTATGCAGGCCGCATCAAGGCGCGCATCAAGCCCAACATCGTGCTCACCGACGATGTCAGCGGCAACCCTCAGGCCGAGGTGGAGGTGCGCTGCGCGCCCGACGGCACCATCCTCGGCCGCAAGATCGTCAAGAGCAGCGGCACCAAGGAATGGGACGAAGCCGTGCTGCGGGCGATCGACAAGACCGAAGTGCTGCCGCGCGACACCGATGGCCGCGTGCCCGGCACCATCATCGTGAGCTTCCGCCCACGGGAGTAAGGCCCAGGAACAGGGCTCAGGGGGCGAGCGTCACGTCGCCCACGTGCGCGAGGCTGTGCCGCTGCGTGTTGTCGGCATCGCCGCCCACCGCCACGCCGATGATCGGCGGCACCGTGTCCGACTCCTCGCCGAACAGCGTCTTGAAATCCGCCGCCACGTCGCGCTGCTCATGCAGCCAGCGGTGCAGCGGTGCCTCGTGGCTGCGCAGCACCATGTAGCGGATGCGGCCGGTGAAGGGGCTGTGCAGCGTGTCGCCGACCGCGAGCTTCTGGTCCCACACGTAGCACACGCTGGCGCCGGGCACCGGCTCGTTGCTATGGCTGCGCGTGAGCCGCAGGACGGTGCGGTCGTAGAACGGGATGCTGGCCAGCGGCAGGTCGAACAGCACGCACACCCGCACCGCCATGTCCTCGAGCCGGCGCTCGCGCAGGTCGGCCTCGGGGTTGGGCTCATCAAGCGTCCAGCGCCATGCCAGGTGGTGCGGGCTCTCGCTCGGAGAAAGGGCATGCACCAGGTTGCCGTAGGACCGGTCGGCCTCGACGCGCAGCGCATGCACGCCGGCCCAGTCTTCGATCGAGAAGTGCGTGAAGGGCTTGCTCTGGCGCGGCAGGCCGCTCACATGCCAGGGCGGCGGCGGCTGGTCGCCGGTGGCGGCCGAGAACGGTGCGATCAGTTCAGCGGCCGATGCCGGCCCCGCGGCGAACCCCAGCCCGCACAGCAGGGCCAGCATGGCGGTGGATGTTGTTCTTCGTCCCATGGGGGACGATTCTGATCCAGAGCCGGCAGCCCCTGCCGGCCCAGGCTCATGCCCGCGCAGCGGGCTGCAGGCCCCAGCGCATGCGCAGCTTCGACCCCAGCCACGCATCGGCCGACAGGCGCCCCGGCCCCCACAGCAGCAGCAGCACCAGCAGGCTGCCCCAGAACTCATGCTGCTGGCGGATGGCATCGGTGATCTCGGGCAGGCTCATCGCCGCCACCACGTTGAGGATGCTCAACCCCAGCGCCGCGAAGCGGCCGAACAGGCCCAGCACCAGCAGCACCGGCAGCACCAGCTCGCCGCCGGTGCCCATGTAGGCGGCCAGCTCGGGCGGCAGCAGCGGCACCTTGTATTCGTCGTTGAACAGCGCGAGCGTGGTGTCCCAGTCGCGGATCTTGGTCAGCCCCGAATAGAAGAACACGCGGGCGATGTAGAGGCGGGCGGCGAGCTGGGCCAGGGGCTGCAGCATCTCGAGCCCCGCCACCAGGCGGGACCAGGCGTGTTCGGCAGACTTGAGCAGGGAATTCATCAACGTTCTCCTCGAATTTGGATGGAGAAGCAGTCGCGCGAGCAGGGCTGCGGCTTACACCCGATCGTGCGGCTCGTCGCGCTCGACGCCCAGGACCCACTGCTGTGCCAGCGCCTGCATCAGCCAGGGCTCGAAGGCAAAGCCGGCCGGGGCCGTGTCCAGCGCAGCACAGATGCTGGCGCCGGCGACCAGGGCCTCGATCCATGCCGCATCGTCAGCGCCCACCGCCAGCACCTCGGCCTTCCAGCCCTTGCGCCACACCAGCGCCCGCTCGCACTGCCCGTCCTGCAATGCCTTGCGGGCCGGCGACAGATCACCCTCGAGCGCCGCGCGCCGGATCGTCACCACCGGATGGGGCGAACGCAGCAGTGCCAGCCCCGGGGCGGGCACGAAGCGCAGCGTGGCGGGGTCGTGCTCGCCGAGCAGGCCGAAGCTCTGCGGCAGCGCTTCCACATCGGCCGCCGACTCGGCCCTCGACAGCGCCCATTCGAGCCGGGCCACATCCGCCAGATAGGGGGCCTCGGGCAACGGGCCGTCTTCGATGAAGCGCGGCAGCGCCTCGCCGAACCACCCCACGTCGCCGCGCGAGGGCGGCGCCGTGCGCCAGCAGGCGCAGGCCAGCGCCGCAAAGGCTTCATCGCCGATCAGCGCCTGCACCGTGGGAAAGGCCGCGGCCAGTGCACGTTCGGCCACCGCGCCGGCATTGGCCCGGTAGGCCTGCAGGCCGCGTTGCGTCAGCGGTTCGTCGGGGGCTTGCAGCCAGGGTCCGAGCGTGGGAGCGGCCTCGCGGCGCCACAAGACCTGCAACAGCGCCTGCTGCCGCTGGTGTTCGCGCGCGCGGCCGTCGTCGGTCATCGGGCCTGCTCCTGCAGCAGGGCCTCGGCCGCCGCGGCCTCGCCCAGCAGCACGTCCAGCGGGGGAACATCGGTGTCCCACTCGATCAGCGTGGGCACCGGCCCCAGCCGCTGCAGCGCATGGCGATACACCTGCCACACGGGATCGTGCACGCGGCTGCCGTGGTCGTCGATCACGATCTGGCCGTCGTCGTGGTAGCCGGCGAGGTGGATCTCCTTCACCGCCGCAGCGTCGATCGCATCGACATGGGCACAGACGGTTGCGACGGGATCGACGCCGCCATTCAGCGCATTGACTACCAGGTTGTTCAGATCCAGCAACAGCCCGCAGCCGCTGCGGCGGACGAGCTGGTTGAAGAACTCAGGCTCGGGAATCGCATCGTCGGCCCAGGCGACGTAGGCCGAGAGGTTCTCCACAAGGATGGGCCGGCGCAGGCGCTCCTGCACCTGGGTGACGTGGGCCACCATCAGGTCGAGCGAGGCCGGCGTGAAAGCGATCGGCAGCAGATCGTTGGCATGCACGATCGCGCCGGCGTCGGCCAGCGGCGCCCGCGCGAAGCAGGCATGGTCGCTGACGAAGCGCGGCTCTATGCGCTGCACCAGCCGCGCCAACCGGTCAAGGTGCCAGGGGTCGAGCCCGGCGGCCGAACCGAGGGCGAGGCCCACGCCATGCAGGCTGATGGGATAGGCCTCGCGCGCCTCGTGCAGCACCGCCAGCGCGGCGCCGCCATCGGCGAAGAAGTTTTCCGAATGCACCTCCAGGAAGGCCAACGGCGGACGGCGCTCCAGCAGCTCGCGATAGTGCGGCTGCCTGAAGCCGATGCCGGCCCGCAGCGGGCCCGGGGAGGTGCCCACAGTCATCAGCTCTTCTTCTCGCCGGCCTTCTTCTTGGCTTCTTCAGCGGTGAGGCCCTTCATGTCCTTGCAGCTGCCCTTGGCGACGTACTTCCAGTCCATCGGGTCGTTGTCGGCCTTGGTCTGGCCGGCGCAGGAATGCGAGCCCGACAGGTTGGCGCAGTCGTTGGCGCCGGCCTTGGCGATGCCGTAGCACTTTTCCTTGCCCTTCTCATCGGCAGCGGACGCGGTGTTGATCAGGCCCAGGGCGAGCGCGGAAGCGAGGGCGGACGAGACGATCAGTCGTTGGTTCATTCCAATCTCCGACAAAGGTTGATTTCGACGCCGGCGATACCGATCGTCGGCGGAGGTGAGTCGACCCGCGGCCGCATTCCTTACACTGCGCGTGTTTTTCCCCTTACCTCCACATGACCGATTTTGCTCGCCAGGTCGAATCATTGCGACCGCAGTTACTCCGGTTTGCACGCACCCAGCTGCGCAACGAGGCCTGGGCGGAAGACGCCGTGTCCGACACCTTGCTGGCCGCGCTGGAGAAGCCGCAGGGCTTTGCCGGGCAGTCCCAGCTGAAGACCTGGCTGGTGGGGATCCTGAAGCACAAGGTGGTCGATCAGCTGCGCCGCCACAGCCGCGAGGCCACGGTGCTGGTCGACGACGACGGCGAAGACATCGACGACCTGCTGTTCAAGCCCGACGGACATTTCCGCCACATCCCGGAAGACTGGGGCGATCCGGTGGCGGCCTTCGGCCAGCGCCAGTTCTTCGAGGTGCTGGAGGCCTGCATGGAGCATCTGCCGCCGGCTCAGGGCCGGGTGTTCATGATGCGCGAGTGGCTGGAGCTGGACACCGACGAGATCTGTAAGGAACTGTCGATCAGCTCGACCAACCTGTGGGTCATGCTGCACCGAGCGCGGCTGCGTTTGCGCGAGTGCCTGCAGATGAACTGGTTTGCCGCCAAGGCGGCCTGAGAAGGAACGGATAGCGTATGCCGACGTGGCTCCGCCGGATATGGCCCCGCCATATGTGGCCCCGCCGCACCTGCCGCGAAGTGACGCGGCTGGTGCTGATGAACGAGGATCGCCGTCTGGCCTGGCACCAGCGGGTCGCGGTGCGCCTGCACATGCGCATCTGCGACGCCTGCCCCCGCTTCGTGAAGCAGGTGCGGTTCATGCGGGAGGCGATGGGGAACTGGCGGCGCTATTCCGAAGGCGAAGACGATTCGCCGAAGTAAGGGCGAAACAGCCGCCGCGCAGCTTACAACCCGGCCAGCTTCAGCCGGTTGGCATGCGAGCGGAAGAAGGCCACCGGGTCGGGCGTGAACAGCCCGCGCAGGCCGAACGACTGGTTCACCTCGTCGAGGTGGTTCCATGGATAGTCGTCGCGCAGCACCGTGCCCCAGTGCGATGAGCAGCGGCTCACCAGGCCGTCATTGGATTCGCCGCCGAAGTACAGCGACGTGAGGCCGAGGAACGGGTCGATGATGTCGAACACGTTGGTCAGCACCGAGGTACCGCTGGCCGAGTAGTAGCGCACGCCGTTGGCGCTGGCTGGGCCCTGGCCGCAGGCGCTGGTGGGGGCACCAGCCGGGAAGCTGGCGTTGAAGGCGGCGGCGCCGGCGCTGTCGAGCGACTGCAGCGCCGCGAGCGAATCCTGCGGCAGGCTGGGCGAGCCCGAGAGCCAGCTGATGAAGGTGGAGAAGGCATTCACGATCTTCGCCACCAGGCCGGTCATGCCGGTGGCGGCGAGGTCGCGCTTGATGCCGTCGGCCACCTTGCTGCCCTGGTGCGGCGTGCCCATGGTCGTGACCGAGGCCACCAGCTCGGGCGCCACCGCCGCCACGTAGCGCACCGTCTGCCCGCCGTGGCTGTGGCCCACCAGGTTGAACTTGGCGTAGCCGTAGGCTGCCTTCAACCGGCGCAGCTCGGCCAGCAGCTGCTCGCCGCGCACCTCGCTCGCATTGGAGGCCGACTCCTGCGAGACATACACCGTGGCCCCGCCCGAGCGCAGCGCCGACGGAATGCCGTACCAGTAGTTCACCGGCCCGATCGCATCGAAGCCGAGCAGGCCGTGCACCAGCACGACCGGGTACCGGGTCTGGGTGTAGGTGTCGGCACGCGCCGCGCCGGCGGCGAGCAGGCCGAGGCACACGGCCAGTGAGAGGATCAAACGCTGGATCATGTCGTGTCTCCTGTGGTTGTCTAGGCAAGTGGAATCACACGGGGGAAAGGTGCAGCAGCGCGCGCACGCGCACCGCCTCCTTCGCATCGAAGCGCTGCGCGATCAACTGCTCGATCTGCTGGCGCCGCTGCACATCGGAGAGCTCGACCGCGGCCTGCAGGCGCCCGAGTTCGTCGCGCGTGGCGGCAAGGCGGCGCTCCCAGTCGGCCCAGGCCGCCTCTTCCTTCTGCAGCCGGGCCAGCGCCTCGGGGCCGAGTGCGCTGCGGTCGATCGCGATCGTCTGCACTGGCGCCGCGCCGGCCTGGCGCTGCTGCAGCGAGGCGGCGAGCTGCGCCTCTTCTTCAGCGAAGAAGGCCGTGGCCAGCTCGATGCCGAGCAGCTGGCGCCGCACCTGCTGGCGCTCGGCCAAAGCCGCCTGCAGCGACTGCGGGTCGCGCGGGTCAAGGCCGCGGAACGCGTGGCGCTGCAGCGCGATGTAGCGCTGCCAGGCATCGAGCACCTGGGCCGCGGCATCGGGGCCGGCGAGCTCGCGCACGTCCTGTCCGATGTAGGAGGTGAGCTCCTCGATGCGCGCCTCGCCGGCCAGCGTGAGCAGCTGGTCGAAGCGGCGGCGCAGCGCGATCGTCGGGTGCAGGCGGCCCTGCGCGTCGATGTCCCAGCCGCCGTCGAGGTCGGTGCCGCGCAGCGAACTCTGCTGCTGCACCCAGCGATCGAAACGCACCGGGTCGCGCAAGGTGTCGCGCTGCTCCGGCGGCGTGGGCGCCAGCAGGTCGTGCGGCCGCACCGCGGAGGCGGCCTGCGCCACGGCGGCCGCTGGCGCCGGGCCGGCTTCCGAGCGCGCGAGCACCAACCACGCCGCGCCGACGAATGCGGCACTCGCGAGGCCAAGGGTCAGGACATGGGCGCGCTTCATCGCTCAGAGCCCCTGCAGCTTCAGCCGGTTGGCCTGCGAGCGATAGAACGCCACCGGATCCGGCGTGAACCAGCCACGCAGCCCGAACGACTGGTTGACCTGGTCGACGTGGTTCCACGGGTAGTCGTCGCGCAGCACCGTGCCCCAGTGCGACGAGCAGCGGCCCACGAGGCCATCGGAGTCGGCGCCGTTGAAGTACAGCGAGGTCAGGCCGAGCACGCCGTCGGCCGGGTCCAGCACGTTGGTCACCACCGAGGTGGAGCCGATCGAATACCAGCGCACGCCGTTGGCTTCGTCCGGGCCGCTGCCGCAGGCCTCGGCGGGCGCGCCGGCCGGAAAGCGCGCGTTGAAGTCGGCCGCGCCCTGCGTATCGAGCGCCGTCAGCGCGGCCAGTGCATCCTGCGGCTGGCTCGAGCCCGAGAAGAAGGCGATCACCTTCGCAAAGGCATCGACGAGCGCGGCCACCGGGCCGGTGAGCCCGGTGGTGGCGAGCTGCTGCTTCACGCCGTCGGCCACCGGGCTGCCCTGGTGCGGCGTGCCCACGGTGGTGACCGACGCCACCAGCTCGGGCGCCACGCCGGCCACGTAGCGCACCGTCTGGCCGCCATGGCTGTGGCCGATCAGGTTGAACTTGGTGTAGCCATAAGCCGCCTGCAGCGCCCTCAGCTCGGCCAGCAGTTGCTCGCCGCGCACCTCGCTCGCATTGGCCGACGATTCCTGCGAGACGAACACCGTGGCGCCGCCATCGCGCAGCGCCTGCGGTATGGCATGGAAGTAGTCGAGCGGCCCGATCGCATCGAAGCCGAACAGGCCATGCACCAGCACGACCGGATAGCGCGTCCGGGTGTAGTCATCGGCCCGCGCGGCGGTGGCGCCGAACAAGCTGCAGGCCGTGATGGCAGCACACAGCCAGCGGGTCAAACATCGAGTCATCACAGATCTCTCCCTGGTTCCATCCAAAAGAACCGGCATGTGGACATCACGCGCCGGGGCGAGCTGCAGCTCCGCTATTTAGGACGAACGTGCGAAAACTGCGGATGCGGGTGATCCCCAAGCTGGGGCAAGCGCGGTAAACGCGGGCAACGTCGCACCGCCTTGGCGCGCAGGCGCATGAGGCCGGGGTTTTCAGAGGAAGACGGTGGCTCCGCGCGGCGACACCGCGCACCAGGATCTGCTCACGTTTGAGCCGCCCTGCCGCACCGCAAGGCCATAACTCTGGCCTGCCCGGTCAAGGCCAAGACCAGCCGCAAAGCCCCTGCGGCAGCGAAGGCACGCCGGCTGCTGTGCAGTGGCGCTTCAGCGGGTGCGCAGGCGGTTGCCGACGAGATAGACCATAAGCGCCGCGGACAGGGCCGCCGCCCACGCCAGCACATAGGCCGGCCCGGGCTCGAGCGCCCCCAGGGACCAGTACAGCGAGACGAAGAAGGCCGCAAAGCCGAACAGCCCGCGCACGAAGCCGGTGAGCAAGGCGGCGGTGGCGGCCGCACCATCACGCGGCAAGGTGAAGCAGGGCAGCACATTGCCGGTGATCGGAATGGCCAGCATCAACCCGCTGACGGCCGGCGGAAACACCGCGGCGCCGAGGATGATGGCCGCCGCCATCGCGAGCGCGCTCACGACGCGCAACGCCAGTTCGGCCCGGGGGATGCTGACCGCCAGGCGCTGCGCATCGACACGCGGCATGCACCGCAGGCCGACGGCCGGCGCCAGCAGCGCCAAGGTGCAGGCCAGCGCGGGCGGCGGCCCCCAGGCGGTGAGCAAGGCGCCGAGCGCAAGGTATGCAGCATTGGCCAGGGCCAGTGCCGCAGGCCAGCGCAGCCGCGACGCCACGCGGGCGAACAGCGCGAGGTGCAGCACCATCGCCGGCAGGCTGACCAGCGTGGCCAGCGCGATCGCACGGGCATGCGCCAGCGGCGGCTGCAGCAGCACGAAGCCCATGATCGGGCCGGCGATCATCGGCATGCCGGCCAGCGTGCCCGAGACGGTGTGGCCGAAGCGGCGCGCGGCCATCGAGGCCAGCAGCACCGAGGCAGCGACGAGGCCGAGCTTCAGCGCGAGCATCGGAGGCGGCCCGCCGTCATTCGATCGCTCCGCCGGGCACGCGCAGGTCGGCCGTGGTCGACAGCGCCGTGTCGATCGCGATGCGCAGCGCCTGCACCATCGTCTCCAGCCGCATCGCCCTGCCCTGGCCGGCGCTGCTCTGCTCGGGCAGGCACGGCAGATGGAGGAAGCCGGCGCGCGCGGCCGAATGCTGCGCCGCCAGCCGGTGCATCAGGCCATAGAAGACATGGTTGCAGACGAAGGTGCCCGCGGTCTGCGACACGCCGGCCGGAATGCCGGCCTCGCGCAGCGCCGCGACGATGGCCTTGATCGGCAGCGTCGAGAAATAGGCCGCGGGCCCGCCCGGCACCACCGCCTGGTCGATCGGCTGCCGGCCGGCGTTGTCGGGGATGCGCGCATCGTCGACGTTGATCGCGATGCGTTCCACCGAGATCTCGCTGCGCGAGGCCGCCTGGCCCAGCCCGATCACCAGCACCGGCTTGAGCTGGTGCAGCCCTTCGTCGAGCACCGACAGCGCATCGCCGAACACGCAGGGCAGCTTCAGCGTGTGCACATGCACGCCGCTGCGCGGGCGCCAGCCCGACAGGGGCTTGAGCACCTCGAGCGATGGATTCACGTACTCGCCGTCGAAGGGCTCGAAGCCGGTGATCAGGATGCGGTCGGTCATCTGTTGTTCTCCCTGGGCCCGCTTCGTCAGCGGGCGGTGTAGGCCAGCACCGGCCGCAGCTCGGGCAGCGCCGGCGCACCCGCCGCCACCGCCTGCGGCGATGCCCAGGGATACGGCATCTGCCCGACCCAGCGCATCACCGCATCCAGCGCATCGGGCGGCAGCAGCTGCATCGCCTCGATCGTGATCTTCAGGTGGCTCACGAGGAACGGCGCCTCGCGCTGGAAGTGCCACTCGTAGCGCCCGCAGCCCACGCGCACCTCGCCGGTGTCCTTGACCGACATCGCGACCAGCCAGTCGCAATCGAAGCGGGCCGGGTCCGACGATGGATCGGGCCGCTGCAGGCAGAACGAATAGACGTTCTCGTAGCTGCGGCCGAACTGGCGCACCAATGTCTCGGTGATCGCCTCGCGGCCGCGGGCCTTGGACGGAAAGCTGATCGCCGCGGTCTTGAGCACCATCTCGAGT
Source organism: uncultured bacterium (assembly GCA_966212505.1). Lineage (GTDB taxonomy): Bacteria > Pseudomonadota > Gammaproteobacteria > Burkholderiales > Burkholderiaceae_C > CAMLIZ01. Next base: position 130,202 of record CBIHRS010000010.1, read on the forward strand.
GTCGCGTCCTCCGCGAAGGCCTGCGCCATCAGGTGCGGGCGGTTCTCGTCCTTGGCATGGAAGTAGTGGCGTATGCGTTGTTCTCTCGTCATCCGAATTCCTCGAGCGCGCCCAGCGGCAGGCGGCGCGTGTCGCTCCATGCCGGGGCGCCGACCCAGGGCGGCAGCGCTGCCGGCATCTCGGGGGTCAGCGCGGCCTCGATCGCGATGCGCAACGCATTGGCCATGGTCTTGATCGACAGCTCAGGGCGCGGTGCCACCTGGGCATCGACGCCCGGCGACGGCAGGTGCATCAGCCCGGCCCGCAGTGCCGGCGCCTCGTTGGCGATGTGATGGGCCAGCGTGAAGAACAGCCGGATGCTCAGCAGACAGCCGGCGTTGCGCGCCTCGCGCGCCGGCACGCCGGCATCGCCCAGGGCCCGGACGATGGCCTGCACCGGCAGCACAGCCGGTTGCGCGTGCGGCACGCCGCCCGGCAAGTCGCCATGCAGATTGATCGGCACCGCCTCCACCGAGAGGCCATGCAGCGCGGTCGTGGGGCCGAGCAGCCACACGACATCGGGCTGTTCACTGCGCAGTGCCTGCACCAGCCCCGCGTGGGCCGCCTCGAAGGCGCACGGCAGCTCCAGCGCCTGCACGACGCCGCCGTGGGCGCGCCAGCCTTGCAGCCGGCGCGCCACGGCGAACGATGGATCGGCCCGCCCGCCCCCGGCCGGGGCGAAGCCCGTCACCAGCACCTTGCGAACGCGACCGTCCATGGCTTCTCCTCCGTTGTTGCTCAGGGCTTGCCGTAGCCGCCGCCTCCCGGCGTCTCGATCACGAACACGTCGCCCGGCTCCATCTCGGCTGAGCCGATGTGGTCGAGCTGCTCCACCTTGCCGTCGGCCCGCTCGACGAGGTTCACCCCCACCGCGCCGTTGCCGCCACCGGCCATGCCGAAAGCCCCGTAGCGCCGGCCGTTGCTGAGGATGGACGCGGTCATGCGCTCGAGGAAGCGCACGCGGCGGATGCCGCCGTCGCCGCCCTTCCAGCGCCCGGCGCCGCCCGAGCCCTGGCGGATCGAGTAGCTCTCGAGCCGCACCGGGAAGCGGAACTCCAGCACCTCCGGATCGGTGAGGCGCGAGTTGGTCATGTGCGTCTGCACGACCGAGGTGCCGTCGAAGCCGTTGCCGGCGCCCGAGCCACCCGAGATGGTCTCGTAGTACTGGTGCTGCTCGTTGCCGAAGGTGAAGTTGTTCATCGTGCACTGGCCCGCCGCCATCACGCCCAGCGCGCCGTACAGCGCGTTGGTGATGCAGGTGGAGGTCTCGACGTTGCCGGCCACCACCGAGGCCGGCGGCAGCGGGTTGAGCATCGAGCCTTCGGGGATGATGATCTCCAGCGGCTTCAGGCAGCCCGCGTTGAGCGGGATGTCGTCGTTGACCAGCGTGCGGAACACGTACAGCACCGCGGCCATGCACACCGCGCGCGGTGCGTTGAAGTTGTTGGTCAGCTGGGCCGAGGTGCCGGTGAAGTCGATCACCGCGCTGCGCTCGGCGGCGTTGACCTTGATGCTGGCCTTGATCTGCGCGCCGTTGTCGAGCTGCAGCGTGTATTCGCCGTTCTTCAGCTTCGTGATCACGCGGCGCACCGACTCCTCGGCGTTGTCCTGCACGTGCTGCATGTAGGCCTGCACCACGTCGAGCCCGAACTGCGCCACCATCTTGCGCAGCTCCTGCACGCCCTTTTCGTTGGCGGCGATCTGCGCCTTCAGGTCGGCGATGTTCTGCTCGGGGTTGCGCGACGGGTAGTCGCCGCTCTTCAGCAGCGCCACCATCTCGGCCTCGCGCAGGCGGCCGGCCTGCACCAGCTGGAAGTTGTCGATCTGCACGCCCTCTTCCTCGATGCGGGTCGAGAACGGCGGCATCGAGCCCGGCGTGGTGCCGCCCACGTCGGCATGGTGGCCGCGCGAGGCCACGTAGAACAGGATGTTGCGGCCCTGCTCGTCGAACACCGGCGTGACCACCGTGATGTCGGGCAGGTGCGTGCCGCCGTGGTACGGATCGTTGAGCACGTACACGTCGCCCGGCTGCATGCGGCCGGCGTTGCGCTCCATCACCGTCTTGATCGACTCGCTCATCGAGCCCAGGTGCACCGGCATGTGCGGCGCGTTGGCGATCAGGTTGCCCTCGGCATCGAACAGCGCGCAGGAGAAGTCGAGCCGCTCCTTGATGTTGACCGAGTAGGCGGTGTTCTGCAGCTGCAGGCCCATCTGCTCGGCGATGTTCATGAACAGGTTGTTGAACACCTCGAGCATCACCGGGTCGACCGTGGTGCCCACCGCCATGCGCTTCTCGCGCGGCTGCACGCGTTCGAGCACCAGGTGGTCCAGCGCCGTCACGCGGGCCTGCCAGCCGGGCTCCACCACCGTGGTGGCGTTCTTCTCGGCGATGATGGCCGGGCCGGCGATCACATGGCCGGGTTTCGTGTGCTCGCGCACCACCAGGCCCGCATCGTGCCAGCGGCCGCCGCTGAACATCTTCACGGTCTCGGCCACGGGGGCCACGCCCTCCACGGTGCCGTGGCGCGGCTCGGCCGGCGCATCGCCGGCGGCCACCGCCTCGACCGACACCGCCTCCACCACGAGCCGGCGCCCTTCCATCAGGAACGCGAAGCGCTGGCGGTAGGCGGCCTCGAAGCCCGCGGTGAGACCTTCGACGGTGCCCTCGCCGAAGTTGACGACCAGCGCCGAGTCGGTGCCCTCGTAGCGCACGTGGGCGCGCTTGATCACGCGCACCGCGCCGGAGCTGACGCCCTGGCGATGGATCTCGGACAGCGCCTCGTCGGCCAGCGCGTTCAAGCGCTCGGCCACCTGCGGCAGCGCCTGCGCGGTGAGCGGCTGCTCGACCGCGGCCTCGCGCATCACGCTCTGGTCGGCCAGGCCCATGCCGTAGGCCGACAGCACGCCGGCCAGCGGATGCACGAACACCTTGTTCATGCCCAGCGCATCGGCCACCAGGCAGGCATGCTGGCCGCCGGCACCGCCGAAGCACTGCAGCGTGTAGCGGGTCACGTCGTAGCCGCGGGCCACCGAGATCTTCTTGATCGCGTTGGCCATGCTGAGCACCGCGATGTCGATGAAGCCCTCGGCCACCTGCTCGGGTGCACGCTGCGTGCCGGTGGCCTTGGCGATCTCGCCGGCCATCTGCGTGAAGCGCTGCACCACGGTGTCGCGGTCGAGCGCCTCGTTGGCGGCCTTGCCGAACACCTTGGGGAAATAGGCGGGCTGGATCTTGCCGAGCATCACGTTCGCATCGGTCACCGCCAGCGGGCCGCCGCGGCGGTAGCAGGCCGGGCCGGGGTTGGCGCCCGCGCTCTCGGGGCCGGCGCGGAAGCGCGCGCCGTCGAAGCTGAGGATGGAGCCGCCGCCGGCCGCCACGGTGTGGATGCTCATCATCGGCGCACGCATGCGCACGCCGGCCACCTGCGTCTCGAAGGCGCGCTCGAACTCGCCGGCGTAGTGCGACACGTCGGTGGAGGTGCCGCCCATGTCGAAGCCGATGATCTGGCCGAACTCGGCCAGCTCGGCCGTGCGCACCATGCCGACGATGCCGCCGGCCGGGCCGCTGAGGATCGCGTCCTTGCCCTGGAAGGCATGGGCATCGGTGAGGCCGCCCGACGACTGCATGAAGAACAGCTTCACGCCCGGCATCTCGCCGGCCACCTGCTCCACATAGCGGCGCAGGATGGGCGACAGGTAGGCATCGACCACCGTGGTGTCGCCGCGGCTGACCAGCTTCATCAGCGGGCTGGTCTCGTGCGAGACGCTCACCTGCGTGTAGCCGATGGCGCGCGCGATGCGGGCCGCGGCCTTCTCGTGCTCGGTGAAGCGGTAACCGTGCATGAACACGATGGCCACGGTGCGCAGGCCGTCGTTGTAGGCCGCCTGCAGCTCGTTGCGCAGCTGGACCTCATCGAGCGGCTGCACCACCTCGCCGTGCGCGCCGATGCGCTCCTGCGCCTCGATCACGCGGGTGTAGAGCAGCTCGGGCAGCACGATGTTGCAGTCGAACAGGCGCGGCCGGTCTTGATAGGCGATGCGCAGCGCGTCGCGGAAGCCGCGGGTGGTGACCAGCAGCGTGGGCTCGCCCTTGCGCTCGAGCAGCGCGTTGGTGGCCACGGTGGTGCCCATCTTCACGCACTCCACGCGCTCCGGCGTGATCGGCTCGCCGGGCTTCAGGCCCAGCAGGTGGCGGATGCCGGCCACCGCCGCATCGCGGTACTGCTCGGGGTTCTCGCTCAGCAGCTTGTGCGTGGTGAGCGTGCCGTCGGGCCGCTTGGCGACGATGTCGGTGAACGTGCCGCCCCGGTCGATCCAGAACTGCCAGCGGCCGGTACCTGCATGTGCTTGAGTGTCCATGTGTCCTCGTATGAATCTGTCTATCTTGTGGGTCTTGTCGTGTTCGGTTCAGCGGACGACCGACACGGTGGTGCTCTGTTGCGTGTAGTAGGGAATCAGCAATCGGCTCGCTTCCTGGCCGGTGGTGCGCACGTATTCGACCGAGAAGCGCTCGCCCAGGCGGCGCAGCTCCTTGCGGAACTCGAAGCCGGGGGTCTCGATGTGCATGCCGTGCGCGGCCAGCTCGCGCAGCGAGGCGGCGGCTGCCGCCTCGCTCGCGGCCCAGCCCCGCTCTTCGGCTGCATGCGCGGCCTGGCGCACGGCCTGCCGCGTCTTCTCGTCGAGCGCATCCCAACGCGCCTTGTTGACCAGGACCAGGTTCTTCGGGAACCAGGCCTTCACGTCGTAGAAATACTTCAGCTGGTCCCAGACCTTGTTCTCGACGCCGGTGACGCCGGAGGTGATCATCGAATCGATGCGGCCCGAGGCCAGCGCCTTGCCCACGTCGGCCATCGGCACGTCGACCGGCGTGGCACCCAGCATCTCGGCCAGGCGCACCGTGGTGGCGTTGTAGGTGCGCATGCGCGCGCCCTTCAGGTCGTTGACCGAGGTGATGGGCTTCATCGTGTAGAAGCCCTGCGAAGGCCACGGCACCGCATACAGCGGCACCATGCCGCGCTGCGCGAGCGAATCCTCGATCATCGGGCGCTGGAGCTGCCACAGGCGCCGCGCATCGTCGTAGCTGCCGACGATGAACGGAATGGCATCCGCGCCGGCCAGCTTCACGTCGGCGACGATGCCGGTCATGATCACTTCGCCGGCGGGCACCTTGCCCGCCGACACTTCCTTGTGGATCTCGGACAGCTTCACCAGCGAGTTGTTGGGATGCACCTCGATCTGCAGCCCGCCCTTGGTGGCCTCGGCCACCTCCTTGGCGAACTGCTTCAGGTTCTCGGTGTGGAACGACTCCGGCTTGTAGCCGGTGGCGAGCTGCCAGGTGTCTCCCGCAAAGGCCGGGGCCGCCAGGCCCAGCGCCGCAACGCAGAACATCGATCGCACGAGCTTCATGACGACATCTCCTTCGCGTGGATGACCTTGGCGCGGCGCGGGAACCTCTCGCGTCAGCCCTTCAGGTCGGTGACGAACATCTTTCCGGGCGCATGGGTGATGCACAGCGGCAGCCTGCTGCGCTGCGCCACCCACTGCGGCGTCACCCCGCAGGCCCAGAACACGGGAACCTCGTCGTCGAGCACCGCCACGGCATCGCCGTAGTCGGGGCACGACAGATCCTTGATGCCGATGGCCGCCGGGTTGCCCACATGCACCGGCGTGCCATGGGCCTGCGGAAAGCGGCCCGAGATCTCGACCACCTTGGCGACATCCCGGCTCTTGATCGGGCGCATGCTCACGACCATCTCGCCGCTGAAGCGGCCGGCCGGCACGCAGGCGATGTTGGTGCGGTACATGGCCACGTTGCGGCCCTGCTCCACGTGGCGCAGGCTGATGCCGGCCTGCATCACGGCCGATTCGAACGAGAAGCTGCAGCCGATCAGGAAGCTGACGAAATCCGGCTGCCACAGCGAGGCGATCTCGCGCCGCTCGTCGACGAACTCGCCGTCGCGATAGACGCGGTAGCCGGGGATGTCGGTGGCGATGTCGGAGCCCGCGGCGCACACCACGCCGCGCTGGCCGGCCGGCAGCACCTCGATCAGCGGGCAGGGCTTGGGATTGCGCTGGCAGAACAGCAGGAAGTCGAAGGCCTGCGACTGCGGCACGATCATCAGGTTGGCCTGGATGTGGCCGGGCGCATGGCCCGAGGTGGGCGCATCGAACCGGCCCTGGCGGCAGGCCAGTCGCAGCGCATCGGGTTGGTCGTAGAAGGTGGACATGAGCGACTCTTCAGGCAGGGGTGGGCGCCTCCGGCTCACAGGCCGAGATAGGCTTTCTTGACTTCCTCGTCGTGCAGCAGCGACTGCGCGGGGCCCTGCATCACGATGCGGCCGGTCTGGATGACGTAGCCGTCGTGCGCGATGGCCAGCGCCTTGTTCAGGTTCTGCTCCACCAGCAGGATCGAGACGCCGGTCTCGTTGACGCGCTGGATCACGTCGAGCACCTTGGTCACGAACTTGGGCGCGATGCCCCACGAGGGCTCGTCGAGCATCAGCAGCTTGGGCTTGGCCATCAGGCCGCGGGCGATGGCCAGCATCTGCTGCTCGCCGCCGCTCATCGTGCCGGCCAGCTGCTGCGAGCGTTCCTTCAGGATCGGGAACATCTCGTACATGTAGGCGATGCCGGCGGCGATCTCGTCGTCGTCATCGCGTGTGTAGGCGCCCAGCTCGAGGTTGCGTTCCACCGTGAGCTTGGGGAACAGGCGGCGGCCTTCGGGCACCAGCGAGATGCCCAGCGGCACGCGCTTGTGCGCGGGCAGCAGGTGCACCGGCTCGCCATCGAACAGGATGCGGCCGGCGTCGAGCCCGTTGAGGCCGGCCACGGCACGCAGCGTGGTCGACTTGCCGTTGCCGTTGCCGCCCACCAGGGCGACGATGCGGCCGGTCTCGACCTTGAGGCTGATGTCCGACAGCGCGAGCACGCCGTCGTAGCTGACGCGGATGTTGCTGACTTCCAGCATCATTCGTCTCCCAGGTAGGCGTGGATCACGGTCGGGTCGGAGGAGACCTCGGCCGGTGTGCCCTCGGCGATCTTGCGGCCGCGGTCGAGCACGACGATCTTGTCGGCGATGGGCATGATCCCTTCGAGCACGTGCTCGACGATCAGGCAGGCGATGCCCTTCTTGCGCACGTTGAGCACGACCTCGACGGTCTCGCGCACTTCCGACGGGTTGAGGCCGGCCATCACCTCGTCCATCAGCAGCAGCTGCGGTTCGAGGGCCAGCGCGCGGGCCACCGCGAGGCGGCGCTGCTCGCTGATGGTCATGCTGCCCGAGGGCTTGTCGGCGAAGCGCTCGAGCCCCACGAACGACAGCCACTGCATCGCGTTGTCGCGCGCCTTGCCCACGTTGCGCTCGCGCAGCAGCGCGCCGGTGAGCACGTTCTCGGCCGCGGTCATGCTGTGGAAGGTGCGCGCGATCTGGAAGGTGCGGCCGACGCCGGCGCGGGCGCAGGCCTCGGGCGGCAGGCCGGAGATGGTCTTGCCGGCCAGCGTGATCGTGCCTTCGGTGGGCGGGAAGTAGCCGGCCACGCAGTTGAACAGCGTCGTCTTGCCGGCGCCGTTGGGGCCGATCAGGCCGACGATCTGGCCCTTCTCCAGGCTGAACGACACGTCCTGGTTGGCGGTCAGGCCGCCGAAGCGCTTGCTGACCGATTGGAGTTCGAGCAGGCTCACAGTGCGGCTCCCGTCGAGGTGCTGGAGGTGGGATGGCCGTTGCCGCGCGAGGCCGGTGCCGCCGGTGCGGCAGCCTGCTCGCGGCGGGCCTTGAAGCGGCGCACGCGGTCCTGGTACCAGCCGATGATGCCGCTGGGGTAGAACACCGCGATGACCACGATCAGGCCGGCGTAGATGATGGTGTCGGTGCCGCGGCCGGTGCCACCGAACAGGGCACGCGACAGCTCCTCGATCGTGGTGAGCACCACCGAACCGATCACCGGGCCGAACAGCGTGCCCACGCCGCCGAGGATGGAGACCAGGGCCATCTTGATCGACAGCGCGGTCGACAGCACCGACGGCGGGTCGATGTAGAGCTCCTTCTGCGCGTAGAGGCTGCCGCCCAGCGCGGTGAAGAAGGCGCTCAGGCTCAGGGCCACCTGCTTGTAGCGGGCGATGTCGATGCCGATGCTGCGGGCCGCATCCGGCTCGTCCTTGATGGCGCGGAAGTAGTAGCCGAGGAAGCTGCGCTCGACCAGCCAGGTGGCCAGCAGCGTCACGCACAGCAGGCCCAGCGCGAGCCAGTAGTACGAGGCCTTGTCGGAGAACACCATCGCGCCCAGGCCCTGCTTGTCCATCGGGATGTACAGGCCCACGGCGGTGCCGGCGTATTCCCAGTTGGTGAACACGATCTCGACGATGGTGGCGACCGCGATCGTGGCCATCGTGAAGATGTGGCCCTTCAAGCGGAAGCACGACCAGCCGAACGCGCCGCTGAGCACCGCAGCCATCACGCCGCCGGCCAGCATGCCCAGCCATGGGTTGAGGCCGAACTTCACCAGCAGCAGCGTCGAGGTGTAGGCGCCGATGCCGTAGAACGCGGCGTGGCCCAGCGAGGCCTGGCCGGCATAGCCGCCCACCAGGTTCCACGACACGCCGATCTGCGCGGCCATCAGGGCCAGGATGGCCATGTTCAGGTAGGCCGGGTTGGTGACCGCGAACGGCACCACGAGGGCCACGGCGGCGGCCAGCAGGCCGAGCACGGTGGAGGTATTCAGGCGGTTCATCTCAAGCCCTCCCGAGCAGGCCGTGCGGGCGGAACATCAGCACCGCGAGGAACAGTGCGAGCACCATGGCCGTCTTGTATTGCGGACCGACCAGCAGGCCGCCCATCACCTCGACCACGCCGACCAGGATGCCGGCCCAGAAGGCACCGGTCACGCTGCCGAAGCCGCCGAGGTTGACCACCACGAAGGCGATCAGGATGAAGTTGGCGCCGACGTCCGGGAAGATCGGGAAGAAGGTCGACAGCAGCGCACCGGCCGCGCCGGCGCAGGCCGCGCCGATGCCCCAGGCCAGGGCGAACATCTTGTGCGAGTCGATGCCCATCAGGCGGGCGGCTTCCTTGTCGGCCGCGGTGGCCTCCAGCGCCGAGCCGAGCTTGGTGCGGTTGAGGAAGAAGTACACCGCCGCGGTGACCACCACCGCCCCGATGCCGGCTACCAGCTGCGGGCGGCCGAGCTGCACACCCAGCAGGTTGATGCTGCCGGCCACCATCGAGTTCTCGATGGTGCGGAAGTCGGGCTTCCACAGGAACTGCGCGATGCCCCGGAACAGCAGCATCAGGCCGAAGGTGGTGAAGATCTGGCTCAGCGGCGGCGCATCGATGATGCGGCGGATCACCAGCTTGTACAGCAGCATGCCGGCACCGAACAGCATCAGCACGGTGAAGGGCAGCGAGGCCATCGGGTCCAGCGCCATCAGCGTGAACATCCAGAAGCTGGCGTACATGCCGAACATCAGGAATTCGCCGTGGGCGAAGTTGGTGATCTCCATCACCCCGAAGATCATCGTCAGCCCGATGGCGACGAGGGCGTAGATCAGCCCGATCAGAACGCCCGAGGCGAGCGTCTGAAGCAACAGATCGAAAGTCATGAGAACTCCTTGCCGCCGCGGCAGGCGGGCGCATCAGGGGCCGGAAGAGCCGGCGCCGTCAGCCGCGGCGCGTGGGTGAATCAGGCGTTCAGCGACGCTGATCCCACTTGGGCATCGGCCAGACCAGTTCGCGCGTGGCGAGGTCGGCAGGCCACACGGTGTTGTACTTGCCGTCGACGATCTGCACCAGGATGCCGGCGCCAAGCGTGTTCTGGCCGCTCTCGTCGAACTTGACGCCCTTCCAGGGCATGATCAGCTTGGCCGCCGGGATGTTGGTCTCGGTGAGCGCCTTGCGGATCGCCTCGGCGTCGGTGCTGCCGGCGCGGTTGATCGCATCGGCCGCCACCATCAGGCCGGTGAAGCTGCGTGCGGAGTTGCCGGTGAAGTTGATCTTGTAGCGGGTGTTGAACAGGTCGTTCACCTGCTTGATCAGCGGCTTCTTCTGCGCCAGGTCGAGCGCCCACACCTCGCGCGAGACCACGTACTCGGCGTCCTTGCCCAGCGTCTTGACGAACTCGGTGTCGGCGAAGCCGGCATCGTTGGCCAGGATCATGTCGGGCAGGTAGCCGAGCTCCTTGTACGTCTTCATCGACAGGATGGCCTCGGAATACGAGTTCTGGATCAGCACCGTCGGGTTGGCGGCCTTCAGCGTCTGCACCTCAGAGGTCAGCTGCGTGGTCTTGGCCGGGTAGGTGACCTGCTTGACCACGTTGTAGCCGTTGGTCTGCGCGAAGCGGGTCTGCAGCTTGGAGGCCTCGTTGCCGAACAGCGTGTTCTCGCTGAAGGTGGCCACGCTGGCGATCTTGACGTGCTTCTTCGCCTCGACCTCCTTCAGGAACTCGAAGGCGTTGTGCACGAAGAACTCATCGTGCGGCGTGGTGCGGAAGAAGTACTTGAAGCCGCGCAGCGTGAGCGACTGCGACGACGACTCGGGATTGACGAACGGCACCTTGTAGCGCTCGGCCACCTGGCTGGCGGTGGCGGTGACGTTGCTGTTGTAGGAGCCCACCAGCACGGCCACCTTTTCCTGCGTGATCAGCCGCTCGGCCTCGGTGGCGCCCACCTGGGGATTACCCTGGTGATCGGCAAAGATCAGCTTGATCTTGGCGCCCTTGAGGTTCGGCAGGCCGCCACCGGCGGAGAACGGCAGGTCGGGAATGCCCTTGGCACCGTTGTTGACGATGTCGGCGGCCAGCTCGAGCGCGCTGCGCATCTCGGCGCCGCTGGCGGCCAGTGCGCCGGTCAGCGGATAGATCACGCCGATCTTGATTTCCTGCTGCGCATAGGCGGCGGAACCGAAGACCGCGGCGACGGAGGCTGCGGCGAGCTTTGCTTTCCAGGTTGCGTTCATGTGTCTCCTCTTCGAGATGCCATGCCGATGGGGGCATGCGACGAATTGTGTGAACCTGGCCTGCGGGTGGCAAACGCAAAGTTTCTTGGTTATGTCATCAAATTTTCTTGTGAGCGCGTCTGGTGCGCTGCACACGGCCGGTGCTGAACTCATCGATATAGTGCAGCGCACCACGGACCACCGCCGCCAGCGCCGACGAGCCGGGATCGAGGCGGTAGCTGGCATGCAGCGGCAGCGCCGACAGCGCGGTGTCGCAGGGCAGGATCGCGATCTCGTGGCGGCGCACGAGGTTCTGCGCCGCCACGCGCGGCAGCGTGGCGATGCCGAAGCCGCTCTCGATCAGCCGCACCATCGCCGGGATCGACGACACGGTGTGCAGCCGCGGCGGCTCCAGCCCCGCGCCGCGCAGCAGCTCGAGCAGCGCCACGTGCGGCTGCGAGCCGCGCTGGAAGGTCATCAGCTCATGCTGCACCAGCTCGGCCAGCGCATAGGGCTCGCGCCGCTTCAGGCTGGCCGGGCCCACGAACACCATCTCCATCGGCGGCAGCGCGCGCGTGCGGATGCCCGGCGCCGGCAGCGCCGAGGCCGCGAACACCAGGTCGAGGTTGCCGCGCTTGACCTGCTCGATCAGCACCGGCGTGATCTCCACCGTGAGCTCCAGCTCGAGCTTGGGATGCTCGCTGCGCAGGTGCTCCAGCAGCGGGATCAGCCAGGTGTGCAGCGCCGACTCCACCGCACCCACGCGCAGCAGGTGCGCGCTGTCGTCCTCGCTGCCGAGCTCGTCGCGCAGTTGGCGGTGCAGCGACATCAGCCGCTCGGCATAGCTCAGGAAGCGCAGGCCCGCATTGGTGAGGCTGAACTGCTGCTTGTCGCGCCGGTCGATCAGCAGCACCCCCAGCTCCTCCTCCAGCGCAGCGATACGGCTGGAGATGGCCGACTGGGTCATGTAGAGCTTCTCGGCCGCCCGCGTCATGCTCTTGAGCGTGGCCACCCAGTAGAAGGCTTCGACGAAGCGCTGGTTCATGGCCGGCTCACAGCGAGGTGGCCGCGCGCGCGGCCTGGTCGTACATGCCCGACATGGTGCGCAGCAGGCGCGCCAGCTCGCCGATGTCGTGGTTGCGCTCGATGTCGAGGCTCTGCACCAGGCACGCTTCGCGCACTTCGCGGTATTTCTTCACGACCGTTTCGCCCAGCGCGGTGGGCCGGTACGACACCTCCTTGCCCTGCTTCTCGGCTTCGGCCAGGCCGGCGGCCACCAGCTTCTTCAGCGAATAGGCCACCACATGGGTGTCTTCGTAGTTCAGCACGAAGCAGATGTCGGCCAGCTTCTTGTTGCGCGCCCGGTGGTTGATGTGGTGCAGCAGCAGCACGTCGGTGGTGGTGAGGTCGGGGCAGCCGGCGGCGGCCATGCAGCGCACGCACCAGCGCGAGAACGCATTCCACGCGACGATCAGCCCGAACTCGAATTCCGACAGCTCCACGCTGCGCGGCGACACGAGGTGCGATGACGACACGATGCTCTCGCCCGAGCGCAGCGGCACGGCAGGGGCCTTGCGGCCGGAACCGACGGGCTTGGCAGGTTTGGTCTTGGTGGTCGACGCTTGTCGAGGCATAGGTGCTTTCCCCCGGATCGACGCCAAAACGTCGAGACTTTGTTGACAAATTATCGTAACGATTTCTATGCTGACCCCACCCCGGGTGAACACCGATCGGCGTGAGCAATGGCACGCGCCATGCTTCGGATCCTGCCGATTCGTTCCAGAACAGGAGTACCCATGAACGGAGTCCGCCGCGCTCTGCTGCTCGCCGCGTCCGCCCTCGCCTTCGCCAGCCCCGGCGCCTTTGCGCAGGCCAAGTGGGATCTGGCCAGTGCCTACCCCGCGAACAACTTCCACACCGAGAACCTCGCTCAATTCGCGGCCGATGTCGACAAGGCCAGCGGCGGCAAGCTGAAGATCACCGTTCACTCCAACGCCTCGCTGTTCAAGGCCAACGAGATCAAGCGCGCGGTGCAGGGCGGCCAGGCGCAGGCCGGCGAGATCCTGCTGGCCAACTTCGCCAACGAGAACCCGATCTACGCGCTCGACGGCATCCCCTTCCTGGCCAACTCCTACGAAGACGCGAAGCTGCTCTACGACCTGCAGCGACCGGTGCTCGACAAGCTGCTCAACAGCCAGGGCATGAAGCTGCTGTATGCGGTGGCGTGGCCCCCGCAGGGCATCTACACCAAGAAGCTGATCAACTCGGTGGCCGACATGCGCGGCATCAAGTGGCGCGCCTACAGCCCGGCCACCGCCAAGATCGCCGAGCTGATCGGCGCGCAGCCGGTCACCATCCAGGCGGCCGAGCTGACGCAGGCGCTGGCCACCGGTGCGGTCGAGAGCTACATGTCGTCGGGCTCCACGGGTTACGACACCAAGACCTACGAGCACATCAAGAACTTCTACGACACCCAGGCCTGGCTGCCGAAGAACGCGGTGATCGTCAACAAGAAGGCCTTCGAAGCCCTCGACAAGCCGGTGCAGGACGCCGTGCTGAAGGCCGCCGCCGAGGCGGAGACGCGCGGCTGGAAGCTCAGCCAGGACAAGAACGAGTGGTACAAGCAGGCCCTCGCTGAAAAGGGCATGACCATCCACCGTCCGCACGTGAAGCTCAAGCAGGATCTGAAGCAGGTGGGCGACATCATGCTCGCCGACTGGGAAAAGACCGCCGGCGCCGACAACTCGGCAGTCGTGGCGGCCTACAAGAAGGCCCAGGCCGCGAAGCCGGCCGCCAAGCAGTGAAGGCAGTGAGACGCCTGCTCGACGCGCTGTACGACGGCTGCGCCGCGCTGGCGGCGCTGGCGATGGTGGGGCTGCTCGCCGCGGTGCTGCTCTCGGTGGCCGGGCGCCAGTTCGGCTTCAACATTCCCGGCATCGACAGCTACGCGGGCTTCCTGCTCGCCGCCAGCGGCTTCCTGTCGCTGGCGCACACGCTCAAGCGCGGCGAGCACATCCGCGTGACGCTGCTGATCAACAGCGTCTCGCCGCGCGCGAAACGCGCACTCGAGGTCTGGACGCTGGTCGCCGGCGCGCTGCTCGCGGGGCTGTTCGCCTTCTACAGCATCAAGCTGGCCTGGCAATCACACGAGTTCAACGACGTGTCCACCGGCACCGACGCCACGCCGCTGTGGATCCCGCAGCTGTCGATGGCGGCGGGCGCCGCGGTGCTGCTGATCGCGCTGCTCGACGAGCTGGTGCTCGAGCTGCGCGGGCAGCGCGTGGTGACGGTCAGCGAGGAAGCGAGCCACAACGAATGAACGAGCTGCTGGTCACCACGCTGCTGATCGCGGCCCTCTTCGTCATCCTCGGCAGCGGCGTCTGGATCGGGCTCACGCTCTCGGGCGTGGCCTGGATCGGCATGCAGCTGTTCAGCGCCCGGCCCGCGGGCGACGCGATGGCGCTCACGATCTGGGGTTCGGCCTCGAGCTGGACGCTCACCGCGCTGCCGCTGTTCATCTGGATGGGCGAGATCCTGTTCCGCACCCGGCTGTCGCAGGACATGTTCAAGGGCCTGGCGCCGTGGATGCAATGGCTGCCCGGCCGGCTGCTGCACACCAACGTGATCGGCTGCGCGATCTTCGCCGCGGTGTCGGGCTCGAGCGCCGCCACCTGCGCCACCATCGGCAAGATGTCGCTGCCCGAGCTCTCGCGCCGCGGCTATCCCGACGACATGTCCATCGGCTCGCTCGCCGGCGCCGGCACGCTGGGCCTGCTGATACCGCCGTCGATCATCATGATCGTCTACGGCGTCACGGCCGATGTGTCGATCGCCGAGCTGTTCATCGCCGGCATCATCCCCGGCATCGTGCTCGCGGCGCTGTTCTCGGGCTACATCGTGCTGTGGGCACTGCGCCACCCTGCCAAGGTGCCGCCGCGCGATGCGGCGATGAGCCTCGGCCAGAAGCTCAACGCGTCGCGCAGCCTGATCCCGGTGGTGCTGCTGATCACCGCGGTGCTGGGCTCCATCTACAGCGGCATCGCCACCGCCACCGAGGCGGCGGCCATCGGCGTGGTGGGCTCGCTGATCCTCTCCGCGGTGCAGGGCTCGCTCAGCTGGCAGACCTTCAAGGAGTCGCTGCTGGGCGGCACCCGGCTGTACTGCATGATCGCGTTGATCCTTGCGGGCGCGGCCTTCCTCACGCTGTCGATGGGCTACATCGGCCTGCCGCGTCACCTGGCCGAGTGGATCGGCTCGCTGGGCCTGAGCAAGGCGCAGCTGATCGTCGCGCTCACCATCTTCTACGCCATCCTCGGCTGCTTCCTCGACGGCATCTCGATGGTGGTGCTGACCATGGGCGTGATCATGCCCACGGTGCAGAAGGCCGGCATCGACCCGCTGTGGTTCGGCATCTTCATCGTGCTGGTGGTCGAGATGGCGCAGATCACGCCGCCGGTGGGCTTCAACCTTTTCGTGCTGCAGGGCATGACCCGGCGCGAGATCAGCTGGATCGCGAAGGTGACGCTGCCGTTCTTCTTCATCATGGTGCTGGCCGTGGCACTGGTCTACGCGTTTCCGCAGCTGGTCACCTGGCTGCCGGCGCAGATGAAGGGGTGAGCCCCGCTCCGCGAAATGCTTCACGGAAGGCGTGAACTGGCCGGTTTGGGAATGCTTTTCGTCAGAGTGCAGTCACCGCTCGCTCCCTAGCATGGGACATGGGTGCGCCTGCGGGCGCAGCCGCCGGTAGCCGTATTCCCCGGAAAGCGCCCATGTCCGACCTGTCGATCCCGCCCCTGTCGCTCGCCCCCCTGGAAATCGACCTGCCGCTGGCAGGCAACGGATTCCAGTGGCCGACGCCGCCCTTCGCCGGCTACGCGCCTTCGGGTCCGCAGCGCCTGCCTGAGCCGTGCGAGGTCGAAGGCCTGAACGGCGGGCAGATGAAGGGCCGCCTGCTCGAGCTCGACCCCGACGAGCAGGTGGCGCGCGTGCAGGTGCCGCCGGCGCGCAGCGCGGTGCCGTTGCGCTTCGACCAGTTCCGCCGCCTGACGCTCACCTCGCCGATCGCGCCGATCCACACCGCCGGCGCCGATCCACACGCCCACCTGCTCGATCATCGGCCGGTCGTCGAATACCGCGTGGAGCTGAACGACGGCACACGCTTGGCCGGCGAAACCGTCGGCCATGTGGAAACCGCGGCCGGCCTGTTCCTGTTTCCGCCGGCCGAGGCGCCCGGCAGCGTGCAGCGCTGCTTCGTGCCGCGCCAGGCCTACCGGCAGGTGGAATTCGGCCGCCGCATCGGCGAGCTGCTGGTGGAGCATGAGGCGGCCACCGAAGCGGACGTGGAGCGCGCGGCCGAGGAGCAGCAGCGCCTGCGCGCGCAGAAGATCGGCGACATCCTGATCACGCAGCAGATCGTCGCCCCCGAGCAGCTGCTGAGCGCGATCGAGGAACAGGCCCGCATGCCGATGGTGCGCATCGGCCAGGCGCTGATCGCGCTCGGCCTGGTCACGCCCGCGCAGCTGAAGGAAGCCCTCAGCCAGCAGAAGAAGGACCGCCGGCTGCCGCTGGGCGAGCTGCTGGTGCAGATGCAGCTGGTGTCGCGCGAAGACCTGCAGACCGCGCTGGCCCGCAAGATGGGCTACCCGCTGGTCGACGTGGCGCACTTCCCGGTCGAGGCCGAGGCGCTGCGCAAGGTGCCCTACTCGCTGGCCGCGCGGCTCAACGTGCTGCCGCTGCTGCTGCGCTCGAGCCGCCTGATCGTCGCGATGGAAGACCCGTCGCGCCGCGACATCATCGAGGAGCTGGAGTTCGCCGCGCAGTCCAAGGTGGTGCCGGCGCTGGCCACCTCGGCCGAGCTCAACCGCATGCTGCCGCAGGTGTACGACCGCTTCGGCCTCGGCCCGGCGCAGCTGCACATCTGGACCGATGCCGATCAGACGCTCGACTTCGACTCGGACGAATCGGGCAAGCTGGTGGCCTCGCTGGAGCGGCAATCGCACGAACGCGAGGAGCGCGACGAAGACGAGCCGCAGATCGAGCAGAGCGACAACTCGCTGGTGCGGCTGATCAACTCGATGATCGTCGACGCCTTCAGCCAGCGCGTGTCGGACATCCACATCGAGACCCAGCCGGGCCGCGAGCGCGTGAAGATCCGCTTCCGCAAGGACGGCGAGCTGCGCCCCTACCTCGAGCTGCCGCACACCTACCGCAGCGCGATCATCGCGCGCATCAAGATCATGTGCGACCTCGACATCTCCGAGCGCCGCAAGCCGCAGGACGGCAAGATCAACTTCGCCAAGTATTCGCCGCAGCACAAGCTCGAGCTGCGCGTGGCCACCATCCCCACCAACAACGGGCTGGAAGACGTGGTGCTGCGCCTGCTGGCCAGCGCGCGGCCTCTGCCGCTGCCGCAGCTGGGGCTGAGCCGCATGAACCTGGAGCGGCTGAAGACCGCGATCGAGCGGCCTTATGGCCTGGTGCTGTGCGTGGGCCCCACCGGCTCGGGCAAGACCACCACGCTGCACTCGGCGCTGGGTCACATCAACCAGCCCGGCCGCAAGATCTGGACCGCCGAAGACCCGATCGAGATCACCCAGCCCGGCCTGCGTCAGGTGCAGGTCAATCCGAAGATCGACTGGACCTTCGAGAAGGCGCTGCGCGCCTTCCTGCGTGCCGACCCCGACGTGATCATGGTCGGCGAGATCCGCGACCATGAGACCGCGCAGGTGGCCATCGAAGCCTCGCTGACCGGTCACCTCGTGATGTCGACACTGCACACCAACAGCGCCGCCGAGACCGTGACGCGCCTGCTCGACATGGGCATGGACCCGTTCAACTTCGGCGACTCGCTGCTGGCCGTGCTCGCGCAGCGCCTGGTGCGCCGCATGTGCACGCACTGCCGAACCAGCATGCCGATCAGCGATTCGCAACTCGAGGAGCTGCTGGCCGACCACCTGCATGTGTTCCCCGCCGACCTGCGTCCATCGGAAGACGTGGTGCTGGCCGACTGGACCAGCCGCTTCGGCCGCGACGGCCGGCTGATGCACCACCACGCCGGCGGCTGTGCCGAATGCGAAGGCCGCGGCACGCGCGGCCGCGCCGGCATCCATGAGCTGCTGACGGTGTCGCGCGAGCTGCGCCGCGAAATCCACAACCGTGCCCCCGCCGAACAGCTGCTGCGCACCGGGCTCGCCGAAGGCATGCGCACGCTGCGGCAAGATGGCATCGAGAAGGTGCTCAGCGGCACCACGACGATCGAGGAAGTGCGGGCGACGAGCAACGTCTAGCCGCGCGGCAGCTCCAGCTCCATCTCAAGCAGGCCGCGCTTGTCGGCCACGCCGGCCCAGTGCGCATGGTCGGGCAGCGGCTCATGCGAACGGACGATGCGCGGCCACCGCGCCTGCGCCACCGCGAGCCGGTTGATCTCGATGAAGAAGCGCTGGCCTTCCGGCACCTCGTGCTCGGCGACGATCGCGCCCACCGGGCACTCGGGCACGCACATCGAGCAGTCGATGCATTCCTCGGGATGGATCGCGAGGAAGTTGGGCCCTTCGTGGAAGCACTCCATCGGGCACACGTCCACGCAATCGGTGTACTTGCACTGGATGCAGGCTTCGGTCACCACGAACGCCATGGTCTCCCCTCCCTCTCTCGACGAATCACACCGTGAGCCAGCCGCGGAAGCCTCTGGCCGCATAGTAGGACTGCGCCCCGTTGTGGTACACGAACACGCGGCCATAGCGGCGATCGCCGAAGAGCGCGCCGCCGAGTGAGCGCACATCCGCCGGCGTCTCGATCCAGCTCGAGGTCTTGAGGTCGAACTCACCCAGCGTCTGCAGCAGCCGGTACTGCTCCTCGGTCAGAAGCCGGACGCCCATGTCGGCCGCCATTTCCACCGCACTGCCCTGCGGCTTGTGCTCCTTTCGGGCATCGAGCGCCGCCTGGTCGTAGCAGACACTTCTGCGGCCGCTTGGACTTTCGGCGGCGCAGTCACAGAAGAGGAACCCGCCAGCCGCCCCGTTCCGATCGATCACATCGGGCTCGCCACCCGTGGCCTCCATCGCATGCAGTGACTTCAAGGCCGCGGCGTCGCCGTCGAGCCGCTCGAGCACCTCGTGCCACGCGATACCCTGGTGGCGATGCATGTGCTTCTCGAAGCGGGCCTTCAAGGTCTCGAGCAGCGCGTTCCGTTCCTTGGCGTTCATGATGTGCTGGGGTCAGTCAGTACATGTGCTCGATGCCATCGGGCATGACGACCCACGGGTGCATCCGCTCCTCGTACACCGAGAAGCTGGGGCCGGGAAACGCCGGATCCGCGAACGCCCCCACCGGAATGGCGACGAACCCGTCGAGCCCCGCCATCGTGTAATACACCGTGGCCCCGCACGCGGGGCAGAAGGTGAAGGTGCTCCGACCGCCCTCGTCCCCGACGCGGACAAACTCGCGGCCCTGGCCCGAGAACTGAACCTTGGCACGCTCGAAGCGCGCCTGGGCGCCGAACACGCTGCCGGTGCGCCGCTGGCAGGCCAGGCAATGACAGACGGAAACGCGGACGGGATCCCCCTCGACCGTGGCGGTGAGCTGCCCGCAGCTGCAACTGGCGATTCGAGTGGACATGGTGATCAAGCGTTTCTTCAGGGACGGTACAGGTAGGTGCTGCAGGCGTCATGCGCCATCACGGCGAGTTCTCGCATTGCGGAGTCGGGATGGCCTGAGAGCTCTCCACGTAATTGTCGGACTTCTTCGCCACCCCTTCGGTCAGCATGTAGAGCTTGGTTTGCAGCAGCTTGTTGCACAGGCGAATCTTCGCGATCACCTGATCCTGGCTGGCCTGCTTGGCCTTCAGTTCAGCCAACTGCTGCTGCAGGGCGGATAGATCGACCTGGTGCGGCGCCGCGGGAACGGGCGAAGGCAAAACAGTGCCCCGTTGGGCCTGCGCCAGCGCGAGGCTTGAAACGAGAAGCAGGAAGATCGTAGCGGCAGCTTTCATAGAAGTGGCTTATGTGGCTGTTGGAAATGTGCACCTTAGATGGCGGCCAAACTCTGGTTGCAGAAGGCAATGTAGCTGTGCATCGCTGCCTTCAATTGCGCATCAGCGTCGAACACAGGTTCATGCAGGAACTCCGTCTTCAATGCGTGAACTAGGGATTCAGCGTGGCCGTGCATTCCCTTGCGGCCTTGCGAATGTAAGGTGTGAGGAGCTTCAGCTCTTCTCGACGAGAGTGCTGTAGCCAGTGGTGATGAGCAAGCTGCAGCTCTGTTGGAGGCATTGCCGACCAGACATACTCAGAGACCTGAGGTTGTGCACCTGCAGCGATGCAGACGAAAAGAAGAAGAGGAACGAGGGTGCGCTTCATTCTTGCGGCCGCACGCTGAAGTTGAGCGGCACTTGGCGACCGGCCGACAACCGTCCGCTCGATGGATGGGCTAGGAGTCTCCACTGTCCGACGTGTCATCGGACGACGAGGACGCAAATACATTGGGAAGCAGCCTATAGACGTATTCGTGCATCCAACTGTTTCCACCGGCAGACTCCAATTCTTCCTCACCGACGACAAAGGTGAGAAGTGGACTGACTTGCTCTCCGTCGCGCTCTATTCCTGCTGTGCCGTCGATGAGCGATGTGACCGCGAAAGCGATGCTCCCGGTGAGCTGCATCACCAGGTCTGCTGGCGCTTCCACGCGCTCAAGCTCGAACTTCAAGGCGCGGATGATTTCTTCAGCAAGGATCTGCTGGTACCCATCAAACAACCCGTGCGAAACGACGCGCATTCGAGACTCCTGACGTGTGACATGACGGCGCCTTGGAGACGGCGAAGCCGGGTGTGAGGCGCCCCTCGATGGAGGGGTTAGGCACCGTCGAGCAAGTGCAGCGACGGCTCATACCCAACCTTCCAATCAACCATTGATCCGAGAACGCCGCACTCCGCGCAGCGGTTCCCAGCATGGCTACGGCCATGGACTGCCAGAGCAATGACAGATGGAGGATAGGAGCAGCATTGAGCGCGACCAACAGCGCCACGATTCCGGTCAGTAGGCCAACGACATTTGCCACGGCGAGCACCTAACGAATGAAAGGGACTTCCCCGTCCCGAGCTGGCCGCGATGCGGCGAACGGCAACACAGTGCCACGATGGGAAGTGCGAAATCTCATCAACTCACTCGAAAGGGGAAGTCCATGGCCATTGTCTTCGTTGGAATCGATCTCGCCAAGAAGGTGTTTGCGGTGCACGGGGTGGACGAAGCTGGGCGCGCGGCGCTGGTCAAGCCGGCAGTGCCACGCGACAAGCTGCTGGCGTTGATCGCGCAGTTGCCGCCCTGCACGATCGGGATGGAAGCCTGCTCCGGCGCGCACGAGTGGGCGCGGCAGTTCCAGCAGCACGGCCACCAGGTCAAGCTGATGGCGCCGAAGTTGGTCGCGCCCTACCGCATGAGCGGCAAGAGAGGCAAGAACGACGCAGCCGACGCCGCGGCGATCTGTGAGGCCGTGCAGCGACCGAACATGCGCTTCGTGCCGATCAAGACGGTCGAACAGCAGTGCCAGCTGATGGTGCACCGAGCGCGACAAGGCTGGGTCGAACAGCGCACGGCGACGATCAACCGCATCCGTGGTCTGCTCACCGAGCTAGGCCATGTGCTGCCGCTGAAGGCTGACACGGTGCGCCGCCAGGCGGTGCTGCTGCTGGAGCATCTGCCGGGTTGGGCCAACACGGTGATCGGCGACTTGCTCAGCGATGTGCAGCGCCTGGACGAACGCATCGCGCAGTACGACAGGCACGTCGCCCAGATCGCACGCGCGGACGAGCGCGCGAAGCGCCTGATGCAGTTGCCCGGCGTGGGCGAGACCACCGCCACGGCGCTCGTCGCCATGGTCGGCAGCGCTCACGAGTTCGACAACGCCCGCCAATTGGCAGCGTGGCTCGGGCTGGTGCCCGGTCAGTACAGCTCCGGCGGCAAGCAGCGCCTGGGGCGCATCACCAAAGCCGGAGATCCCTACCTGCGCTCGCTGCTGGTGCTGGGCGCGCGCTCCGTGCTCAACGCGGCCAAAGGCAAGACCGACAGCATCAGCCGCTGGGCGGTGGCTCTGGCCGAACGGCGGGGCTATTGGAAGGCCGTGGTCGCCATTGCCGCGAAGAACGCCCGCATGGCGTGGGCCATGTTGCAGCGCGGCGAGCGCTTCGTGATGCCCCATTGAAGCCACCTGCAACCGCTCAACACCGGGAGCACCAGATCACTTCCGCCGCGTGACGGCTTGATCGTTGATGAGTCAAGGGTTGGACCTGCGAGGGGTGTGCCTGAACATGTCGTGGAGGCAGCATCGGCTGACCTCGGCTAACGAATGAGGACCCCTCGCGCGTCTTGCATCAGGGTCCGCAGCGCCAAACGCTGCATCGATGACCGCTTGTAGTTCCGCCAGTCCGCACCCCTTGCCCTTCGTCTGCGCCACAAGCTACCCGCGACGCTGAGACAGAACCAACGCTTCCTTGATGAGCCGCTGCCGCGGCCCATCAAGGCCTGCTGTTGCTTGACAGATGGGGAAGCCCTTGTAGTTCGACATGAGCGGCGACTGGAGGCAAGCGAAGCTTGCTGGAAGGCGCCCGCTCGATGGAGGGGTTAGGCACGTTTGCTCGAACCTGGAAGTCGCCCATCGACGAGGGCGCGGACCGAACCGCACAAGGCAGAGACGGTGAGGCCTGGGGCAATGAGGATGGTAGTCATCATGTCAAACATCTTCGAGCCTTCAGGCTCGCCTTTGCCGAAGGTAGCGAGCGAGGCGCCCCTCATGAACCCGTACCAAACAGCGGCAGCGGCTATTGAACAAGCAGCGCCCAACAGCCACTGAGCTGGCATTTTGGGCGCCAACCGGTGATGCCAAACAAATATGGAGCCAACTGCCCATATGAGGTACAGGAAGGCACCCGCAACGAAATTGATATCGACTTCAGGAATTGCGACGCTCCCGAGAACCATAGCCCCGGCCAGCGCGCAAAGCCCTGCAGCATCAGCGAGCCATTTGGGGCATGCGAGTCTCCTCGGGTGTACACGGGCCTAACGTTCGACATGAGCGGCATGTGGAGGCGGGCGAAGCCTGCCGGAACATGGGAACTTGCCTCGATTCAGTTGACACACGATTGCTGGTCCTGAGTCTGCTC
>CBIHRS010000011.1:0-139476 GCA_966212505.1 uncultured bacterium
GCCAGCCGATCGACGTCAACGTGTCGTCGATGGGCAATGCCAAGAGCCTGCGCGGTGGCACGCTGATCGCCACGCCGCTGAAGGGCGCCGATGGCCAGATCTATGCCATGGCGCAGGGCAACCTCGTCGTCGGCGGTGCCGGCGCGTCGGCCGGTGGCTCCAAGGTGCAGATCAACCACCTGAGCGCCGGCCGCATCCCGCAGGGCGCCACCGTCGAGCGGGCGGTGGCCACGCCGCTGCAGCAGGGCGAATTCATCCAGCTCGACCTCAATTCGGCCGACTTCGCCACCGCGCGCGAAGTGGCCCGCGTGATCAACCAGGCCAAGGGCGAAGGCACCGCCTCCGCGCTCGACGGCCGCGTGGTGCAGGTGCGCATGCCGCGTGAGCCGAATGCGCGCGTGAGCTTCCTGGCCGACATCGAGAACCTGTCGTTCGACCAGGCCGCGCCGGCTGCCAAGGTGGTGATCAATGCGCGCACCGGCTCGGTGGTGATGAACCAGGCGGTCACGATCAATCCCTGCGCGGTGGCGCACGGCAACCTGTCGGTCACGATCAGCTCCACGCCCGTGATCAGCCAGCCCGGCCCGCTGTCCGGTGGCCAGACCGTGGCGGCCGAGAAGACCGACATCGCGATCAAGCAGGACGGCGGCTCGCTGATCCAGATGGCTGCGGGCACGAAGCTGACCGACGTGGTGAAGGCGCTCAATGCGCTCGGCGCCACGCCGCAGGACCTGCTGGCGATCCTGCAGGCGATGAAGAGCGCCGGTGCGCTGAATGCCGAGCTGGAGGTGATCTGATGTCTGCGATCCCCAACAACGCCAAGCTGGCGGGCCTCAATGCCGACTCGCGCTCGATCGAGTCGCTGAAGCTCAAGGCCGGCACCGACCCGAAGGCGGCGATCCGCGAGGCCTCGAAGCAGTTCGAAGGCCTGTTCATGCAGGAGCTGATGAAGAGCATGCGGCAGGCCACGCCCACCACGGGCATGCTCGACAACGAAGGCAGCAAGCTCGGCAGCGAGCTGCTCGATTCGCAGATCGCGGTGCAGATGAGCGGCCACCCCGGCGGCCTGGCCGACATGATCGCGCGCCAGCTCGAGCGCCAGATGGGCGTGC
The DNA here is from genome assembly GCA_966212505.1 of uncultured bacterium. Taxonomy (GTDB): domain Bacteria; phylum Pseudomonadota; class Gammaproteobacteria; order Burkholderiales; family Burkholderiaceae_C; genus CAMLIZ01. Next base: position 1,113 of record CBIHRS010000011.1, read on the forward strand.
CCGCCAGCGGCGAGATCAACAAGAACGCCACCGCGGCCGCGGCAGTGCGCATGGGCGCCACCGCCAGCGACACCGCGCAGGTGCAGGGCGCGCTCGGCAATGCGCAGGATTTCGTCAAGCGCATGCAGCCGGCGGCGCGCGCCGTCGAGGCCGAGACCGGCATTCCCGCCGGCTTCCTGATCGCGCAGGCCGCGCACGAGACCGGCTGGGGCAAGCACGAGATCCGCAATGCCGACGGCAGCAGCTCGTACAACCTGTTCGGCATCAAGGCCGGCAGCAACTGGAAGGGCCCGACCACCGAGGTCACGACCACCGAATACATCAACGGCCGCGCGCAGAAGGTCAAGGCCAAGTTCCGCGCCTACGGCAGCTACGAAGAATCGCTGGCCGACTACGCGAAGATGATGAAGGACAACCCGCGCTATGAGCGGGTGATCGCCAACGCCGGCAATGCCAAGACCTTCGCCTACAGCCTGCAGCGCGCCGGCTACGCGACCGACCCGGCCTATGCCGACAAGCTGACCAAGGTCATCAACACCACGCTGCGGCTGCAGCGCGCGGTGGCCTGAGGAGGTGAACCATGAGCGCTGCTGAACGCATCATGCGGGCCGAGCGCCGGGCCGCTCCCAAGCCGGCCCGCATCCCCTCGGGGGATCGGCCGACGTACTCGTCGGACGAGGGGCAGACATGAGTACATCCGCAGTCATGTCGCTCGGCGTGCGGGCGATGTTCGCCGACTACGCCGCGCTGCAGACCACCTCGAACAACATCGCCAACGCCAACGTCGCCGGCTATTCGCGCCAGCAGGTCGACCTGGAGACGGCCAAGGGCCAGTACACCGGCGCCGGCTTCTTCGGCAAGGGCGTCAACGTCACCACGGTGACGCGGTCGTACGACCAGTTCCTGACCCGCGAGGCGGCCAACTCCAAGTCGCTGGCGTCGATGGACAAGGCGCGGCTCGACCAGCTCAACCAGCTGGAGCAGATCTTCCCCACCGGCGAGTCGGGCGTCGGCTATGCCTCGGGCCAGCTGCTCAATGCGATGGTCGACCTGGCGAGCAACCCGCAGGATGCGTCGACACGGCAGGTGGTGCTCTCGCGCGCCAGCGACGTGGCGCTGCGCTTCACCAGCGCGGCCGGCCAGCTCGACATGCTGCAGGCCGGCGTGCGCTCCGACCTCGAGAACTCGGTCAAGTCGGTCAACGAGCTGGCCAAGAACATCGCGAACGTCAACGACAAGATCGCCGCGGTGATCGGCGCCGGCCATGCGCCCAACGACCTGCTCGACGAACGCGACCGCCTCGTCTCGCAGCTGAGCGAGCTGGTGCAGGTGACCACGCTGCCCGCAAGCGACGGCACCATCGGCGTGTTCATCGCCGGCGGCCAGCGCCTGGTGCTCGGCAGCCAGGCTTCGCAGCTGCAGGTGCAGAACGACTCCACCGATGCCTCGCGCTCGGCGATCGGCATCGTCGACAACGGAATCCCGCGCGACCTGCCCTCGGCCCTGCTCACCGGCGGCACCATCGCCGGCCTGCTGAACTTCCAGAACAAGGACCTGGTCGACGCGCGCAACATGCTGGGCCAGATGGCCGCCGCCTTCGCCGGCCGGCTCAACGAGCAGCAGTCGTTCGGGCTCGACCTGCGTTCGCCGCCGGGCGCGGGCGCCCCGCTGTTCTCGGTGGGTGCACCGCGCGCGTTGGCCAACGACAACAACCTCAAGGACGCCAGCGGCAACTTCGTCACCACCGTCACGCTGACGACCACCGATGCCACCCAGCTGCAGGCCAGTGACTATTCGCTGCAGGCCGACCCGCTGAACCCCGGCTACTACACGCTGACGCGCCTGACCGACGGCACCGTGAGCACCATCGCCAGCGGCGACGTGGTCGATGGCATGCGCATCGACATCGCGCCTGCCGCCGCGGCCGACGACCGCTTCCTGCTGCAGCCGGTGGGCCGGGCGGCCAACGGCATGGGCCGGGTGCTCGACGATCCGCGCGGCATCGCCGCCGCCTCGCCGGTCACCGCCACTGTGGGCGCCTCCAACACCGGCACCGCGACCGTCGGTTCGCTCAAGGTCACCAGCAGCAGCATCGACCCGACGCTGACCGCGACCGTCACCTTCAACTCGTCGAGCGGCAACTACGACTGGCAGCTGGTCGACAGCAGCAACAACCTGGTCTCCAACGGCAGCAGCGTCTGGGTGCCGGGCCAGCCGATCAGCATCAACGGCTTCGACCTCACGCTCAATGGCGCGCCGGCCAACGGCGATGTCTTCACCGTGCAGAAGACGACGTACCCGGCCTCGAACAACGGCAACGCGCTGGCCATGGCCGCGATGCGCGACGAAACGCTGGTCGGCCGCACGCTCAATGCCAGCGGCCAGCCGACCGGCGGCAACACCATCACCGATGCCTATGCGTCGGCGATGGCCGACGTGGGCGTGCGCGTGCAGAGCGCCGAATCCACGTCGACCACCTCGGCCGCGGTGGCCGCCCAGGCCGAGCAGCAGCGCTCCGGCCAGGCCGGCGTCAACCTCGACGAGGAGGCCGCGCACCTGATCCAGTACCAGCAGGCCTACCAGGCCGCGGCCAAGGTGCTGCAGATCGCGCAGTCGGTGTTCGATACGCTGCTGAAGACAGCCGGAGGCTGAGAAGGACCATCATGCGCATCACCTCGGCCAACGCCTTCGAGGCGTCGATCGATTCGCTGCAGCAACGCCAGCAGAAGCTCAGCGAAACCCAGAAGCAGCTCACCAGCGGCAAGCGGGTGCTGCATGCCAGCGACGACCCCACCGCCGCGGCGCGCGCCGAGCGGGCGCTGGCCACGGTGTCGCGCACCGAGGCCTCGCAGCGCGCGCTCGATGCCAGCCGCAACTCGATGACGCTGACCGAGAGCGCGCTCGGCGACGCCAACGACCTGCTGCAGCAGATCCGCGAGACCATGGTCTCGGCCGGCAACGCGAGCTACAGCGATTCGGAGCGCGCCAGCCTGGCCAACAAGATCGCCGGCCTGCGCAACCAGCTGCTCTCGGTGGCCAACCGCAACGACGGTGCCGGCACCTACCTCTTCGGCGGCCAGGCCTCGAGCCAGGTGCCCTTCGTCGACACCACCGGCGGCGTGCAGTACCGCGGCATCAGCGGCGACGTGAAGATCGCCTCGCAGGAGGCGCTGCCGCTCACCGTGGACGGCGCGGGCGCCTGGACCCAGGCGCGCACCGGCAACGGCGTGTTCGAGACCCGGCCGGTCAGCGGCGCCAACAGCGGCAATGCCTGGATCGACAGCGGCCGCGTGACCAACCCGAGCGCGATCACCGGCTCCACCTACACCGTGCAGTTCAACGTCACCGGCGGCGTCACCACCTACTCGGTGCTGCAGGACGGCAACCCGACGATGCTGGCTGGCGTGGCCTACACCGCGGGCAAGGCGATCGAGATCGACGGCCAGTCGTTCACCGTCAACGGCAACCCGGCCGACGGCGACCAGTTCGAGACCGTGCCGTCCACGCCCACGCTGAACATCTTCGACACCCTCGACCGCACCATCGCCGAGCTGAAGACGCCGCTGCGCCCCACCGGCCAGGTCACCCAGGGCGTGCAGCGCAGCCTGCGCGACCTCGACCAGTCGATGAACGCGCTGCAGTCGCTGCGCGCGGCGGTGGGCGAGACCCTCAACCTGGCCGACAGCGCCGAGGGCCGTAACACAGACCTCAAGCTCTTCGGGCAGACGCAGCGCTCGAATGCGGAAGATTTGGACATGGTCCAGGCGATTTCCGACTTCCAGAACCAGCAAAGCGGCTACGATGCGGCGTTGAAGACATACTCCCTGGTGCAGAAGATGTCGCTGTTCCAGTACCTCAACGGCAGCTGAGCCGACTACCGCATTCCGTCAACATGACCGATCACCCCATCCTCGGCCAGGTGGTTCTCGGCTACTCGCCGATGATCGACCGCGGCCGGGCCGTCACCGCCACGCGGCTGACGGTGTTTCCCGCCAAGCCCGACCTGCAGATCGACGCCGCCCAGCTGCTCGAAGCGCTGAGCCAGGTGTGGCCTGCCAGCGGCGGCCAGGTGTCGCTCAACATCGTCAGCGAAACCCTGCTGCAGGACCTGATGGCCGCCAAGCCGGCCACCAACCTGATGGTCGAGGTGCCGGCCTTCATGGCCTGCGACCCGGCGCACACCGAGGCGCTGGTCAAGCTGCACGCCCATGGCAACACGCTGCTGATCAAGGGCCGGCCGCTGCGCGAGCTGCCGCGCGAGCTGCTGCCGTGCTTCCGCTACTCGATCATCGACCTGAGCGAAGAGCGCCGCGGCGAGGCGCCGCCGGCCGCCGGCATCTCGCGCAACATCGCCCACGTGCAGCAGGGCGTGCGCACCATGGTCGAGATGGAGCAGGCCTTCCAGCGCGGCGCCGTCGCGGTGCTGGGCTGGCCGGTCGACGATGCCATCGAGCTGTCGAACGCGCGCAGCACCTCGCGGCCCGACATGCAGACCATCGTCGAGCTGATCCGCCGCGTCGACAAGGAAGAGCCGGCCGACCGGCTCGAGGCCATCCTGCGCAACGACCCGACGCTGGCCTTCAAGCTGATGCGCTACATCAACTCGCCGGCCTTCGGCCTGCGGGTGGAGATCAGTTCCTTCCGCCATGCGCTGATGCTGCTGGGCTACCAGCGCCTGAAGCGCTGGCTCGCGCTGCTGCTCGCCTCGGCCAGCAAGGACACCAACATGAAGCCCGTGATGTTCGCCGCCGTGCGGCGCGGGCTGCTGATGGAAGAACTCGGCCGCCCGCTGGGCGATGAGGAGATGCGCAACGAGATGTTCATCTGCGGCGTGTTCTCGCTGCTCGACAAGATGATGCGCGCGCCCTTCGCCGAGCTGCTCAAGACCATTCCGGTGCCCGACCGCGTCTACCAGACCCTGGTCGACGGCACGGGCCCCTACCAGCCCTACTTCAACATCGTGCTGGCCGTGGAGCAGGAGTCGCTGTTCGACATCCGTGCCGCGGCCGATGCGCTGATGATGAGCATCACCGAGATCAACCAGGCCGAGCTGCGCGCGCTCGCCGCGGCCGCCCAGCTCGACTGAACGGCGCCTCGGGTGGCCCTGCGCCTGCCGCCGTCGTCGTCCAGCGTCCCGCCGGTCAGCCTGCGGGCGCTGATCGACAGCGCGCCCGACGCGGTGCTGGTGTTCGATGCGCGCAGCACCGTGGTGCTGTGCAACCGCGCCGCGATGCGGCTGCTGGCCTGCGAGCCCGGCTTCACGCTCACGCAGCTGGAGCCGCTGCTCGGCCCCGAGCTGATGGCCTGGCTGCTGCTGGAGCGCAGCGGCAGTGCCACCGAGCCTTCGCGCCCGTTGCATCCGCTGCCCGATGGCCGCCTCGTGCAGGCGGTGCTGCAGCCGCTGGAGCTCAGCCAGTGGGCGCTGCGGCTGCAGCTGCAGCACGACGCCGCGCCGGCGGTGGCCCAGCGGCTCGCGCCGGCCGGCATTCCGTCCAGCGCCGAGCGGCAGCTGCTGCGGCTGTTCTGGGATTCGCCGTTTCCTGCCGCGGTGCAGGATGCCGACTTCCGCCTGGTCGATGTGAACCAGGCCTACCTCGCCTTCACCGGCTACGGCCGCGACCAGCTCGTCGGCAGCGATCCGATGCGCATGATGCCGCCGCAGGACCACGAGATGGCGCTGGCCTTTCGGGAGCGGCTGCGCGCCAATCCGCGGGATGCGCAGCAACCCTCGCTGCTCGAGCGCCGCCTGATCGATGCGCACGGCCATGAGCGCTGGTACCGCATGGCGCTGTGCACGCTGCCCGGCACCGACGGGCAGCCGCTGCTGCTGAGCGTGCTGCAGGACTGCACCGCCGAGCGCGTCGCGCGCGAGCAGGCCGACCGCTCGGTGCGCGAGCTCGATCAGTGGTTCGACCTGAGCCCGCTGGGCATGGTGCTGTTCGACGACGCGGGCCTGCTGCTGCGCGGCAACCCGGCCTTCGCGTCGCTGGTGGGCGAACAGCCGATGCTGCTGGCCGAGGCGCCGCCGGGCCTGCAGTCGCTGCTCGGCTGGGAGGCGGGGCGCCTGCTGCCGGCGCTGGAGCCCGGCGCGCCGCCGCTGGAGCGCCACAGCGCGCTCTCGCTGCCCGATGGCCGCCGGCTGCGCCTGCGCGCGCTGGTGCGCGGCTTCGAGACCGGCCTGGGCCAGCGCCGCTACATGGCGGTGGTGGAAGACCGCAGCATCGAGGAAGACCGCGAGCTGGCCCAGCTCGAGATCGGCGCGCTGATGGACACCGCGAGCATCGGCATCGCGACCTTCGAGGAGTCGCGCGGCTGGGTGCGCAGCAGCCAGGCCGCACCGCGCGATGCGTCCAAGGCCGCGGCGCCCGGCCTGCAGTCGATCAGCCGCGACATCGTCGAGCCCGATTCGCTGGCCGAGTACGAGCGGCTGCAGCGCGCCCTCAAGTCGGGCGAGCGGGCCGAGGTGCGCTATGCGGTGCGCCACCCCGATCTCGGCCGTCGCTGGCTGCTCACCCGCGTGGAGCCCGGCCAGCTGGCTTCGGGCAAGCGCACCACTTCGCTGGTCACGCTCGATGTCACCGAGCAGGAGCAGGCGAGGGCGCGCAACGAGCAGCTGCTGCATGAGCTGTCGATCTTGCTCGAGAGCAGCAGCGCCGGCATCGCCTACGTGCGCGGCAACCAGCTGGTGCGCTGCAACCAGCGCTTCGAGCGCATGCTCGGCCTGGCGGGCAAGGTGGTGGCCGGCATCACGCTCGAGGCGCTGTTCGCCGACCATCCCATCGCCGGCCCGGCGCTGCAGAACAGCCTGGCCGCGCTGCATTCCGCCAAGGTCTTCGAAACCGAATTCCAGGTGCCCGAGCGGCCGGGTGCGGCGCACTCGCGCTTCGATGCCTGGTATTCGCTCTCGGTGCGCCGCGCCGAGCACGAGGGCGATGAGATGGAGGCGGTGGCGGTGCTCACCGACATCACCCGCCTGAAGGCCCAGCAGGCCGAGCTCGAAGACCTGCTGCGCGAGCGCGAGCTGATGTTCAGCCTCTCCGAGGTGGGCATCGCCTACCTGCGTGGCGGCCGCATCGAGCGCGCCAACCAGGCGCTGGCGCAGATGACCGGCTACGCCACCGCCGAGCTCAACGGCCTGGAGCATGCCGAGCTGTTCGAAGACCGCGCGGCCTACCTCGAATACCGCCGGCAGGAAGAGCAGGTGCTGCGCCGCCAGGGCCGCTTCGCCACCGAGCGCCGCCTGCGCCGGCGCGATGGCACGGTGCTGTGGGTGCAGGTGACCAAGCGCGCGGTCGACGAGGCCGACCCCGATGCCGGCGTGATCTGCTCCTACGTCAATGTCGACGAGCGGCAGCGCGCGCGCCAGTCGCTGGTGCTGCAGGCCGAGCGCACGCGCGCGATCCTCGATTCGGTGCTGGTGGGCATCGTCACGGTCGGCGAGCAGGGCATCGAGTGGATGAACCGCTCGGCGCGCCGCATGTTCGGCGGCGAACTGGCCGATTTCGTCGGCGAGCCGATCAGCACCGTGGCCACGCCCGATCCCGAGCATCCGCTGCGCCGCACCCACTACCTCGACGAGCTGGCCGAAGGCCAGGCCGAAGCCTTCGAGTGCCGGCTGAAGGCGCGCGACGGCCGCGAGTTCTGGGTGGTGGGCAATGCCGTGGTCACCGGCCGCGATTCGGCCGACCGGCAGCTCACCTTTGCGCTGCTCGACATCGAGCGCCGCCGCCAGGCCGAGGTGACCATCGCGCAGGCCCAGGCCTCGCTGCAGCGCATCATCGAGACCGCGCCGCTGGCCATCGGCCTGATCGATGCGCGCAACCTGCGCGTGGCCCAGCTCAACCAGATGGCCGCCAACTTCGCCGGCGTGTCGATCGAGGGCGCGGTGGGCCGTGCGCCCGAAGAGCTGTTCGAGGCCGGCTTCGCCGAACGGCTGGTCGAGGACATGCACCAGGCGCTGGGCTCGCACGACGTGACCCGGCGCGAATACCGGCGCGAGATGCGCGGCGAAACCCGCGTGTGGGATGCGCGCTACGTGCCGCTGGCCTCGCCCAGCGGCCCGCCCGAGCAGCTGCTGTTCGTGGCCAGCGACGTCACCGAGCAGCGTGCCGCCGAGGAGGCGCGCTACGAAGCCGCCATCGCGCAGCGCGAGATGCTGGTCAAGGAAGTGCACCACCGCATCAAGAACAACCTGCAGGGCGTGGCGGGGCTGATGCAGCAGATCGCGCAGCGCCGGCCCGAGGTGGCCTCGGTGATCTCCGAGGCCATCGGCCAGGTGCAGGCGATCGCGCAGGTCTACGGCCTGCAGGTGGGCGCCGTGGGTCCGCTGCGCGTGAAGAGCGTGCTCGAGGCCATTGCCGCCTCGGTGCAGCGCATGTTCGGCCGCACCATCGTGGTCGACGTGCAGGGGCCGTCGCCGCACCGCTGGGCCTTGCCCGAGGCCGAGTCGATCCCGATCGCGCTCACCGTCAACGAGCTGCTGACCAATGCGATCAAGCACAGCCGCGAAGGCGACATCCGCTGCACGCTGCTGTGCGAGGACCACCGCGTGAGCATCGCGATCGCCAACCGCGGCCGCCTGCCCGAGGGCTTCAGCCTCGCGCAGATTCCCGGCGGCGTCTCCGGCCTGGGCCTGGTGCGGGCGCTGCTGCCGCGCCGCAACGCCACGCTGACGCTGGCCCCCGAAGGCGAGGAGGTGGTGGCGCGCATCGTGCTCGTGCCACCAGGTGTTACTGCTCTCGAACCGCTGTAGCGGGATAATCCCGCGCTTCAAAAAACGAGGGATGGGGACGGGCGAGCCATGTCATCGCGGGTTGCCGTTTCCGACGCGCCTGATGACTTCCATTGCCACTGCCAACGCGCTGCTCAGCGGCGTTGCGCTCGACACCTTTCTCGACGAGACCGAAGAAGCCGCCGATCTGCAGGAGCAGGCCGGCGTCGCGGCCGACCTGCACCAGTCCACGCTGCTCGCGGCGTTGCGCCGCCGGCCCTGCCGCGCCGACAACCTGGGCACCGTGGTGCGCCTGTTCCGCCTGTGGCTGCGCGCGGGCGACGTGGTGTCGGCCCGCCGCGTGGTCGAGCACGACGGCTTCCATGTGCTCGCCGGCCTGCCGCGCGAAGAGCAGGCGTCGGCCCGCATCAGCCTCGCCTTCTGGCTGATCGAGGTGATGCTCGAGGGCACCGACAAGCCGGGCCTTCAGCAGGCGCTGGCGCAGGCCGAGAAGCTGCTGCGCGAATCGCCGGCGCAGCACGCCACCGACAACGCCTGGGCCCACCTGGCGCAACAGGCTGCCGAGGCCGGCGACCGCGCCTGCGAACGGCGCTGCGCCGCCGAGCGCCATGCACGCCACACCGCGCTGCCTGAACGGGCGGTGTACCGGGCGTGGGACGACGCGCTGCTGGCCGTGCGGCTGGGCGAGTCGTTCGCGGCCGAAGGCCGGTCCGACGAAGCGCATGCCCACGCCCGCCAGGCGATCGCCGCGCTGGCGCAGGCCTCGCCCGACCAGGACGTCGACACCGACGACTGGTTCCGCCTCGGCGATGCGCTGATCGCGCTGGCGCCCGACAGCATCGACGACATCACCCGCCATGTGATGGCCCGCGTGCCGCCCGACATGGCGCCGGCGCAGCAGCATGCGGTGCGGGTCCAGCTGGCCCGCCTGCAGGCGCGCGCGCTGTGGGCGCTCGGCCGGCAGGCCGAGGCGCTGGAGCGGGCGCCGCAGGGCCGCTTCGATCTCTCGGGCGACGAAGACGACAGCTTCAGCGCGCAGGTGATGGACTGGCTGCTGGGCACGGGCCGTGCCGGTGAAGCCGCGCGCCTGGCCTTCGAGTCGGTGTTCCACGAACGGCCGGTGTCGTCGCAGCGCGGCTGCGAGCTCGCGGTGCAGCAGGCGCCGGCCTCGCCCGACGTGCACTGGACGCTGGCGCTGGCCTTCGCCGCCACCTGCGAGGCGCTGCAATGGGTGTGCGGCGACGAGCCGCCGGCGGCCTTCTTCGAGCGCCAGCTCGCGCGCGCGGCGGCGCTGGCGCCGGGCCATCCCGCGATCGACCTGCTGCGCGCCCAGCACCTGCTCGCCGACGGCCACGACCATCGCGCGGCACTGCCGCTGCTGGAGGCCGCGGTGCCGCGCCTGCCCGAGCTGGCCAACAGCAGCGTCGTCGAATCGCTGTGGCTGTGCCGCATGTGGGTGCACGGCGTCGACAAGGCGCTGGACCTGCCCTTCGTCGACGGCCGTTGCGGCGGCTGGTGCTACACGCTGGGCGTGCGCCTCGAAGACCTGCATGAGCAGCTGCCCGAAGGCACCGACTGGCCTGAGGCGCGCATCGACGAGCTGCGCACCCGCTACTACCAGCAGGGCCTGGCGTACTTCGAAGCCTGCTTCGGCAGCGGCACCGGGCGGTACCGCGACGGCAACGCGCACACCTATTCGATGCTGTGCAACAACCTCGCCATCCGCCACCGCTACGGGCTGAAGGAGCCGGCCCCAGCGATCGAGCTGCACCGCAAGGGCATCGCGGCCAGTCCCTTCGCCGAGCATTACGACGGGCTGATGTGGTGCCTGCACGACCTGGGCGACAACGCGGCCTTCGTCGACACCGCCGACCAGCTGTGGCATTTCGCGATGAACCACGGCTACAGCCGGCACCGCCCCACCGGCTACATCACCTACGTGTCGGAGGCGCTCTACAAGCTCGACCGCGACAGCGAGCTCGCGATCTGGCTGCAGCGCCTGGAGGAATGGTGGAACGGCCTGGAGTCCGAAGAGCGCGCCGAGGCCGGGGGCGACTATCGCCACGTGATGGTGTTCCTGCTCAGCGACATGGCCAGCACCCAGCCGCAGGATGCGCTCGCGCGCATCGAGCCGGTGCTGCCGCAGCTGAAGGCCGACGGGCTGCCCAATCCGCTGATGAACGCCGCGCTGTGCATCGAGCGCGCGGGCCAGACCGAGCAGGCGCTGGCCCTGTACCGCGAGGCGCTGGCGCTGTGCGACCCGTTCCATCCCGACTTCGGCGACGCGCGCGAGCGCGCGCAGCGCGGCATCGACCGTTGCAGCGAGGCGCTGCGCGCCACGCGTCCCTGGTGGCGCTTCTGGGGCTGAAGACTCCATGCCGCTGCCGCAAGGGGGTTATGCACCGCGCGACGTCGTCAACGCGCCGGCGCTGAAGGCTGCGATCGAGCGGCGCAGCCGTGAGCGCGGCGACGAGCCCGCGATGCGCAGCTGGCTGCTGAACCACTTCTACCGCCATGCGGTGGGCAACTTCGAGGCGGCGCCGCCCGCGCTGCAGGAGGTGACGGCGGTCGAGCAGGCGCGCGAGCTGTTCAAGCCCGCGGCCTTGCCCGAATGGGTCGGCCAGCGGCTGGCCCGGCCGGGCCAGCCGCTGTGGTGGGTGGCGCCGGAGGGCGAGGCGCTGCTGGCGCTCGAAGCGCGGCTGGTCGAGTTTCTCGGTTCGCGCCGGGGCACACCGCTGGAAGGCAAGCTGATGCGCGTCAACTGCCCGCAGGCGTTGGCGCTGTGGGCGGCCGAGCATGCCGCCTTCGAGGCACAGGCGTTGGCGGGGTGGCGCGAGCATCAGCCGGATGCGGTCGTGCTCGCGTGGCAGGGCACGCAGGGCATGTTCGTGGAGCTTCGGCCCACCAGCCCGGCCCTGCGCGCCGAGATGGCCTACGAGAGCCAGATGATGCGTCACTGCCTGGGCCAGTTCGCCGACCGCAAGGCGCTGTCGGGCGGCTACGGCGAGCACTATGCGGCCGCCTGCGAGGCCGGCCGGCTGCGGCTGTTCAGCTACCGCGGCGCACAGCAGCAGCCGCACATCACGATCAGCGCGGTCGTCCAGGAAGACGGCCGCCTGCTGATCGACCAGATCAAGGGCAAGCAGAACCGGCCGCCAGTGAGCCGCTATCGCGACGAGGTGGTCGGCTTTCTCAACACCCTGCCCACCGTGGACGACACGCCGCCCGATGCGGCCGGCATGGGCATCGCACGGCTGACCGGGGGCTGGCGCGCGGTGGCGGCGATCGACGATCCGGCCGACCAACTGCGCGTGATCCGGCGCCATCCGGCCCTGGTGCGCGAGCTGCCGCAGCCCTCGCCGCTGGTGCAGTGGTGCATCGCCGGGCGCCAGCCCGAGCTGCTGCAGGGCCTGAGTCTGGCGCCGGGCGTAGCAGAAGCCGTGGGGCAGACAAAATGAGCTGGTTGCTCTGGCTGGCGGCGGCATGGATCACTTGGCAGTGGCTGCGCAAGCCGGCGCCTGCACCGCAGCCCGCCGAGCCTGCGCCGTTGCCTCCGCCCCCGCCGCTGGAGGCCGGGCGCCTGCGCTGGGTGGCGCTGGCCTGGCCGATGACGGGCCAGGCCGACGAAGCCTTCCACAGCGCCGAACCCTCGCGCGACGCGGCGGCGCTGGAGCGCAAGGTGCGCCCGGCCCTGCTGCACCTGTTCGGCCTGCGCAACGACATGCCGGCGCCGCAGCTCCAGGCCGCACTGGCCCAGCAGCTGCGCGAGGGCTGGTTCCGCGTCGACCTCGACCGGCCGCATCCCGACGACGACCTGCGCGACGCGATGGCTTTCGCCTGCGGCCGCGTCGCCTTCGCGGTGCGCCTGGCCGGCATGCTGGGCTGGATCGACGACGCCACGCAGTGGCAATTGCTGCAGCGCAATGCCGGCCGCGCACAAGACTGCTTCGAGAGCTGGCGCGATTTCGGCGAGGCCTGGGCGCGCGGCCGGCGCCAGTGGGTGATGCGTTCCCGCGCCGACAGCCTGGGGGTGCCGTTCGATGCGGCCCAGGTCGAGGCCTGGGTGTCCGACCCCGACCATCCCTGGGGCTGGCTGCCGTGGCGGCCGGATCAGCCGGCCTAGAGCCGTCCACTTTCCCCCCACCGGGCAGGGCATTTGCGCGAGAATGCCCGACAGGCCCGGCTCCCGGGCCGATCACAAGATGAATGGCGGGCAACGTGGCGGCACCCTCGGCAAGCAAAGGCAAGATCCTGGTCGTCGATGACGATCGACTGGTGCTGGCCACCGTCACCCACGGCCTCTCGCAGGCCGGCTACGAGGTGATCGATGCCGACAACGGCGACGACGCCATCCTCCTCGCCCGCGAACACAAGCCCGACCTCGCGCTGCTCGACATCCGCATGGAAGGCAAGAGCGGCTTCGACGTGGCCGCCTACCTGCGCGAGTACTGCCAGACGCCGTTCATGTTCCTCTCGGCCTTCTCCGACGACCAGACGGTCGAGCAGGTGAAGGCGCTGGGCGCGGTGGCCTACCTCGTCAAGCCGCTGGACATCGGCCAGATCGTGCCGACGGTCGAGGCGGCGTTCTCCACCGTGGCGGCCCGTGCGGCTCGCCTGGCCCCGGGCCCGGCGCCTGAGCGCGTGCCGGCCAGCAACGAAGCGGTGGCCGACATGGTCCCCATCGCGGTGGGCATCCTGATGCACCGCTACTCGCTGCCGCGCGCCGAGGCGCTGGAGCGGCTGCGCCGGCTGGCGTCCGGCGAAGGGCGCTCGCTGCAGGACCAGGCCGAGCGGCTGGTCGAGGCCGTCGAGCTGCTGGCCATGCCGGGCCAGGCCGGCTGATCCGCCCCTCGGGCGTCACACACAACTCGCCACAGTCCGCCACGTACGGTCACCTGAGGGCACCGCTATGGTGCCGGCCGCGCTTACCGGCGCGTTCCGCAACAACCAGCCTCAAGGAGACCCCCGATGAGTCGCATCCGGCTCGCACTGTCGTGCGCCGCCCTTTCCCTTGCCTTCGTCCTCGTGGCCTGTGGCGGTGGTGGTGATCCCACGCCCGCCGCATCCTCAGCCGTGTCCGATTCCGTCGACGCCAGCCTCGACCAGGCCGTGGCCGCCGCGCTGCGTGCCGCCAAGAGCGAGCAGGTGGCGGCGAGCTACGGCAGCACGCCCGATCCGGTGGTCGAGACCCAGCGCGCCTCCGACGACGGGCAGTGGGTCTTCGGCGGTGCCTACTTTCCGCTGCCGTCCACCGCCGAAGACACCAGCCCGGTGACCGCGCTGTTCATCGCGCGCAAGGTCGGCGGGCAATGGCAGGTCACGCTGGAGGACAGCGACGACTTCCACCAGGTCGCGCAGACTGCGCCCGACAAGGTGGTCAGCAGCGCCGAGCGCGCGCTGTTCACGCAGCATGCGCAGAGCGTGCGCAAGCGCATGGATGCTTCGCGCCTCGCGGCGCCGCAGGACGTGGGGCTGTCGATGCCCTTCGAGCGCAACGGCGCGATCTGGGGCACGGCCGGCGTGCATGGCGACAGCGGCAGCAGCCGGCCCTACAACGCGATCGACTTCTGGGGCGGCGACGGCCGCGTGCGAGCGTCGCGCGACGGCATCGCGTACAAGTTCTGCACCAACTCGCGCTGGCCTTACATCAAGGTCGTGCACGACAACGGCTGGACCACCGGCTACTACCACACGCGCAACCAGGCCGCGATCAGCAACGGCCAGCGCGTGCGCGAGGGCGACTTCATCGGCATGACCGGCGTCGAGCTGCCCTGCGGCGGCCATGCCAACGGCGACCATGTGCACTGGACGCTGTGGCGCGGCGGCACCAGCGGCGGCGGCGAGGCGGTGGACGGCAAGCTCATCGGCGGCTGGACCTGGCACGAGGGCAGCCAGCCCTATGCCGGCTATGCCGAGCGCAACGGCACGCGCGTCTATGCCGGCTACCAGGGATTGGTGAACTACGGCCACGACGGCGGCACGCCGCCGTCCACCGAGCCCTGCTCGGGCACCGGCTGCGACAAGTACACCGCCAGCCTGGGCGCCGCCGGGCAGATGAACGTGCATCCGGCGCAGGGCTGGTTCTGGCATGGCGGCGGCACGCTGAAGGCCTGGCTGAAAGGCCCCGCCGGCGCCGACTTCGACCTGGTCCTCGGCCGCTACAACGACGGCACCGGCCAATGGGACAAGGTGGCGTCCAGCGAAGGCCCGGCGTCGGACGAAAGCCTCGCGTACAACGCGCCGTCCGGCTACTACCGCTGGCGCATCAACGACTACGCGGGCAGCGGCAGCTACACGCTCTGGACCCTGAAGTAAGGTGGTTACCGCGAGGGCAGCGTGAAGTAGAAGCGCGCGCCCTGGCCGACCTCGGACTCGGCCCAGATCTCGCCGCCGTGGCGGCGCACGATGCGCCGCACCGAGGCCAGGCCCACGCCAGTGCCCTGGAAGTCGTTGGCGCTGTGCAGGCGCTGGAACACGCCGAACAGCCGGTCGGCGAAGCGCATGTCGAAGCCGGCGCCGTTGTCGCGCACGACGAAGACCTCGCGGCCCTCGTGCTGCACGGCCTCGAACGCGATCTGCGCGCGCTGGCACTTTCCGCTGTACTTCCAGGCGTTGCCGAGCAGGTTCTCGAGCACCATGCGCAGCAGCGTCGGGTCGCCGTTGGCCATCAGCCCGGGGGCGATGTACACCTCGGCCTGGCGCTGCGGCGCATCGCGCCGCAGGTCGTCGATCACGAAGCCGGCCAGCTGCGACAGATTGACCGGCTGGCGCGCCAGCGGCTGGGTCGAGAGCTGCGCCAGGGCGAGCAGCGCATCGATCATGCTGTTCATGCGCGCGGCGGCACCGAGCACGCGGTCGAGGTGGTCGTTGCCGATGCGGTCGAGCAGCCGGCCGTAGTCTTCCTTCAGGATGCGGGCGAAGCCCTCGACCACGCGGATCGGCGCGCGCAGGTCGTGCGACACGGTGTAGCTGAACGATTCATGGTCGGCCGCCGCCTGCGCGGCCTCGGAGGTGAGACCCGCGGCCTGCGGCAGCATCATCAGCAGCTGCTGTGGTTCCGGGCCCTCGGCGTCGATGCGCTCGAAGCGCAGCGCCCATTCGCCATGCTGGGTGCACTGGCCCGGCGCGAGCTGCTGCACGGCCGTGGCCAGCGGCGGCGGCAGCGCCTGCAGGAACACGCCCCAGGGCAGGGCCTCGGGCCGGCCTGCGAGCGGGAGGAACTGGCGCGCGGCTTCGTTGCAGCGGCGCAGCGTGGCCTCGCCGCCCGCGCCGCTGAACAGCCACACCGGGCCGGGCAGGGCCTGCAGCAGCAGGTCGAAGCCGTGCTGGTCGGCGCGGCGCCGCAGCTCTTCATCGGTGGGCCGGGCCACGCCGAGGTAGCCGCAGAAGCGGCCCTCGCCATCGAAGCGCGGCAGCCCGCGCAGGCACCAGCCACTGCCGTCGCGGCTCTGGCGCACTGCCAGGTCGATCAGCGGGGCCTGGGCCTCGAGCCGGGCGCGCAGGCCGGCCGGCCCGTCGGCGGTGTCGAAGCGGTCCCACAGCGTCTGGGCGGCGGTGCCTTCGGCCCAGGACGACGCCGGCGCGCCGAATGGCGGCTGCAGGCGCACCAGGCGGTGTTCGCGGTCGGTCTGCCACTGCCACCAGTCGAGCAGCTGGCCCTGCGTCTGCAGCTGGACGCGTGCTTCACGCAATTGTTCGGCGGCCTGCTGGCGCGCATGCAGCATGCCGGCCCATGCGGCGCCGGCGGCGGTGAGCAGCAGCGCGATCACGCCGAAAAGCCAGAACGCGCGGCTGCCGTGCGATTCGGTGGGAGAGGCCTCGGGCACCGCACTCAGCCACACCAGCCAGATGGCCAGCATGGCCATGGCGATCACGGCGACGACGATGCCCAGACGCAGGCTTGGGCCCTGGCGCGCGGTGGCGCGCGGTTCGATCGCACGGTGCATCCGACGATTGTAAGGAGCTGATGCGGCGCCCGATCCGGCGCGGGGCTGGTGCTTTCCCGCGGCGCGCGCTCAAGTTCGCCGCCCCCCGACCGAAACCCTAGAGGCGATGCACCCGCCGATAGCGGCGCCTTGTCGCTTCTTCATGCCGATTCTTCCCGTCGCCCTCAGGTATGCCTCGTGGCCGGTTGCCGCGCTCAGCGGTGCCGTGGGCTATGGGCTGGCCGAGGCGGGGCAACTGGGCTGGCTGGCGGTGTTGGCGATGGTGGTGGCCGGCTGCGTGGCCCTGGCGCCACGGCGCAAGCCTGCGGCACCGCCGGAGCCGCCGGCGCCACCCGGGCCCGGCTCCGTGCTCGACGGCGACTTCCTGCGCGCGCTGACCGACCACCTGCCGGCCAGCCTGATCGTGATGGACGCGAAGGAGCTGCGCGTCGTCTACCTCAACCGCCAGGCCGAGGAGGAGTTCGGCCTGCAGCCCGATCGGGTGCTCGGTCGCCGCGTCGTGCGGGTGTTCCGCGACCTGCTGCCGCCCGGCGTGGAGCAGGCGATGTCACGCGCGCTGCACGAGCGGCGGGTCGTCGAGTTCGAGTTCAGCGTGATCGAGCCGGCGCCGCAGCGCATCGTCAATGCGCGCTTTCTCGCCGTCTACGACGAGGAGGGCCGGCCCAAGGCGCTGATGGCGATCGCGCGCGACGTGAGCGCCGAGCGCCTGGCGCAGCGCGAGCTGGCCGAGTCGAAGGTGCGCTTCCAGGAGTTCGCGGCCGCGGTGGACGATGGCGTGTTCGTCGCCAACCTGGACCGCACCCATTTCTTCCACCTGTCGCCGCGCGTGCTCGACACCTGGGGCGTCACCGAGGAGGAGCTGGCGAACGCGCCGCAGTGCTTCCGCGACAAGGTGCTGCCCGAGGACCGCGAGGCGTACTTCGAGCGCTTTTCGCGCGAGCAGCGCATGGAGCCGGTGGACGTGAGCTTCCGGGTCCACCATCCCGAGCGCGGCGTGCGCTGGCTGCGCGCCCGCACGCGTGCGCTGGCACTGCACGACGGCGAGCTGCGGGTCTACGGCCTGATCAGCGACGTGACCTACGAGCGCGAGCATGAGCTGGAGCTGCAGCAGGCGCGCGACCAGGCCGAGGCGGCCAGCCAGGCCAAGAGCCAGTTCATGGCCAACATGAGCCATGAGATCCGCACGCCGATGAACGGCATCCTCGGCATGACCGAGCTGCTGCTGGGCACGCCGCTCACCGACAAGCAGCGCCGCTTCGCGCAGGCGGTGTACCGCTCGGGCGAATCGCTGCTGGAGATCATCAACGACATCCTCGACTTCTCGAAGATCGAGGCCGGCAAGCTCGAGCTGGCGCCCTGCGACTTCGTGCTGCGCGGCGTGGTGGAAGACACGCTGGAGCTGCTGGCGCCGCGCGCGCACGAAAAGCGTGTGGAGCTGACCTTCCGCGAGCAGCCGGGGCTGCCGGCGATGGTCAACGGCGATCCGCTGCGGCTGCGCCAGGTGATCACCAACCTGGTGGCCAACGCGATCAAGTTCACCGAAGCTGGCGAGGTGGTCGTCGACCTGAAGCGCGTCGAAGGCGGCGAGGGGCCGACATTGACGCTGTTGTTCCAGGTGCGAGACACGGGTATCGGCATCCAGCCCGAGGTGCTGCCAAGGCTGTTCAGCGCCTTCACCCAGGCCCATGGCGGCATGTCGCGCCGCTATGGCGGCACCGGGCTGGGGCTGGCGATCTCCAAACAGCTGGTCGAGCTGATGGGCGGCCGCATCGAGGCCAGCAGCACGCCGGGCGTGGGCTCGTGCTTCAGCTTCACGCTGCCGGTGCTGCCCGCCGCCGAAGGGGCCGACGCGCCCGATGCCGAGGCCACCACGCTGCCGCCGATGCGGGTGCTGGTGGTCGAAGACCAGGAGACCAACCGCACCGTGCTGGAGAACATGCTCGGCGCCTGGGGGCTGCCGGTGGTGGTGGCCGAGCACGGCGCGGCCGCGCTCGAGATCCTGGCCGGCCGCACGCCGGTCGACCCGCACTTCGACCTGGCGCTGGTCGACATGAAGATGCCCGAGATGGACGGCCTCACGCTGGCCCGGCGCTTGCGTGAAGAGGGGCTGCAACCCCAGATGAAGCTCATCCTGTTGTCCTCTGTGGCGGCTCCCGACGACGCACGCGCGGCGCTGGCTGCGGGTTTCCACCGGTTCGTGGCCAAGCCGCTGCGCAAGGCTGAGCTCCGGCAGGCCATCCTGGGCGTCGCGCAGCCCCCTGTTGGGGGGACCGGCTTGACGGGCGCGCTGGGGCACCACATCCTTGTGATCGAAGACAACGTCGTCAATCAGGAGGTGGTCACGCAGATGCTGCGCGGGATCGGGTGCCGTGCGCAGGTGGCATCCGGTGCGCTCGAGGGGCTGAAAGCCCTGTGCGAACAGCGGTTCGACCTGGTGCTGATGGACATCCAGATGCCTGGCATGGACGGCACCGAGGCGCTGCAATGGTTCCGCCGCGGCCCGAGCCGGCGCTTCCCGTTCATGACACCCCCCTCGACGCCGGTGGTCGCCGTCACCGCCAATGCCCTGGGCGGCGACGAGGAGCGGTTCCTCGGCCTAGGCTTCGACGACTACCTGTCCAAACCCTTCAGAAAGAGCCAGTTGCACACCATGCTCAGACGCCGCCTCTCCCCCGCCTTGCCCGCCGATGGCAGCGATGCCAAGGGCGCTCCGTCGGCTGCGCCGGCACCGGCTCCGTCCGACCGGCTGGAGGTGCTGACCCGGGTGCTCGACGCCCAGGCGCTCGACCGGCTGCGCGAGCTCGACCCCACCGGCACCAACGGCCTGCTGGCGCGGGTGCTCAAGGCTTTCGAGGGGTCGTTGCAGCGTTTGCTGCAGCAATTGCAGGATGCGCGAGGCACGGCCGACCATGCTGCAATGCGGCATGTGGCCCACACGCTGAAGTCGTCGTCGGCCAGCGTGGGTGCGCTGGAGCTGTCGAAGCTGTGCGCCGACATCGAAAGGCGCATCCGTCAGGATGAGACCGAAGGGCTGGAAACCCTGCTCGATGGTATGGTGGCGGAAAGTGGCCGCGTGCTCGCGGCGCTGAAGCCCGTCCTCGACACCTGAACATGAATTTGCCGCACGCTTTTGCCGACGACGATTCGCTCGAGCAGCCGAAGGTGCTGCTCGTCGATGACGACGAGGTGAACCTGCTGCTCACGGCGATCGCGTTGCGCGAGCGCGGCTTCGCGATCACCGAAGCCAGCAGCGGCGAGCGGGCGCTGCAGATGCTGGCCGACTGGACGCCCGACATCATCGTGCTCGACGCGATGATGCCGGGGCTCGACGGCTTCGCCACCTGCCGCGAGCTGCGGCTGATGCCCGGCTTCGAGAACATCCCGGTGCTGATGCTCACCGGGCTGGACGACGATGCGTCGATCACCCGCGCCTACCAAGCCGGCGCCACCGACTTCTTCGTCAAGTCCACCCAGTGGAGCCTGCTGGCCGGCCGGCTGCGCTACCTGCTGCGCGCCTCGCGCACCCGGCTCGAGCTCGAGCGCAGCAAGGCCAAGCTCGCCCGGGCGCAGGACCTCGCCCGCATGGGCAGCTTCGACTGGCGCCGTAGTGAAGGCGGTTTCACGCTGTCGCCCGAGGGCCTGCGCGTGTTCGGCCACGGCCCGCTCGACCGGCTGAGCTTCCGCAAGCTGCTGCGCATGGTGCCGCAGGCCGAGCGCCGCGGGCTGATGCGGCTGCTGCACGACGTGGTGGCGCACAGCTCGGTGATCGCCACCGACGTGCCGGTGACCCTGCTCGACGGCCGCCAGCGCATCATCCACGTCGAGGCCGAGCCCGAGTTCAACGAGCACGGCCAGAGCGCGGGCTACACCGGCATCGTGCAGGACGTGACCGACCGCCGCATCGCCGAGGACAAGATCCGCCACCTGGCGAACTTCGATGCGCTCACCGGCCTGCCCAACCGGCGCCAGCTGATCTGGCGCACCGAGCGGGCGCTGGAGCATGCGCGCCGGCTCAACCACAACGCCGCGCTGCTGCTGATCGACCTCGACCGCTTCAAGGTCATCAACGACACGCTGGGCCATGCGGCCGGCGATGAACTTCTGATGGAGGTCGCGCGGCGTCTGCGCGGCTGCGTGCGCC
Source organism: uncultured bacterium (assembly GCA_966212505.1). Taxonomy (GTDB): domain Bacteria; phylum Pseudomonadota; class Gammaproteobacteria; order Burkholderiales; family Burkholderiaceae_C; genus CAMLIZ01. The sequence goes on from CBIHRS010000011.1 coordinate 21,931, forward strand.
ACTCCGACCAGGTGATGGAAGGGGCGCTCGAGGCCGTCGGCGCCCGCTCGCACCGCACGCTCGAGGCGGTGGGCCGGCTCGGTGGCGACGAGTTCGTGGCGCTGCTGCCCGAGGTGACCGACGAGCGCGACGCCGAGCGGGTCGCCTCGCGCATGCTCGACGTGATGCGCGAGCCGATCTTCGTCGGCGGCCAGGAATGCTTCTGCACCGCGAGCGTGGGCATCGCGCTGTTCCCGCGCGACGGCGGCACGGTGGCCGACCTGCTGCGCAACTCCGACGTCGCGATGTATTCGGTGAAGTCGGCGGGGCGCAACTCGGCCTCGGTCTACAGCCCGCAGCTCGCCGGCCGCGGCCGCGAGAAGCTGGAGCTGGAAAGCGCGCTGCACAAGGCGATCGAGCGCAACGAGCTGGTGCTGCACTACCAGCCCAAGGTCGACGTGCGCGCGGCCCGCATGGTGGGCGCCGAGGCGCTGATGCGCTGGCAACGGGGCAACACGCTGGTGCCGCCGGCCGACTTCATCCCGCTGGCCGAGGAAACCGGCCTGATCGTGCCCCTGAGCGAATGGGCGGTGCGCGAGGCCGCGCGGCAGGCCAGGGTCTGGCAGGTCAGCTTCGGCTTCAACGACTCGATCGCGGTCAACCTGCCGAACCGCCTGTTCGAGCGCTCCGACCTGGTGGAGCACATCCACCAGTCGGTCAGCAACTACGGCGTGCCGCACCGCTCCATCCAGCTCGAGATCACCGAAACAGGCCTGATGAAGGACCTGCAGAACGTGATCCCGTCGCTGCACCGGCTCAACGAGATCGGCGTCGAGATCTCGATCGACGACTTCGGCACCGGCTATTCGTCGCTGGCCTACCTGACCACGCTGCCGATCTCCGAGCTCAAGATCGACCGCAGCTTCGTGCGCGACTTAGGGATTACGCCGCAGAGCTCGGCGGTGGTCACGGCCATCATCGCGCTTGCGCGGTCGCTCGGCCTGCGCGTGATCGCCGAGGGCGTGGAGAACCTGCGCCAGATGGAGGTGCTGCACCGGCTGGGCTGCGGCGTGATGCAGGGCTTCCTGTTCAGCCGCCCGATCCCGCCCGACGACCTGGAGCGCTGGCTGCAGCAGACCGTGCTGCCGCGCAAGGCGCCGTGGATCGGCCAGGCCAACGCGCTGGAGAGCGCCGCCGACAGCGCACGCCTGGTCAGCGGCCGGCCGTAACGTGACATGCCCGGCGCACTCGCGCCTCTCCCTTTCCCGCTGACATTCCATGGACACCCCGCGCGCCACCAGCGCACGCTCCGCGCCTGCCACGCCTGCTGCGCCGCCACAAGCGCCCGCCCTGATCGCCAAGGCCGCATTGCGGCGGCTGGCGATGTCGAAGCTGGAACCCACGCCCGAGAACTACGCCCGCGCCTATGCCGAAGAGGCGGGCGATGCGGCGCCGCCGGTGTTTCCCGAGCGCGCCCGGCCGCTGCTCGAGCGGCTGGCGCAGCGCTTCAGCGACGATCCCGCACAGCGCGAGGAGCTCTCGAAAGCCCTGCTGCAAGGCCGCTGGGACGACGTGCAGCGCTCGCTCGACCGCGGTGCCGAAGGCAGCGTCGCGCAGGCCCAGGCCTGGGCCACGCTGCTCGAGCGCATGGCGCGCGGCCTGGAGCGCGGCGGCCGGCAATGGACCGCGGCCCGCAAGAAGGAAAGCCTGCAGCGCGTGCTCGACGGCAGCCGCAGCGACATGCAGCGCCTGCAGCAGCGCCTGCGCCAACTGGTGACCAGCTGGGACAGCGACACGGTCGACGAGGCAGCTGCAGCAGGCGACGACGCCCCGCCGGCGGAGCAGGCAGCCGAGCCGCGCCTGACCGGCCCGGTGCCCCTGCTCGATGAAGCGCCGCCAGCAGCGGCCCCGCAGCCCGTGGTGCCCCAGGCCTGGCAGCCGGTGGTCGGCGAACTGGAAAACACGGTGCGTGCGGCGCTGCCGCTGCGCGAGCCGCGCGGCAGCGAGCTGGCCGACGAACTCTCGAAGCTCGCCGCCCGCATCGCCGCCGAGGGGGCCACCCCCGAGATCGGCGCCGCGGTGGCCAATGTGTGCGGCCGCGCGCGCCGGCTGCTGGCGCACCGGCACCATCTGCTCGATCAGCTGAGCGTGCTGTGCCAGGAGCTGAGCGCAGGCCTGACCGAGCTGTCGGAAGACGAGAGCTGGGCGCGCGGCCAGTGCGAATCGCTGCAGGCCCGCCTCGGTGAACCGCTGAGCGCACGCAGCGTGCGCGCGGCCACCGAGCTGCTGGCGCAGACGCGCGCCCGCCAGCACCAGCTGCGCAGCGACCGCGACCGCACGCGCGATGCGCTGAAGAGCCTGATCCAGCGCATGCTCGAGGAGCTGGGGGCGCTGGCCCAGCACACCGGCCGCTTCCATGACAGCGTGGGCCGCTATGCCGAGGTGGTCGAGAAGGCCGACTCGCTCGAGAGCCTGGCCGGCGTGGTGCGCGAGATGGTGGAAGAGAGCCGCGCGGTGCAGTCGCTGGTGAGCCAGACGCAGAGCCGGCTCAATGAGGAGCACAGCCGCGCCTCCGAGCTCGAGGCCAAGGTGCGCGAGCTCGAAGGCGAGCTGCGGCGCCTGTCGGACGAGGTGTCGACCGACGCGCTGACGCAGATCGCCAACCGGCGCGGCCTGCAGCAGGCCTTCGAGGTGGAATGCGCCAGGCTGGAGCGCGACGGCGGCACGCTCTCGCTCGGCCTGCTCGACATCGACAACTTCAAGAAGCTGAACGACACGCTGGGCCACGGCGCCGGCGACGAGGCGCTGAAGGCGCTGGCCGAGCATGTGCAGCGCTCGCTGCGGCCGCTGGACACGGTGGCGCGCTACGGCGGCGAGGAGTTCGTCGTCGTGCTGCCCGGCACACCGGCCGATGAGGCGCAGCAGGTGCTCACGCGGCTGCAGCGCTCGCTCAGCGGCAGCCTGTTCATGCACGAGGCGCAGCCGGTGTTCGTGACCTTCTCGGCCGGCGTCACCGCCTACCGGCCCGGTGAGCGATTGGAAGAGGCGCTGGAGCGCGCCGACGAGGCGCTCTACGAGGCCAAGCGGACCGGGAAGAACCGCACCTGCATCGCCTGAGCTCTCACAGGTTGCCAGCGAAGAGCTTGCGGATGAACAGCTGCTTGAAGCTCGCCGCGTCGTTCAGTCCCAGCCGATCCAGGTAGGCGGGCGGCGCCTCCTTGTTGTCCCACAGGCTCTTCAGCGCCATCGTCACCAGCTCCACCGGATGGTCGGTGGCGCGCTTCAGGCGCTTGAGCGCGCGCACGATGTGCAGCTCGTCGTCGTTGAGGTCGGTGCCGAACGGAAAGTCGGGCAGCAGCCCCGCCTGGCTCCACGGATGCAGCTTCGCATCCAGCGCCGCGGGCAGGTTCTCGCGGTACCGCCCGGGCACGGTGTAGCCCAGCTCCAGCTTGCCGTGCAGCTTGGCCTCGCCGGCCAGCTGGTCCTGGAAGCGCGAATCGGCGATCGCGATCAGGCGCTTGATCACTTCGCTGTCGCTGCAGCCGCGCAGGTCGGCCACGCCGTATTCGGTGATCACGATGTCGCGCAGGTGGCGCGGGATGGTGGCATGGCCGTAGTTCCAGACGATGCTGCTGCGCAGGCCATCCTTGTGCTCATGGGTGGCGCGCAGCATCAGGACCGAGCGGCCGTCGCGCAACGCATGCGCCATCGCCACGAAGTTGTACTGCCCGCCCACGCCCGACACCACCTCGCCGGTGTCGAGGCAATCCGATGCCGCGGCGCCCAGCAGCGTGATGACCATCGTGGTGTTCATGAAGCGGCCGAGCCGGCGCTGTGCGCGCTTGAGCTCGCTCTCGCCGGGGGCGCGGCCGTAGAGCTGGTTGATGAAGTCGATGCGCGTCATGTCGATCTTCGCCAGCTCCTGCTCGGGCATCGTGCGCAGGCGCTCGTAGAAATCCTGCGGCCCGAGGAAGAAGCCGCCGTGCATGAACACGCCGTGCTGCAGGCGCGTGCCGAGCAGCGAGGAGGCCACTGCATTGAAGCCGTCGTCGCTGAGCAGGTCGTTGGCCACGCGCTGCTCGCCCAGCACCAGCGCATCGCCCTCGATGCGCACGCCGGGTTTCAGCACGCCGTAATGCGCGAGGAAGGCCAGGTCCTGCTCGTGCAGCGGCGAGCGCACGCGGCCGGCCTCGAGCAGCGCGCGCAGCGTCTGCGGCGTGACCGTCTCGTCGGCGATCAGGCCGTCGTTCAGCAGCGTCTGCAGCGCGGTGTCGTCGAAGACCTCGCGCCGCACGATGCCGGCCTCGATCAGCTTCAGGAAGCCGTTGACGAACATCTCGGAGCAGCCGTAGAGCCCGCGGTCGAAGCGGCCGAGTTCGCGGCCGGCGAGGCCGTCGGGGCACAGGCTGTCGAGGATGCGGCGGTATTCGGTGCCGTGCCGGTCGCGCACGATCAGCGCCTGCGCGATCGCGTCGCCCAGCGAGCCGATGCCGATCTGCAGCGTGCCGCCATCGACCACGAGGCTGGAAGCATGCAGGCCGATCGCGTAGTCGGCCGTGCTGACCTTGCCATTGGGCGGGCCGAACAGCGTGTGCGTGGCCGCAGGGTCGGTCACCACGAGGTCGAAGAAGCCGGGCTCGACCTCGGCGCCGTTCGGCATGAAGGGCATCTGCCGGTTGACCACGCCGATCTTCAGCAGCGGCTTGCCCTGCTCGGCCAGGCGCTCGATCACCTCGAAGGTGACATCCGGGTTGCTCGACAACGAGAGGCGCCAGTCATCGTCCTTGCCGCGGGAGGCCACCGCCTGCGCGATCACGTTCATGCCCTGCAGACCCATGTCGCGCGCGACGAAGGTGTAGTTGGTCGAGATGTAGGCCTGCTGCGCGATGCTGTTGCCGAGGTAGTCGCCGGTCTTCATGAAGAACTCGCGCACCTCGATGTTGGGCGGCAGCGTGCCGCCGCGCAGGTCCTTCACATAGTCGAGGTCGGGGTAGTCGGCGAACACGCGCTCGACCAGCGGCTGCAGGAAATGCTGCTCGAGCTCGCTCTTGCCCACCGGCTTCTCGAGCGAGAGCGCGGTGATGATCACCAGCCGCCGCGCAGGGTTGGCCTTGATGCGGCGGTACAGCGCGTTGACGAACGGATTGGGCTTGCCGATGCCCAGCGGCAGGCCGAGCACGATCTCGCCGGGCAGGCTGTCGAGCACGATGTCGACGGCAGCGTCGAGCGACTCGACGACGCGGGGTGTGGCGGCCATGGGGTGTCTCCTCGTTCTGGATCTGGACCAGCGAGAGTCTGCGGCCGCCGGGCCGCGGGTGGATTGACGGGCGACAAGCGCCCGCTGACTGGACTCAGTGGGTGAGCTTGCTCACGGCCTGCATCAGCACGCCCATGACCGCCACCGCGCCGCACACCGACACCAGCCCATAGCCGAGCAAGGCCCAGGGCCTGCCGCGGCGCCGCGAGCGGCGCAGGCGGCCGCTGCCGCTGCGGGTGTCATCGATCACTGTGGACGAATAGCCGGTGGACTGCCATTCGGTGTTGCCATCGGAGCGGCGATCCCGCTCCCAGACGTGGAGTTGACGAGCGCGCATGTTGCTGTGGCCGGTGGTCCGTGAGTGCGACGGCCCCGGCTGGAGTTGTGAAAACCTTCGAAAGCACCGCCGGTGGCTCTGATGGCCCCGGTCGGGCTGCGTCTTATTGCTTCTGGCGGCGGCGGGCCACGGCGCCGACCGCGGCCAAGCCGGCCAGCATTAGCGCATAGGTCTCGGGCTCGGGCACCGCGCCGGCAATGCCGACGTTCATGCCATACCAGTATTCGTACACCGGGTTGGTCCACGACAGGCTGGTGTAGGTGCCGTGGAACTGCACGGTGCCGTTGCCCTCGCTGCCGAAGACGGTGTTGCCCGACACCGTGATGCTGCCGCCGCCGTATTCGGCCGACGGGCCGCCGGCCACCAGCACGGGCGTGGCGCCGATGAAGGCGAACTGGGCATTGATGCCGCCCTGGCCGAGGCTCCAGATCGACATCACCGGGTCGACCACCGGCCGGGAGAAGGTGAGGGTGTTGACGTTGGTGTTGCCGCCGGTCAGCCGCACGATGCCGCCGGTGGGCGCATTGGCCACCACGGCGCCGTCGGCATAGGTGCCGGTGGGCGTCCAGCTCGGGTAGGCGGTGTAGAAGCCGCTGCCGGTCTCGCCGCTGAAGGTGACGGTGATGGTGCCGCCCGGATCGGCGATGCTGCCGCCGCTGTTGGACGCCCACTGGTTCCAGCTGATGGTGGCAGCCTGGGCCGCTGCGCCGGCCACGGCGAGTGCTGCGGCGAGCGCGAGGGAACGGACCTTCATCGTGTTTGCCTCCTGATCGATTTGCCCGCGATCTTGAACCCGCGCAGCAACTGGATACATCCCTCGATCAGGGGGCGCGCGCGGTCGTCGTTGCCGTCCGCCGGGTCAGCTCCCCAGCATGCGGCCCAACAACTTCTCGAGCGCCTTGACCTGCTCGGGCGTCATCTTGCCGTCGCGCACCTGCATCTCGGCGGCCTGCATGTCCCAGGCCTTGCTCACCATGTCGAGGTATTCGGCCTTGGACACCATGCCGTCGGCATGCTTCTTCATCATCTCGGCTCTCATCTGGGCCAGCCTCGAATACACATCGCCGCCCTGGGCAAAGGCCGCCGTGCCGGACGCCAGCAGCGCCGAGGCCAGGACCAGGGCACGCATCGCGGGGTTCGATTTCATCGTCATCTCCTTGGTGGACGAGTGCGGAGTGCACCCGCGGGATGAGTCGTCATGGCACGCTGCTTCTTACAACCGCAAGGCGACGGCCCACCTCGGGTTAACCCCTGGATTGAATCTCATACACAGCCTGTGGCCGGGTTGTGTGGGGGGCGTTACACCAGGCCCCTGCCGGCAGGGCGCGTCCACGGACTCGTCCCCCCTTGTCTTCATAGGGCAGCGCGTCGGCGGCGTGCTGCCTGGGCCCCGTGCTGGCACAGGGGCTGCTATCTGGCCCCCCCGACCCCAGGCAAAAGGGGCCGTTCAGCCAACACCCATCGATCATGCAACTCATCGCTTCCCAGCGCTCCCGCCGCGCTGCCACCGACAAGATCGACGCCCGCATCCTGAGCGTGTTGCAGCGCGACGGACGCATTTCCAACCTCAAGCTGGCCGAAGAAGTCCACCTGTCGCCGTCGGCCGTGCTCGGCCGCGTCAAGCGCCTGCAGCAGGACGGCTACATCCTCGGCTACCAGGCCCGGCTCAATGCCGAGAAGCTGGGCATGGGCATGGCGGCCTTCGTCGAGGTGGTGTTCGACCGCACGGCCTCCGACGTGATGGAGGGCTTCCGCGCCGCGGTGCAGGCTACCCCGGCCATCCTCGAGTGCCACCTGATCGCCGGCGGCTTCGATTGCCTGCTGAAGGTGCTTGTGTCGGACATGCAGTCGTGCGAGGAGCAGGTGGCCGCGGCCGTGGAGGCGCTGCCCGGTGTGCGCAGCAGCCGCACCTACACGGTGATGGAGCAGGTCGACCGCCGCAGCGCCGGCATGGAGCCCGCCATCGATGCCATCGACGCGCAGCTGCTGCGCCTGCTGCAGGCCGACGGCCGCATCACGCTGGCCCGGCTGGCCGAGGCCGTGGGCCTCTCGGCCGCGAGCGTGCACGAGCGCGTGTCGCACCTGCGTCGCAAGGGCTTCATCCTCGGCTACGAGGCGGTGCTGAACCAGGCCAAGCTGAGCTCCGACCTGCTGGTGTTCGCCGAGGTGGCGCTGACCGAGCCGTCGTCGAGCGCCGGCCGCGCGCTGAAGGCGGCCGTGCAGGCGCGTGACGAAGTCATCGAGTGCCATGAGGTGGCCGGCGGCTTCGACTACCTGATCAAGACCCGCGTGCGCGACATGCAGCACTACCGCGAGCTGGCCGAGTCGGTGGTGTGGCGCCTGCCCGGCGTGCGCGACGTGCGCACCTATGCCGTGATCGACGAGATGAAGAACACCGCGCGCATTCCGCTCTGATCGTTCCGCCCGGAGGAGACCCCATGACCCCTGCACGTTGCGCGAGGCGACTCGCGATGGCCGGCCTTTGCCTGGCCGCGGCGCTCTCGATGAGCGCCTGCAACCGCACGCCCGATGTGCTGCGCATCGGCGTGGCGCAGCCCTTGTCGGGCGAGCTGGCCACGCAGGGCGCCGACATGCTCAACGGCGTGACGCTGGCGGTCGAGGAGATCAACGCGGCCGGCGGCGTGCGTGTGGGCGGCCGCGCGGTGAAGCTCGAGGTGGTAAGCGCCGACGACAAGGCCGATGCCGAGGCCGGCAAGGCGGCCGCGGCCAAGCTGGTGCAGGCCGACGTGCTGGTGGCGATTGCCGACCTCAACTCCGGCGTCAGCATCGCGGCCGCGCCGACCTATGCGGCCGCCGGCATCCCGCAGATGGCGATCTCCACCAAGCCGGTCTACACCCAGCTCAACCTGCCGACCACGTTGCGGCTGGTGGCCAACGACAGCCTGCAGGCCCGCGCCATCGGCGAATACGCGCGCCAGCTCGGCGGCGCCAAGGCCTACGCGGTGCTCGACGACAGCACGCCCTACGGCAAGGGCCTGGCCGACGACGTGGCCAAGCTGCTCGCCGAGCGCGGCCAGGCCGTGGCGGTGCGCCAGTCGGCCGACAACAAGACCACCGATTACCAAGCCTTCGTCGACGCGGTGGGCAAGGCCGGCGCCGACGTGGTGGTGGCGATGGTGAGCGACTTCCAGGCCGAGGCGCTGGTGCAGCAGCTCTCGGCCGCGGGCCTCAAGGGCGTGCGGCTGCTGGGCAGCGACACGCTCAAGACCGACAAGCTGCTGAAGGCCGGCAGCGCGCTGCGGGCGGTGTACGTCACCTCGCCGATCCTCGAGGTCGGCGAGCTGCCCTCGGGCAAGCAGTTCCTGGCCAAGTTCAGGGCCCGCTTCAAGGGCGAGCCGGTGTACGGCGCGCACTACTCGTACGACGCGGTCTACCTCGTGGCCGATGCGCTGACGCGCAACGCCAGCGTCGACAAGGGCGCGTTGCTCGAGCGGCTGAAGAACTTCGACGGCAACGCGCCCATCACCGGGTCGATGCGCTTCCGCGGCGATGGCGAGCAGCGCTATGGCGCGGTGTCGGTCTACCAGCTGGTCGGCGGCCGCTGGGCGCCGGTGATGCGCTCCGACAGCTGGTGAGCCGGGCGACCGTCGTCATCGGCTGGGCGCTGGCCCTGCTTGCCTGCGTGGCGGGCAGCAGCGGGGCCGCGCAGGCGCAAACCTCCCCCACGCTGCGCAAGATCCGCGAGGCCGGCGTGATCACGCTGGGCTACCGCGAGGCCTCGGTGCCGTTCTCGTACCTCGGCGACGGGTCGCAGCCGGTGGGTTATTCGATGGCGATCTGCGACCGCATCGTCGAGGCCGTGAAGGCGCGGCTGGGCCTGCGCGACCTCGAGCGGCGCTATGTGCCGGTGACCACCGCCACCCGCATGCCCCTGGTGGCCAACGGCACCGTCGACCTCGAATGCGGCGTGACCACCAACACCGCCGAGCGGCGCAAGCAGGTCGACTTCACGCTCACCACCTTCATCGCCTCGAGCCGGCTCGTCTCGCGCAAGACCGCGCCGGTGCGCCGCCTCGACGACCTGCGCAGCACCATCGTCACCTCGACCATGGGCACCACCAGCCTGCAGCACCTGCAGGCGCTGCGGACCCAGGGCGCGCTGCGCATCACCATCCTCGTGGCCAAGGACGATGCCTCGGCCTTCAACATGGTCGAGACCGGCCAGGCGGCGGCCTACGCGATGGACGACGTGCTGCTCAGCGGCAGCATCGCCACCTCGCGCCGGCCGTCCGACTACGTGATCTCCGAAGAGTCGCTCTCGCTCGAGCCCTACGGCATCATGCTGCGCAAGGGCGATGCCGAGTTCAAGCAACTGGCCGACCAGACCATCGCCGGCCTGTATGCCAGCGGCGAGATCCACCGCATCTATCGCCAGTGGTTCGAATCGCCGATCCCGCCGCGCGGCGTGAACCTGCGGCTGGCGATGCATCCGGCGATGCGCCGGGTGGTGGAGCACCCGACGGATTCGTCGGAGGCTGCGGACTATCGCTGAGTGCCGGGCGCCCGGCGCGCCGCCACAATCCGGCGATGCTCGTCGACTTCTCCAAACCCGCCTACAAGCCGATGCTGCTCGGCCTCTTTGCTGCCTTGCTGCTGCTGGCCTTCAACCTGATCGGCGGCGTGGTGGCTGCCGGCGACACGCGCAGCCTCGACCTGTGGCTGACCCAGTCGGCACGCGACCTGCGGCTGGCGCATCCCTGGGTGGGCGACGCGATGCGCGACCTCAGCGGCCTGGGCAGCGAGGCGGTGCTGTGCCTGCTCGTGGCCATGATCGTCGGCTTTCTGCTGCTGCGGCAGACCGTGGGGATGGCCCTGCTGGTGGGCACGGCCGCATTCACAGGCGGTGTCTCGGTGCTGCTGCTGAAGACTTTGTTCGGCCGCCTCCGACCTGGCTCGGCCTTCGCGGAGATCGCGGCGTCGGGCCTGAGCTTTCCGAGCGGGCACGCGACCATGTCGGCCACGGTGTTCCTCACCGCGGGCGCGCTGCTGGCCTCGGCGCGCACGCATCAGGTCGAGCGAGCCTACATCCTGACTGCGGCCGTGCTGCTGAGCGGGCTGGTGGGCATGAGCCGTGTGGCGCTCGGCGTGCACTGGGCGACCGACGTGCTGGCGGGCTGGGTCTTCGGCAGCGCCTGGGCCATCGGCTGGCTGCTGCTGGCGCACCGGCTGTGGCGACGGCAGGTGCGGCTCTGACGCTGGCAGGGCCTCTGCGTGCCGGCTACCGCTGAACGCCGCAGGCTCCTACACTGGCGCCATGAAAGCGCTGCTGGTGGCCGTCTGCGTCTGCTGCACCGCCTCGCTGCAGGCCGGCGAGGTCTACAAGTGGACGGACGAGAGCGGGCGCGTGCACTACAGCGACAGCGTGCCGCCCGCCCGCAGGGCCACCGCCACGCCGGTGGACACCAGCAACCCGGTGGTGGCCGAGACGCCTCCTCAGAGCCGGGAGGCTCATCCCGCAGCGAAGAAGGCGCCGATCTTCTCCGAGCGGCCGCCGCGGCCGGCGACCGGAGCTGCGGCCCCCACGCCGCAGGCCCCGGCGCCCGCCGCGACCTGCGAGGAAGCCTGGCGCCGCTACAACGCCAGCGCTGCCTGCTTCGAGCCCTATCGCATCAAGGGCGGCCGCCTACGGCCCGAGGCCTACCAGCATTGCGTGGACGTGCCCCGGCCTGATCCGTGCGACTGAGCGGCGCTTCAGTGGAAGATGAGATACAGCAGCACCAGCAGCACGGCAGGGATCCCCAGCAGCCAACCGATGAAGTACTTGCCCATGTCGATCTCCTTGTGAGAGTTGCGATGGGTGTCAGGTTAGGGTGCGTGCTGGAGGCCGGCAGCAAGGCGACGGCGTTCGTCGCTGTAGGAGCTTGCCGATCCCGCCGTAGGGAAGCAGTTCGACCGACTCGACCCTTGCGTTCGCCGAGACTGGTTTTTAGCGGCCGACTGGCTTTTCCATCAGTACCAGCGGTTCGTGGTACTGCGGCAGTCGAGTGCGCTGCCCCGTTTCTGCAAACCCCGCACTCTTCCAGAAGGCTCGGGCTGCCAGTTGGCTTTCGACCACTGCCAGTCGCCAACGATGGATCTTTGCCCATCCTCGGCTGCGCTCGGCCAGCATCTGCAGGGTGCGCAGCCCGTAACCTCGCCGCTGGTAAGCCTCAGCGATCAAGAGCTGTCCGATGTAAAGGTGATGCGCATGGGGCCAGCCGCGAAGCACCTCCAGGCAGCCCATCAGACATCCATCGACCCAGAGTCCCCAGACGTATTTTTGTTGTGGCGCAGCGCCCATCGGCAGTTCGCAGAGCAGGTCGGTCGCATCTTTTGCGCACGGGGGGCGATGTTGCGTTTCAAACCGGTAGCGCGGATTATTGAGAACGAGCGAGATGAGATGTGTGGCATCCGGTGAGTGCGGGCCATCGATGCGCCGCATTTGCAACGGAGTTGCATGGAGCTGATCGGGCTCCGTGCAGCGCACTTGGCAGCTCATCAAATCAAACCGACCGCTCATGCTTTCGGCCCCTCCCATCGTGAATAAAGGGAAGATAGACCATTTCCACAAGATAGCCTATCGGCGGGTTCGAGTACGAATTGAGCGCAAGCCGGTTGGATCGCCTTCTTTCTTGGCTCTGACCGACTCTGAAGTGACCACGAAAACAGAGGTGGAAAAGCAAAAACGGGCCGCAAAGGCCCGTTTTTCCTGACTGTCTGGCGGAAGCGGTCGGATACGATCCCCGCGCTGATGGCCCGCACCGCGCGGGCCTTTTTCATGCTGACTCAGCCCGGCGAATCGCTCGCTTGATGCTGCTGATGTGACAGCCGTACAGCTTGCCCAGCGCGGTGAGCGTCGACCTTCCCGAGCGGTAAGCCTCTGCCGCTTTCCGGGCCTCCCCCATCGTCAGATGAGCCCGCCTCCCACAGTGCACACCGCGCGCCATGGCGGCCTGCTGGCCCGCGATCGAGCGCTCGCGGATCATGCCCCGCTCGAACTCGGCGAAGGCGCCCAGCAGTTGCATCAGCATGCGCCCCGCCGGGCTGCTGGTGTCGACCGGTTCCGTCAGGCTGCGGAACGCGGCGCCGGCCTGCTCGATACGCCCGAGGATGCGCAGCAGGTCGGCCAGCGAGCGTGCCAGCCGATCGATCTTGTAGACCGTCACCACGTCGCCGGCGCGCAGCTGCTCGAGCATGCGTTCCAGCTCGGCGCGGTGGACACCGGCGCCGCTCCTGTGTTCCTGAAAGATCCGGCTGCACCCGCCGCGCTTCAGTGCGTCCATTTGCAGCGTGGTGTCCTGCTCCGTAGTGGACACGCGCGCATACCCAACGTTCACGATCAAAACCCTCTCGCTCATTCCGAGCTATCGAACAAGGGTTGCGATCGTAGGTGCCCGATGTGGCGAATCCAAGGTTCGAAAGCTTCGCGTTTCGACCGCTTTTCCGGCTTTTCCCCCTTCCGGGGGACAGAGGTGAAACCATGAAACTGCGTCTCATTGACCTAGCGCAGCTTGCGCTTTTGGCGCTCTATCTCGCGTGGTTCCTCGGTGATTGCCTCGACCTGATCCGCACGTGAAAAAGCCCGCACGCGGCGGGCTTGTCGGGGCGGTGGCCACCTCAGGCGAGACCGTGCGGATGCACCTGTAGCGGCACCATCAGCAGCCAGCCGATCGCGGCCGGCAGGATCGTCGCAAAGGCGTCCCAGGCATCGCAGGTGTGCACGTCCGGATGTGCGTGGTCGTAGGCCTCTTTAGCGACAGCGGCGAGCGCGACCAGGCCGAGCGCGATCTGTGCGCCAGCGCCGAGCACCAGGCACAGCAGGAAGAGGCACGCGCCAGCCAGCGCGTGCGCTTGCTTGTCCAGCGGGATCATTTGCGCTTCCGGAACTGGCCGTTCTTCTTCCGGGGCGGCAGGCGCTTGCGCGCGGTCATGCTGTCTTTCCTTCGAGTCGATCCAGGCGACGGCCGTGGTCTTCCTGGCGGGTCTTCAGGGCGGCCACGTCCGCCTTGATGCTCATGAGCAGCCCCACTGCTGGGATCAGCAGCAGTTGCAGCCACTGAAGGGCCTCGCTCACTTCTTGCCTTCAGGCAGGATCACGGCCAGCGCGCCGGCAACGCCGACGACGGCCTGCGTCACGGCGCTGACCGTATCGGTCGGCGCGCCGAAGAGCGTGGCGAGCGCGGCGAGGCCGGCCATGGTGGACGGCTCGCGCAGGCGGTTGAGGATAGGGTTCATGACGGGGCTCCTTTCGGGTGATGGTCAGCGCTTGTTCGCGCCGACGCGGCGAAGCGGCGAGGTCGCCGCGGGGATGACGCGCGACAGGGCGCGCCGGGTCAGGGTGTGCTGCAACAGGGCTTTGCTCATGGCTGCCTTTCAGTGGGTGAAGTCGTAGATCCATCCGCCGAGGGTCCACGAGCCATTGCCGCTCACGCTGCGGCCGATCGCGTTGACGCCTCGGTTGATCAAGTTGCCTTCGTCAGCCGGGTTCACGGCCGCTATGGCGGTGTTCTTGCTGGGGTCGTGGGGGTCGGTGTGGGTGGCGTCGTAGATCGAGCCGCCGAGGGTCCAATACTGGTCGCCCGTGATGCTCCGGCCCAGGGCCTCAACGCCGCGATTCACCACGTTGTCTTCGCTGGCCGGGTTGAGGTCGTGCGTCACCAGCTCCTTCAGGCTCGGGAAGAGCTTCCAGGCCGCGACACCCAGCACCGCGAGGCCGGCCACGGCAAGCACGCCGGTTCCGCTCAGCTTCATACGTAGAAATCCGCGCTGCCCAGCTCGGCGCCGAGCTGTTGGCGATAGCGACGGGTCGCCATGTCATCCCACACCGCGCCAGCGCCGCCCACGCTGGCGGTGCCGCTGCTCGATGCGGCCGGCGCCTTGCGCTTGACCTTGAGCACCAGCACGGCGGCAACGGCCAGCGCGCCAACGGTCAACAGGGTCTCGGTCTTCATGCCAGGGCGCTCCCCTCGCGGTACATCGCGATTTCGGCCGCACGGCGACGCCGCAGGCCTCGTTCCAGATTGGTGCCGGCGCGCACGTACTGCAGCGCGATCGGCTCGGGGTCTTGGCCGGCGTTGACGGCATCGGCGATGCGGCGGAAGGACTTCGGCGACAGGTTGAAGGCCATCGACACGAGGGCATCGAACTGCCCTTGCGTGAGCGGTACCGTCACGTAGGCCTGCACCCAGCGCTCGCCGCGCTCGCTCACGTCCTCGGCGAACCACGCATCGGCCGTGGCTTGGTCGATGCGCTCGGGCGGCACCTCGCCGCCGTCCGGGTAGTAGCGGCCCCATCCGATCGTCCAGCCGCCATCGCCCAAGCGGTAGCGCGTCAAGCTGCATTTCTCGAACGACTTCAGGTGCGCGAGGCCGGCCGCGCTGGTGCGCATGCTGCTGGCGTCGGTGGGCATCACGAGATTGCGGGCGGAAGCGAGTGCGGCGTTCATTTGGTCGGTCCAGTCGGGGGAGGTGTCGTAGGTGCTGGGGTCGTTCGCGTCGGGCAGCTCGCCCGCGTCATCGGCCTGCTGCTGCCACCAGTACCAAGCGGCGGCCAGCAGCAGTGCAGCGGCTGCTATGGGCGCAGGCCTCACAGCTCTTCCACATCGAAGATCACGCTGATGTCGCGATTGATCGCGAAGCCCTGCACCACGAGGATCGCGCCGGCCTCGACCACCAGCGGCGTGGTGAGCGGTGCCGGGGTTAGCTGATTGCTGGGCACGTAGACCCGAGCGATGGCCGTATAGCCCGGCACCTCGGCGCCGGTTGGCGTGGTGCCGGCGGCCAGCCCGTTGCCTACTCGACAGGTGGACAGCGCGGCGCCGATCTTCTTGTTCAACAGGCCCACTTCGTTCGCGGTCGCGGTGCCGGTGCCCGTGCCATAGGCGACCATCACCGCGCCGGCCACGGTGGACTGCAGCGCAAGGCCCTTGACCGCAACCGTCTTCCCGTTGGGGTTCAGGTGAACACAGCTCACGTTCGCCACGTCGCCGGCCTTGCTGAACGAGGCCCAGAACTGCCCGAGCGCGCGGGTCTTGTCGGCGCCCTGGTCGATCACCTTCACATTGCCGAAGATGCGCGAGCTTGCGACGGTGCCCACGCCGATCCGCACCACCGCCGTTGCCGTGGCCGTCACCGGGGTGATTTCCCAGGTCTTGCATTCCACCGGCAACTCGAAGGAATCGCCGGGCAGGTAGGTGCCGAGGTCGTTGCCGTCAGCCCTGATGCGCACATCCTCGGCGGCGCCGCTGGCCGTCACCGACTCCAGGCGCACGAAGGTGCCCTTCGCGTTGATGATGCGGCCGCCGGCCGGGACGTAGAAGGTTTGGAGCATGGTCTCAGCGCTTGAATGCGATCACGCCGCCGATGAGGGCGACGACGCCCAGTGCGGCATAGATCAGGGTCTTGTTTCCGCTCGCGGTGTCGGCGGCCGACTGGTAGGCGGCACCGGCCACGCCGGCCGCTTCACTGGCCTGCTGGCGCGACTGGCCGACGACATCACGGGCCATCGACAGCACCGACGACAGCGATTCACGCGCGAAGCCCAAGGCCTCGCCGCTGCTGCTCGCGACCTGGGCTGCGCTGCTGCGCGCGAGGTCGAACGCCTGATGCGCGGCGCCTTCGTTGAAGCTGGCCGCGCCCTGCTGGGCCTTCACCGCCAGATCAACGGCCTGCCGGCCGAAGTCGCCGGCCATGCCGATCGCGCCGCTGTCGCTGGTGATGCGCACGCTGTTGTCGACACGGTGATCGCTGCTGTCGCTGTAGCTTTGGCGGTGGTCGCTGCTGTCGCTGTAGGACTGCGAGCGGTCGCTGTAGTCGCTGAAGCTCTGCGAGCGGTTCGACAGGTCGGTGAAGTGCTGCGACAGGTCGCGGCTGTCGCTGTAGCTCTGGCGGTTGTCGCTGTTGTCGCTGTAGCTCTGCGACCTGTCGCTGTAGTCGCTGAAGTTCTGCGAGCGGTTCGACAGGTCGGTGAAGTGCTGGCTGTTGTCGCTGTTGTCGGTGTAGCGCTGCGAGCGGTCGCTGTTGTCGCTGTAGTGCTGCGAACTGTCGGTCAGGTGGGTGGACTGATCCCAGCGGTTGCCGCTGCCGACGATGCCACCACCAGCATCGACGACGGATCGCTGGTCGTAATACTGGCTGGTGGTCTGGGTGGTGGTGTTGCTCTTCTTCGATCCCACGTCACACGTCCTTTCGCATGATGTATCCGGCCACGTGGAAGCCGGCGCGCTCGAGGCGGCGCACCAGCCCGCGGCGCTTGGTCTCGCAGACCATCGTGCGGACGCCGATGCGCTCGGCCTCGCCCTCGGCGAATGCCACCATCGCGCCGGCCAGGTCGTGCCCGGCCTCGCCGCCTGCGGCGCCGCAGCGGAGCACGCGGCCGTCGCTGAAGTCGTTCACGCCCAAGGTGAAGGCGCCGACCACGCGGCCGTCGCACAGCAGCTCGAAGACGGCTTCGCCGGCCGCAAGGTCGCTCACGGTCGGATTGCCGCCGTGCACGTCGTAGGCGAGCGCGCGTTGCAGGTGCGGCAGTGCTGCCGCGACGTTGGGAGCCAAGCGGACGGCAATCATTGGCGGGCCTTCCACATGAACGCGAGCACGAGCACCACAAGCAGCACGGTGGTGGTGCTCATGCCGCCTTGCAGCGACGCACCCATGCTGGTGGCCGTGGGCATGTTCTCGCCCTGGCTGCGGTCGCCGCCGTCCGCCTTGCTCTTGCCGGTGCTGACGGTCCAGCCGCTGCCGTCCATGAAGCTGCGCGCATCGACGGTGCCGCCGCTGACCATCGGGCCACCGCCGCCGCCGATCGCATCGCCGATGCCCTGGCCGATGCCGCCGAAGAGAGACGCGCCCGCCTTGCTGTTGGCGAGCATCAGCGCGTCGTCGAAGCCGAACATCAGCTGCCCCGCTTCGGGCCGAAGAAGAACCACGCGCCCAGGCAGAGCGCGACGATCGGCAGCATGTCGCCCATGCGCATGCCGCCCACGGCTTGCACGCCGCGCGTGGTGAGGTCAGGGCTCGACTGCAGCGGGTTCTGATTGCTCAGGCGCTGCACGTTCGGCTGGGCGCCGGCCAGCCGCTGTTGCAGGTCGATGTCGATGCGGCGGGACAGGTAGCTTTGGCCCAGGGACAGGGCCGACTGCATCAGGCCACTTGCCCAATTCGCGCCGCTGGGCGAAGCGATGCTGGGCGTTGCGTCGCCGGCATCCGCCATGGCCCGGATTCGGTCGTAGAGGTCGCTATCGTCATCCATGTGATGCCTCGAAATGAAAAGGTGCCGGCCTTTGGTGTCCCGGGGCCGGCCGACCGGGGGCGCCCCGCCGCGTCAGTGGTGAAGGTGCTGGCGGGGTCTTGTGGGCATCACAGGTTGCGCGGCAGGTCCAGGCACTCGACGATCGCGCGGATCGTGTCCGTCGCGGCCAGCGAGAGGTTGAACTCCAGCGCGCGGGCGTCGCGGGTGTCCAGCGCGGCCGAATGCACGTTGTCGTGCACGAAGTCGAGGCTGTAGAACTTCGACTGCGGCACCTTGCGTTGCTCCTGGGCCAGGAAGCGGTTGTCCAGACAACGCACCTTCGACCAGATCACCGTGCCGTTCTTCTTGGCCTCGACGTTCGACAGGTTGCCGTCAGCCGTCGCGGTCCAGTCGGTGCCGCTGTAGCTGAAGTGAATGCGCTTGATGAGCGCGCCCTTGAAGTCGGGCATCCACGTCACGGACGTGCCGCCGCTGGTGGGAATCTGGTACGCCAGCACCTTGTGAATCAACTGGCCGTCGAACGCCGGTTTCTTCGGGTCGAACTGCAGCGAGGTGAAGCCGCCGATGGCATACAGGCTCAGCGGGTTGGCGCCGGCATAGTTGTTCACCACCTCGACGAAGACATCCTCGTCGCCCAGCGCCGGCAGGTCGATCGCGCCGATTTCCTTCGCGATCACGGACAGGCCGTCACGCTCGGTCAGGTCGATGGTCAGGTGACCGGTGTCGTCGTAGATGCCGCGGTACTTGTTGAGCTTGTCCAGCTCGGTGCCGCTGATGGGACCGAACACCACGCGGGCGCCGATCTTCACCACGATTTCCGTGATGGTGGACTTGCTGATGCCGTTGGCCGTGGCCTGCGGGAAGGCCAGCAGGATGCGGCCCAGGCTCATCGCCCAGCGCTGCACCTGCGTAGTCGAGCGCACGCTGTTGGCGACCGGGTTGAACGGGGGCAGGTTGAGGTAGATCACGCTCAAGGCCTCCGATCAGCGCGGCAGGAATTCGCCGACGACGGGAACCGGCATCACCTTGCGCTGCACGAGCGCGACGGCGGCATAAGCGGCCAGCGCGACCGCAGCAATCTTCACGTAACCGTTCACGGTTGTCCTTTCAGAAGGGAGAGGGAGGGCTGTTCTCGCGCACCAGCCGTTGCCACGCGGGCACCTTGCTGATGACCCACGAGGCAATGACCGTTGCAGCGAGCACGGCTAGCGTCTCTTTCGAGACCTGGGGCAGCGAAGGCAGGTAGCGCTTGAACATCGAGCCGCCATTGCAGCGGTGCAGCGCCTATGCCGGAAGGGCCGGCGGCGCCCATGGGCGCCTATGGAGAAACGGCCTCAGTCTCTATGGACGTGAGGCACCGGCCGTCGTGCTTTGCAGACACCGGGGATTGACACGGCACCGATGGTGCGGTCCTTCGTCGCCTTCGCGTACTCGATGTACTCGCCTTGCTTCAGCGCGTCGATGTCCTCCGGCCGGCAGGCCATGTGCGCAGCGGCTGCCATGCGGTGCCGAGGCTCGCCGAGATAGCCCACGTGCAGATGGGTCGCGTTGCCCAAGCTCGACTTGTCGATGAAGGCCGGCGACTGGCTACAGAAGTAGATCGTGAGGCCCTGGTGATGCCGGCCGCGCGTGTTGAGCTTGCGCCATGCCGGCGGCGCGTAGCTCGGTGCCGTCACGTCGGCCAGTTCTTCGACCACGATGCTCGCGCCGGTCGCGTGGTACGCGATGGTGCAGAAGGTTTCGAACTCGGCCCGCAGCGTCTTGTCGGTCTTGCCCTTCGGCACGTAGCGCACTGCGAAGCGCTCGGCCGCGATCGCTTGCACGAGGGCTGCGAACGTGGCCACCTCGCGGGCCGCGCGGTCGTATTCGTCGTTGGTGTCCCAGATGATGAGGCGCGCCGGCTTGGTCTCGGCCAAGCGCGCCTTGAGCCATACGCCCTTACCCATTTCGGACATGGCGAGGATGGCCCAGCTCTGGCCCTTGCGGTCAGCGGCCATGGGTCAGGTGATGCGCTGGCCGGCGTGCGGGCGTGGGTCGGTATCGGTCACCGGTTGCAGCGGCACCGGCACCTGTGCGGGCTGGCGCTGGGGCTGTTGCGCGGCCAGTTGCGCGCGCTTGCGCTCAGCGGCCCACGCGGCGAACTTCTCCGCGTTCAGCACTGCCGGCAGCGCCACGGCGGCGCACAGGCCCAGCACGGGGTTGCTCGCGGCCTTGTGGAAGGTCCAGCCGTACTGCTCGGCGCAGCGCAGGTACTCGGCCGCGATCGCTTCGCACTCGGCGGTGCCGTAGGTCTCGCCGATCGGCGGGCAGAACTTGGAGCCCACCATCGCCACGAGGCACAGTGCGCCGGCCACGCTCTTCGCTTCGTCGACCTCGGGCGGTGGCTCGGCGGCACCGGGCGGCAGCGCTTGCCCTTGCAACTCGGCGTCGGCGGCAGCCGCGATGCCTTGCAGCTCGGCAAGCTCGGCGGGCAGCTCGGGGGTCTGGGGCGTGCTCATTTGGTCGCCTTCCCCATCAGCTGATCCCACAGGCCAGCCGGGCGCTTCGGCAGCTCCGGTGCCGGCGAGGCCTGCGCGGCGGGCGCAGGATCGGGCGCTGCCTCGCGCTTGACGATGATCGGGTCATCGGTCGCGGGCGGTTGCGGTCCATCGGTGGCGGCTCCAACCGGGCGCATGCTGGCCTTGAGCAGCTTCGCTTGCGCGCCGTTCTTGGCCGGGGTCATCATCCCGCACTCGGGGCAGTGGTGATAGGGCAGCTTGCCTTCGTTCTGCTTCACGTGCGAGTGCTCGAAGCCGCACCAAGGGCACCCGCGCCGGCCGATGATCGCCATGGTCAGACGCCTGCCGCTTCGTGCAGGGCGCTCACCTTGTCGCCGATCGCCGCCACCTCGGCGCGCAGCGCCTCGAAGGCCTGCGCATCGGGCGAGGGCAGCGCGGCCGGCGCTTCGGCCTGGTCGTGCGCCTGCTCCAGCGCAGTGCGGAAGGCGGAGAAGCGCTCGGCGTGCTCGGGGCGGATCGCGCCCGACACGTGCAGGTCGGTCGCGGCCATCAGCAGATTGGCGAGAAGGTCTTTCAGCATGGGCGGGTCTCTATGGGCTGGTCGATGGAGGGTCAGGGCCGGCGCTGCTCCAGGGCCGCCAATCGGGCCTCCATGGAGTCGAGTCGATCGAGCAGGGCCTTCAGCACGGGCCGAAGCCACGCGGGGGCCATGGGGAGAAGTGAGCGCGGGTCCATGGGGCGTGATCGTGGCGAGAAGCGTCCAGCTACTCAATCCGTAGCGCCGTCGAAGGCGCCATCCATTGACGGAAACCGGTGCTTTGTGGCATCGCGTTGGGCTCGACGCGATAGAACGGCCTACAGGCGATTTTTTGAGGCCTGGAGGTGGTGTCGGTCCATCTCGGCCGTTTGGCGCGCCTGGGGGGCGTTTCCGGGCCTTCGTGCCGTCCCTCCATCGGTGGGAAGAGCGCGCCGCCTTCGGCAACCCTCCTTTCCTCAAGAGCGGTATTCGGGTGGCCGTGCCGGGCAGCGGCTGCATGCATCGGCACTGCCTCCGCGGTGCGCTGTGCGCCTTGTCGGTCTGTTGATCGGGTTGGGTGAGCGATCGGCCTAAGCCGATCGTGAGGGCGAAGCCCTTGGGGGGCGTGGGCCGTAGGCCCTATGTACTGCCCCCCTCGGGGGGGCCATTTGAAGGGGTTCCCCGGCGCGCCTCACGCAACGCCTTCAGCTTCGCTATGGCCTCGTCTCGGGCGTGCTGCTCATCCAGCTGCTGCGCGATGGGCGCGTCACGTGGCACGGTGATTTGCGCGATGCCTTGCTCCACCAGACGACTGCTGAACGGCTGTGCCGCTGTGGATAAGTTGCGCTCCCCTTTATGTAAAGAATTAGGTCTTGTAAGAGGGGGTCGAGATGAGGGGTCAAGATTCGAGCCAGAGCGCCCGGAAACCCGCGCCGTTGCTGGCTTTGCGGCGATTTGATGGGGGTCGAGATAAGGGGTCGAATTCTTCTTCGGGCGAGCTTCGGCGTGGTATCGCGGAGCGACCGAAAAAAACAGGGTCTTGGTGGCGTCGCTGTGACGCTTGTCACGGGCCACGATGCGGCGCTCTTCCAGCTTCAGCACCATCCGCTTGACCGCTTGCGCGTCAGGCGCGTAGTGCTTCGGCCCTCGATCGGGCTGCACCGGAGCCAACCGCTCCGACAGCCACGTGTACGAGGTCTCGCCGTGGCCCTTCTCGAAGTCGGCGCAGCGCAGCAGCAGCATGAAGAGGGCATGCGCCCACAGCGGCAGCCCTTGCAGGGCCGCGTACTCGTGCTCGTGGACGATGAGGAAGGCGCCCTGTGCCTTGCGCAGTGCCGAGGCCTGTACCTTCTTCATTGCGCGGCACCTTGTCCAGTGCCGCGTCTATGGGCGTCGATGGGCGAACGTTGCGCGGCCGTCACGCGGTGGGCCTCGTGTCGCGAACGAGGGCGGGTTCCACCTGCACGGATGGGAGCAGGGCGGCCAACTGCTGAACGACGGAGAGGGCCGCATCGCGCGTGGCGAAGCGGAAGGGCTGGTCGTGTGCGTCGCGCAGGTAGAGCGGGCCTTTGCTCTCGCTCAGTCCGTTGCCGGTGCATTTCAGTTGCCACGTGAAGCCACGCGGCGCGATGCTGACGTGCGAGGGGATGCGAGCCTTGCTCATGCATCCGACTCCAGCTCGGCGCGCAGGTTGGCGAGGTCGTGCCCGGCGCCGTGGATCGCGTCGGCGATCAGGTGGGCACGGTCAACGTGATCGACGGGCAACAGCGCGGCCAGGGCGCGCACTGCGGCAAGTGCCGAGGCGATCAGGGCTGCAGCCTGATCGAGGCGGTCTTGCCCGCTCACGTCCGCACCTGCACGCATGAACGGACCTTCAGGGGGTAGCGCTCCATGGTGTCGCGGTCTCCATAGAGACCTCCATAGAAGCAGCGCCGGGCCTTGTCGGTGGCGTCGATGGAGTTGACGGCGTAGCCGGCCCAGGTGTGGCACCAGACATAGCCCTCGACCAGCAACTCAACCCTCCATAGAACCAGCTCGGCGGCTGCCGGCTTCGGCGTGGACTTTCGAACCGGGCTTTCGTAAAGCGGCGCAGGCGCGGTGTCTGTCACGGATCCTCACTCCTAGGGGGTTGGTTACTGGATCTTTTCCAGTGACTCTACCATAAGAAAACCGGTAAACTGACCCGACCAGATCAAACGGAGCTTGAGCCGTGAAAAGTGCAGCGCAATACATCGCCGACGCCAAAGCCGTGCTTGGCGACGTGCGCATGAGCGATAGAGAGCTGGGTGACAGACTGGGCGGGCTTTCCCAGCAATTCATCTCGGGGGCAAAGCGCGGTCAGATGACCGATCCGCTCGCGGTGAAGATTGCTGAGGTGCTCGGGATCGAGCCGGGCGAGGTGCTGATGGTCGCGCGCCTGGAGCGCGAGAAGGACGAGACCATCAGGTCTCACCTCAAAGCCTGGGCGCTAAAAACGTTCGCCCTCATGCCCACGATGGAAGAGGCCGCGCCGCTAGATCTGGTGGCCGGTGGCGTGAGGGCGGCGAACGGTAAGCGGGCCGACTGGCGGAAGCGGTGAGATTCGAACTCACGGAAGGGTTCCCCCTTCGCTGGTTTTCAAGACCAGTGCCTTAAACCGCTCGGCCACGCTTCCTGATGAGGGGCCGATTGTGTCAGATCGGCGATTGGGCCTGCTCGCAGTCGACCTGGATGACCTCACGGCGGCCGCCGTCGATGCGGGCGGCGCTGAGGCGGCCGCCCCAGACGCAGCCGGTGTCCAGCGCCAGCAGGTCGGGGCGGTTGATCAGGCCGAGGGTGGACCAGTGGCCGAAGGCGATGGGCTGGCCTTCGCTCTTGCGGCCCGGCACTTCGAACCAGGGGCGGAAGCCCGGCGGGGCGGCGCCGGCGCCTTCCTTGGCCTTGAATTCGAGCGTGCCGTCGTCGCTGCAGAAGCGGATGCGCGTCAGCACGTTGATCACGAAGCGCCAGCGGTCGGCGCCCTGCAGCTGCTCGTCCCAGCGCGAGGGATGGTTGCCGTACATCACGCGCAGGAAATCGCCCAGGTCCGGCCCCCGCAGCATTGTCTCGACTTCGCGGGCCAACGAGAGCGTCTGCGCCGCATCCCATTGGGGCACGAGGCCGGCATGCACCAGCAGCCAGCCGTGGGCCTCGGTGGCCAGCGGGCGCTGGCGCACCCAGTCGATCCAGGCGTCGCGCTCCGGGCTCTCGAGGATGTCGCGCAGCGTGTCGCTGCGGTGCTCGGGGCGGATGCCCTCGGCCACCGCCAGCAGGTGCAGGTCGTGGTTGCCGAGCAGGCAGGTGGCGGCGCTGCCCAGTTCGCGCAGCCGGCACAGGGTTTGCAAGGATTGCGGGCCGCGGTTGACGAGGTCTCCCAGCAGCCAGAGGCGGTCGCGCGAGGGCGAGAAGTCGATCCTGGCCAGTAGCCGCTCGAACGCGTCGCAGCAGCCCTGCAGGTCTCCGATGAGGTAATCCATCACACGATTCTGCTACGCTGCGGGGCTTCGCTGGTTCGGGGACCGGTGGGCTGCCGCGGCGCCCTGGCCCTCACTCATGGACGTTGCCCTTCTCGTTTTCCTGATCATCCTGAACGGCCTGTTCGCCATGTCGGAAATGGCGCTCACGGCCAGCCGCAAGGCGCGCCTGCAGGTGATGCTCGAAAGCGGCGAGTCCGGCGCGCAGGCGGCGATCGACCTGCACGAGAACCCGACCAAGTTCCTCTCCACGGTGCAGATCGGCATCACGTCGATCGGCGTGCTCAACGGCATCGTCGGCGAGCAGGCCTTCTCGGGGCCGATGGCGCAGTGGCTGGAGCAGACCTTCAAGATGCCGCACCGCATCGCCGACGTCACCGGCACCGCGCTGGTCGTGATCCTGATCACCTTCTTGACCATCATCTTCGGCGAGCTGGTGCCCAAGCGCCTGGGGCAGATGTATCCCGAGACGGTGGCGCGGCTAGTCGCCCCGCCGATGGAATGGCTCTCGCTGATCGCCAGGCCGTTCGTGAAGCTGCTGTCGGCCTGCACCGAAGCCACGCTGCGGCTGCTGGGCATCCGCGGCGGGCCCAATCGATCCGTGACTGAAGA
The DNA here is from genome assembly GCA_966212505.1 of uncultured bacterium. Lineage (GTDB taxonomy): Bacteria > Pseudomonadota > Gammaproteobacteria > Burkholderiales > Burkholderiaceae_C > CAMLIZ01. The sequence continues at coordinate 46,868 of CBIHRS010000011.1, forward strand.
AGAGATCGCCGCCAGTCTCGAAGAGGGCGTGGACGCCGGCGTGATCGAGGAGCACGAGCACCAGATGGTGCGCAACGTGTTCCGTCTCGATGAACGCCAGATCGGCTCGATGATGATTCCGCGCTCCGACGTGGTGTGGCTCGATGCCGGCGCGCCGTTCGAAGCGGCGCTGCAGCTCATCGGCGAGAGCGGGCGCTCGCGCTATCCGGTGTGCCGCGGCGGGCTCGACGAAGTGCTGGGCGTGGTGGCCGCGCAAGACCTGCTGCAGCCGCTGGCGCGCGGCGAGACGCCGGCGCTGGTCGAGCGGCTGAAGCCGCCGGTCTTCGTGCCCGAGACGCTGTCCGGCATGGAGCTGCTCGATCACTTCCGCGCGTCGAGCGCCGAGCTGGTGTTCGTGGTCGATGAATACGGCGAGGTGCAGGGCATCATCACCGTGCGCGACGTGCTCGAGGCCATCACCGGCGAGTTCGCCGCGCCCACCGATGACGATGCCTGGGCGGTGCAGCGCGAAGACGGCAGCTGGCTGCTCGACGGCCTGATCCCCGTGCCCGAGCTGAAGGACCGCCTGGATCTGAAGGAACTGCCCGAGGAAGACCGCGGGCGCTACAACACGCTGGCCGGCATGATCATGCTGCTGCTTGGCCGCCTGCCCCACACCGCCGACCGGGTCGAGTGGGAAGGCTGGACGTTCGAGGTCGTCGACCTGGACGGCAAGCGTGTGGACAAGGTGCTGGTGCAGCGCAGCCCGGATGAAGTTGGAGACCCCGAGAAATGATCGTCGAAGCCCTGTACAAGAACGTGGTCGTGCTCGATCGCGTGCAGCACCGCGCGCTGCGCCTGCGCGAGCGTTCCGTCGACCTGAACAAGGCGGCGGAGATGAATGCGGTCTTCGTCACCGCGGTGGAGTTCGCCGACGTGTGCCGCGAATACCCGATCGTGTTCGTGCGTGCCGGCCAGGAACCGAACACCAAGGAAGAGCACTTCGCGCCGATGGCCGTGCTCGGCCTGTCGCAGGGCGAGAACCTCTACCTCGAGAAGGGGGCGTGGCGCACGCCGTATGTGCCGGCCTACTTCCGCCGCTATCCGTTCGCGATGGCGCAGGTCAACGCCGAGCAGATGGCCGTCTGCCTCGACCGTGCCTGGGAAGGCTTCTCGGAGACCGAAGGCGACCTGCTGTTCCAGCCCGACGGCGAACCCACGCCGCTGCTGCTCGAGGTGCACCGCTTCGTGCAGAGCTTCGAAGACGAAGGCCAGCGCACGCGCGCCTTCTGCTCCGAGTTGCACAAGGCCGGCCTGCTGCAGGACATGCGCTTCGATGCCACGCTGCCCAACGGCGAGAAGCTCACGGTCGACGGCTTCCTGGCCATCGACGAGAAGAAGCTGGCCGAGCTGCCCGAGGCCAAGATCGTCGAGTTCCACAAGAACGGCATCCTCGGCCTGATCCATGCGCAGCAGATCTCCATGGGCCTGATGCGCCGCCTCGTCGAGTGGCGCGTGCAGCGCGCGGCCGCGGCCATCCAGCCGCCGGCGACCACGCATTGAGGATTAGCATGGCCCTCTCGATGCGAGGGCCGTGATGCATCCGTCCATCTTCGACAGCTTTCTCTCCACGCCCGAGATGCTGGGCGTGTTCGGCGACGAGTCCATCGTGCAGGCGATGCTCGATGTCGAGGCCGCGCTCGCCGAGGCGCAGGCCGCCGAGGGGTTGATCAGCCACCCCGCGGCGCAGGCGATCGCCGAGGCCTGCCAGGCAGGGGCGTTCGATCTGCCGGCGCTGCTGGCCGATGGCCGCCGTGCCGGCAGCCTGGCGATCCCGCTGGTGAGGCAACTCACCGAGCGCGTGCGCCAGCGCGATGCCGAGGCGGCCCACTGGGTCCATTGGGGCAGCACCAGCCAGGATGTGATCGACACCGCGATGGTGTTGGCCACGCGCCAGGCGCTGGTGTTGATCGATCGCGATCTCTCATCACTGATCGGCACGCTGTTCGCTCTGGCCGACCGCCATGGCGATGCGCCGGTGCTGGCGCGCACGCTGATGCAGCCGGCTTCGGTGGTGAGCTTCGGCTTCAAGGTCTGCGTTTGGCTGCAGCCGCTGGTGCGCGCGCAGCAGCGGCTGCAGGCGGCGCGCGGGCGGGCGCTGCAGCTGCAGCTGGGCGGGGCGGTGGGCACGCTGTCGGCGATGGGCGATCGCGGCCCGGCCGTCGCGCGGCGCATGGCGTCCGCGCTGCAGCTGCCCGAGCCGCATGGTGCCTGGCACACGCAGCGCGACGACTGGGTGGCGCTGGGCTGCGAGATCGGCGTGCTGTGCGGCTCGCTCGGCAAGATCGCGAAAGACTGGTCGCTGATGGGCCAGGCCGAGGTCGGCGAGCTGGCCGAGCCTTCGGGCAGCGGCCGCGGTGGCTCCACCGCGATGCCGCACAAACGCAACCCCGTGTCGTCGATGTTGGCCCTGGCGGCCGCGCAGCGGGCGCCCCAGCGGGCGGCCGCGCTGCTGCAGGCCATGCCGCAGGAGCATGAGCGCGGCCTCGGCAACTGGCAGGCCGAACTCGCTGAATGGGCGGGGCTGTTCGCATCCGCCCATGGCGCGCTGCAGCCCTTGTGCGAGGCCGCTGCGGGGCTCGAGATCGACACCCCGCGCATGCGCCGCAACATCGATGCGCTGCAGGGCCTGGTCTGTGCCGAGGCGGTCGCCCTGCGCTTGGCCCGCCTGATCGGCAAGCCCGACGCGCAGGCGCTGCTCGAGCAGCTGTCGCGCCGCGTGGTGGCCGAAGGCCGGCCACTGCGCGAGCTGGTGGACCAGGCCATTGAGCAGCACCCGGCGCTGCGCGATGCCGTGCCGCCGGCCGAGATCGATGCGCTGTTCGATGCCGGCCAGGCCGCGCAACCGGCCCGCGAGCGGGCGCGCGAACTGCTGCAGCGCCTGCGCACCCCACACTGAACGAACACCGGAGGCCAGCCATGTCCCGAGAAGATGATTTCGATCGCGGCCTGAAGAACCGACGCGCGATCCTGGGCGACGAATGGGTCACGCGGTCGACCGCGGGCGCCAATGTGTTGAATGCCGAGTTCCAGGCTTTCATCACCCGCTATGCCTGGCACGACATCTGGGGCCGGCCGGGCCTGGACAAGACCACGCGCCGCCTGCTGGTGCTGGGCATGACGATGGGCCTGGCGCGCTGGGAGGAATTCGAGCTGCATTGCCGTGCCGCCATCCGCGGCGGCGTGCCGCTGGGCAAGATCAAGGAAACGCTGATGCAGGGCGCCATCTACTGCGGCGTGCCGGCGGCCAACACGGCCTTCAAGATCACGGGCGAGCTCTGCAAGGCCGAAGGCATCGCGCTCGATCCGGCACCGCTGCTGCCGGGCTCGCGCGTGCAGCTGCACCACACCTTCAGCCGGCCGCAGCTGCGCGTGGCGCTGCAGGGCGCGGAGCAGGGCGTGCCGCTGGTGCTCAGCCATGCATTGGGGCTGGACCTGTCGATGTGGGATGAGTTCGCGGCCGAGTTCGGCGAGCGCCATCCGATCCTGCGCTACGACCACCGCGGCCATGGCGGCTCGGCGCCGCACGAAGGCCCGCCGGCCACGCTCGACGACCTGGTCGACGATGCTGCGCGGCTGATCCGCGAATGGGGCCGCGGCCCGGTGGTGTTCGTCGGGCTGTCGATGGGCGGCATGGTGGGGCAGGGGCTGGGCATCCGCCACCCTGAGCTGCTGCGCGGGCTGGTGCTGGCCAACACCACGGCCCACTACCCCGACGTGGCGCAGACGGCGTGGACGCAGCGCATCGCCGCCGTGCAGCAAGGCGGCATGGCGGCCATCGTCGACATGGTGGTCGAGCGCTACCTGAGCCCCGAATTCCGCATGGCCGAGCCGCTGTTCACGCGCGCGCTGCGCGAGCAGCTGCTGCGCTGCGATCCCGCGGCCTACGCGAGCTGCTGCCATGCGGTGCGGGGCGTGAACTGGCTCGATCGCCTGCACGAGATCCGCTGCCCCACCCGCGTGATCGCCGGCTCGCTCGACCAGGGCGCCACGCCCGAGATGGCCCGTGCGATCGCCGAGCGCATTCCCGGTGCGCAGCTCGAGATGCTGGAGGGCGTGGCGCACCTGAGCGTGGCCGAGGTGCCCGAGCGCTTCAATGCGGCGGTGGAGGCCTTGCTGCACCGGCTGTGAGTTTGTGGTGCACCGGCGCCCGAAGCTCTGCGCTATAACCGCAGGACCTCCCGGAGGAGTGCCACGATGACGAAGCGCTGTTCCGCGGGCGCGGTGTCGCGCGCCCTGGCGCTGGCCTGTGCAGTCATGGCCGGCTGTGTCTCTGCCGCCGAATTGCCGGTGGTCAAGGCCTGTGGCCACCACGACTATCCGCCGTGGAACTGGGAGCGCGGCCAACAGATCGTGGGTGCCTGCGCGGCGGTCGCGCGCCGCGCGATCGAGCGCCTGGGCTACCGGGTCGACCTGTCGTTCGTCGGGCCCTGGAAGCGCTGCCAGGCGATGGTGGCCTCGGGCGAGGTCGACGTGAACATCTGCTCATTCCGCAATGCCGAGCGCGAGGCCTACTCTGTGTTCGCCGAGCCGCGGATGGCGCAGAACCGCATCGCGGTCTTCGTCAACAAGCCGCACGCGCAGCGCCGCTTCGAGGGGTGGAGCGACCTCAAGGGCCTGCGCGCCGGGCTGGTGCTGGGCGTCAGCATGGGCGAGGAGTTCGACAGCTTCCTCGAACAGAACACCCGGATCGAGCGGGTGGTCAACGTCAGGCAGACGCTGAACATGCTGGCCATCGACCGCGTCGACTTCGCCCCCTTCGGCTGGGAGGCCGGGCTGATCGAGATCGAGCGCAACGGCCTCGCCGGCCGCATCGTGCCGCTGCCGCATCCGGCGCTGGTGGGCGAGCTGTTCGTCTCGGTGTCGAAGAAGTCGCCGCTCGCCGGCCGCGTGCAGGAGATCGGTGCCTACTTCGCGCGGCCGGAGTACCCGGCGGAGCTGAATGCGCTGCTCGACGAATACCACCGGCTGTACCTCGACGGGGTGAGGCTGCCGGAGGCCGACAAGGCGAGGGCTCGCTAGGGGCGGCCACCCGCGCCCAGTTGTCTAGACAGGTCGGCCGCGCAGCGCTTCAGCGCCGCGGCCACCTCGCCGTTCCAGTGCGTGTCGAAGGCAGCGGTCGCGCCGATCGCGGTGATGCTGAGCACCAGCGCGCCGGTGCCGTCGAACACCGGCGCGGCCATCGCGCTGACGCCCACCACCGAAAGATCCACCGCGCGCGCCATGCCGTGGCGGCGCACCTCGTCGAGCGTGGCCTCGAACGCGGCCATGTCGTGCGAGGCGTCATCGCCCTCGGCGGCCATCACCGCCAGCACCGCATCGCGCGGCTTGTACGCCGCGAACAACCAGCCCGAGGCGGTGACGCGCAGGCTCATCACCGTGCCATGCCGCATCGAGATGTGCACCGGCGATGGCGCCTCGGCCACGCGCACGATCGTCGGCCCGCGGTTGCCCCACACCGCGATCGCCACCGTGTGGCCCAGCGCCTGCGCCAGTTCCTCGATCAGCGGCGTGGCCAGCCGCACCGGGTCGTATTGCTGCAGGCTGATCAGGCCCAGCTGCATCGCGAGCGGCCCCAGGCCGTAGCGGCCGGTGCCCGGCTCCTGCTCGATCAGGCCCAGCTTGCCGAAGCTCACCAGGTAGGGGTGGGCCTTGGCGGGGGCCATGCCGGCTTCGCGCGCCAAGTCCTTCAGCGCCATCGGCCGGCCGTGGTGCGCCAGCGCCAGCAGCAGCTGGCCGCCGACCTCGACACTCTGGATGCCCCGCGGCCCGCGTTCGGCGGCCGGCGTGGAAGGGCTGTCGTCCATGCTTAGGTGTTTCTACTTAGTTGAATGAGTTAGACATTAACGAACTGCGTGACTAAGATCAAGCGCATCGTTAGACATAGACGAATTCGTTAATCAGAGTCAAAGACGTCAGGACACTGAGATGAGCAAGAAGGCCTTCGCATCGCAGGCTGACCTGGAAGACAAGCAGGTCAGTTTCACCCAGCTCTCCGAGCATGCCTGGGCCTACACGGCCGAGGGCGACCCCAACACCGGCGTGATCATCGGCGACGACGCGGTGATGGTGATCGACACCCAGGCCACGCCGGTGATGGCGCAGGACGTGATCCGCCGCATCCGCGAGGTGACCGACAAACCCATCCAGTACGTGGTGCTGAGCCACTACCACGCGGTGCGCGTGCTCGGCGCCTCGGCCTACCAGCCGCAGCACATCATCGCCAGCCAGGACACCTACGACCTGATCGTCGAGCGTGGCGAGGCCGACAAGGCCAGCGAGATCGGCCGCTTCCCGCGCCTGTTCCGCAACGTGGAGTCGGTGCCGCCCGGCCTCACCTGGCCGACCCTCACCTTCAAGGGCGAGATGACGCTGTGGCTGGGCCAGCTGGAGGTCAAGATCCTGCAACTGGGCCGCGGCCACACCAAGGGCGACACGGTGGTGTGGCTGCCGCAGGAGCGCACGCTGTTCTCGGGCGACCTCGTGGAGTTCGATGCCACGCCATATGCGGGCGACGCCTACTTTCAAGACTGGCCGCACACGCTCGACAACATCGCTGCGTTGAAGCCGCTGGCGCTGGTGCCGGGCCGCGGTGCGGCGCTGAAGGGCGAGGCCCAGGTGGCGCGGGGCCTGGCCGGCACGCGGGCCTTCGTGTCGGAGCTCTTCGCCAGCGTGAAGGCCGGCGCCGCCGCGGGCAAGGACCTGAACGCGGTGTACCGCGAAACCTACGAGCGGCTGAAGCCGAGCTACGGCCGCTGGGTGATCTTCGACCACTGCATGCCCTTCGACGTGACCCGCGCCTACGACGAGGCCACGCAATACCCCGATCCGCGCATCTGGACGGCCGAGCGCGACCAGCAGATGTGGAAGGCCCTGGAATCATGAAGATCGAGCGCATCCACCACGTGGCCTACCGCTGCATCGACGCGAAGCAGACGGTGGACTGGTACCGCAGGCACCTGGGCATGGAATTCGTGCTCGCGATCGCCGAAGACAAGGTGCCCTCGACCCATGCGCCCGACCCCTACATGCACATCTTCATGGACGCAGGGCAGGGCAACATCCTCGCGTTCTTCGAGCTGCCCAATGCCGCGCCGATGGGGCGCGACCCCAACACGCCCGAGTGGGTGCAGCACCTGGCGCTCAAGGTCGGCAGCGTGCGCGAGCTCGAGGAGACCAAGGCAAGGTTGGAGGCCGAGGGCATCGAGGTGGTGGGCATCACCGACCACACGATCTTCAAGTCGATCTACTTCTTCGATCCCAACGGCCACCGCATCGAGCTGGCGGCCGACACCGCCACGCCGGAGATGATGCGCAAGCTCGACGACGTGAAGTGGGCGATGCTCGATGAATGGTCGCGCACGAAGCGGGCACCCAGGCATGCGGCCTGGATGCACGAGAAGGAATTCGACGCGTCCTGAGGCCGGCCGCCATGCAGCAGACCTACACCTATCCCGAGTTCGCCTACCGGCAGAGCGAGGAGCAGCGCAGCGGACAGTGCCCTCGGCATCCGGTGGTGATCGTCGGTGCGGGCCCGGTGGGGCTGACGGCCGCGCTCGATTGCGCGAAGCGCGGCTTGCCGGTGGTGGTGCTCGACGACAACAACACCGTCAGCGTGGGTTCGCGCGCCGTCTGCTATGCCAAGCGGCCGCTCGAGATCTGGGATCGGCTGGGCGTGGCCGCGCCGATGGTCGACAAGGGCATCAGCTGGAAGGTCGGCAAGGTCTTCTTCCGCAACGACCTCGTCTACCGCTTCGACCTGCTGCCCGAGCCGCAGCACAAGATGCCGGCGATGATCAACCTGCAGCAATACCACCTGGAGCAGATGCTGGTCGAGGCCTGCGCGCGCGAGCCGTTGATCGATCTGCGCTGGAAGCACAAGGTGACGGGCCTGCAGCAGGCCGAGGACCATGTGCAGCTGACGATTGAGACGCCCGACGGCGAGTTCGGCATGCAGGCGCAGTGGCTGATCGCGTGCGATGGCGCCAACAGCGACACGCGCCGCATGGTCGGTGCGCCCTTCACCGGCCAGGCCTTCCACGACCGCTTCCTGATCGCGGATGTCGTCATGAAGGCGGATTTCCCCACCGAGCGCTGGTTCTGGTTCGACCCCCCGTTCCACCCCGGCCAGTCGGTGCTGTTGCACAAGCAGTGCGACGACGTCTGGCGCATCGATTTCCAGCTCGGCTGGCAGGCCGACCCGGTGGAGGAGAAGAGGCCCGAGAACGTGATCCCGCGCATCCAGGCGATGCTCGGGCCCGATGCGGAGTTCGAGCTCGAATGGGTGTCGGTCTACCAGTTCGCCTGCCGGCGCATCGACCGCTTCCGCCATGGCCGTGTGCTGTTCGCCGGCGACTCGGCGCACCAGGTGTCGCCGTTCGGCGCGCGCGGCGCCAACTCCGGCGTGCAGGATGCCGACAACCTGGTGTGGAAGCTGCAGCTGGTGATCGAGGGCCGGGCGCCGGAGTCGCTGCTCGACAGCTACCACGACGAGCGCTCGGTGGCGGCCGACGACAACCTCGGCCACTCCACCCGCTCCACCGACTTCATCACGCCGAAGAGCCGCGCCAGCCTGCGCTGGCGCAATGCGGTGCTCGAGCTGGCCGAGACCGAAGCCTTCGCGCGGCCGCTGGTCAACAGCGGGCGCCTGTCGCGGCCCACGCCCTATGCGCATTCGCCGCTCAACACGCCCGATGAAGAGGGGTTCGCCGGTGCGATGAGCCCCGGCGCTCCCTGCGCCGATGCGCCGGTGCTGCGCAACGGCCAGCCGGGCTGGCTGCTCGATGAACTGGGCGAGGGCTTCACGCTGCTCGGCTTCGGCGCGGCGATCGATCACGTCAGCGTGGGCGGCGTGACGGCGAAAGCGTTGAACGTCGGCACCGATCTCGTCGACAGCACCGGCGTGCTCGCCGAGCGCTACGACGCGCAGCCCGGCACCGTGTACCTGATCCGCCCCGACCAGTACGTGGCCGCGCGCTGGCGCAGTTTCGACCGCGCCAAGGCCGAGGCCGCGCTGCGCAAGGCGCTCGGGCATTGAAGGACCGCAGGCCATGCCGCTGAACCGCCAACCCAACATCCCTGATGCCGACGGGTTCTACGAGGAACTCATCGCCGCGCAGCGCGACCTGAGCGACGATCAGGCCGACATGATGAGCGCCAAGCTCGTGCTCATCCTCGCCAACCACATCGGCAGCCGCGAGGTGCTGAGCGAGGCCATCGCGCTCGCCCGCAGCAACACGACCAAGACCGCATGAACGACGACCTGAGCTACCAGTCCGGCTTCGGCAACCACTTCGCGAGCGAAGCGGTGCCGGGCAGCCTGCCCGTGGGGCGCAACAGCCCGCAGCGCGCGCCGCACGGCCTCTATGCCGAATTGCTGAGCGGCACCGCCTTCACCGCACCGCGTGCCGCCAACCTGCGCACCTGGATGTACCGCCGCCAGCCCAGCGTGGTGTGCGGTGCCTACGAAGCCTATGCGCAGCCGCACTGGAAGACCGGCGCCAAGGACGGCCAGCCCGCGCCGCCCAACCCGCTGCGCTGGCATCCGCCGGAGCCGGGCAGCGAGCCGCAGGACTTCATCGACGGCCTGCGCACGATGGTGGTCAACGGCGATGCCGACGCGCAGACCGGCATGGCCGCGCATGTGTACTTCGCGAGCCGCCCGATGGGCCGCCGCGCCTTCGTCAATGCCGATGGCGAGATGCTGCTGGTGCCGCAGCAGGGCCGGCTGCGCATCACCACCGAGCTCGGCGTGCTCGAGGTGGCGCCGGGCGAGATCGCGCTGCTGCCGCGCGGCCTGGCCTTCAAGGTCGCGCTGCCCGATGGCACCGCGCGTGGCTACGTGGCCGAGAACTACGGCGCCGCCTTCCGCCTGCCCGAGCTGGGCCCGATCGGCTCCAACGGCCTGGCCAACCCGCGCGACTTCCAGGCGCCGGTGGCGGCGCATGAAGACACGACGGGCGACTATGAGCTGATCAAGAAATACGGCGGCGCGCTGTGGCGTGCGGGCGCGAAGCAGTCGCCCTTCAACGTGGTGGCCTGGCACGGCAACCTCGCGCCGCTGAAGTACGACACCAAGCACTTCAACACCATCGGCTCGATCAGCTTCGACCATCCCGATCCGTCGATCTTCACGGTGCTCACCTCGCCGAGCGACACGCCGGGCGTGGCCAACTGCGACTTCGTGATCTTCCCGCCGCGCTGGCTGGTGGCCGAAGACACCTTCCGCCCGCCCTGGTACCACCGCAACGTGATGAGCGAGTTCATGGGCCTGGTGTACGGCCAGTACGACGCCAAGCCCGAAGGCTTCAAGCCCGGCGGCATGTCGCTGCACAACTCGATGGTGCCGCACGGCCCCGACACCGAGGCCTTCAGCAAGGCCAGCCAGGCCGCGCTCGCGCCTCACAAGCTCGACCACACGCTGGCCTTCATGTTCGAAAGCCGCTGGCGCTTCCACCCCACCGAGTTCGCGCTGAAGACCGCGCGCCTCGACACCGCCTATGCCGATTGCTGGGCCGGCCTGACAGACAACTTCCAGCCATGACGATGCTCGACGACACCCACGACCCCGCGCTGCGCAGCTGGGTCGCCTCGGCCAACGAGGCCGGCACCGATTTCCCGATCCAGAACCTGCCCTTCGGCCGCTTCCGCCGCAAGGGCAGCAGCAAGGCCTGGCGCATCGGCGTCGCCATCGGCGATCAGGTGCTGGACCTGCGCGAGTTCTTCGAGACCGAGCATGCCGAGGCCGACGTGCAGGCGCTGCTGCAGCCACTGGCCGAGGGCGACCTCAACCGCTTCATGGCGCGCGGCGCGAGGCCTTGTCGCTGGCCTTGCGCGAGGGCAGCGCGGTGCAGGCTGTGCTGCAGCAGCGCTGCCTGGTGCCGCAGTCGGCCATCGAGCTGACGCTGCCGTGCCACATCGGCGACTACACCGATTTCTACACCGGCATCCACCACGCCACCGCCGTGGGCAAGCTGTTCCGGCCCGACAACCCGCTGCTGCCCAACTACAAGTGGGTGCCGATCGGCTACCACGGCCGCGTGTCGTCCATCGGCATCAGCGGCCAGGCCTTTCATCGCCCGCTGGGGCAGACCAGGGCCGCCGATGCCGAGGCGCCGCAGTTCGGCCCCTGCCAGCGGCTCGACTACGAGCTGGAGCTGGGCGTGCTGGTCGGCAAGGGCAATGCGCTCGGCCATCCGATGAGCATGGCGCAGGCCGAGGACGACTGGTTCGGCCTGGTGCTGCTCAACGACTGGTCGGCGCGCGACGTGCAGGCCTGGGAATACCAGCCGCTGGGCCCGTTCCTCGCGAAGAACTTCGCCACCACGATCTCGCCGTGGGTCGTCACGCAGGAGGCGCTGGCGCCGTTCCGCGCGGCGCACCGGCGGCCGGCCGATGACCCGCAGCCCTTGCCCTACCTCGATGCGCCGGCCAACCGAGAGCAGGGCGCGATCGACCTCGTGCTCGAGGTGCTGATCGAAACGGCCGCGATGCGCGAACAGGGCCTGCCGCCGCACCGCCTGTCGACCTCGAACTTCCGCGATGCTTACTGGACCATTGCGCAGATGCTGGCGCACCACAGCAGCAACGGCTGCAACCTGCAGCCGGGCGACCTGCTCGGCAGCGGCACGCAATCAGGCCCCGAGCCGCAGCAGGCGGGCTCGCTGCTGGAGCTCACCGGCGGCGGCAAGCAGGCGCTCAGCCTGCCTTCCGGCGAGCAGCGCCGCTTCCTGCAGGATGGCGACACCATCGTGATGCGTGCCCATGCTGAGCGCGCCGGTGCGCGGCGCATCGGCCTTGGCGAATGCCGGGGTACGGTATTGCCGGCCCTTGCGATATAAGAACCGTTCCTCTCGCGAACACACACGGAGACCCCCCATGATCCGATCGATCCGCCGAGGCCTCGTGCTGGCGCTGGCCGCGGCCGGCTGCGCCGCCTCGGCCCAGGAAGTCACGCTGAAGGTGCACCACTTCTGGCCGCCGGGCGCGATGCCGCCCACCAAGATCCTGCAGCCCTGGTGCGACAAGCTCGCCGCCGATTCGGGCAACAAGCTCAAGTGCCAGATCTTCCCGGCCATGCAGCTGGGCGGCACGCCGGCGCAGCTGATCGACCAGGCCAAGGACGGCGTGGCCGACGTGGTGTTCACGCTGCCGGGCTACACGGCCGGCCGCTTCCCGGTGATGGAGGTGTTCGAGCTGCCCTTCATGTCGCGCTCGGCCGAGGCCACCTCCAAGGCCGCGTGGGATTTCTACGAGAAGTACGCGCAGAAGGAGTTCGCCGGCGTCAAGCCGCTGATGTTCGCGGTGCACGACAACGGCTACCTGCACACCCGCGACAAGCAGGTCAAGACCATCGGTGACCTCAAGGGCCTGAAGTTCCGCGCGCCCACCCGCATGACCAACAAGCTGCTGGCCTCGCTGGGCGCCACGCCGGTGGCCATGCCGCTGCCGCAGGTGCCCGAGGCGGTGAGCAAGGGCGTGATCGACGGCTTCCTGCTGCCGTGGGAGGTGATCCCTTCGGTGAAGCTGCACGAGATGGTGAAGTTCGACACCGAGACCGACCCCTCGCGCCCCGCGCTCTACACCGCGGTGTTCACGATCGCGATGAACCCGGCCAAGTATGCGAGCCTGTCGCCCGAGCTCAAGGCGGTGATCGACCGCAACAGCGGCGCGCCGCTGGCGGCCACCGCCGGCAAGGTGTGGGATGAAAGCCAGGCGCCCGGCCGCAAGGCGGCGCATGAGCACAACAACACTTTCTACACCATCCCCGGCAGCGAGCTCGACAACTGGATCAAGACCTCCGCGCCGCTGTACGACGAGTGGACGGCCGAGATGGACAAGCGCGGCATGCCCGGCAAGCAGATGCTGCAGGACGCGCGCGCGCTGATCGGCAAATACCAGAAGTAATTCAAGAGCATTGCCCGAGAGAGGGGCCTTCCATGCAAGAGCCTGATCCAGGCGCGGCCACCTCGGCCGGCGCCCCGGCAGCGTTCGGCCCGGTGGGCCGCGCGCTGCTCGCGGTGAGCAAGGCCGCGGCCATCGCCGGCGGCCTGGTGTTCGTCGCGCTGGTGTTGATGTCCATCGTGTCGATCGTCGGCCGCAAGCTGTTCTCGATGCCGGTGCCCGGCGACGTGGAGCTGCTGCAGGTGTGCTCGGCCTTCGCGGCTGCCACCTTCTTCGCCTACTGCCACCTGGTGGGCGGTGATGTGAAGGTCGACTTCTTCACGCACAACCTGCGAGCCGGCAAGGTGCACCTGATGGATGCGATGGGCTCGCTGCTGGTCGGCGCCTTCGGGCTGCTGATCGCATGGCGGGCCTGTGCCGGTGCGCTGTCGGTCAAGGAGTCGGGCGAGACCACGATGATCCTCGGCTGGCCGCTGTGGATCGGACAGATGCTGATGGTGCCGGGCTTTCTGCTGCTCGGCCTGGCGGGGCTGTACATGGCGGGCATGCACTGGCGCGCGCGGAGGTCGGCATGAGCGGCATCGGCGTCGGCCTCACGATCTTCGGCCTGCTGCTGGTGCTGCTGGTGGTGCGCGTGCCGATCGGCATCGCGATGTTCACGATGGGCTCGGCCGGCTACATCTGGCTCACCGGCGGCGAGCTTGGGCCGTGGCTGGCTTCGCTGAAGAACCTGGCCTATGCGCGGCTGTCGAACTACGACCTCGTCGTGATCCCGCTGTTCCTGCTGATGGGGCAGTTCGCCACGCATGGCGGCCTGAGCCGCGCGCTGTTCCGCTGCGTCAGCGCCTTCATGGGGCATTACCGCGGCGGCGTCGCGATGGCGGCGGTGGGCGCCTGCGCGGGCTTCGGCGCGATCTGCGGTTCATCGTTGGCCACCGCGGCCACGATGGGGCAGGTGGCGCTGCCCGAGCTGCGGCGCTATGGCTATGCGGGCAGCCTCTCGACCGGTGCGTTGGCCGCGGGCGGCACGCTGGGCATCATGATCCCGCCCTCGGTGCCGCTGGTGATCTACGCCATCCTCACGCAGGAGTCGATCGGCAAGCTGTTCATGGCCGCGGTGCTGCCGGGGATCATCGCGATGGTGGGCTACATGATCGTCATCAAGATCATCGTGAGCCTCAAGCCGCAGGCCGGGCCGGCGGGCGAGCGCATGCCCTGGAGCGAGCGCATGAAGGCGCTGCTCAACGTGCTGCCGGTGCTGCTGGTGTTCTTCATCGTCATCGTCGGCATCTACGGTGGCTGGGCCAACCCGACGGAGGCGGCGGCGATCGGTGCGGCGGCCTGCGGCATCCTCGCGGTGGCCACCGGCGGCATGCGCATGCAGGGCTTGGTGGCCAGCGCGCTCGGCACCGCGCAGGCCACCGCGATGATCTTCCTGGTGCTGCTGGGGGCCGACCAGCTGAACACCGCGCTGGCGCTGTCGCAGATGCCCACCGAGCTGGCCGCCTGGGTCAAGGCGAGCCAGCTCTCGCCGATCCTCGTGATGGTGGCGATCCTGGTGATCTACATCCTGCTCGGCTGTGTGATGGATTCGCTGGCGATGATCCTGCTCACGATCCCGATCTTCTATCCGATGGTGATGGGGCTCGACTACTGGGGCATGGCGCAGACCGACAAGTCGATCTGGTTCGGCATCCTCGCGCTGATGGTCGTCGAGATCGGGCTGGTGCATCCGCCGGTGGGGATGAACGTCTACATCATCAACCGGCTGGCCAAGGACGTGCCGCTGACCGAGACCTTCAAGGGCGTGATGCCGTTCCTGGCCTCGGACTTCCTGCGGATCGTGCTGCTGCTGTTCGTGCCGTCGATCTCTTTGGTGTTGGTGAAGAGCTTCGGGGGGTAGGCTGGAGCGGGCAAGGCTGCGAACGGGCTGCGCTGCGCCGGGGGCGCTGCTGACTCGGCCTTGGCCCATGGGGCCAAGGCTTCCCTGCGGTGCTTATATGGACGCCTCCCCGGTGGCAAGGGAGTTCCTGGAGTTTTAGCAAGGCAGGCCAACAGCGTGCTTATATCCGGCCTGTTATGCAGCAGGAGTGTGCCGCTGCTGGCCATGATGTCATTCGCGAGGTTGGTGCCTATCTCGAAGATTGGGCTTCGCACGAAGCTGCCCGTGCACCGCAACGGCTTTGCCAACCCACGGTCCGACCGCTTTGCCATCACTCCATCGACTTCTCCTGCGCACTCGTTGCGGCGTTGGTCGACAATCTCGTCGTCTTCCAACCCGGATCAATCAGTCCTTTTCTAAGCCGCATTTGCGGCGGCGATGGCCGGCATCACTCGCTTCGGCGGCGATGACTTCCAGTCCGGCTGATAGCTGCGGGCATGCGCGACCACCGCCCAGGCCGTTCGTGCGAGCTTGTTGGCTAGGGCGACGAATGCGACGTTGACCGGCCTCCTGAGCATCAGCTGGCGTATCCATTCAGGGGCATGTGATCCGCAGGCAACGGCGCGGGCGCCGCATACCAGCAGCGTGCGGATGTAAGGGTTGCCGCGCTTGCTGATCGCGCCCATGCGCACCTTGCCACCTGTGCCGCTGTGGCCAGGGCACAAGCCCAAGCTGGCGGCGAACTCGCGGCCATTGCGCCAGCTCTTGCCGTCGCCCAGGATGGCCGCCAGCGCGCTGGCGCCGAGCGGACCGATGCCAGGGATTGCGTGCAGGGCAGAGGCTGTCTTCGAGGCTTTCAGCGTCGCGGCGATCTCGTGATCCATCGTTGCCACGCTGCGCTCGATCTGACGCAGCGCGCTCAATTGCTCGTCGAGCAGGCGAACCATGATGGCGGGCAGCCTGTCGCCGATGTCGGCGCGTCGATCCGCGAGCGCGCGCAGCCCTATCTGCTTGCCCTTTGGCAGCACGACCCCGAACTCGTAAAGCAGGCCGCGCATGGAGTTGATCGTGGCTGTCAGAACGCTCACCCAGTGAGCGCGTGTGCGATGCAAGGCGAGCACCGCCTGTTGATCGACGCTCTTGATCGGCACGCTGCGGATGTGGCCGTGCGTAGCCGCACTCCAGATCGCCCGGGCATCGGCCGCGTCGTCCTTGTTGCCGACGACAAAGGGCCTGACCTGGCCAGCAGGCAGCAGCGTCACCTCATGACCGACCGCACCCAAGGTGCGAGCCCAATGATGCGAGCCTGCGCAAGCCTCCATAGCCACCCGGGCGGGACGCAAGCTCGCGAAGAATTCGACGAACTTGGCGCGCGTCAGCTTCTTGCGATGGATTTCGCCGGTAGCGGCATCGACCCAGTGCAGTTGCATCACGTTCTTGGCCGTATCCACGGCGTAGGTCGTAACATCCATTTCGGGGCCTCCGTTCACAGTGGTTGCGCAATCTCCACTTTGGCACTCGATGCCGTTCGACGCGAGGCCCCGCCCATTCAGAGCCACCGCTACGCCCTCCTATGAGGCAGGGAGGCGTCCATGACATCTCGAAGGCATGGCCCCGTGGGGAAACTCACTTCGCGAGCAAGCTCGCTCCGTTCAAACAGTCCCCACGAGTCAGTGCTTGAGGCGCGCTGACGCGCGCGGCCCTGCCTTCTGTGCTCCTCGGCGTCGTCTGATGCGCCCCCGGCGCAGCGCAGCCCGCTCACAGCCTTGCTGAAGCGGTGGTGGTGTGGCGCGGAGATTCAACTCCGATCGCGCTTCGCGGCCACCAGCGGCTTCAGGTCCGCATCGATGAACCGCCGCCGATCGGGCTTCACCTCGCGCAGCGGCTGCACTTCCACCATCGTCGACAGGCAGCGTTCCACCAGGCGCTGGTAGCAGCGCGTGCCGTCGAGCTTCCAGCGCATCTCGTCCTCGGTGAGCTCGCGGATCACCTTGGCCGGCACGCCTGCGGCCAGCGAGCGCGGCGGGATCTTCAGGCCGGCGCGCACGAAGGCCGAGGCGGCGACGAAGCTGGCTTCGCCGACCTCGGCCTCGTCCATCACCACCGCGTTCATGCCCACCAGCGCATCGCGGCGCACGACGCAGCCGTGCAGCACCGCGCCGTGGCCGATGTGGCCGTTTTCCTCCACCAGCGTGTCGCTGCCGGGGAAGCCGTGCATCGTGCAGTTGTCCTGTACGTTGCTGCCCTGCTGCAGCACGATGCGGCCGAAGTCGCCGCGCAGGCTGGCGCAGGGGCCCACGTAGACGCCGGGGCCCACGATCACGTCGCCGATCAGCACGGCGCTGGGGTGGACGTAGGCGGTGGCGTCGACCACCGGCACGAGGCCATCGATCGCGTAGCAGGGCATGGGGCGCTCCTCATCGGGACAAGCGCCTATTCGAACACGGGCCGGAAGAAGCTGCGTTCGTAGCTGAGGATGCAGCGCGTGTCCTCCGCATAGCGGAAGGCGGCCTGGCAGTCGGCATCCTTGAACGACGCGATGCGGTACTGCTCGTACTCGGCCAGGCTGGGGAAGGTGAACAACGCGAGCGCGATGTTGTTGGCGCCTTCCGACGGCATGAAGTAGCCGTGGTGCTGGCCGCCGAACTTCTCGACCAGCGGGATCCACAGCTTGCCGTAGTGCTCGAATTCCTTCAGCTTGAACGGGTCGATGACGTAGCGCAGGTAGATGGTGACCATCTCAGTTTCTCCTCCAGTCAAACAATTGTGGGCTTAGCGCTTTCAGCAGCGCCAGCATGTCCCAGTCGCGGCGGTGCGCGATGACGGTGAGCACGATCAACGCCATGCCCAGCCATTGCAGCGGCCCGGGCACCGCGCCGAACCACGCCAGGTCGACCAGCAGCGCCACCGCGGGATACACGAACGACAGCGCCGCGATCGCCTGCGAGCTCAGGCGCTGGAAGGCGGCGTACATCAGCGTGTACATGAAGGCGGTGTGCACCAGGCCGGCGGTGGCCAGCGCCGCCATGCCCTTGGTCGTGAGCGGCGCACCGATCGGCAGGGCCAGCGGGGCCAGCGCGATCACGCCGAAGCCCATCTGCACCGCGGCGATCTGGGCCGAGGGCAGGTGCTTGAGGCGCTGCGTGGCCAGCGTGCTGATCGCATAGAGCAGGGCGGCCGCGCAGGCCAGTGCCACGCCCTGCCAGCGCGGTGCATGCGCCGCGTCGTGGCCCCATTCGAGCCCGCTGCTCAGCAGCACGCCCACCATCGCCAGCGCCAGCCATGGCAGGCGCCCCGGCGCGATGCGCTCGCGGTACAGCAGCGCGGCCAGCACCAGCAGCATGAAGGGCTGGGTCTGGTAGACCACGGTGGCCACCGAGATGCTGGCGTAGCGGTAGGCCGAGAACAGGCAGAGCCAGTTGGCCACCAGCGACAGGCCGCCCAGCAGCAGCCAGCCCAGGTCGGCCGCAGACAAGGGCTTCCATGCGCACCGCATCAGCAGCCATGCGAGCAGCCCGGCGCCGCCGATCAGGCAGCGGAAGAACACCACGGTGAGCGGCGCCTGGCCGCTTTCGACCACGACCAGCCCGATCGTGCCCGAGATCGCCATCGCGGCCACCATGCGCCAGGTGCCGCCGCTGGAGAGGTCATGTGTTGCCATGGGCGAAGCATCACACGCGGCGTTTGCGCTCACAATCCGTCATCCGGGAACATCACTGATTCCTTTCAGGCAACAAAACACGATGGAACTGCTGCCCGAGATGGTCGTCTTCGCCAAGGTGGTCGAGCTGCGCGGCTTCGCGCCGGCGGCGCGCCAGCTCGGCCTCACCACCTCGGCGGTGAGCCGCAGCGTGGCGCGGCTCGAGGCCCACATGGGCGTGAAGCTGCTGAACCGCACCACGCGCTCGGTCTCGCTCACCGAGCTGGGCGCCGAGGTCTACCCAGGCTGTGCCCGCATCGCGCAGACGGCGCGCGACGTGCAGGCGCTGGCAGGGCGCTATGTGCTGTCGCCCAAGGGCAAGGTGCGGGTCACCGCGCCAACGGCCTTCGGCGAGATGTGGGTGGCGCGGCAGCTGCCGGCCTTTCTGATGAAGTACCCGGAGGTGGAGGTGGATCTCACGCTGATCGACCGCATGGTCGACCTCGCCGACGAAGGCATCGACCTGGCGATCCGCATCGCGTCGCCGGGCGCGCTGTCGCCGGGCCTCGTGGCGCGCACGCTGTTCCCGATGAACTATGTGCTGGTCGCCAGCCCCGGCTACCTCGCCGAACGCGGCGCACCTGCCGAGCCGGCGCAACTGGCCGAGCACCGCTGCATCTACCTCGGCTACGGCGCGTTCCAGAACCGGCTCGAGTTGGCGCGCGACGGCGCGGCCACCAGCGTGGAGATCCGCGGCCCGCTGACGATCAACAACAGCGTCGGCATCCTCGCCACCGTGGAGCAGGGCCTGGGCATCGGCCTGATGCCCGACTTCACCGCGGCCGAGAGCCTGCAGGCCGGCCGCGTCGTCAGGCTGCTGGCCGACTGGCAGCTCGGCGGCGGCTATGCGCAGCGCCTGGTGCATGCGGTGTACTCGCCCACGCGCCACCTGCCGCAGAAGGTGCGGGTGCTGGTCGATCATCTGGCCACTGCGCGCCCGCCAGGGGCTGGTGGCAAACCCGTTGGCAAAACCGGGCCGCCGGGGTAGCGTCGAGACATGTCGAGGAGCGCCTCCGAGGCCGAGTCGTGCGACGAGCTCTGCGCGCAGCCAGCCTGCACACCAAGCTGATGCTTGCGCTCGCCCTCGTGGTGAGCGCCATCGCTGCCATCTCGGTGGCCGTGTTGACCGACCGTGAGCGCGAGCGCCGGCTGCAGGAGCTCGACGGCCGCGCCGACCGCATCGCCGAGCTCTTCAGCCGCTCGCTGGCCGCGCCGTTGTGGGCGCTCGACTGGGACCTGCCCAAGGAGCAGCTGAAGGCGCTGGCCCCCAATCCCGAGGTGGTGTATTTCCGCGTCAGGGCCGAGGGGCAGGGCCTCGTGGCCGAAGTGGTGTCGCAGCCCCATGCCGACCTGTCGAAGGCGGTGCTGCGCCAGCGGCCGATCATCTACACACCTGCCGGCGGCAAGCCGCAGAAGGTGGGCGACGTGGAGCTCGCCTTCACGCGCAGCGTGGCCGAAAAGGCCATCCAGAAGGCGCGCACCACGGTGGTGGCCATGGTCATCAGCGTGATGCTGGTGCTGTACCTCGTCACCTTCGTGCTGGTGCGGCGGCTCGTGGGCCGGCCGATCCTGCAGGTCGAGAAGATGCTCGGCCGCATTGCGGCCGGCGATTTCGGCGCGCGCTGCGAGGTGCGCAACGAAGACGAGATCGGGCGCCTGGCCGGCCGCGTCAACGCGATGGCCGATGCACTGGAGCAGTCGACCCACCGGCTGCGCGAGAGCGAGGCCAAGTACCGCGGCATCTTCGAGAACGCCGCCGAGGGGATCTTCCGGCTCGACCGGCAGGGGCGGCTGCACGATGCCAACCCGGCGCTCGCGCGCCTGCTCGGCTTTGCCTCGCCGCAGGCGCTGGCCGAGGCCTTCAACGCATCGGAGGATGCGCACCCCTTTCGTCCGTTTCTCTCCCGGGCGCAGGTGGCGGCGCTGTTCCACGATCTCGACGCCCACGGCGAGATCGCCGGGGCCGAATACGAGCTCACCCGCGCCGACGGCACCCAGCTGTGGGTGCAGCTCAATGCCCGCGGCCGCAGCACGGAGATCGAGGCGCTGGTCACCGACATCACCGCGCGCAAGCAGGCCATCGAAGAACTGCGGCGCCATCGCGATGCACTGGAGCAGGCGGTGGCCGAGCGCACCATGCAGCTTGCCGAGGCCAAGGAGCGCGCCGAGGTGGCCAACCGCGCCAAGGGCGATTTCCTGGCCAACATGAGCCACGAGATCCGCACGCCGATGAACGCGATCATCGGCATGTCGCACCTCGCGCTGCAAAGCGGCCTCACGGCCCGGCAGCAGAACTACGTGCGCAAGATCCAGGTGTCGTCCGAGGCCCTGCTCGGCATCGTCAACGACATCCTCGACTTCTCGAAGATCGAAGCCGGCAAGCTCGACATCGAGCAGGTGCCCTTCGACCTGGGCGACGTGCTCGACAACCTGGCCAACGTGGTGGGCCTGCGCGCGGAAGAGAAGGGCCTGGAGCTGCTCTATGCCGACCCGCCCGACCTGCCGATGGCGCTGGTGGGCGATCCGTTGCGGCTCGGCCAGGTGCTGCTGAACCTGGGCAACAACGCCGTCAAGTTCACCGAGCGCGGCGAGGTGACGCTCTCGGTGGAGGTGGCCGGGCGGCAGGAGGGCCGGGTGCGCCTGCGCTTCGAGGTGCACGACACCGGCATCGGCATCAGCGCCGAGCAGCAGCAGCGGCTGTTCCGGCCCTTCGAGCAGGCCGATGCTTCCACCAGCCGGCGCTACGGCGGCACCGGCCTCGGGCTGGCCATCTGCACGCAGCTCGTGCGCCTGATGGGCGGCGAGCTGCAGCTGCACAGCGAGCCCGGCCGCGGCAGCCGCTTCTTCTTCACGCTGCCCTTCGGGCTGCAGGATGCGGCGGCCCCAGTGGCGGCCGCAACGCGGCCGGGCGGCATGGTCGGCAGCCGCACGCTGGTGGTGGACGACAACGCCGCCGCGCGCGAACTGCTCGCCGCGATGCTGCAGACGCTGGGCATGCACGCCGATGCGGCCGAGGGCGGCGAGCAGGCGCTGCAGGCGGTGGCGCGGGCCGCGGCACGCGGCAATCCCTACGATCTCGTGTTGCTGGACTGGAAGATGCCCGGCATGGACGGCATCGAATGCGCCCGGCGCATCGTGCAGGCTGCGGCGGGCGCGGCGTCTCCGCCCACCGTGCTGATGCTCACCGCGTTTTCGCGCGACGAGGTGCTGCGCCGCCTCGAGGAGCTCGGCGTGCAGGTGGCGGGGCTGCTGACCAAGCCGGTCACGCCCTCGACGCTGTTCGATGCCTGCTGCAAGGCGCTGGGCCTGGCTTCGCTGGTCACCACCCGCGCCGAGCGGCGCAAAGGCGCGCTGATCGAGAACCAGTCGCGGCTCAAGGGCGCGCGCATCCTCCTCGTCGAAGACAACGACCTCAACCGCGAGGTGGCGCTCGAGCTGCTGCAGGAGGAAGGCCTGATCGTCGAGGTGGCGCACGATGGCCGCGACGCCCTGGCCAAGCTGGAGGCCCAGCGCTTCGACGGCGTGCTGATGGACTGCCAGATGCCGGTGATGGATGGCTTCGCCGCCACGCGCGAGCTGCGCCGGCGGCCCGGGCTGGCCGACCTGCCGGTGATCGCGATGACCGCCAACGTGATGGTCGGCGACCGCGAGAAGGCGCTGGCCAGCGGGATGAACGACCACATCGCCAAGCCGATCGTGGTCGACGAGATGTTCGCCACGCTGTCGCGCTGGATCGTGCCGCGCGTGCTCGACGTGCGCTCGCTGCCCGGCGTGGATGCCGGGGCGGCGCTGGCGCGCCTGCGCGGCAGCGAATCGGTGCTGCGGCGTGTCCTGCTGCGCTTCGCCGAGACGGAGCATGATTTCGTCGACCGTTTCCGGGCTCTGCAGTCCAGCGGCGACGCGGCGGCGGCCATGCGGATGGCGCACGACCTTCACTCCGTCAGCGGCACCCTCGGCATGCAGGAACTGCAGGTCCATGCCAGGGCGCTGGAGATCGCCTGCCGCAATGGCGACGCGGCCGCCATACCGCCGGCGCTGGAAGCCGTGGCGCGTGCGCTGCAGCCGGTGCTGCGGGGCCTGGACGCCTGGCGCGGGCAGGAGCAGGCGTGAAATACCCTCGGCTTGCCTTGCATCAAGTCCGCCGTTTATGATCTACCGACCGGTCGGTCAATGAATTGAAACACCGGCCCCACAGGAGACGTCCCCATGAGCGAACCCCTGGTCCGCATCGACCACAGCGGCGCCGTCCGCACGCTGACGCTGAACCGCCCGCAGGCGCTCAACAGCTTCACCACCGCGATGCACGAGGAGCTGCGCGCGGCGCTCGACCAGGCGGCGGCCGACCGCAGCGTGCGCTGCTTGGTGATCACCGGTGCAGGCCGCGGCTTCTGCGCCGGACAGGACCTGGGCGATCCCGCCATCGCGCCCAGCCTGGAGCCGGGGGCCGAGCCCAAGGACCTGGGCGCCCACATCGAGAACTGCTACCGCCCGCTGGCGCTGCGCCTGCGCGCGATGCCGGTGCCGGTGATCGCCGCCGTCAACGGCGTGGCCGCGGGCGCCGGCGCCAACCTGGCGCTGAACTGCGACCTCGTCGTGGCCGGCCGCTCGGCCAGCTTCGTGCAGGCCTTCGCGAAGATCGGCCTGATCCCCGACACCGGTGGCACCTGGCTGCTGCCGCGGCTGGCCGGGCGTGCCACTGCGCTGGGCCTGGCGCTCACCGGCGACAAGCTGAGCGCCGAGGAGGCGCAGCGCATCGGCCTGATCTGGCAGTGCGTCGACGATGCGGCGCTGGCCGACACCGCGGGCACGCTGGCGGCGCGGCTGGCCGCGATGCCCACCCGGGCCCTGGTGCAGACCCGCCTTGCGATCGATGCCGCCGATGCGCTGAGCTTCGATGCCGCGCTGCAGCGCGAGGCCGAGCTGCAGCGCGAGCTCGGCCGCTCGCACGACTACCTCGAAGGCGCTGCCGCCTTCCTGCAGAAACGTTCCCCCACCTTCAAGGACCGCTAGGCCTCATCCCGATGACCCAACGAATCGATTCGACCGTGCCGGTCGCCGTGATCGGCGCCGGCAGCATGGGCGGTGGCATCGCCCAGCTCGCCGCACAGGCCGGCCATCCGGTGCGCCTGCTCGATGCGCAGCCGGGCATGGCGCAGAAGGCGCTGGAGCGCATCGCCGCCGACCTTTCCGGCGCGGTGCAGCGCGGCCGCATGGACGAGCAGCAGCGCGACCGCATCCTGTCGCAGATCCGCCCGGCCGAGAGCGTCGAAGACCTCGAAGGCTGCGGCCTCGCGGTGGAGGCCATCGTCGAGAAGATCGAGCCCAAGCAGCAGCTGTTCCGCCAGCTCGAGGAGGTGCTCGACGAATCCGCCATCCTCGCGACCAACACCTCGTCGATCTCGATCACCGCGGTGGCGCAGGGGCTGGTGCATCCGCAGCGGCTGATCGGCTGGCACTTCTTCAACCCCGCGCCGCGCATGAAGCTGGTCGAGATCATCTGCGGCCGCGAGACCGACCCCGCGCTGGTGACCGAGATGCGCTCGCTCTCCAAGGCCTGGGGCAAGACGCCGGTGGATGCGCCCAACACGCCGGGCTTCATCGTCAACCGCGTCGCGCGGCCCTACTACGCCGAAGGTCTGCGCCTGCTGGCCGAGCACCTCGCGCCGCTGGAGGCCATCGATCGCCTGCTGCGCGAGGCCGGCGGCTTCTCGCTCGGCCCCTTCGAGCTGATGGACCTCATCGGCGTCGAGGTCAACCTCTCGGTCACCGAATCGGTCTACGCGCTCACGCAGTACGACAACCGCTATGCACCGCACCACATCCAGCAGGAGCTCGTGCGCGCCGGCCACTTCGGCCGCAAGAGCGGCCGCGGCTTCTACGACTACCGGCCCACCGCGGCCAGGCCGCATGCGGTGGGGCTGACGCCGGTGGGCGAGCCGCCGGTGCTGCGCACGCCCACGCAGATCGGCCTGCTCGCGCCGCTGGTCGAGCGGCTGCAGCTGGCCGGCTTGCAGGTCGACGTCGACCCGCGCCTCGCGCCCGAGACGCTGGCCATGGGCACCGTGAAGATCGCGCTGACCGACGGCCGCACCGCCACCGAGCGCGCCGCCTCCGCCGGCCCGATGCTGCTGCTCGACCTGGCGCGCGACTACACCACCACCACGCTGCTCGGCGCCGCGGCCAGCGTGGGCTCCGAGGCCGAGCTGCCGGTGCTGGCCGCGCTGCTCAAGCCGGCCGGCATCGAGCTGCTGCGCCTGAACGACGTGGCGGGCCTGGGGCTGATGCGCATCGTCTGCGGCCTGGCCAACGAAGCGGCCGACCTGATGACCTGGACCGGCACCCGCGCGCAGGACATCGACGTGGCCATGGTGCTGGGCACCGCCTATCCGGTGGGGCCGCTGGCCTGGGCCGATGCGATCGGCTCCTCGCGCGTGGTGCAGGTGCTGGAGCATCTGCACCGGCACTATGGCGAAACCCGCTACCGCCGCTCGCCGCGCCTGATGCGCGCCCACTTCGCGCAGGAAAGCCTCCATGCCTGACACCACCGCCCAGCAGCTGGCCGAAGCGGTGCGCGATGCGATGGCGCGCGACGACCAGGCCTCGCGCGCGATGGGCATCGCGATCACCGAGGTCGGCCCCGGTGCCGCCACCGCCACGATGACCGTGCGGGCAGACATGCTCAACGGCTTCGCCATCTGCCATGGCGGCTTCGTCGCGACGCTGGCCGACACCGCGTTCGCCTTCGCGTGCAACGCCTACAACGAGCTCACCGTGGCCTCGGGCTTCAGCATCGACATCGTGGCGCCCTCGCGCGAGGGCGATGTGCTCACCGCGCGTGCGCACGAGGTCAGCCGCGCCGGCCGCACCGGCGTCTACGACGTGGAGGTGAGCAACCAGCGCGGCGAGCGCATCGCGATCTTCCGCGGCCGCTCGTACACGATGAAGGGCAAATCGGTCGTCCCTGCACCGCAGGGCTGAACAAGGCCAGGCCGCGATGGCGCGCACCCGCTCCCCCGCCCACGACGACCAGCGCGAGCAGATCCTCGCGCGCGCCGCCGAGCTGTTCGCGCGCCGCGGCTACACGGCCACCACGATGAACGAGGTGGCCGCGGCCTGCGAGGTCTCCAAGGCCACGCTCTACCACTACGTGCGCGACAAGCATGCGCTGCTGGCGCAGATCGCGCTCGGCCATGTGGCGCGGCTGCAGCAGCTCGTCGACGAGGTCGCGCACGAGCGCCTCGAGCCCGAGGTGCGGCTGCGGCGGCTGATCGAGCGCTTTCTGCAGGCCTACGGCGATGCCCAGCATGAGCACCGCGTGCTCACCGACGACATGAAGTTCCTGCAGGAGTCCGACCGGGCCCGCGTGCGCGCCGGCCAGCGCGCGGTGGTGGCGGCCTTTGCCGATGCGGTGGCCGCGGTGCGCCCCGGCACCGATGCGGCGGGCCTGGCCAAGCCGCTCGCGATGCTGCTGTTCGGCATGATCAACTGGACCTTCACCTGGCTCCAGCCCGGTGGCCGGCTCACGCATGCGGCGCTCGCGCCCATCGTGGCCGACCTGTTCTGCAACGGCCTGCACGGCATGGCCGTGAAGAAGGCTTGAGCGCCGTGGAGCGCATCGATGCGGTGGTCATCGGTGCCGGCGTGGTCGGCCTCGCGGTGGCGCGCAGCCTCGCGCGCGCCGGCCGCGAGGTGGTGGTGCTGGAGGCCGCGCAGGCCATCGGCACCGGCATCAGCTCGCGCAACAGCGAAGTCATCCATGCGGGGCTCTACTACCCCAGCGGTTCGCTGAAGGCGCGGCTGTGCGTTCAGGGCCGGCAGAGGCTCTACGCATGGTGCGCCGAGCGCGGCGTGGCGCATCGCCGTTGCGGCAAGCTGGTGGTCGCCACCGATGAGGACCAACTGCCCGGCCTGAAGGCGCTGCAGGCCCAGGCCGAGGCCAACGG
The DNA here is from genome assembly GCA_966212505.1 of uncultured bacterium. Classification (GTDB taxonomy): domain Bacteria; phylum Pseudomonadota; class Gammaproteobacteria; order Burkholderiales; family Burkholderiaceae_C; genus CAMLIZ01. The sequence goes on from CBIHRS010000011.1 coordinate 73,335, forward strand.
CGTGCACGACCTGCAGTGGCTCTCCGCCGCCGAGGCGCGGGCGCTCGAACCGCAGCTGCATGCGGTGGCCGCGCTGATGTCTCCGTCCACCGGCATCGTCGACAGCCATGGCCTGATGCTGTCGCTGCAGGGCGATGCCGAGGCGCACGGCGCGATGCTCGCGTTCGAGAGCCCGGTGCTGGCCGGCCGCGTGACGGGCAGCGGCATCGAGCTCGACATCGGCGGCACCAGCCCGATGACGGTGCTCGCGCGCACCGTGGTCAACAGCGCCGGCCTGGGCGCGCCGCACCTCGCCGCGCGCATCGAAGGCCTGGCGCCACAGCATGTGCCCGTGCCCCATTTCCTCAAGGGCAGCTACTTCTCGCTGAGCGGCCGTGCACCGTTCTCGCGCCTCGTGTACCCGATGCACCAGGGTGCGTGGCTGGGCGTGCACCTCACGCTCGACCTCGGCGGCCAGGCCCGCTTCGGCCCCGATGCCGAATGGCTGCCCGACGACACAGCGGCCGACGCGATCGACTACCGCGTCGACACGCGCCGCGCCGAGGTGTTCTACGCGTCGATCCGCCGCTACTGGCCTGCGTTGCCCGATGGCGCGCTGCAGCCGGCCTACTCGGGCGTGCGCCCCAAGATCCACGGGCCCGGCGAGCCCGCGCCCGACTTCGTGATCCAGGGCCCGGCGGCACACGGCGTGCCCGGCCTCGTCAATCTCTTCGGCATCGAATCGCCGGGCCTCACCGCGTCGCTGGCCATCGGCGAGCATGTCGCCGCGATGTCATGACGGTCCCCCTTCTGGGGGGCTCGTTCGAAATGCCCTGCGCCACTACGATGGTTCCTGCCTCAGGGATAAGAGAAAGGAACGGTCATGTCCCACGTCGACACCATCCTTCACGAGAGTCAATGGGATGAGCTGGCGATCCAGTGCCTGCAGGAATCCCATCACGAGACGCTCAAGCCCCGTACCACGCAGGCTGCAGGCTGGCATGGTGCGGGCGACATTCCCACGCTGATCGGCCTCGAGGGCCGCTTCCTCTGGGCCGAGGACGCGATCGACCCGATGCAGATCAGCTTCAAGTTCGCCCCCGGCCACCTCGGCGACCAGGGCTACTACACGCTGAGCCGCGGCGGCATGCTGTCGGAGCAGGGCGTGTTCTACAGCGTGCCCAACAACCCGGCCATCGGCTGGGCGGCGATCACGCTGTCGCCCCAGTCGGGCGGCAGCGGGCCGCGCAGCTTCATCGTCTCCGGGATGATGACCGACAACGAATGGCGCATCAGCATCATGCTGCTCAACAAGGTGGGCGCCACCGGGCCCTTGCAGCCGGCCTTCCCGGCCACGCGCATCGCCTGATGCCCACAGGCCGCGAGGCGCATCACCGTGAGGTGCGCCTCGGCGGCTGCCTGTCGGCCCATGTCGAGCATCGGGCCGATGGTGCAGTGCTGCTGCGTTCCACCGAAGCGCTGCAGCCCTGTCCGCCGCGCCTGACCGATCGGCTCGAGCACTGGGCCCGTCACTGCCCGGAGCGCGTGTTCGCGGCGCAGCGCAGCGCGCATCGCGGACGGCCCTGGCAGTCGTTGCGCTATGCCGAGGCCTTCTCGCGCGTGCGCTCGATCGCCGAAGCGCTGGCGCGGCGCGGGCTGTCGGCCGAGCGGCCGGTGATGGTGCTGTCGGGCAACGATCTCGACCATCTCGTGCTCGGCCTGGCCTGCCAGTGGGCCGGCGTGCCGCATGTGCCGGTGTCGCCGGCGTATTCGCTGCTGTCGCGCGATTTCGCGAAGCTGCGCGAGGTGATGACCGTGGCCACGCCCGGCCTGGTGTTCGCGGCGCACGGCGCGCACTACGGCGCGGCGATCGAGGCCGCCGTGCCGCCCGATGCCGAGGTGGTGCTGGGCGAGGGCACGCTCGCCTCGCGCGCCAGCACGCCGTGCAGCGAGCTGCTGGCCTCGCCACCGGGTGCCGCGGCCGAGGCCGCCCATGCCCGCGTGGGCCCCGACACCATCGCGAAGCTGCTCTTCACCTCGGGTTCCACCAAGGCACCCAAGGCGGTGATCAACACGCAGCGCATGCTGTGCGCCAACCAGCAGATGCTGGCACAGGTGTTCGCCTTCGTCGCCGACGAGCCGCCGGTGCTGGTCGACTGGCTGCCCTGGCACCACACCTTCGGCGGCAACCACAACCTCGGGCTCGTGCTCTACAACGGCGGCACGCTCTACATCGACGATGGCAAGCCCACGCCGCAGGCCATCGGCGAGACGCTGCGCAACCTGCGCGAGGTGGCGCCGACGATCTACTTCAACGTGCCGCGCGGCTTCGAGCAGATCGCGGGCGTGCTCGCGCACGACGTGCTGCTGCGCGAAACCCTCTTCGGCCGCGTGCGGGCCTTCATGTATGCCGGCGCCGTGCTGTCGCAGCACGTGTGGGACCAGCTCGACGAGCTGGCCGTGCGCACCATCGGCAGCCGCGTTCGCATGCTCACCGGGCTGGGCATGACCGAGACCTCGCCGGCCTGCACCTTCGCGCTGAACGACGGCGTGCGCTCCTGCGACATCGGCCTGCCGGCGCCCGGCGTCGAGGTGAAGCTGGTGCCGCTGCAGGATGGCCACTCCAAAGGCCACTTCGAGATCCGCTTCCGCGGCCCGCACGTGACCCCCGGCTACTGGCGCGCGCCCACCGCCACCGCCGAAGCCTTCGACGACGAGGGCTTCTACCGCAGCGGCGATGCGGTGAGCTGGCGCGATGCCGCCGATCCGCAGCGCGGCCTGTGCTTCCAGGGCCGCATCGCCGAGGACTTCAAGCTCTCGACCGGCACCTTCGTGGGCGTCGGCCCGCTGCGCGCCCGCGTGCTGGCCGAAGGCAGCCCCTGGGTGCAGGACGTGGTGGTCACCGCACCAGGCCGGGCCGAGCTGGGGTTGCTGATCGTGCCCCGGCTCGACGAATGCCGCCGCCTCGCCGGGCTGGGCCCGCACGCTGCGGCCGACGAGGTGCTGCAGCACGACGCCGTGCGCCGCTGCTTCCAGCGGCTGGTCGACCGGCTGTGGGCGCTGGGCAGCGGCAGCGCGAGCCGCGTCGCGCGGGCGCATGTGCTGGCCGACCTGCTGTCGATCGACGACGGCGAGGTCACCGACAAGGGTTCGGTCAACCAGCGCGTGGTGCTGCAGCAGCGCGCGGCGCTGGTGCAGGCGCTGTACGAGGCCGGGCCGGACGACGGCTTCGCGATCCTGCCCCGCACCGACCCCGACGACGACACCAACGACGACACACCAGGAGACAACCCATGAACACGCTTCTGCGCCGGGTGGCTGCCATGCTGCTGGCCGCCTGCGCGATGGCGGCGCACGCCGACGTGACCATCGGTGTCTCGCTGCCGCTCACCGGCCCGGCTGCGGGCCTGGGCCTGCCGGTGAAGAACGGCCTGACGTTGTGGCCGCCCGCCATCGCCGGCGAGAAACTGCATCTCATCGTGCTCGACGACGCCACCGACACCACGGCGGGCGTGAAGAACGCGCGCCGCTTCGTCACCGAGGACAAGGTCGACCTGATCATCGGCTCGGTCGCCACGCCGGTGGCGCTGGCCATTGCCGATGTCGCGGCCGAGAGCGGCACCGTGCAGCTGGCGCTGTCGCCGATCCCGCTGCCCGAGGGCAAGGATGCGTGGTCGTTCCGCCTCGCGCATTCGAGCGCGGTGATGGCCAATGCGATGGTGGCCCACATGCGCCGCGCCGGCGTGAAGACGCTGGGCTTCATCGGCTATGCCGATCCCTACGGCGAGACCTGGCTCAAGGACCTGGGCGCGGCCGCCGCCGCCGCCGGCCTGCGCCTCGGCGATGTCGAGCGCTTCCAGCGCGCCGACACCAGCGTGACCGCGCAGGCGCTGAAGCTGGTGGCGGCCAACCCCGATGCGATCGTCGTCGTGGCCTCGGGCAGCGGCGCGGCCATGCCCGAGCTCGCCTTGCTCGACCGCGGCTACAAGGGCCGCATCTACCAGACCCATGCGGCCGCCTCGCGCGATCTCGTGCGCGTGGGCGGCAAGGCGGTGGAGGGCACCTACGTGCTCTCGGGGCCGGCCGTGGTGCCCGAGCAGCTGCCCGAGCACAACCCGTCGAAGAAGGAGGCGGCCAAGTACGTGGCGGCCTACGAGAAGGCCTTCGGCCCGGGCACGCGCAACCAGTTCGCGGGCCATGCCTGGGATGCAATGCTGCTGCTGCAGGCCGCGCTGCCGCACGCGCTGAAGCAGGCCCGGCCCGGCACGCCGGCCTTCCGCCGTGCGCTACGCGATGCCATCGAGCAGGCCGGGCGGCTCGACGTGTCGCAAGGTGTGCTCGACTACACGCCCAAGGATCACTGGGGCTTCACCGCCGGCACGCCGGTGGTGCTGAAGGTGGTCAATGGCGACTGGCACCTCGAGGAATGATGCGAGGAATAACATTCATGTTCCATGAACAAAGCCTTCACGAAAGAGCCCGAGGGCGACGATGACGACGACGGCCCGGGCCTGCCGCCGCTGCCCGCGGGCGGCAAGAACTACATCACGCCGGCCGGCTACCACCGGCTGCGTGCGGAGCTGCTGAGCTTGATCGACGAAGAGCGCCCCAAGGTGGTCGAGGCCGTGTCGTGGGCCGCGAAGAACGGCGACCGTTCCGAGAATGGCGACTACATCTACGGCAAGAAGCGCCTGCGCGAGATCGACCGCCGCATCCGCTTCCTGACCAAGCGGCTCGACATCGCCGAAGTGGCCGATCCGTCGGCCCACCACGGCAACGACCAGGTGTTCTTCGGTGCCACGGTGACCTATGCCACCGCCAAGGGCGAAGAGCGGACGATCACGATCAAGGGCATCGACGAGGCCGACAACCTGAAGGGCGAGGTGAGCTGGATCTCGCCGATCGCGCGGGCCTTGCTGAAGGCCCGCGAAGGTGACGAAGTGCAGTTGATGACGCCCGGCGGCATCGAGAAGATCGAGGTGCTCGAGGTGCGCTACCCCAAGCCGGGAGAGGGTGCTTGACGACGCACAGCGGCGGACGGTGTCTGCCTGCCGTCCGCCGCTGGCCGCCAACCTGGCCCTGAGCGTTTGCTCTTCCTCCTCGTTGGTTGGCGGAAATTAGCAAAGGGCGTACAGCATGGCGAGTCAACAAGTCTCCTCCTGCGAGTGACATTCTTCACATCGATAATCGGCGCATGTCATCGCCCGCCTCACAAGACGACCGCCTGCCCCCGCCGTTGCTCGACGCGATGGCGCGCCGCGGCGGCATCCGCAGCTTTCCCGCCAACGCGATCCTGATCAACGAGGGCGACAGCACCGAGTCGCTCTACATCGTGCTGAGCGGCCGGGTCAAGGTCTATGCCGGCGACGACTCGGGTCGCGAGGTGATCCTGCATGAGCTGGGGCCCGGCGAATACCTGGGCGAGCTGTCGCTCGACGGCGAGAAGCGCTCGGTCTCGGTGAAGACGCTGGAGCCCACCACCTGCTGCGTGGTGCAGGGCGCCGACCTGCGCGAGTTCCTGGCCGAGCATCCGGATTTCGCGGTGCACATGACCCGCAAGCTGATCCGCATGGTGCGCCGCCTCACCGCCCAGGTGAAGAGCCTGGCGCTGCAGGACGTGTACGGCCGCGTGGTGCGCGTGCTGATGGAGCTCTCCGAGCCCGACGGCGAGCGCCGGGTGGTGCGCGCCAAGCTCACGCAGCAGGACATCGCCGACCGCGTGGGCTCCTCGCGCGAGATGGTCAACCGCATCATGAAGGAGCTCACCGTCGGCGGCTACGTCGCGTTGAGCACCGACAAGCAGATCACCATCCTGAAGAAGCTGCCCGCGGCCTGGTGAGTACTACCGAGCGATGCCCCCCGTTCTAGGGGCGGGAGCGGCCGGGGTCGCGCCGATAATCGCCCCCCAATAAAACGAGAGGGGCGCACATGAAGTGGCTGCTGGCGCTGTTGGGTGCCATCGTCGGAGGGGCGATCGGCGAAATCCTGGGCGCGATCGTCGGAGCCGTGGCCGGCTGGATCTTCGGCATGATGCTGAAGAAGGGCGAGGAGTCGGCGCAGCGCAAGCACGAGGAGCGCAAGACGCAGCCCTCGCAGGGCCGCCAGCCGCTGGAGCTCGATCTGCTCGAGGAGCGCGTGAAGACGCTGGAGCGCGAGGTCGCCCAGCTGCGCTCCAAGGTGCACCGCCTGAGCCAGGGTGTGAGCGTGCCGGCCGAGCTCGAGGGCCAGGTGCCCGCCGCGGCGCCCGTGCCTGTTCCTGCTCCCACCCCGCCAGCGCCACCCGAGCCGGAGGACCTGGTCCCCGAGCTGCTGGCCGACCTGCCGGCCATGCCGGTCCCTGCACCGGTCCCCGAACCCGCTCCCGCGGTGCCGCTCACGATCGAGCCGGCCACCGCATCGCTGCGCGTCACCCCGCCGCCTGCAGCGCAGGCCGATGAAACCGACGACGGCTTCCTTGTCGAGACGCACCAGGCTCAGGAGTCCGAGCCCGAGCCCCAGTTCGCCCAGGCCGCGCCTCCGCGCCCGCCGGTCGCGCCGCCGCCACCCGCGGTGCCGCTGCGCGACCGCCTGCCGCCCTTCATCAGCCGCTTCATCTTCGGCGGCAACACCATCGTCAAGGTGGGCGTGCTGATCCTCTTCCTCGGCCTGGCCTTCCTGCTGCGCTATGCGGCCGAGCGGGTCACGATGCCGGTGGAGCTGCGCTATGCCGGCGTGGCCGGCATGGGCGCCGCGCTGCTGGCGCTGGGCTGGCGCCTGCGCCACAAGGCCGATGCCTACGGGCTGATCCTGCAGGGCGCCGGCATCGGCGTGTTCTACCTCACCGCGCTGGCCGCGGTGAAATTGCATCCGCTGCTCACGCCGACGATCGCGTTCTCGTTCATGGCCCTGGTGGCAGTGCTCGCCGCCGTGCTCGCGGTCATGCAGAACGCGCCGTGGCTCGCGCTGGTGGCGGTGCTCGAAGGCTTTGCGGCGCCGGTGCTGGTGTCCACCGGCGGCGGCAACCACATCGCGCTGTTCAGCTACCTCGCGATCCTCGATGTCGGCATCTTCCTGATGGCCTGGTTCCGCGCCTGGCGGCCGCTCAACCTGGTGGGCTTCGTCGGCACCTTCACGCTGGCCGGCGGCTGGGCGCACACCTACTACGTGCAGGCGCTGTACCCCAGCGTGCAGGCCTTCCTGCTGCTCTTCTTCGTGCTGTTCACGGCCATCGGCGTGCTGTTCGCGCGGCGCTCGCTCGCGCTGGCCGGCGAGCCCGACCCGAGCCGCCCGCTCTCCGACCGCGCGCTCGAGGCCTTGCGCCACGTGGGCCGCGTCGACAGCACGCTGGCCTTCGGCGTGCCGCTGGCGGCCTACACGCTGCAGTACCTGATGGTGAAGCACGACCCCTGGGGCCCGGCTTGGTCGGCCTTCGGGTTCGGCGTGTTCTACCTGCTGCTGGGCGGCATGCTGCTGCGCGGGCCGCGCCGCTATTCGCTGCTGGGCGAGGCCTACGTGATCGTCAGCGTCATCTTCGGCACGCTGACGATTCCCCTGGCGCTCGAAGGCGCATGGACGGGCGCCACCTGGGCGGTCGAGGCGGCCGGCATGTACTGGCTCGGCGTGCGCCAGCACCGTGCCTATGCCCGGGCCTTCGCGCAGGCGGTGATGGCCGGTGCGGTGCTGCGCCTCGTCAGCTCGTTGACGCTCGACTTCCGGCCCGAGGTGCCGCTGATCGCGGGCTCGGTGCTGGGCATGGCGCTGCTGTGCGCCAGCGCATTCGCGATGCACTTCGTCAACCGCCGCGCGCCCGAAGGCCACGAGGGCTGGCAGGCGCTCAGCGCGTTCGCGCTGCCCTGCCTCGGCGTGGCCTCGCTGGATGCCATCGCCTGGATGCTGTGCATTCCGCTGTGGGCCAGCGCGGTCACCGCGTGGCTGGCGCTGGGTTGTGCACTCGCGCTGCGGCGCTGGCCGGGGCCGGCGCTGGCCGCCTGTGTGCCGGCATTGCACCTCGTGGCGCTGGTCGGCCTGGGCTCCACGCTGCACACCGCGCAGGGCGCGGCGATGCTGGCCGATGGCTGGCACGGCCTCAGCGCCGCGGTACTGATCGGTGCGGCGCTGCTCGCCACCGCGTGGCTGGGCCTGCGCGCCACGCTGCGTGCCGCGGCTGAGCGGCAGAGTGCGCCGAGCTGGAGCCTGGCCAGCAGCGCCGGCCTGCTCGCGGGCCTGGCGGTGCTGAACCTGAGCCTGCTGTTCGTGATGCCCGCCGAGCGCGCGGCGCTGGTGTGGCCGTGGGTGGGCCTGGGCGTCTTGTGGCTGGGCCTGCGCATCGCGCATCCGGCGCTGGGCCTGGCCTGGGTCGCGCTCGAGGCTGCCGGCGGCGCCGCGCTCGTCGCCTTCGGCTGGCCCACGATCGAGGCCTGGGTCACCAGCCCGATGGGCACACCGTTCTGGGGCGCGCTCACGCTGACTGTGTGCGGCTTCGTCGCCGGCGACCTGCTGCAGCGCGCCGGCCGCCGCGCCACGGGCTGGACCAGCGCCTGGACCCAGCCTGCCTTCGTGCACTGGGCCGTGCTCGGCTGGGCGCTGCTGTGGTGGGCCCAGGTGGCGCCGCCCGAGATCTATCGGCGCCTGCTGCATGTGGATGCGCTGCGCCTGTGGCCCGCGCTCGTCGCGCTGTGGGTGATCAGCACCTCGGTGCTGATGGCGCTGGGCGCCCGCTGGCGCGCCTGGCTGCAGATGGGCCAGGCCACCGCCGCCACTGTGCCGTTGCTGGTGCTGATGGCGATCGCCGGCCCGTTGACCTCGAGCATTGCGCCGTCGAACGACCTGGGCTGGGTGGCATGGCCGTTGGCGCTGGGGTGGCACCTGCTGCTCTTGCGGCAGCAGCCGGCCTGGCTGCCGCGCGCCGTGCTGCAGCCGCTGCACGTGCTGGGTTTCTGGCTCTTCGTGCTGCTCGGTGCGCGCGAATGCCAGCTTGCGATGGCTTCGCTCGGTGCGCCCGGCTCCTCATGGCAGGCGCTGGGGTGGATGCTGGTGCCGGTGGCGGTGCTGGTGCTGGTCACGCGGCCGGCGATGCTGAAGCGCTGGCCGCTGGCCGACTTCAAGCGGGCCTACCTGCTGGTGGCCTGCGGCCCGCTCGCGCTGTACCTGCTGCTGTGGCTGTGGGTGGCCAACGGCCTGCCGGGCGATGCGGCGCCGCTGCCCTACCTGCCGCTGCTCAACCCGCTGGAGCTGGCGCAGGCCTGCATCGTGCTCGCGCTGGTGCTGTGGCTGCGCACGCTGCCGGCACAAGATCAGCAGCAGCTGCCGCGCCCGGTGCTGCTGGGCGGCCTGGGCCTCACCGCCTTTGCGGTCTACACCGGCATGGTGCTGCGCACCTGCCACCACTGGGCCGGCGTGCTGTGGGACGGCCAGGCGCTGTTCGACTCCACGCTGACCCAGGCCGCGCTCTCGGTGGCGTGGTCGGTGGTCGGCGTCGCGCTGATGCTGCTGGGCCACCGCCGCTTCAACCGCCTGGTGTGGGCGGTGGGCGCGGCGCTGCTCGGCGTGGTGGTGGTCAAGCTCTTCCTGGTGGAGCTGGCCGACCGCGGCAGCCTCTACCGCATCGTCTCGTTCATCGTCGTCGGCCTGCTGCTGCTGCTGGTGGGCTACTTTGCGCCGGTGCCGCCCAAGCGGCCGGCCGAAGACTCGCCGGCATCGGCGCCCTGACCGTCGGATACCGCGTGCCCATGAACCCTCGACTCCACTCCCTGCTGCGCGCCGCCGGCCTGCCGGCCGCGCTGATCCTTGCCACGGCGGCCATCGCGCAGGGCACGCCCACCAGCGCCGAGCTCAAGCTGCAGGGCGCCGGCCCGTACTACACCTTCACGGTGCCGCTCGCGTTGCGCAGCGCCGCAGCGTCGCCCGAGCTCGACGACCTGCAGGTGCTCAACGCCCGCGGCGACCTGCTGCCGATGGCCTGGGTGGCCGAGCTGCCGCCCGACAGCGAAGAGCACACGAGCAACGCCGCGATCTTCAAGATGCCCGGCGCGGCCTCGGGCCCCAAGACGCTGCCGCCGCAGGGCTGGATGCTCGACGTGCGCTCGGCCAAGGGCGCGCTGCTCAAGCTCGACGTGTCGCTCGCGCCGCAGGCCCAGGGCCTGTACACCCTGTCGGTGGAGGCCAGCGACGACCTGCAGCAATGGCAGCTGGTGCAGCCCGCAGTGCAGGTGCTCTCGCTGCAGCACCAGGGCCAGCAGCTGCGCAGCACCGCCATCGAGCTGGGCTACATCCGCGCGGCCTACCTGCGGCTGAAGCCGCTGCCCGGCAGCGCCTTGCCCGAGCTGGCCTCGGCCCAGGTGAGCAGCGTGAGCGAGCACACGGCCGCCCAGCCGCTGCAATGGACCGAGCCGATCGCGCCGGCGCAATGCACGCAGAACCACTGCGACTACAACCTGCCGCGCCACCTGCCGCTGGAGCTGCTCGACCTGCAGCTGAGCGAGCCCAATGCGCTGGGCCGGGTGCAGCTGCTCGGCCGCATCGATCCGCAGCCGGAGCAGCCGCCGCGCGGCCGGCCGCATGGCCTGCGCCAGCATGTGCGCGCGCTGCGCCACAAGAGCGCGCCGCCGGGCAGCACCGAGCCCTACTGGGCGCCGCTGGCCTCGGCCCAGGTGTACCGATTGGCCCTGCCGCAGGGCGAGGCCCGCTCGGGCGCCTTCTGGCTCGACCATGGCCTGTATCCGCAGGTGCGCGTGCAGACCGACGGCCCGATCACGCAGCTCGGCGCCAGGCCGCCGCTGCTGCGCGTGGGCGCACATGCGCGGGCGCTGGTGTTCCTGGCGCGCGAGCCGGCACCCTACCGGCTGGCCTGGGGCCGGGTGCCCGACAAGCCCAACGCCATCGCGCTCGAGCAGCTGATCCCCACCCGCAAGTTCACCGATCCGCTGCCGGCCGATTCGGCCGCCATCGCGCTGCCGGCCCCGGTGGTGGCCACGCCCGCTTCGGCGCCTGCCTCGGCGGCCTCTGCGCGGGCTGCGTCCACCGCATCGAGCAAGCCCTGGCTCTGGGCCGCGCTGCTCGCCGGCGTGACGCTGATGGGCTTCATGGCCTGGTCGCTGCTGCGCGGCCACGACGCCGCGCCAAAAGACCCCTCCTAGATCTGCATCGTGCGCATGCTGTCGGCCGCACCGCGCGTGCGTTCCGCCAGCGTGGCCGCCACCGAGGCATAGACCTCGGCATTGAGCATCATCTCCAGCGTGCTCAGCGTCACCGGTTGGGCCGGCTGCGGCAGCATCCATTGCCATGAAGGCCGCGGCAGCCCCACCGCGCGCAGCTTGGCCGTGAGGATGTTGGGCTCGGCGCTCTGCAGCGTGGCGATGAGGGCCACGCGCGAGCGGCCGTCGGGCGAGGGCGCGCTGCACTGCCACCAGGCATCGAGCATCGCTTCTGCTTCCTGGGGCGCGCCGTCGGCCAGCAGCGAGATCATGCGCGCCAGCGCGGGGTCGTTGCGCGTGAGCGTGGCGTGCAGCTCGGGCAGCGGCACCGTCTGCTGCGTGGACCGGTGCACCACCCAGCCCACCGACGTGAGCATGTGCGAGAGCGTCTGGAACAAGGCCATGCCTCGCTCCCGGGCCACGGCGCCCGCCAGCAGCGCGGGTTGCGTCCAAGCCGGCGGCGCGCCCACGTGGGCCGAGACCGGCTCGACGGTCAGCAGCGTATCGATGACCGTGAGTTGCATGTACATCCTGGCGAACAACGGTGGTTCCAGCTTAGGGCCCGTGCATCACACGGCCGTGTGAACAAATGGCTCCGTGCGAGTGAACTAGTTCGCTCCTTTGGAGGATAGTGATTGACAACGTCGCGTGCTAACGTTTCCGGCCAGTTGCGTCGCATCGAAGACGCCAGGAGGGACGAGGAGCATGTGGAAGAGAACCCGCAGGGAGTCCGCTCGCCTGCAAAAGCTGGCCGGCTGGGGACAAAGCGTCGAGGCGCTGGGCGCACCCTTCAGCAAGCAGGACATCACCAGCCTGCAGCAGCAGCTGCAAGGCGACATCGTGTTGCCGTCCGACCCCGGCTATCCGGCGTCGCGCCAGATGAGCAACCTCGCGTTCCAGCACTTCCCGCTGCTGATCGCGTATTGCGAGGTGTTCGGCGATGTGCAGCAATGCTTGAAGTTCGCCCATGAGCACCAGCTCTGGGTGACCACCCGCTCCGGCGGGCACAGCACCGCCGGCTTCTCGGTCAACAACGGCATGGTCATCGACACCAGCCGCATGAACGGCGTGTATGTCGACCCCGTGGCCAAGCGCGCCGTGGTGGGCCCCGGCACCAACTGGGCCCACCTCAACGCCACGCTGGCCGACTACAAGCTGCACGTGCCCACGGGGGTGTGCGGCGACGTGTGCGTGGCCGGCTACATGCAGGGCGGCGGCTACGGCCTCACCACCCGCAAGTTCGGCATGAACTGCGACTGCGTGCTCGACATGCTGGTGATGCTGGCCGACGGCCGCATCGTGCAGGCCAACGACCAGGTCAACGCCGACCTCTTCTGGGCCATGCGCGGCGGCACCGGCAACAACTTCGGCATCCTGCTGCAGGCCACCTACCAGCTGCACGACCTGCCGCCGCTGTGGGGCTACGGCCTGCGCTGGACCATGGACACCGCGCCCGAAGGCCTGGCCATGCTGCAGGCCGGCTACATGGCCGATGGGGTCACCGGCGACCTTGGCTACATGGGCGCCTTCGTCTACGAAAGCCAGCCCGACGGCAAGCCGCCGCTGCCGGTATTCATCATGCGCGGCGTGTACTGGGGCCCTCGCGAAGAAGGTCTGAAGCTGCTGCAGCCGCTGATCAAGAAGACCGGCGCCACGCTGCAGCTCGACCGCATGGGCACCTACGACGTGTTGAACGACTGGCTCTTCGAAACCCCCGAGCCGGTGCCCAACTGCCCCGACCTGGCGCGCGAAGACAAGCAGAGCACCATCATCGCCAAGCGCCTAAAGGCCAAGGACTGGAAGAAAGTCTGCGACATGTTCCAGACCAGCCCCACCAGCTGGAACTGCTTCGTGATCGAGCCCTACGGCGGCAAGGTGAACGAGCTGCCGCGCGACTTCAATGCCTGGATCCACCGCGACGCCGACATGGACATCTTCGTCGACGTGTTCTGGATGAGCGACGCGCAGCGCATCGAGGCGCAAGCTTGGCTAGACAAGTGCATGAAGGTGCTCGACGGCTACAGCAACGGCGAGAGCTACCAGAACTACCCCCGCCTCTCGCAGCTCGACTACCGCGAGCGCTACTGGAAGGATGCCTTCCCCAAGCTGCTGGCGATCAAGCGCAAGTACGACCCGGAGAACTTCTTCCACTATGCGCAGAGCATCTCGCCGGCTAAGGGGGGGAAGTGGCCGAAGGTCGGGAAGGGGGATGGGGTGGTGGATTGGAAAGCCGGTGCAGGTATTTCGTCGTCTAAATCACGTTAGACCTCGGGAAACCGACTTACTGCCATGAAGCAACGTGAAAAATTCGAGAACGGCATTTACTCGATCAGGTTTGTTGGCGAGGAGCTGTCTGAAAGAGGCGTCAGCATCTACGATCTCTCCAACTCGCTTCTGGCGCTCCAGCGAATTGTTCACAAAGCACACCTATCCCTAGAAGACCGCCTAGTAAAAGGAGCATTCCCGGACAAAGAAGATCGGCAACGATTGGCCCTGCAGCTTGGCGAGCGTAGGCGGCAATCTGATGCGTTCGCGCTAATTCCGATCCTCACAGATCCGCAAGTTCAGCAGTACATGCTCAAACTCGCGGACTATGTGGCTTCTGGAATCGTCGGCTACTACGTCGGGGATGTTCTCAAGAGAGTGCAGAGCGAAAAGGATCCCAACAAGCAGATCTTCATTGGCTCCATCTATACCGAAGTAGCGAATATCGTTAACCGAGTCGACGCATCTGGCGGGGTGGAAGGCATAAACATTGGACTCCCGTCCCGAGGCCGAGAGACGATCGCAACGTTCGATTCCAACACCAAGGAATACCTAAGCTCGATCAAGGGAGAGGTCGTACTCGGTAGCTATCAAGAAATCCAAGGCAAAGTCTATAAGTTCTACCCTGCCAGCAGGATTGTGGCCATTCGCAGAAGCGGCGGTCGAACAGTCAGCGTCTTCCTAAACGAAAAAGATTTTGATCGAATCCGATATCTGAGAGAGAGCAACCCTAGCTTCATCTTTCGCGGTCACCCGCGATTTCAGTTCGGCGTAGAGACGAAGGTCGTCTCGGAGTTCGTAGCTGATGAGATCGAATACTTCTCGCCCGAGGCCTAACCCTTCCATCGCGAGGAGGTCACCCGGCAACGCAGGTGACGCCTCTGATGTCAAACGTTAAGCAATAGGAGGCCTTGCGTCATGCTTGAGCACATTCTCGGAACTATGCTTGGTGCCGGCATCCTCGGGGGGCTCATCAATTCATATCTTTCTGATCCCCAAATCGAGAAGCCTCTGTCTTGGTGGCAGCACCTGATCGTAGGGGTAGGTGCGGCTTTCATGGTTCCAGTCTTTCTGAACATGATCTCGAGTCACTTGATCTCAGAGATTACAGGCACGGCAATGACATCGGAAATTCTGTCTAAGTTGCTGGTGCTAGCGGGGTTTTGCCTGTTGGCGGCAGTGTCCTCGCGCGCGTTCATTCGGTCTATGACCGATCGGCTCCTTCAAGAGGTTTCGGCGGCAAAGCAGGAGGCTTCGGCGGCGAAACAGGAAGCGAAGGAGGCAAAGGAGCAGGCGGAGAACGCCGAAGCAGTCGCCTCGCTCAGCGTGGAACCTCCTGAGCCGCAAGAATCCTCCCCAACTGCATCCGAGGCGGCAGGCCTCGCCGCCTCATCTGTTTCGGACGTAACCGATACAGAGCGGAAGATATTGAAGGCCATGATCGAGAGCCGCTTCGCAATGCGGTCGCTCACGGGCATTGCGAAAGAAGCTCAGCTCTCCACGGCGCAGGTAAATCAAGCCATGGGCCGCTTATTGGAAAGAGCACTTGTCGCGGAAGGAAAGAACAAGGATGGACAGCTACGTTGGTATCCAACAGCTCAGGGGCGGAAGGTCGCGAGTGAGGCATAGCATCTCCGTCGAGCGGCGCCTTTGACGGCGGCGCCGTCGGCAAGCCGCCGCGGGTGTTGAACGTTAGAACTTGTTGACTCTCACCGATCATCACCACCTGGGTATGCAGGTCCGCCTCTGCGGCTCTTTGAATCGATTGCACCACCACATCGTGGTCTAGTGCCCGAGCAACAAACCATCGCGTCACGTGGGCGAGTCCTCGCCGACCACCCCTTGAGAAGGATCTCATGCGCACTCTCCTCAGCATCTTCTTCACCCCCCCCATGGCCATCGGCCGCGTCGGCGCCAGCCCCACTCCGCTGGAGGCCTTCGAATGGCACACCTCCCGCGCGGCCCATGGTGGCGTGCAGACGGTGATCCGCCCCGCGATCAGCTTCCGCGTGCGCGACGACGCCACGCTCGAGCCCTACTGGCCCAAGGTGATCCACTTCAAGGACGAAGACGGCGCGGTGCGCCCGGTGGCGCCGTTCTTCGAGCTGTGGGGCCGCTTCCAGAATCCTGAGGACGGCAGCGTCGACGAACTGCCGCTCACGCCGTCGCTGCTCACCGAGCTGGGCATCACGATGCGGCACATCGCGCTCGAGGTCACGGCGGGCAACTTCAAGGCGGCGCGGCGGCTGGCCGATGCGGCCACCGGCGTGGCCGACATGGGCTGCAGCTTCACGGCGCGCATCGACATTGCGGGCGACGACCATGCGCCGCATGAGCTGCTGGCCTTCAGCCGCCACACCTCGGGGCAGCCGGCGCTGGTGTCGCCCGACAAGCCGATTCCGCTGGGCTCGGTGCAGTGGCTGCGGCCGCGCGACGAGGTGGCGCCGCATTTCGAAGAGGTCGATCTCGATGTGCTGCGCCTGCGCTTCACGCCCGCCGTGGGCACGGTGTATGGCCCGCCGAGCGCGGTGGTGGGCATCGATCGGCTGGCCGTCACCGGCGCGGTCGATGCCTTCCAGCTCGAAGGCACCGAGACGGGCCGCATGCATGTGATCGTGCCGGCCGAGAACCGCTTCCTCAACGAAGACACGCCCTACGTGCGCTACCGCATGCTCACCGGCCAGTGGGAAGACCCGCAGCCGCAGGATGGCTACGACGGCGCCGACGATGGCGACAACACCGCCTGGGGCGTGGTCGACGACAGCTGCGATGCGCTGATCACCGCCACGCTGGCCTGGCGCGACCAGCGCTACCGCTGCAATGCGCGGGTGTTCGTCGGCCCGCCCGATTTCGCGCCCGATCGCCGGCCGTTCTATGGCGTGGACGCCGATCTGGCCGACCGCGACGATGCGTTGGTCACGGTCACGGCCGAGAACTTCGATGCGGTCAAGAAAGAGGTGGTCCAGCTGTTCCGCCGCGCCTTCGAAACCGCGTCGTCGCTCAACATGGACCAGGCGCGCACCGAAGGCCTGCAGGACAACTCGATGCACACCACGGCCACGCATCGGCTGCCCGCCACCGGCCCCACCAGCATGACGCGCACCGACAAGCCCTGGGTCGACCGCACGCCCGACCTCACGCCGGGCCAGCAGGCCTCGGTGTTCAGCACCGGCAGCGCGCGCGGCGACACGCTGCCGTTCACGCAGGTGCCGGCCTTCGTGCACACGCAGCTGATGGACGAGACCATCCTGATGGACTTCCTGCGCCGGCGCCACCACCACGTGCGGCGCCTGCTGCGCCCGGCCTTCGGCATCGTGCCCGAGCTCGACGAGAACCCCAGCCCCGACCCGCACCCCGAGTTCCGCGATCCGCGGGTCGACCGCGACCTGCAGCACGACATGCGCATGCCGCCCTACATGCGCGATGCCTACTGGGTGCCGCTGTCGCTCACGCGCCGGCAGTACCGCATGATGCTGAGCTTCCTCGACTACATCGCCGAAGAGGAGCTGGCGCAGAACGACATCGAGGAGGGCCACGCATGAGCAACGGCAACGCTGAATTCAAGCCGCGCAACCGCACGGCGCGCGCCGCATCGGTGGTGGGCAATCCCGCGAGCGCGCGGCTCGACGATGCGGTGGGCAACTGCTTTCCCGGCCTCGAGCTCGATGTGCGCAACCTCGATGGCCGCTTCTTCCCCGGCTTGTTGTTCCGGATCGTCGCGGCGCCGCTCACGCCGCTGCCCGGCACCACGCCCGACGAGGGCGGCGCGCGGCTGGTCACGGTGTGCTGGCAGAACGACCCGATGCTTCCCGAGCGCAGCCCGCTGCCCTGGGTGCAGGCGTTGCTGGCGCAGTTGAGTGGCGACGTGGGCAACACGCTGAGCGTGGGCCGCTGGTACCTGCAGTGGGTGGAGCAGGGCGGCAAGCGCATCTCGATGATCCAGCCCAACGGCCAGCCGTATGACGGCAAGCCGGTGTGGCGCATGATCCGCATGCTGGTGCCCGACGTGCCCCTGCGCATCGGCCTCGTGCGGCGCGACGTGCCTGCGCCGCAGCCGGTGATCGAGCTCGATGGCTTCCGCCGCCGCTACACCACGCCCGATGGCGTGATCTCGCCGGTGTACGAGCCCGGCGAGCTCACGCAGAGCCTGTGCAACCCCTGGCAGCACGATTTCCGCGACTGCGCCTGCTACTACTGGGCCTCCAACCATCCTGACGTGGTGACGGCGCAGGCCAAGGGCCCCGAGATCCCCGGCGGCGAGCCGATCGATTCCGTCACCGCGCTCACCTACCTCGACTGGCTGCGGCGCGATCGCACGCCGGCCGGCGAGGTGGCGGTGCCCGACGTGCGCTCGGCCGCGCGCCCTGATCAGATCGACCATTTCGAGATCAACTGGCGCTGGCAGGAGCTCAACTTCGTGATCGGCGGCCGCGAGATCGCCGACACCTACGTGCCCACCGAGCCCGACCATGCCGAGCCGTACAAGGATGCGGCCGAGATGATCGACAAGCTCGAGAACGACCTGGCGCCGATGGAGATGACGCTGGCGATCGAGTACCTGTACTCGCTGTTCTCGCTGCTGTCGCCCGACGAGGCGCCGCACGACCGCTGGCACACGATGCGCGACGACCTCCAATCGGTGCGGCAGTCGCTCACCATCGTGGCGGTGAGCGAGATGACGCACCTGCGCTGGGTCAACCAGCTGCTGTGGTCGCTGGATGAGGCGGGCTTCTATCCGCCGGGCAGGCATTACACGCCGGTGGTGCGCCACAGCCAGCAGGGGCCGGTGGGGCTCAACGGGCTGCATGGCCCGGCGCTGCGCGTGCTGGATTTCGAGGCGCTCGAGGCCTACATCCGCGTCGAGCGGCCGGGCGGCAAGCTCGACACCGCCTATGCGCGCACGGTGGCCACGCTGGAGCAGCGCGGCCCCGACCACAAGCACATCTACCCGCGCCACCTCTACGAGCTGGCCGCCAAGATCGACAGCGATGGCATGCAGCACTGGGAGCGCTTCCGCGAGATGCGGCGCGTGCTGAACACGTATAGACAAGCACGGCCGCTGCCCTACCTGCGCAACGTCCGCCTCGGCACGCGGGCCGAGACGGCTGCGGCGCTCGAGGCCTACGAGGCGCTGCAGACCGACCTGCGCCACGCCTATGCGCACGAGGCGGCGCGCGAGTTCGAGCTGGCGCAGCAGGCCATCGGCCGCGCCCGCAAGCTGATGGACCTGCTCAACCGCGAGGCCGAGGCGCTGGCCGCGCGCGGCATCGGCGTGCCGTTCTTCTCGGTGCCCTGACATGACGACCGTGGCCACCATTCCGCTCGCGTCGCTGAAGCGGCGGCGCTTCGAAGGGCCGAGCGAGGCGCATTGCTTCAGCACGCCGCACGGCGCGCACGTGCTGCTCGCCGATGGCTCGCGGGTCTACGACGTGCCGGCCGATTTCGAGCCGCGGCTGCAGGCGGCGGCGCGCGAGGGCCGAGCCGCCGAGCGCGACCTGATCTCGGCCTTCGGCCTGCTCGAGGGCGAGCCGGCCATCGGCCCCGACATCGGCCTGCCGGTGGTCAATGCACTGGCGCTGGCTGTCTCCGAGCATTGCAACCTGGCCTGCGGCTATTGCTATGCCGATGGCGGCAGCTTCGGCAGCGAGCCGCAGCAGATGCCGTGGGAGGTGGCCAAGGCGGCGGTCGATGGCCTGCTCGACCGGGTGCCGGCCGGCGGCAGCGCCAGCCTGGCCTTCCTCGGCGGCGAGCCGCTGCTCAACCGCAGCGTGCTGCGGCGCGCGACGCTGCATGCGGCGGCGCTGGCCGCGCAGCGCGGCATCGCGATTCGCTTTGCGATGACCACCAACGCCACCGTGCTCAATGCCGACGACGTCGACTTCCTGGCGCAGCATGGCTTCGCGGTCACGGTGAGCATCGATGGCGAGAAGGAGCTGCACGATGCGCTGCGCCCCACGCGCGGCGGCACCGGCAGCTACGAGCGCATCGTGCAGCGGCTGGGGCCGCTGCTGGCCGCGCAGAAGCGCAAGGCCGCCCCTGGGCGGCTGCCGCTGCAGGTCAGCGCCCGCGTCACGGTCACGCCGCGCCACACCGCGCTGCGCGCGACGCTGGAGCACCTGATGGGCCTGGGCTTCCACAGCGTGGGTTTCTCGCCCAGCCTGTCGTCGCGCGATCCGTCGTTGCAGCTGTCGGCCGGCGAGCTCGACGCGCTGCTGGCGCAGATGGTCGAGTGCGCCCAGGCCTTCGAGGCGCACATGCTGCGCAACGAGCCCTATCCGTTCTCGAACATGCTGGCCATGGTGCAGGAGCTGCACCGCGGCACGCACCGGCCGCTGCCTTGCGGCGCCGGCGCGGGCTACCTGGGCGTGTCGGCCGAAGGCGAATACGGTGCGTGCCATCGCTTCGTGGGTGATCCGCGCGCGGCGATGGGCCATGTGTCGCAGGGCATCGACGATGCGGCGCGCGCGCAGTGGCTTAAGCAGCGCCATGTCGACACGCAGGAGCCCTGCCGCAGCTGCTGGGCGCGCTATCTCTGCGGCGGCGGCTGCCACCACGAGGTGCTGAACCGCGGCCGCGTGGCCTGCGATTTCATCCGCGGCTGGCTCGACCACGGCTTGCGCGCATACGTGCGCATCGCCGAGGCGCGGCCCGAGCTGCTGGCATGAATGCGTTTGCCGATCTGCATGCGGATGTCTGCGTGATCGGCGGCGGCCCGGCCGGGGCCGCCTGTGCGTTGCGGCTGGCGCAGCTGGGCCATGACGTGCTGCTGATCGAGCGCGCGCCGCGCGGCCGGCCGCACGTGGGCGAATCGCTGCCGCCCAGCGTGCTGCCCTGGCTCGAGCAACTGGGCGTGCGTGAAGCGGTGGAGGGCGCGGGCTTCCTGCGGCCGCGGGGCTCGCTGGTGCAATGGGATGGCGGGCTGCGCGACAACAGCGGCGATGCGGGTTCGGGCGAGCCGGGCTTCCAGGTCGATCGGGCGCGCTTCGATGCCCTGCTGCTCGAGGCGGCGGTGGCGGCCGGGGCCAACGTGCTGCATGCGGTGTCGGCGCTGACGCCGCTGCGCGACGAGCACGGCCTGCGCGTGCCGCTGGCCGATGGCCGCGTGGTGCATGCGCAGCGCCTCGTCGTGGCCACCGGCCGCCGCGCCGGGGAGCATGCGGGCGTGCGCACCGCGGCGCTCTATGCCTACTGGGATGGCCACGGCATCGACGATCCGCGCACGCGGGTCGAGGCGGGCGACGAGGCCTGGTACTGGGGCGCGCCGCTGCCCGATGGCAGCTTCAACGCCACGGTGTTCGTCGATGCCGCGCGCTGCACCGGCATGGATCCGGTGCGGCGCGAGGCCTGGTACCGCGAGCTGCTGATGCAATCGGCGCTGCTGCGGCCCTGCCTGCGCGGGCGCCGCCGCGATGCAGTGCGCGTCTGCGATGCCACGCCGCGGGTGGACCCGCACCCGATCGACGAGCGCGTGGTCAAGGTGGGCGAGGCGGCCTTCAGCCTCGATCCGCTGTCGTCGCAGGGCGTGCAGGCGGCGCTGCGCAGCGCGTGGCAGGCGGCGGCCTGCGTGCACACGATGACGCGGCGGCCCGAAGCCGTTGCGCTCGCGATCGCGTTCTACCGCGAGCAGGTGCAGGCGGCCGCGGCCCGCCATGCGCGGCTGGCCGGCGGCTTCCATGCCGCGGCGGCGCGGGTGCGCGGCACCGCCTTCTGGCGCGATCGCGCAGGCGCCGCGGTGGCCGAGGCGCTGGCGCCGCCGTCGTTGCCCTTGCCGGCGCTCGATGCGCAGGTGCGCCTCGACCCCCGCGCCAGCTGGCGCCGCGTGCCCTCGCTGCAGGGGCCGTTCGTCGTCGAGACCGAGGCGCTGGTGCATCCCGCGCTGGAGCAGCCGGTGTCGTACATCGGCCGCTGGCCGCTCGACCGGTTGCTCGCGGGCCTGGACGATCCGCGCCCGGTGGCCGAGCTGCTGCGCGGCTGGCGTGTGGAATGCGGTGACGAGGGCGCGGTGCAGCTGCTGGCGCAGCTGTGGCGTCAGGGCATCGTCGGCTCGGCCGCCTGATGCACCGGCTCGGCCTGCCGTTCGGCCAGGCTGGCGAGCACGCGCCGCTCCCAGCCGGCTGCATGCTGCCTGCGGGCGCAGGCCAGGGCGCGCTGCAGCAGCGCATCGCCGGCTTCGGGGTCGTCGGCAAACTCGTGCATCAGCTCGCCTTCCACCCGCAGCAGTTCGGGCTCGATCCAGCGCTCGCCGGTGGCGGCCATGCCGTCGTTGGCGGCCTGCAGGATCGCGCGGGCGGCCGGCAGGCGGCCGAGCCAGGCCTGGGCCTGCGCCATCAGCAGCTCGACGTACGCACGGTAGTTGCGCGCGCCGGTGCTCCACCAGAGCTGCGCGCCCTGTTCCATCGCGGCCAGGCCGGCCTCGAGATCGCCGGGCTGCGTGCCACCAAAGGCACGCGCGGCACCGAGGAAGAAGCGGCCGCCGCCTTCCATCAGCGGGAAGCCGTGCTGCTGGCCGAGCAGCACCACGCGCTCGGCCCACTCGGGCAGCTCCTGCCATTCGTCGCACAGCGCGAGCAGCACGCAGCCGAACACCAGGGCCTGCGCACGGCTGTGGGCATGGTCGAGCGTCTCGGCATGGGCCAGGTTCTCGCGCTGGCAGGCTAGCGCCGCGCCGCGCTCGCCGAGCACGAAGAGCGTGAGCGAGAGGAAGTTGCTCGCGATCACCTTGTGGTCGATGCCCAGCGTGACGGCGAGCTGCGCATGGCGCTCGCGGTCGTACAGCGCGATGGCCTGCTGCAGGTGCTCGCGCGCCGCCACCGGCTCGCCGAGGTGGAAGGCCACGGCGCCCACCGCGCGGTGGCCGATCATCTGGTACATGGCATCGCCGCGCTCGCGCGCCACGCGCAGCAGCGCCTGTGCCGGGTCGGCCGCCGCATCGCACTGGCCGCGCACCATGTGGTACGAGTACAGGCCGTTGAGCGCGGGGATGAGCTGCGGCGTGTCGTCGAGCCGGTAGGCCAGCGCCACGGTGCGCTCGTAGGCCTGGCCGGTCGCGGGTGCGGCCACGCCGGCCACGGCGCGCAATGCGCTCGCCCGGCGCAGCTGCAGCTGCAGCTCGATGCGGTCGCGCTCGGGGCCGTCGCCAGCAGCCTTGAGCAGCGACAGGCCCGATTCCAGGTGTGCGATGGCTTCGACCAGTGCCGAGCGGCCCAGCGCGCGATCGCCCGCGCGCTGCCACAGCGGAATGGCGCGCAGCGATTCGCCGGCTTCGGTGAGGTGGTGCGCCAGCGTCTCGGGCTCGGCCTCTACCGTGGCGGGGAAACGCATCTGCAGCGCCTCGGCGATGCGCCGGTGCAGCTGCATGCGCGTGCTGCGCAACAGCGAGTCGGCCGCGGCCGATTGCAGCAGCGCATGGCGGAACGAGTAGCGCGCTTGCGGCGGCGTGCCGCGGCGGCGCAGCAGGTCGGCGCCCACGAGCTGGTGCAGCGCGGGGCCGAGCTCGGCCATCGGCGTGTCGGCCACCGCGGCCAGCAGCTCGAACGAGAACTCGCGGCCGAGCAGCGCGGCAGTTTGCGCCAGCGGCTTGATGCTGCCCAGCCGGTCGAGCCGCGCGAGCAGCGAGGCCTGCAGCGTGGGCGGCACGTCGATCATCGCGCTCGGTTCGCGGCCGGCGGCCGATTCGAGCACGGCCTTGGTGATCTCCTCGCCATACAGCGGCACGCCATCGGCCGCATCGACGATGCGCTCGATCAGCGTGCGCGGCAGCGCATGGGTGCCCGCCACCTGGCACACCAGCTCGGCCAGCGCATCGGCCGGCATGCGGTCGAGGTGCAGCACGGTGGTGGCCGCGCCCTCGGCCCAGGGCGCCTCGAAGTCGGGCCGGGCGGTGAGCACCGTGAGCGCGCGCGAGGCCACCGGGCGCAGCAGCTGCTGCTTCAGCAGCGCGAGCGTGGAGGCATCGGCCCAGTGCAGGTCTTCGAACACCAGCAGCAGCGGCGCGCGGCGCGCGGCCGCGGCCAGCCAGGCAAGCAGCAGCCCTTGAGTGGCCTGCATCAGCTCGGCCGGGGCGAGCGTGGCGGCGGCTGCGGCCGGCGCCGAGCCGGGGGCCACCAGCGCGGCCAGCAGCGCCAGCGGGTCCACCGGCGAGGGATGCTGCTCGAGCTCGGCCACCGCGAGCAGCGCGCGCAGCCGGTCCGTCACGTCGTCGGACGGTGAATCGGCCTCCAGCCCCGCGCGGCGGCTGATCTGCTCGGCAAACGGATGCAGTGCGCTGTGGCGGTGGAAGGCCGAGCAGCGCAGCACGATCAGCTCGCCCGACACCGCGCGCACCGCGGCGCGCAATTCGTCGACCAGCCGCGTCTTGCCCATGCCGGCATCGCCGCGCAGCATCATCGCGCCGGGCTGGCCTTCGCAGGCCTGGTTCCATGCCTGCTGCAGGCGCACCCAGTGGCCCTGGCGGTCGAGCAGCAGGCTGCGGCCGCTGCGGCGCTCGCCGGGGTCGCGCTCGCCGACGACGCGCGCCACGCGCAGCGGCCGGCCCACCTTGTGCGGCGCATGGCCGCGGTCTTCGGTGATGAAGCGGCCGAACAGCAGGCGCAGCGTGTCTTCGCTGACCATCACGCTGTTGGGCTCGGCGCCGGCCTGGATGTGGGCCGCGAGGTTGGGCGCTTCGCCGAGCGCCAGTGTTTCGCGCCGGTCGGCCGCGCCGACGTCGCCGATCACGACCAGCCCGGTGTGGATGCCCACGCGCACCGACAGCTCGATGCCGAAGCGCGCCCGCATCGCGCCGGAGAGCCGGCGCACCGTCTGCACGATGCCGAGGCCGGCGCGCACGGCGCGCTCGGCATCGTCTTCGTGCGCGGCGGGGTAACCGAAGTACGCGAGGATGCCGTCGCCCAGGTACTGCGCGATGTGGCCGCCGAGCGGGCCCACCACCGCCTCGCATTCGGTCTGGTAGAGGTGCATGACCTCGCGCAGGTCTTCGGGATCGAGCGCGTGCGACAGCCGGGTGGAACCCACGAGGTCGCAGAACATCACGGTGAGCTGGCGGCGCTCGGCGGGGGAGACCACGGTGGCGCCGTGCCACACCAGCACTTCGCCGTCCTCGTCGCGCGCAATGCGCTGGCCGCGGATCAGCTCGTTGGCCAGGTCGGAGAGGGCGGCATCGTCGAGCGCGAACTCGCGCTGGAGCATGCGATAGGTGACGCGCTGGCGGCGCCTCAACAGATCGATCGCGGCATCAACAACTTGCTCGAACGCCATGCCCAACGGCCCCGCGTGTATGTCCGCGGGCCAGTATAGGGGTGACGCTTGGTTACGTCGCGATGATCGATGCCGTTTTGCGTCAGATATCGGACAACGGCACCGTATCCGCGAAGGCACGTACCGGGTAGGGTGGCAGCAGCAGTTTGATGCCCTGGACCATGCCTTCGTCCTCGGGGTGGGGCGAGCGGAAGAAGCCGGAGCGCTTCATCAGGCGCAGCATGCGGCGGTTTTCCTCGCGCACGTCGCCGCGCAGCCAGCGCAGCCCGCGCCGGCCGGCCACCTCGGCCAGGGCCTGCAGCATGCGCTGGCCCAGGCCGCGGCCCTGCCAGCGGTCGTCGACGACGATCGCGAAGTCGGCCGATTCGGCATCGCCATCGGCGACGAAGCGGGCATCGGCCACCATCGCCTCTTCGCCGTCTTCAGTGTGCGTGACGATGAAGGCTTGGTGGTGGCGGAAGTCGACCTGTGCCATCTGCGCCAGCAGCGCCGGCGTGGGGGCATGGGCGGCACCGAGGAAGCGGTCGAAGCGGGTCTGGCGCGACAGCGAACCGATGAACTGGCCGATCAGCGCTGCATCCTGCGGACGCACGGCCCGCCAGGCGAGCCGCGTGCCGTCTTCCAGCGTCCACGCCTCGAGCAGGTCGGGCGCGCCATGCGCGGCGAGGCGCGCGGCCGACGCTGCCGCGTCGGGTTCCATGAGGGAGGCGTGGCCGATGTCCATGTCGGCCACTGTAGGAAACGGACGCCCGTACGGCGATGCAGAAAGTCGGCGGGCCGCAGTGAACTATTTACTGCGCCGAAATCTCAAGGTTTCACGCGGGATACGCGCAGCACCGACGGCGCGCGCTTGAGCGTGCGCAGCACGTCGGCCAGGTGCAGCCGGTCGCGCACGCTGATCAGCAGCCGGATCTCGGTGGTTTCGGTGGCGCGCTCTTCACCCATGTCGATGTGGGTGATGTCGGCCTCGGCGGCGCTCACCGCCTGCGCCACGCGCGCGAGAACGCCCTTGCCGTTGCTCACCAGCACCAGCACGCCGGTCTCGAACGGGCGGGCCAGCTCCTCGGCCCATTCGACGTGCATCCAGTGCTCGCTGTCGCGCTCGAACAGCCGCTTGCCGGTGGAGCAGTCGGCCGTGTGCACCACCAGGCCTTCGCCGCGGCCGAGGTAGCCGACGATGGCGTCGCCCGGGATCGGGCGGCAGCAGGTGGCCAGGCGCACCGAGGCGCCTTCGCTGCCGTCGACCACCACCAGGCCCTGGGTGGGCACGGCGTCGTCGGCCGCATAGCGGCCCATCGTGAGCGTGACGGCATCGGGCCGCGCGCCCTGCTCGGCCATCAGGTGGGCGAGGCGCTTGGCGACGATGGTGGCGATCTTGCGGCCCAGGCCGATGTCGACCAGCAGCTCGGTGCGGCTGCGGTTGCCGCTCCAGCGCGTGACGGCCTGCCACAGCGCGGCGGCCTCGGCGTTGTCGTCTTCGCCCGGAGGCAGTTGCAGGCCTTCGGCGCGCAGCGCCTGCGCGAGGAGTTTTTCGCCCAGGGCGTAGGACTCCTCCTGCTCCATGTTCTTCAGGTAGTGGCGGATCTTCGAGCGCGCGCGGCCGGTGCGCACGAAGTTGAGCCATGCCGGATTGGGACGCGCGCCGGGCGCGGTCATCACCTCGACCACGTCGCCCGAGCGCAGCTCGGTGCGCAGCGCCACCGGCTCGCCGTTGACGGTGGCGGCCACGCAATGGTCGCCCACGTCGGAGTGGATCGCGTAGGCGAAGTCCACCGGCGTGGCGCCGCGCGGCAGCGCCAGGATCTTGCTCTTGGGCGTGAAGACGTAGACCGCGTCGGGGAAGAGGTCGATCTTCACGTGCTCGAGGAACTCGGCCGCGTCGCGGGTCTCGTCCTGGATGTCGAGCAGGCTCTGCAGCCACATGGCGCCCAGGCGCTGAGCCTCGGAAACGCCGTCTTCGTCGACCTTGTAGAGCCAGTGCGCCGCGATGCCTTTCTCGGCCACCGCATGCATCGGCTCGGTGCGCACCTGGAACTCCACCGGCGTGCCCAGCGGGCTGACCAGCGTGGTGTGCAGCGACTGGTAGCCGTTGGCCTTGGGGATCGCGATGTAGTCCTTGAAGCGGCCCGGCACCGGCTTGTAGAGCTGGTGCAGCACGCCCAGCGCGAGGTAGCACTCGGGCAGCGTGTGGGTGACGATGCGGAAGCCGAAGATGTCGTTCACCTGCGCGAAGCCGGCGTGCTTTTCGCGCATCTTGCGGTAGATGGAGTACAGCGTCTTCTCGCGGCCCGAGACCTGCACCTTCATCTTGGCCTGGGCGAAGGCCTTTTCGACATCGCGCTGCACGCGCTCGACGATGTCGCGCCGGTGGCCGCGGGCGCGCTGCACCGCCTTGGTCAGCGCGGCATGGCGCCACGGATGCAGGTGCTCGAACGACAGCTCCTGCAGCTCGCGGTAGGTCTGGTTCAGGCCGAGGCGGTGCGCGATGGGGGCGTAGATGTCGAGCGTTTCGCGGGCGATGCGCAGCCGCTTTTCCGGCGACATGGCGCCCATCGTGCGCATGTTGTGGAGGCGATCGGCCAGCTTGATCAGGATGACGCGCACGTCGCGCGCCATCGCCAGCAGCATCTTCCGGAACGACTCGGCCTGCGACTCCTCGCGGGTGGAGAAGTGCAGCTTGTCGAGCTTGGTGAGCCCGTCGACGAGATCGGCGGTGGGGGCGCCGAAGCGCTCGATCAGCTCGGTCTTGGTGACGCCGCAGTCTTCCATCGCGTCGTGCATCAGCGCGGCCATGATGGCCTGCACGTCGAGCTTCCAGTCGGCGCAGAGGCCGGCCACGGCGATGGGATGGGTGATGTAGGGCTCGCCGCTGGCGCGGAACTGGCCCAGGTGGGCCTCGTCGGCGAACTTATAGGCCTCTCTGACCTTCTTGATGTCGGCCTTGGGCAGGTAGTCGAGCTTGGCCGTCAGCGTGGCGAACGAGGCGGCCTCGGCCTTGTCGGTCGCGCTGCCGCCGCCCAGGCGCGGCAGGCCGACCAGCGCGGCAGGCAGGTGTTCGGCGGCGAAGGATCGAATACCCATGCGCCCGAATTTAGCAGGCGATTGAAGGGAAGGCCGGGGTGGGGGCGTCCATCAATGCACAACGGGCGCACAAGGCGCCCGTCGACGGAGGAAAAAGTACCGTTCCGCTCAGACCGGAACCTTGCGCAGCATCTCGATGCCGACCGCGCCTTCGGCGATCTCGCGCAGCGCCGTGACACCGGGCTTGTTCTTGCTGTCGATCTTGGGCGCATGGCCCTGGCTCAGCATGCGCGCGCGATAGGTGGCGGCGAGCACGAGCTGGAAACGGTTCGGGATCTTGTGCAGGCAGTCTTCGACAGTGATGCGGGCCATGAGCGTTTCCGAGAAAGATCTAGAGCAGGTTGAGGGCAGCGAACACCGAGGATTTGGCCTTGCGCTGCGCGGCGTACTTCAGCCGCTGCGAGTGAACGACGGTTTTCAGGTCGAAAAGCGCCGTCTCGAACAAGCCGTTGATTATAACGAAGTCGAAATGCCTGGCCTGGGCCACCTCGTGCCGGGCATTGACCATGCGCTGGGCGATCACGTCGGGCTGGTCTTCGCCGCGGCGCTGCAGGCGCTGCAGCAGCTCTTCGTAGCTGGGCGGCAGGATGAAGATCAGCACCGCGTCGGGGAAGATCTTCTTGATCTGCAGCGCGCCCTGCCAGTCGATCTCGAGCACCACGTCTTCGCCGCGGTTGAGCCGGTCTTCGATCGCGCTGCGCGAGGTGCCGTAGAGGTTGCCGTGCACCTCGGCCCACTCGAAGAAATCGCCGTGCTCGATCATCGAGCGGAAGGTGGCTGGCTCGACGAACCAGTATTCGCGCCCGTGCTGCTCCTGGCCGCGCGGCTTGCGGGTGGTGTGCGAGATCGAGACCGCGAGGTGCGAGTCGAGCTCGAGCAGCGCCTTGACGAGGCTGGACTTGCCCGCACCCGAAGGCGCGGCGACGACGAACAGGTTGCCCGGAGTTTGCATGCTGAAGTGTAGGGTCGGCCCGCCGGGCAATTCCAGCGGCGGGGCGCCAACTATTCGATGTTCTGCACCTGCTCGCGCATCTGCTCCACCGCCACCTTCATCTCGACCGAGATGTTGGTCAGCTCCAGCGCGGCCGACTTCGAGCCCAGCGTGTTCGATTCGCGGTGCAGTTCCTGGATCAGGAAGTCGAGCCGCTTGCCGATCTCGCCGCCCGTTTTCAGCAGGCGGGTGATCTCGTCGAGGTGAGCCTTCAGCCGCGCGAGTTCCTCGGCCACGTCGATGCGTATGGCGTAGGCGGCCGCTTCGTTGAGCGCACGCTCCTGCAGCGCCTCGGCCGGCACGCTGGAGGCGGCGCCGGTGGCGAGCAGGGCTTCCTGCCAGCGCTCGAGGAAGCGCTCCTGCTGCCGCTGCACCACCTGAGGGATCAGCGGCTCGGCCTGGGCGGCGAGCTCGCGCAGCCGGTTGATGCGCTCCATCAGCACCGCGACCAGCCGCTCGCCCTCGCGGGCGCGGGCGTCGCGCAGGCCTTCGATGCAGCGCTTGGCCGCTTCGAGCGCGGTTTCGTCGAGCCGCTCGGCAGCGCCGCCGCCGCGGCACCATTGCAGCGCCTCGTTGACCGACAGCGGCGCAGCCTTGGGCAGCCAGCCCTGCACGGTGCTCTCCAGCCGCGACAGGCGGTTGAGCTGGTCGGGCGAGGGGCTGGGCCAGTTGGCGTCGGCCTCGCGCTGGGTCGACAGGCGCAGCTCGATCTTGCCGCGCCGGAAGGCCGCGCCGATCAGCTCGCGCAGCGCCGGCTCCAGGCCTCGCAGATCGTCGGGCAGGCGGAATCCGAGGTCGAGGAATCGGCCGTTGACCGAACGCAGCTCGACGGTCACACCGGCGGTGGAGACCGCGCCGGATTCGGTGTTCGAAACCGGGCTGGCGGCCCCGCCAGCGCTGGCGCTGGCATAACCGGTCATGCTGTAAACTGCCATCGAGCTATCGCCTTAAGAGCAAAATTCGATTATGTCAAAGCCAAAACCCGCCCCGTTGCCTGCAGGCACCGTGGTCGGGGGCTACCAGATCGTCAAGAAACTGGCTGCCGGGGGGTTTGGCGTGGTGTATCTGGCGGAGGACGAGCAGCGCCATCTGGTGGCGCTGAAGGAATACCTCCCCTCGTCACTGGCCGAGCGTTCTCCCGGTGAACTCACGCCTCGGGTCAAGCCCGAAAAGCAGCCGCTCTACCGTCTCGGCCTCAAGAGCTTTTTCGAGGAAGGGCGCTCGCTCGCGCAGATTTCGCACCCCAGCGTCGTCTCGGTGCTGAATTTCTTCCGCGAGAACGAAACGGTATACATGGTGATGAACTATCTGCAGGGCGATACCCTGCAGGATTTCATCGTCACCGCCCGTGATTTGAAACGTGACAAGGTATTTCGCGAATCGACGATTCGCAGCCTGTTCGACGAAATCCTGCGCGGCCTGCGCATCGTGCACCAGCACAAGATGCTGCACCTGGACATCAAGCCGGCCAACATCTTCATCACCAACGACAACAAGGCGGTGCTGCTCGACTTCGGCGCCGCGCGCGAGGTGCTGAGCAAGGAAGGCAACTTCATCCGGCCGATGTACACGCCGGGCTTCGCCGCGCCCGAGATGTACCGCCGCGACGGCACGCTCGGCCCCTGGACCGACATCTACGCCATCGGCGCCTGCATCTACGCCTGCATGCAGGGCTATCCGCCCAACGATGCGCCGCAGCGTATCGAGAAGGATCGCCTCGCGCTCTCGCTCTCACGCCTGCGCAACGTGTACTCCGACAACCTGATCGAGGTGACCGAGTGGTGCATGTCGCTCGACCCGCTGTCGCGTCCGCAGAGCGTGTTTGCGCTGCAGAAAGAGCTGGCGCGCGAGACCGAGCGCCGCTATACCAAGCTCAGCTTCAGCGAGCGGTTGAAGCTGCAGCTCGAGAACCTGAAATCCGGCGCCAAGCCGTGAGCTGTGTCACACCCCACCGGCAAATGAGGGGGTATGGCACGGGGACATCGATTTCGCGTGCATGATCGAGGGCGCAACAGGAATTTGGTCGGATGAGGTTCAGTGTCTACCAGGTCAGCCGCAAGGGCGGCCGTGAAAAAAACGAAGACCGCATGGGCTATTGCTACACGCGGGATTCGGGCCTGTTCGCGCTGGCCGACGGCATGGGCGGCCACCCTGAGGGCGAGGTCGCTTCGCAACTGGCGTTGCAGACCCTGGCCGCGCTGTTCCAGCGCGATGCCAAGCCCACGCTGAAGGATCCGCTGCGCTTCCTGCACGATTCCATCATCGCCGGCCATCACCAGCTGCTGCGCTACGCCACCGAAAAGGCACTGATCGACACGCCACGCACCACGGTGGTGGCCTGCCTGCTGCAGGGCAACGCGGCCTACTGGGCACACTGCGGCGATTCGCGTCTGTACCTCGTGCGCGGCGACAAACTGATCGCGCGCACCCGCGACCACTCCTACAGCGAGCTCCAAGAAACGCTGGCCCAAGTGGTGCCCATCGGCGAACGCTTCAACCGCAACGTGCTGTTCACCTGCCTCGGCAGCCCCGGCAAGCCGGTGGTCGACGTGGCGGGCCCGATGCTGCTGCAGTCGGGGGACCGCATCCTGCTGTGCTCCGATGGCCTCTGGGGCACCGTGAGCGACCTCGAGATCACGCGCCAGCTCTCCGAGCGGCCGATCTCCGATGCCGTGCCCGAGTTGGTGGAGCAGGCGCTGCGCAACGGTGGCGCCAAGAGCGACAACGTGACCGCGATCTCTGTCGAGTGGGAGTCCGCCGAAGACGGCGACAGCACCGGCGGCATCTCGACCCAGACGCTGGGCGAAGAGGTGTTCGCCTCCACCATCCAGGCCAGCGTGCTCGGCCAGGAGCAGCCCGACGAACTCGACGAAGCCGAGATCGAACGCTCGATCCGCGAGATCAACGAAGCGATTCGCCGCTCGTCGCAAAAGAAGAGCTGACGCCGTCGGCTCCGCAGGCGCGGTACGCTACGCGCCTTCCACGAAAGAATCCTCTCCCATGAGCTTTGTCCGAACCGCGGGCCGTGCGGCCGATGCGCTGCGCCCCGTCACGATCACCCGCCACTACACCAAGCATGCCGAGGGCTCGGTGCTGGTGTCCTTCGGCGACACCCAGGTGCTGTGCACCGCGTCGGTCGAAGAGAAGGTGCCGCCGCACAAGAAGGGCAGCGGCGAAGGCTGGGTGACGGCCGAATACGGCATGCTGCCGCGCGCCACCCACACTCGCGGCGACCGCGAGGCCGCACGCGGCAAGCAGACCGGCCGCACCCAGGAGATCCAGCGCCTGATCGGCCGCTCGCTGCGCGCGGTGTTCGACCTGGCCGCGCTGGGCGAGCGCAGCATCCTGATCGACTGCGACGTGATCCAGGCCGACGGCGGCACCCGCACCGCGGCCATCACTGGCGCCTTCGTGGCGGCCCACGATGCGGTGAGCTGGCTGCAGAAGCAGGGCCGTCTCGTCAATTCCCCGATTCGCGACTTCGTGGCCGCGGTGTCGGTGGGCATCCTCGAGGACACGCCGCTGCTCGACCTCGAATACATCGAAGACTCGGCCTGCGACACCGACATGAACGTCGTGATGACCGGCTCTGGCGGCTTCGTCGAAGTGCAGGGCACGGCCGAGGGCCTGCCGTTCTCGCGCGCCCAGCTGAACGACCTGCTGGCGCTGGCCGGCCAGGGCATCGAGGATCTGGTGCGCGCGCAGAAGCTGGCGCTCGGCGTGGCCTGAGGGAGCGACGCGATGCGCCTCGTGCTCGCCTCCAACAACGCGAAGAAGCTGACCGAGCTGCAGGCGCTGTTCGCCGGCCTGCCGCTCGAGCTGGTGACCCAAGGCTCGCTGGGCATCCCGGAGGCCGAGGAGCCGCACATCACCTTCGTCGAGAACGCGCTGGCGAAGGCGAGGCATGCGGCGCAGCATGCGAAAGGCGCGGCCATCGCCGACGACTCCGGCTTGTGTGTCGACGCGCTCGGCGGTGCCCCGGGTGTGCTGTCGGCCCGCTACGCCACGCTGTTCGGAGGTCCCCGCGACGACGAGGCCAACAACGACCAGTTGCTGAAGCAGCTGCAAGGCGTGGCCGACCGGCGCGCCCGCTTCGTCTCGGCACTGGTGGCGGTGCGCAGCGCCGAAGACCCCGAGCCGCTCATCGCCTTCGGCCGCTGGGAAGGCACGGTGCTGGAAGCGCGCAAGGGCGAGGGCGGCTTCGGCTACGACCCGCTGATGTTCATCCCGGCGCTGCAGCAGACGGTGGCCGAACTGCCCGCGGCGCTGAAGAACGAACACAGCCACCGCGCGATCGCTGCGCGGCAGATGCTGGGGCTGATGCGCGAGGTGTGGCGCCTTGGCTGAGCCGTCGGCTTCCGTTGCCGATCGCTTCCTGCGAGGCGGCACGCTGCGGCTCGGCTCGCTGCCGCCGCTCTCGCTCTACATCCACCTCCCCTGGTGCCTGAAGAAGTGCCCCTACTGCGACTTCAACTCGCATGAGCACCGGCGCGATGGCACGCTGCCCGAGGCGGCCTACCTCGATGCGCTGCGGGCCGACCTGGAGGCCGCGCTGCCGCTGGTCTGGGGCCGGCGGGTGCACAGCATCTTCATCGGCGGCGGCACGCCGAGCCTGTTTTCACCCGACAGCATCGATCGCCTGCTGGCCGACGTGCGGGCGCGGCTGCAACTGGAGCCCGGCTGCGAGATCACGCTAGAGGCCAACCCGGGCACCTTCGAGAAGGACCGCTTCCGCGGCTTCCGGGCGGCCGGCGTCACGCGGCTGTCGATCGGTGTGCAGAGCTTCGACGATGCCAGCCTCAAGGCCGTGGGCCGTGTGCACGATGCCGCACAGGCGCTCGCCGCGGTCGAAGAGGCGCGCCAGGCCTTCGAGACCTTCAACATCGACCTGATGTATGCGCTGCCCGGCCAGACGCTCGAAGGGCTGCGGAAGGATCTCGACCAGGCACTGGCCTTCGAGCCGCCGCATCTGTCGGTCTACCACCTGACGCTGGAACCCAACACTTTCTTCGCGTCGCATCCGCCCCAGCTGCCCGACGACGACACGGCCTCCGACATGCTCGACCTGATCGTCGAGCGCACCTCGGCTGCAGGCTTGCAGCGCTACGAGGTCTCGGCCTTTGCACGGCCGGGGCATCGCTGCGTGCACAACCTCAACTATTGGCAGTTCGGCGACTACCTCGGCATTGGCGCCGGTGCGCACGGCAAGCTGTCGTTCCCGCATCGCATCGTGCGGCAGGTGCGCTGGCGCGAGCCGACGGCCTACATGGCCAATGCGATGGCCGGCAACGCGGTGTCCAACGAGCACGAGGTGTCGCGGGAGCAACTGCCCTTCGAGTTCATGCTGAACGCCTTGCGCCTGAAGGACGGCTTCGAGCTCGCGCAGTTCAGCGAACGCACCGGGCTGCCCATCACGGCGATCCAGCGTTCGCTCGAGGCGGCCGAAGCCAAGGGTCTGCTGGAGCGCGATTTCCACCACGCGTGGCCCACGCAGCGCGGCTTCGATTTCCTCAGCGACCTGCAGGCGCTGTTCCTTGCCGAATCCTGATCAAGACGCCGGCGTCCGCGGCATGCGCGGGTGCAGCGCCTGTCTAGACAACTCCAGCTCCTCGTGCAACCAGTGGCGCAGCGCCACCAGCGGCGCCCAGTCGCTCAGGTTGGGCGGGTACACGAGGTGGTAGGGGTGAGCCTGCTCGTAGATGATGCTCAATGGCGAGAGCTTGACGAGCCGGCCATCGCACAGTGCATCGGCCGCCAGCAGCTCGCGGCCCAATGCGATGCCGAGGTTCTGCTCGGCTGCCTGAAGCATCAGCCCCGCATCGTTGAAGGTCGCCACCGGCGCGGCATTGGCTCGCACGCCGGCCGCCGAGAACCAGCGTTGCCAGAGCTCGATGTCGCCCAGCAGCGGCTCATGGGCCAGCGCTTCCGGCGGCGCGCCGGCCAGGCGCTGGGCGGCCAGCGGTGAGCCGACCACGATCAGCGGCATCGGGCTGTCGAACAGTTGCTCGGCCGTGACGCCGGGCCATGCGCCACGCCCCTGGCGCACGGCGGCATGGAAGCCTTCGCGCTGCAGGTCCATCAGCTGATGCGTGGCATCGATCTCGAGCGTGAGGTGCGGATGGCGTTCGCGCCAGCGGCCGATACGCGGCAGCAGCCAGCGCTGCGCGAACGAGGGCAGGGTGGTGAGCCGCAGGCGCTGGGCTTGTCCGCTGGCGACGGCACCGGCGGCGAGCAGGCCTTCATCGAGCTGCGCCAGGGCAGCGCTGACGCTGCTGAGCAGCGCCTCGCCCGCCGCATTGAGCACCACCCGGCGGCCGCGGCGCTCGAACAGCGCGAAGCCGATCTGTTCTTCGAGCACGCGGATCTGCTGGCTGACGGCGCTGTGGGTCAGGTGCAGCGCCTCGGCGGCGGCGCGCAGGTTCTGCAGTTGCGCGACGGTGCGGAAGGTGGGCAGGGTGTTGAGCGGCAGACGCGACATGCTGGTAAGCATATCTGACCAAACTGGCCGGAACAAATCGATTCCCAGGCGAGGTTTGGGTATCTATGCTGACCAGCATGCAAAGTCACCTTGGAGTCCCCACCATGAACACCGCCTGCCTTCCCCGTGCGATTCCTGTGCCTCGCCCGCTGGCCGTGCGCTGGTGGGAGGCCCTGCAGGCCGCCTGGCGTTCACATGCCGAGCGTCGCCGCGATGCGCTGGAGATCGCGCGGGTGGCCGAGCTGAGCGACCACGTGCTCGACGACATTGCCGCGCCCGATTGGCTGCGGATCGAGGCCACCGCGCGACGCGAGATCGAGAAGCTGCGCGAGACGGAGATCCGCCTCGGCCTGGGCGGCCGGCTGTTCGACCGTTGACGCCAGAGCGCTGTGGTCTACACGCGGTTGAGCGAGAGACCGGCGGTGCTGCGCAGGTGCTCGATCACATGCGGCGCGATCTGCGGCAGCGCCAGCACCTCGTTGGCCGCGCCGTGGGCGATGGCCTCGCGTGGCATGCCGAAGACCACGCAGGTGGCTTCGTCCTGGCAGACGTTGTAGCTGCCGGCGTCGCGCATCTCGCGCATGGCCTTGGCGCCGTCGGCGCCCATGCCGGTGAGCATGATGCCCACCGCGTTGGGGCCCACCACGCGGGCGGCGGACTGGAACAGCACTTCGACCGAAGGCTTGTGGCGGTTGACCGGCTCGCCATCGCGCACACGGGCGATGTAGTTGGCGCCGGAGCGTTCGACGCTCAGGTGCAAGCCGCCTGGTGCGATGTAGGCATGGCCCGGCAGCACGCGCTCGCCGTCTGTTGCTTCCTTCACCCGGATGCGGCACAGGCCGTCGAGCCGCTTGGCGTAGCTCTTGGTGAAGCCGGCGGGCATGTGCTGGGTGATCACCACGGCCGGCGCGTCGGCCGGCAGGTTGACCAGCACTTCCTTGGTGGCCTCGGTGCCGCCGGTGGAGGCGCCGATGAAGATGATCTTCTCGGTCGACAACCGGCCGATCGACGACACGACCGGGGGCTTCGGCGCGGCGGGCGCCGTGCCCGCGGCAGTGGGTGTGGGCGTGGCGGCGCCAGGTGCCGGCGGCGCGCGCCGCACCTGTGCGCGCGAGGCGATGCGGATCTTGTCGGTGATGTCGTCGGCCAGCTGGCGCATGCCGTCGGCCACGCCGATCTTGGGCTTGGCGACGAAGTCGACCGCGCCCAGCTCCAGCGCGCGCATCGTGACCTCGGCGCCGCGCTCGGTCAGCGTCGACACCATCACCACCGGCATCGGCCGCAGGCGCATCAGCTTGGAGAGGAAGTCGATGCCGTCCATGCGCGGCATCTCGACGTCCAGCGTGATCACGTCGGGGTCGAGGTTGCGGATCATCTCGCGCGCGACGAACGGATCGCTCGCTGCGCCGATGCATTCCATGTCGCTCTGCCGGTTGATGATCTCGGCGAGCAGGCTGCGCACCAGCGCCGAATCGTCCACCACCACCACTCGAATCTTGGCCATGTCGGGCTCCTTGTGGGTTGCGACAGCCTCAGAACAGGTCGACGGAGCCGCCGCCGGTGTTCTGCGGGAGGGCCTTCTGCGCCGCCATCTTGTCCTGTTGCACCAGCGCCTCGGCGTTGGAGGGCGCCAGGCGCTTGACCATGGCCTTGCCGCTGTGCGGCAGGAAGCACACCTTGCGGGGGTAGACGTCGAGCACGTCTTTCGACACCACGGGGATGCGCTCTGTCTTGAGGTAGTCCATCACGAAGGCGGTGTTGCGCTCGCCGACGTTGATCGTGTTCATGCCGCTGATCACGGCGCCGCCGCCGAAGACCTTGGCTTCCAGTGTCTGGCGCGAGGCGCCGCGCTTCATCATCTCGTTGATCAGCAGTTCCATTGCATACGAACCATAGCGGCCCGAATCGCTGCCGCCTTCGGGCAGCATGAAGTGGTTCATGCCGCCGACCTTGGCGTTGCGGTCCCACAGGCAGGCCGCGATGCACGAGCCCAGCGTGGTCATCACCAGCATGTCTTCGGTGTCGACGTAGTACTCGCCGGGCAGCACCTTGACCGCATCGTTCTTGAAATGCGCGTCATAGAAGAAGAACGACGCCTCGCCCGGCTTGCGCGGCGCCTGCTTCAGACGTTCGAGGCGCGGCGAGCTGCCCAGCGGCGGCCGGGCAAACGACGGGCCGCCGGCGGATGCAACGGCGGACATGGGGGTGAAAGCGAGCATGGTCGTACTCTTCGGCAAGCTGGTGTTGGTTCTTGAATCCCGGCCCGAGGCGTGCGTCACACGCGCTCGTAGATCGTCTTGCCGCGCAAACGGAAGAGCTCGCGCGCATCGGTAAAGTTTTCGGAGTGGCCCACGTAGAGCAGGCTGCCCGGCCGCATGGCCGCATGCATGCGCTCGAGCACGCGGCGCTGCGTGGGGGCGTCGAAGTAGATCATCACATTGCGGCAGAACACCATGTCGAATGGCTCGCCAAGCGACGACCAGCTGGCCGACATCAGGTTGAAGGGCCTGAACTCGATCAGCTTGGCGAGCTCCGGCTTCACGCGGATGCTGCCGGCGTTGGCGCCGGTGCCGCGCAGGAAGTGCCGGCGCAGGCGCTCGGTGCCCAGCCCGCGCGAATCGGCGCCGTAGACGCCGCGCTGCGCGGTGGCCAGCACCTTGGTGTCGATGTCGCTCGCCATGATCTTGACCGGGGGCGTGCTGCCCAGCGATTCGACGACCGTCATCGCGATCGAATACGGCTCCTCGCCGGTGGAGGCGGCGCTGCACCAGATGCGCAGCGGCTTGCCCTGGCGTGCCTTCAGGTCCTCGGCGAGCGCATGGAAGTGATGTTCTTCACGAAAAAAAGAAGTGAGGTTGGTCGTGAGGCAGTTCACGAACTCCTGCCATTCGGCCTCGCCGGCCGGACCGCTGGCGCGCTCCAGCCATTGCAGATAGTCGGCGAACGACCGGTGCCCGGTCTCGCGCAGCCGGCGTGACAGGCGGCTGTACACCATGGCCTGCTTGCCCGCATGCAGGCTGATGCCGGCGCGCTGGTGGATCAGCTGGCGCACCCGCTCGAAGTCGGCTTTTCCGAAGGGAAATTCCTGCTCGATGCGGTCGGCGGCAGGCAGGGCCTGCGATGGCATCACAACGTCGCTCATAGGTGCGTCAAAGGTCCCGTCCAGCGGACAGCGCTGGGTTGCAGTCTTGTTAATCGGCAGCTGGAGCGGCGACTGAAGTAGGGGTGTTTTCCTCCTCTTTATCGGTTC
This sequence comes from uncultured bacterium, assembly GCA_966212505.1. Classification (GTDB taxonomy): domain Bacteria; phylum Pseudomonadota; class Gammaproteobacteria; order Burkholderiales; family Burkholderiaceae_C; genus CAMLIZ01. The sequence goes on from CBIHRS010000011.1 coordinate 111,806, forward strand.
ATATCCCCCAAAAGGGGGACTGCTAGACTGCCGGCACTTGTCGACCCCTTAGTCCGCCTTGAACGCTCGCACCCGGCCCGCTGCCCTCGATCCGCATGACCTGCGGCTGGAGACGGCATTGCAGCTGCTCGAGCATGCGGGCCAGAGCGTCCCCGCCGGCGAGCCGGGCAGTGCGGCCTGGCTGCAGGGGCTGATCGACAGCCTGTGCGACATCTCCAGCCGCGATGCGCTGACCGGCCTGTCCAACCGCCGCAGCTTCCAGGTGGCGCTGTCGCGCGAGATCGACCGCGTGGCACGGGCCGGCGAGCCGGCGCTGCTGCTGGTGCTGGACATCGACCATTTCAAGCGCGTCAACGACACCTGCGGCCATGCGGCCGGCGACCTCGTGCTGAAGGCCGTGGCCTCCGTGCTGCAGGACAGCGTGCGGCCGATGGACACCGTGGCGCGCGTGGGCGGCGAGGAGTTCGCCGTCATCCTGCCCAATTGCCCGACCGCCTTCGGCGAAGTGGTGGCCGAGCGCATCCGCCGCCGTGTCGAGGCCCAGCCGGTGGTCATCTCGCCGCGCCAGGAGATCCACGTCAGCATCAGCATCGGCGGCGCCTTCGCGCCGCAATGGGTGCGCTCGTCGGCCACCTTGTGGACCGAGCGCGCCGACCTGCAGCTCTACCGCGCCAAGGCGCAGGGCCGCAACCGGGTCTGCCTGGAGCCCACCGCGGTGTCGCTGGTGAGCGCCGAGGAAAAAGGCCTGCTGTTCGGCACCTCGCAGTTTCAGGACCTCGAATGAGCCATCCCCCCGCGGACAACAACGGCAGCGCCAGGCGTGCCCGCATCACCGCCATCACCAGCGGCAAGGGCGGCGTCGGCAAGACGTTCGTCTCGGCCAACCTGGCCGCGGCGCTGGCGCGCCGCGGCGAGCGCGTGCTGGTGCTCGATGCCGACCTGGGCCTGGCCAACCTCGATGTGGTGCTCAACCTGTACCCGAAGATCACGCTGCACGACGTGTTCACCGGCAAGAACACGCTCGACGAAGCCATCCTGCCGGCGCCCGGCGGCTTCTCGGTGCTGCTGGCCGGCTCGGGCATGGTGGAGTACTCGCGGCTGACGCCCGAGGTGCGTGATCAGCTGCTCAACGTGGTCGAGACGGTGAAGCCGCGCTTCGACCGCGTGCTGCTCGACACCGGCGCCGGCATCTCCGACGTGGTGCTGTTCACCGTCTCGCTGGCCGACGACGTGCTGATCGTCGCCACGCCCGAGCCCACGTCGCTGACCGACGCCTACGCCACCATCAAGGTGCTGGCCACGACGCAGCAGCGCGTGGCGGTGAAGCTGCTCGTCAACCAGGCGCACCGGCCCGGCGAAGGCAAGGTGATCCGCGGGCAACTGCAGCAGGTGGTCGACCGCTATGTGTCGCAGGCCATCAATGCCGACGTGAAGCTGGAGCTGGTGGGCGAGATCCCCACCGACAGCGCGGTGCGCGAAGCGGTGCAGCGGCGCCAGCTGCTGCTGGAGTGCTATCCGGGCAGCACGGCGGCGCAGGCCGTGGGCGCGCTGGCCGGAAGATTGTGCGAATGAATACCGAAGACGACGCGGTGCAGGGCACCGTCACGCCGTTCGAGCGCCTGGGCGGCGAAGAAGCCGTGCGGGCGCTGGTCGACCGCTTCTACGATCTGATGGAGCTGGAGCCGGTGTACGCAAGCTTGCGCGCGCTGCACCCGACCACGCTCGAAGGCTCGCGCGACAAGCTGCACTGGTTCTTGTGCGGCTGGCTCGGCGGCCCGAACCACTACATCGAGCGATTCGGGCATCCGCGCCTGCGGGCGCGGCATCTGCCGTTCGCGATCGGCATCGCCGAGCGCGATCAGTGGCTGAGCTGCATGCAGCGGGCGATGCAGGAGCAGGGCGTCGACACAGCGCTGGCAGAGCGCCTGGCCGAAGCCTTCTTCAACACCGCCGACTGGATGCGCAACAAGGGCATCTGAGCCGACCCGGGAGGGTCAGCCCGCGCGGCGTCGGCGCGCCACGAAGCCCACCGCGCCCAGGCCGGCCAGCATCAGCGCATAGGTCTCGGGCTCGGGCACGGCCGAGGTGATTTTCACGGCGCCCAGGTAGAAGTCGCCCCAACCCTGGCTGGTGCAACGGCCGCGCGACGAGGCCAGGCAGGTGTAGTCCACCGCGAAGGTGAAGTCCTGGCCGGTGATGAAGGTCGTCGGGTTGGTGTTGAGGTAGCTCACCAGCGAGTGGTGCTGGGTGTGTCCGTCGACCGTGAGCGAGAAGGTGGCCAGCGGGTTGTAGTTGTGGTGGTCGCCATCATGGAAATGCATGCCGGCGATGCTCACCACCTTGTCGAAGTGCAGGTGCAGGGTCTCGCCCTTGTCGATCTCGTCATCACCGTAGAACTTGGCAGCGGTGCGGCCATGGGCCGGGTCGTAGCCGAACACGCCGAGGCCGCCGTAGTCGGGCGAGCGGTCTTCGATGACCAGGGTCTGCGAGCCGCCGGTGTTCTTGGTGCCGGTGACCAGGAGCTTGCCGCCGGCCAACGTGTTGAACGACAGCGAAGTGCCGCACACGTCTTCACCCGCGCAGCGGTCGGTACCGCCGCCGATGGCGCTGGGCGTGCGGGCGTTGAAGCTGGGCGAGTCGTAGAAGTACACGTACTCGATGGCCGGGCCGGCCGCCATGGCGGCCTGGCTCAGGCCCAGTGCGGCCACCGCCGCGGCAAGGATGTTCTTGGTCTTCAAGGGGGCTCTCCTTCGGGTTGTTCAACGCCCGTCTGATGCGGGCGAGGCGAAGTGTCCTTGTGCGTGGATCGGCCTGCATCCCCGCGACCACGGGGGTTCGCACTAACGTGCGAAGCGCCCATTTGTGGACGGTAACTGATCTCAGTGACCAGAGCCCAGCAACACCACCAGCGCACCCGCGCCGCCTTCAGAGGCGCGGGCCTGCGTGAAGGCCATCACCTCGCTCTTCTGCACCAGCCATGCGCGCACCTTGCCTTTCAGCACCGGCGACTTGCCCGGCGAGCCGTGGCCCTTGCCGTGCACGACCCTTACGCAGCGCAGGCCCTGGCGCGCTGCTTCGCGGATGAACTCGGCCAGCCGTTCGCGGGCCTCGTCGCGACGCAGGCCATGCAGGTCGATCTGCGCCTGGATGGTCCACTCGCCGCGGCGCAGGCGGCGCGGCACTTCGGGGCCGACGCCCGGCCGGCGGAAGCTCAGCGCTTCATCGGTCTCGAGCAGCGACTCCACGTCCATCTCGTCGGACAGCGCTTCGCGCAGCACCGAGCGTTCGTCGAGTGCGCGCTGCTTCGGCAGCGGCGCCGGCCGTGGGCGGCGGATGTTGGCGAGGCCGCGGTCCTTCATCGGCTGCACCGGGCCCACCGTGTCGGCGAACAGGCGGCGCTCGCGCTCCAGCCGCTGCGCCTCGGCGCGCTCGCGGGCCTCGCGTTCGGCGGCCTCGCGCCGTGCATGGTCGAGCTGCATCTTCAGTGCCTGCAGCTCGCTCAGGGCCCGCAGCTTCACAACAACCCGCGCTCCGCGAACGACACGATGCCGTGGCGGCCGACCACGATGTGGTCGAGCACCCGCACGTCGACGAGTTGCAGCGCGCTCTTGAGCGCCTGGGTCAGGAACTCGTCGGCTCGCGAGGGCTCGGCCGCGCCGGAGGGATGGTTGTGCGCCAGCACCACCGCACCGGCATTGAGCGTCATCGCACGCCGCACAACCTCTCGTGGGTAGACGCTGGTCTGCGCCAGCGTGCCGCGGAACATCTCTTCCATGCGCAGCAGCCGATGCTGCGTGTCGAGGAACAGCACCGCGAACACCTCGTAGGGCAGCTGCGCGAGATGCAGGCTCAGGTAGTCCTTGACCTTCTGCGGCGCATCGAACACCGGCGTGGCGCACAACTCCTGCTGCAGCGACCGGCGCGCGATCTCGAGCAGGGCCACCACTTCCGAGCGCTTGGCCGGCCCCAGGCCTTTGATGCGCTTGAGGTCGGCCGCGGAGGCCTGCAGCAGGCCGGCGAAGCCGCCGAAGGCGTCGAGCAGATGCTGCGCGAGCTGCAGCACCGAGGTGCCGCGCACGCCGGTGCGTAGCAGCAGCGCCAGCAGCTCGGCGTCGGCCAGGGCCTGCGGCCCCTGGGCCAGCAGTTTTTCACGGGGCCGCAGCGCGGCAGGCAAGTCTTTGATCGACATCGAAGGCAAGGCCGTGGGGCCTTGGAGGGAGCCACGTAAAATCGCACCAGTCTAGGCCCTTCGCGCGCACGCTCGCGCTCCCCACCTTGAATGCCGTCCAACCGGGGTCGTTCCTGACCCTGCACTACCGCCTGACCGGCCCGCATGGCGACGAGCTGATCAACACCTTCAACGACAAGCCGGCGACGCTGTCGCTGGGCACAGGCGAGCTCGCGCCGGCGATGGAGCAGCGCCTGATCGGCCTGACCGAAGGTGCCCGCGTGCGCTTCGAGCTCGAGCCTGGCGAGGCCTTCGGCCAGCGCAGCCCCGACCTGCTGCAGCGGGTCAAGCTCGCGCTGCTGCATGAACTGGGCGATCCCGACGAGGAATACAACGTGGGCGACGTGGTGCAGTTCCCCACGCCCGATGGCCAGGGCTCGTATGCCGGCGTGGTGCGCGAGGTCGGCCCGGATTGGCTGCTGTTCGACTTCAACCATCCGCTCGCGGGCGAAGCGGTGAGCTTTGAAGTCCATCTGATCGGAGTGCTGTGATGGCCGAGGCAGGACGGGTCGACGATGTGCTGCTGGCCGAGCCGCGCGGCTTCTGTGCGGGGGTGGATCGCGCGATCGAGATCGTCGAGCGGGCGTTGAAGAAGTTCGGCGCGCCGGTGTACGTGCGCCACGAGATCGTGCACAACACCTACGTGGTCAACGACCTGAAGGCCAAGGGCGCGATCTTCATCGAAGACCTGGCCGAGGTGCCACCCGGTGCGGTGCTGGTGTTCAGCGCGCACGGCGTGAGCCAGGCAGTGCGGCGCGAAGCCGGCGAGCGCGGCTTCAGCGTGTTCGATGCCACCTGCCCGCTGGTGACCAAGGTGCATATCGAGGTCGCCAAGCTGCACAAGGAAGGCTACGAGTTCATCATGATCGGCCACAAGGGGCATCCCGAGGTCGAGGGCACGATGGGCCAGCTGACCGAAGGCATCTACCTCGTCGAAGACGTGGCCGACGTCGAGCGGGTGCAGGTGAACAACCCGGCGAAGCTGGCGGTGGTCACGCAGACCACGCTGTCGGTCGACGATGCGGCCGAGATCCTGGCTGCGGTGAAGCGCCGGTTTCCGCTGGTGCGCGAACCCAAGAAGCAGGACATCTGCTACGCCACGCAGAACCGGCAGGATGCGGTGAAGATCCTGGCGCCGCAGGTCGACGTGGTCGTGGTGGTCGGCAGCCCCACCAGCTCCAACAGCAACCGCCTGCGTGAGCTGGCCGAGCGGCTCGGCACGCCGGCCTACATGGTCGACAGTGCTGATGACCTAAAAGCCGAATGGTTCGGCAGCGGCCATCGCGTCGGCCTGACCGCCGGCGCCTCGGCGCCCGACATCCTCGTGCAGCAGGTCATCGCGCGGCTGCGCGAGTTGGGCGCGGTGAGCGTGCGCAAGATGCAGGGCGTGGAGGAGACGGTGCACTTCCCGCTGCCCAAGGGACTCAAGTTGCCCGACGAGGCCGCCGCGGGCTGATCCCCGTCAAGGGGCGGGTGTTTCGCCGGTGTGCCGGCGCGCCGGCTCGGTGTGATGGCGCCGCGCGTGTTGCAGGTGGTGCGGATGCCGCAGCGCACCGCTGCGGCGGCTGCCTCTGCGATGCCAGGTGAGCAGCACGCCGAGTGCGACGCCCAGTACAGCATGGGCGATGCCCAGCCCCGGCCGCAAAGATTCCGGCGCGAAGTAGTACAGCGCGTAGCCGCTCAGCACCAGCAGACCCAGCAGCGTCCACAACGCGAGCCCGACGCGGCGCTGGCGCGCCATGCGCCAGCCGCGCGGCACGTGGCCCGAGACCAGCGTGCCGAAGAAGAACAGGCTGGCCATCGTGGCCGCGCCGTGCAGCTTCATCAGCCAGGGCTCGGCAGGGTGGGGCAGTTCGCCGGCCCCAGCGCCGACGGTGTAGTGCAGTGCCAGCCAGGCCAATCCGCTGGCCAGCAATGCGGCCACGCTGAGGTAGAGCGCGCGTCGCTGCCAGCGCGGCAGCGGATTCAATGCAGCCATGCGCGGGCTCCATGCCGGTGCAGCAGCGGGTGGTCGGCCTGAGCGGTCACGGCGATCACCTTGGTCAGTGCATCGGCCCACAGGCAGGTCGGGGCGACCACGCTGACATGCGCTCCGGTGCCGAAGCAACTGGTGGCCAGCGCGCCATCGGCAAGGCTGCCGAATTTGCGCACGCCGCCTTCGGCCTCGTCGCGCAACCGGATCGGCAGTTCGATGTCGCCGAAGACACGCAGGTCGCCACCCGCGTTGACCCAGCCGCTGCGGTCTCCTTGGGCGCGCAGTGCGTCGATCGCGCGATCCACCGCGAAGCCTTTCGCGATGCCGCCCAGGTCCAGCCGCACTTGCGGTGCGAGCTTGTGCAGGCGCAGCCCTTCGCAGCGCCAGCCTTCAGGGCCGCTGCCCAGCGAGATGTCGAACAGCCCGGTGCTGGCCTGCTGCAGTTCGGCCGCGGTGGCCAGCACCTCGGCCGTCCATGGATCGATGTCGATCGTGCCCGGCGCTGCCATCGCATTGAAGCGCCCGATGTCGCTCGCAGCGTCGAAGCGCGACATGCAGGCCTGGACCCGGGCGATCACCTCGAAGGCGGCCTCGATTCCAAGGCCGGGGCCACCCACCTCGACCAGCGTGCCCAGCAGCGGCCGGGCGCGGCGTTGAAGGTGGGGGGGCGGAAAGCTCATGGCATCAGATTTTGCCGCCTCGCGAGGTCGACGACGCCGACGATGCGCCGGATGCCCTCGGTCACATGGCTGCATGACAGCGTGGCGCCGCTGATGTTGGCGATGTCGTCGCCCACGCGCAGCGGCGCCGCGGCCGTCTTGCCGACGAACTGCTTGCGCCAGGCGGGCAGCCGGATCTCGCCACCATGGCTCTCGCGGTACGACAGGATCTCGACCTGGCGCACCGAGCCATCCGCATTGAGACCCACGGCATAGCTGATCAGCTCGAACTTCCCGACCACCTCGTCGGTGACCACCCAGCCCAGCGTCTTGCCGGCGTGGCGTGCGGCCCGTACGTTCCATTGCGCCGAGCGCGGCTTGATGCCGGCGGCCTCGAGCTTCTGCAGCGCCGCCGCGTCGAGCACGAGCGTGTGCGGCTCGAAGCTGTCGGCCTCGGCAAAGATCAGCTTCGCTGCCTGCTCTGAGCTCAGGTAGTCGACCGCGAACGCACCTGCCGGTGCGAGCGCGGAGCAGACCACGGCAGCCGCCGGCGTGAAGCGCATCAGAAGCTCCAGCCCAGGCCGAGGTTGACGCGGTTGCTCGCGGTCGCCTCGCGGAAGCGCTGGTAGTCGGCCTTCACGACGATCTCGGGCGTGACGTTGAAGTTGGCCCCCAGCGTCACGACGCGCTCGGTGCGCGCGCCGTCTGGCGTGAGGCCCGCGCCGAGATCGGCATAGCTGCGCGCGGTATTGAACTGCTCCCAGCGCACGAAGGGGCTCAGCGCGTAGTCGCCGCTAGCCAACAGCTTGTAGGCGGCCTGGGCGTACCAGCCGTCGAAGCTCTTCGGGATCAACGTGGCCTGGCCGACCAGCGGCGCGTTCAGCGCGGCGGTGTTCGAGATGCTGCCGCGGGCATAGAGAGCCGCGAGGTCCCAGCGGCCGGGCGTCCAGCGTGCGTGCACGTCCCACAGCGTCACGCGGGCGCTCGGCGTGTCGGGCTGGCCGTGCGTGGCGCCGCCGGTGAACAGGCTGCCGCCGAGCTGCAGGCCGGGAATGCCGCGCCAGTTGAGCGCACCGAATACCGAGAGATCGCGCGCCCGCGCCTGCGACAGCTCCTGGTGGATCGCACCCAGCGGCGATTCGCTGCCCTCGGTCGATGCGGCGTCCCACTTGGTGAGGTCGAAGCCGGTGCTGATGCCGGCCTGCAGCGTCAGCCCGTTGTCGAAGTTGCCGATCATCTGCAGGCCGCCTTCGCGCCACGTGGTCGGGATAATCGCGGTTTCGACGAAGTTGCGTTCCACGCCGTAGTAGGCCGTGGGCTCGTGGGTCTCGTTCAGCAGGCCCATCGGGATCAGGAACAGGCCGCCGCGTGCGGACCAGCGCTGCGAGAACTGGTGCTCCACATAGGCCTGCTCGATCTCGACCTCGCCCTTGTCGTCGGCCGAGCTGACCGCATGCTCGACCTCGACTTCGCCGACCACCTTGGTGCGTTCGTCGACGCGGTGCTGCAGGCCGATCACGAAGCGGCGCACATCGGCTTGCGCATCTTGGCTGTTCTTCGTGGGACGGTTGTAGTTGATCTCGCCGTAGCTGGTCAGCACCGTGGCCGGGCCTTGTGTGGCGGTCGGCGCCGCAGCCTGGGCGACTGGCGCTGCTGCTGGCGCGGCGGGTGCGGCCGCTTGCGGAGCCGGCGCGGCTGTGGCGCGCTGCTGCTGCAGCTGCGCGAGTTGGGCCTTCACCGCGGCGAGCTCGGCGGCGAGCTTGTCGACGCGTTGTGCGAGTTCGGCTTCGGTGCTGCTCTGGGCATGGGCCGCGGAAACAGCAAGGGTCAGGGCCGCCGCGGCAGCGGCGAGGGACAGGGCGTGGCGTTGCATTCGAAGGAGCCTGGAGTGATGTGAAGGGGATCAGTGCGCGTAGCCGTCGCTCAGCGTGCGCAGGAAGGCGATCACGTCGTCGATCTCGGCATCGCTGAGGGCGGGGGCATCGCCGGGTCGGCGGTTGTAGGGCGCCTCGCTGGTGTTGACGTTGCCCACGTACTGCGGCGGCAGGTCGTCGAACTTGTGCACCGTGCCGTCTGCGTTGAGCGGGTACCACTTCTCGGGGTTGGTGTCGCGCTGCACATAGAAGGTCAGCGCCTCCTTCAGCGTCTTGAAGCGGCCGTTGTGGAAGAAGGTCTTGCGCAGCGCGACGTTGCGCAGCGACGGCACCTTGAAGGCGCCGCACAGGTCGGCACGCGAGCTGAGGTCGCCGCTGTCGCGCGCGCAGAGGCCGAGGTCGAAGAAGGTCGGGTCGTCGTTCTGCGCGAGCTCCGGGTTGCGCGGGATGCCGAGGTTGTCGTAGGTGAAGTCGGTGAACAGCGGGAAGCTGCCGTCGGCGCCTCGAGACGACGGATGGCAGGCCGCACAGTTGCCCTTGCCTGGCGCGTTGAACAGCGCGAATCCGCGCAGCTCCTGCTCGGTGAGCGATGCTTTGCCGCGCAGGAATTCGTCGAACTTGCTTGAGAACGGGCGGAAGGCCGGATCCTCGATCTGGAACTGCTGCAGCGCCAGCGTAATGCGGTCGAAGGCGGCGTCGGGGTTGTCGAAGATCGCATTGCCGAACACGGCGCGGAACTCGGCGGCATAGGCGGCGCGTGAAAGCTTGGCGACCACGTCGGCCTTGCTGTCGTTGGCCATCTCCTTCGCGTTCAGGAAGGGGCGCCCCGCCTGGTCGGCCAGCGAGTTGGCGCGGCCATCCCAGAAGAAGCCGCCGGTGGGCGTGCCTTCGGCATCGAAATGGAATGCAGTGTTGGCGGCGAGGTAGCGGATCGACATCGACTGCCGGCTGCCCTGGCGGTCGAGCAGCGGGCCGCCAAGCTGCACGGCGAGATCATTCGCTGCGCCATGCGCGCTGCTCGGGTCATGACAGGTTGCGCACGACTGCCTGCCGGAGGCTGAGAGCGACGCGTCGGCAAAGATCTTGGCGCCGAGTTGGGCCGTGGCCGACAGGGTGGTGGCGGTGCTGTCGGCCAGCTCGGAACTGGCGCCGGCCGTGCCGCCGCCTCCGCACGCCGTCAGCAAGGTGAGTAGCGCGCCTGCCGCGGGGAGCGCGGCGAAGCGGAGCCAGGAGGTCGGGCGGGCGGCCTGCATGTCGGTTGCTAAATTTAATGAGAACGATTCGCAATTCTACATAAGCGATGCGGCGGGCTTGCGCCCGCGTGCCGCCCACTTGCGCTCGATCAAAAAGCCGCATGCCTACAATCGGCCCTCCTCGTGTTTCTGACCGCTGCCCGCGGGGGCAGCCGTAGCTGCAATGCTCGACATCAACCTCCTGCGCCGGGACCTCGATGGCGTGATCGCGCGCCTGAACCTGCGCAAATCGCCCCAGCCCTTTCTGGACGTCGCGCGCTTCTCCGCGCTGGAGTCCGAGCGCAAGAGCATCCAGACCCGCACCGAGGAGCTGCAGTCCAAGCGCAACACGCTGTCCAAGCAGATCGGCATGCTCAAGGGCAAGGGGCAGGACACTTCAGCCGTGATGGCGGAGGTGGGCGGCATCGGCGACGAACTGAAGGCCAGCGCCGAGCGCCTCGAGCAGGTGCAGGCCGAGCTGCAGCAGATGCTGATGAGCGTGCCGAACCTGCCGCACGAGAGCGTGCCGGTGGGCGCCGACGAGAACGGCAACGTCGAGGTGCGCCGCTGGGGCAGCCCGCGCAGCTTCGACTTCGCCGTGAAGGACCACGTCGACCTCGGCGCGCCGCTGGGCCTCGATTTCGAGACCGGCGCCAAGCTCTCGGGCTCGCGCTTCACCTTCATGCGCGGCCCCATCGCCCGGCTGCACCGTGCGCTCGCGCAGTTCATGCTCGACGTGCAGACCGGCGAGCATGGCTACACCGAGTGCTACACGCCCTACATCGTCAACCGCGAGGTGCTCGAGGGCACCGGCCAGCTGCCCAAGTTCAAGGAAGACATGTTCTGGGTGCTGCGCGGCGGCAGCGAGGAGCAGGCGGAGCAGTACCTGATCTCCACCTCGGAGATCTCGCTGACCAACACCGTGCGCGAGCAGATTCTCGATGCCGACCAACTGCCGGTGAAGCTCACCGCGCACAGCCCCTGCTTCCGGTCCGAGGCCGGCAGTGCCGGCCGCGACACGCGCGGCATGATCCGCCAGCACCAGTTCGACAAGGTCGAGATGGTGCAGGTGGTGCATCCGGAGAAGAGCTACGAGGCGCTGGAGCAGATGGTCGGCCACGCCGAGGCGATCCTGCAGAAGCTCGAGCTGCCGTACCGCGTGGTTGCGCTGTGCACCGGCGACATGGGCTTCGGCGCCACCAAGACCTACGACCTCGAAGTGTGGCTGCCGGCGCAGAACACCTACCGCGAGATCAGCAGTTGTTCGAACTGCGAAGTCTTCCAGGCCCGCCGCATGCAGGCCCGTTTCCGCAACGCGCAGGGCAAGCCCGAGCTGGTGCACACGCTCAACGGCTCCGGCCTCGCGGTGGGCCGCACGCTGGTGGCCGTGCTCGAGAACGGTCAGAACGCCGACGGCAGCATCACCGTGCCGAAGGCGTTGCGCCCGTACATCGGGGGTGTGGAAGTTCTGCGCGCGTAATCGGCTACAATCGCGGGCTTCGCTGACCCACAGCGAGACCACGCATCAGGAAAGGTGGCAGAGTGGTCGAATGCGCCGGACTCGAAATCCGGTATACGGGTCTCCCGTATCGAGGGTTCGAATCCCTCCCTTTCCGCCAAGCACAAGCCGTTGATCTTCAACGGCTTTTTGCTTTTTGGGGCCCCAATCCCGTTTTAATGCGTCGCTGCCGTGCCACGCCACCGCGTGTCGAATCCCACACATAAGGGATAAGTGGGCCGACGCTGTTGCACTCGTTTCGTCCATCGGCGAGAGTGAGGCATGGCAAGCAGCAGTACGACCCTTCACTGGCAGCGCCCGGCGCGCGGCGTCGATCTCGACGTCAGCACCAGCCTCGACTACGCGAAGCGTCCCGCCTCCTGGGAGGCGCGGGTGTCGAGCGACGGCAGGATGCTGCGCATCCTGCGTGGCCTGATCCCCGAGGGCTGCACGCCGGCCGAGGTGCAGGACATCGTCGACCGGCGCGTCGACCTCGCCTCGCTCGATCTGGTGGCCCTGGTCCGCTGGAAGCAGCCCGCCGAGCCCAAGGTGCTGCGCGCGTAGGACGCTTTTCTCTCCTATCGGTGCGCCGGCAATGCATGCCCGGCGACACCGGGCGTGCGGATCAGCAGCACGGCGGCTGCCACGTTCCACGCCAGTTGCGACAGCAGGATGCCGAGAATCGCCGCCATGCTCATGTTGGTGCCCGATGCGGTGACGGCGGCACCGACCAGGATGCTGGACAACACGCCAATGCCACCGATCACGCGCGGCAGTCCGCGGTCGCGCACCAGCACCAGCGACCACGCCAGCGCGCCCACGGCCTGTAGCAGCCAACCGGCTCTGGCGAAGTCGGTGAGCACCAGCCCGAGAAAGTGGATCAGGTCGTAGGCGAAGCGCAGGCGCTCAGGCGCGGCCCCGACGGCGTCGGCGGCGATGTGCGGCGTGACAAAGCCATCTAGAAGTGTGGCGGCGATCATCGCGACGCAGCCGATCAGGTAGGCCATCAGGCCGGCCAGCACCTGCGGTCGATGCAGCCCGAGTTGTCTAGACAGGCTTGCGTAGCCGAATGCGTAGGCGCAGACGCTGGCGATCGCGACACCGTGGACCAGCTGTTTCAGCGTCTGCAGATCGGCGATGCTCTGCAGGATCTCGGCCGGGTTGTGGCCGCTGGCACCCTGGTCGAGCGCGACGAAGATCGTCGAGATGACGGTGGCGGCGGCGATGGCGAAGCCCGCCGCTCTTGTAGTGTCCGGGTTCATGGTTGTCTCCTGGTTCGTGTTGCGCGCAGCGGGGCTCGCTGTGCCACCGCGCACGCTATCGGCGCCTTGTTGCTGGTGTTCTGGGGCGCGTGGAGATTTGTAAACCGCTGCCTAGAATCCCCGCTGCCGATCACTGCAGCGGGACACCATGGCCTACGACTACAGCTCCGAGAACAAGCGGCTCGAGCTCCCCAATCCCTATCGGGTCGAAAACCTGTTTCTGTTCACGTGTGCCGCGGCGCTGATGGTCGGCGGCCTCGTGGCGCTGTTGTGGGCGCGCGCGGCCTTGCAGGAAAGCTCGCTGCGCTTCGGCGCGGCGCCGTTGCTGGTAGGCGTTGCGATGCTGGGCAGCGGGCTGATGTTCGCGGTGTGGGGTGCACGGCGGCTGCGCTTCTTCTTCGGCCGCGGGCGGCCGGCCTCGCTGGCGCCCGAGGTGTCCATTGGCGCCACCGGCAATTCGCCGTCGGCCGATCACTACAAGAACATGCTGCGACAGGGCGGCCTCGAGTACCGCGAGCCGCAGGGCGCATTGAATGGCGTGCTGTACCACCTGGCGCCGCGCCTGATCACCGCGCCAGCCGTGGTGCAGGAGCTCGCGCAGAAGCACTTCTTCAATGCGCTTGCCTTCGTGGTCACCTTCGCGAGCTTCGTGTGCGCGTGGGCGCTGTTTGGAACGGAAGAGACACGGCCGCTGATCGGCATCGCGTACTTCCTGTTCGCCGCCTTCGTGCTGCTCAAGCCCTTGATGGCCGGCGACAAGGCGCGCATGTCGACGGCCTCGCTGGTGGCATTGATCGTCGTCGCGGTGGTCGGCCCGGTGCTTGCGGGCATGCTGGGCAAATCGCTGCCGTCGGTGCGCTTCGCGCTGCATGCGCAGGCCTTCTTCCTGCTGCTGGCCGCGCTGCTGGCGGTGACGCTGATCCTGCTCGCGGTGTTTGCGCAGGTCGACGGGCCGCCGCCCACCGAGCGCAGCTGCGAGCAGCTCACGCTGTCGATGAACGGCCCGCCGGGTGCGCTGGTCACCGAGCTCGACCGCAAGCTGCAGGACCAATGGGTCGAGAAGATTCCGAACCGTCGCTACACCCGGCTGGAGCCGGTCACCGAAGGCGCGGCGGGCTCGGGCCGCTTCGCTGGCGAGGTGTTCGAGGAAACCCAGCCGATGCCGTTGACCGGCACCGCGGCGCCAACGCTCGCGGGTGCGCTGCAGGCGCCGCGGCACCGCTGGTTGGTAGCGCTCGACATCTACGCCACGCTGCTGGTGCTGGCCGGCGTGGTGTTCGCGCTGGTCTATGTGCGCAGCTTCGATCCGCTGCGCGTGATCGAGGAGGGGCTGAACCGGCATGCGCCGATCGGCTATTCGGCGATCTGCCTGATCGTCGCGGCGTTCTGCTTCCAGTCCGCCGGTGCGATCTGGGGCCGCTTCAATTTCGAATCGGTGCTGGTGTGGGTGGAGCTGCTGGGCACCTGGCAGTCGTCGCGCATCGGCACCGGCAACCAGCTGTCGAGCCGACTGCAGAGCGAGAACGACGTGGTGCGGGTCGAGGCCATGACCCTGCGCGTCTGGCGTGCCCGGGTGGAATCGGTGGTGTTCGGCAAGGACAGCGCGCGCCAGGTCACGGCGATGTTCGGCACCGCGCAGGAGGCCAAGCAGTTGGCGGCCGAGCTGGCCGATTTCGCCGGCCGTCAGAGCGTGTTCATCGCGCCGCAGGCCGGTGAAGACCGACGCAGGCTCGGGGCCTTGCAGGCCAGCGAGGCGCTGCTCGGCTCGCCCGAGGCGGCTCCTGCTGCATTGACGAGCACGGCTCAGGCACATGAAGCGCTGCGAGTTGCTGCCGCGCACGGGGCCGGTGCGCCTCAGCGCTTCTGCACCGCCTGCGGCACGCCGGCGGCGGCAGGGGCCAAGTTCTGCGGCGAGTGTGGACAGGCGCTGGGCTGAGCGTCTGCCGAGCGTGCCCAAAGTCACGAAGAGGCTGTGATCAGGCGTATCAAACGCGGCCGGCGTGCATTCGTTCCTGCAGCGGGCCGTGCATCCGCCGATGGACCTCTGGACGGCATGGATTCCGCCTGCCGTGAGGAGACGTTCATGATTGCAGCCTTCGTGCTCGTGGCCGCTTATCTCTCCCTCGCGGAAGTGGGTTCGCGCGTGCTGCCGCCGCCGCCGAAGCCGGCGCTGGTGGAGTCGGCGCCCGCCGATCAGCACGCCGCAGCCGACTGACGCGCCCCCGGCCCCGTCTCCGGGCATCCCCGCACTCAAGCGGGGCGCGCTCCCGCCGAAAACGGTGCACCGGATGCGCATAAGAGCGGCTGCGCACCGGCGTACCGCAGGCTCCGCCGCTTCCTGAGAGACAAGATGTTCAAGAACCTGAGTTTCGCCCGCAAGATCGGCTTGCTGGTGGGCGTGGCCATTGCAGGCCTGGTGCTGCTGGCCGCCTTTTCGCTGATGCAGATCCGACACCACATCAGCGAGGGCCGGCGTGGCCAGCTCGTCACGGCGGTGCAGGCGGCCTACAACATCGTCACCGCCTACCAGGCCAAGGCGGCGTCCGGCGCGATGAGCGTCGACGACGCGCAGAAGGCCGCCAAGGAAGCCCTGCGCGTGGCGCGCTATGGCGGCCCCGAAGGCAAGTCCGATTACCTCTACATCTGGTCGATGGATGGCCATGGGGTGATGCACCCGATCAAGCCGGAGTGGAACGGACAGCAGATGCTCGGCCAGGTCAAGGACGGCGGCGGGCAGGACGTGGTCAAGGCACTGATCGACGGCGTGAAGTCGTCGAAGGATGGCCGCGCGTTCGTCGACACCAACTTTCCCCGTCCCGGCAAGGAAGAGCCGGTGCCCAAGCTGCAATACGTGGTGGAGGTCAAGGGCTGGGACTGGATCATCGGCTCAGGCCTCTACATGGACGACCTCGGCGTGCAGGTGCGCGAGGCGCTGGTCGACAACCTGATCGTCGTGGCGCTGATGCTCGCGGCCATCGGCGGCGTGGGCTACGTGGTGGCGCGCAGCGTGCTGCGCCAGATCGGCGGCGAGCCGGTGCAGGCGATGATGGCGATGGGCGAGGTGGCCCGCGGCAACCTCGCGGTCGACCTGCATCAGCCGGTGGCCGGCAGCCTGCTGGCCGCGCTGGGCGACATGATCGCTTCGCTGCGCCGCACGGTGTCGCAGGTGCGGCAGTCGACCGACAGCATCAGCACCGCCTCGAGCGAGATCGCGCTCGGCAGCCAGGATCTCTCGGGCCGCACCGAGCAGACGGCCTCCAACCTGCAGATGACGGCCTCGTCGATGGAGCAGCTCACCGCCACGGTGAAGCAGACCGCCGATGCCGCGGGCACCGCCAACCAGCTGGCGTCGTCGGCATCGTCGGCAGCGGCCAAGGGCGGCGAGGTGGTGGCCCAGGTGGTGGCGACGATGGACGACATCAATGCCAGCTCGAAGAAGATCGCCGACATCATCGGCGTGATCGACGGCATCGCGTTCCAGACCAACATCCTGGCGCTCAATGCCGCGGTGGAAGCCGCGCGTGCCGGCGAGCAGGGCCGCGGCTTCGCGGTGGTGGCCGGCGAGGTGCGCACGCTGGCGCAGCGGTCGGCACAGGCGGCCAAGGAGATCAAGGCGCTGATCGGTGCCTCGGTCGACAAGGTCGAGTCGGGCGCGCGGCTGGTGCAGGATGCCGGCGCCACGATGACCAGCATCGTGACCAGCGTGCAGCGCGTCACCGACATCATCGGCGAGATCTCCAGCGCGGCGGCCGAGCAGTCGAGCGGCATCGGGCAGGTGAACACCGCGGTCTACGACCTCGACAAGATGACGCAGCAGAACGCGGCACTGGTCGAGCAGTCGACCGCGGCGGCGCACAGCTTGCGCGAGCAGGCGCAGACGCTGGCCGAGGTGGTGAAGGTGTTCCGCTTGACGACTGTCTAGACAAGCACGAAGGGCCCCGCGAAGGGGCCCTTGTTCAATGGGCGGCGGCCATCATGGCCGCGCCGGTTCAGTGGGTGGCCGAGGCGCCGCCTTCGTGAAGTTTTTCCCAGTAGGCGATGACGCGGCCCACCCAGGCCTGGTACTGGGCGTCGTGCGGTGCATAGAAGGGGATGCCGCGGGCCGCGAATTTCTCCACTTCGCCGGCCAGCTTGGCGTTCTGCGCAGCCGAGGCCTGCTCCAGGGCGTGCAGCGCCATCACGCGCTGCATCGGGTCGGCGGCCATCAGCTGGGCGCGCAGGGTGGTCGAATCGGTCATGGCAATCTCCGGGACTTTGCGTCGTGTACAGCAGTGTCGGACGCCGGCGCGCATGCTTGAGCTCCGGCAAGCCCGGATGTGGAAGTAACCGCGCCGGAGTGCGGCAAAGTCCGCGGATCGCGCGTGGATCGGCCACAACGGCTTGTGCCCGAAGGTGTCGGCCATTCACAGATCTTTACCGGCGCCGCATATCGCCTCAACCGGCGGCTCGCATCCTTCTCTCCACGGTTCAACCTCAACCCTGGAGCAAAGATGAGCACCCCGCACCCCACCCCCTCCCGCTGGTCTGCCAAGGCCTTGCGTCTCTTCATCGGCGGCCTGGTCGTCGCCGTGGCCGGCGGCTTCGGCCTGGCGGCCTTCGCCCAAGGCCCGGGCATGCATGGCCCGCACGGCGGCGGCATGTTCATGGGCCCGCCGCTGATGGGCCACGCGCTCGACCACATGCTCGACGCCGTGAAGGCGACCGATGCCCAGCGCACGCAGATCAAGCAGATCGCGCAGGCCGCCGCTGCCGACCTGAAGGCCCAGCACGAGGCCGGCCGCAAGCTGCACGAGCAGGCCGCGACGCTGTTCACGCAGCCGGTCGTCGACGCCAACGCCGCCGAAGCTCTGCGCCAGCAGATGCTGGCCCAGCACGACCAGGCCTCGAAGCGGATGCTGCAGGCCATGCTCGACATCAGCCGTGTGCTGACGCCCGAGCAACGCCAGACGCTGGCCGCCAAGATGAAGCAGCACCGCGAGATGATGGAGCGCCACCGCCACGAGCGCGAGCAGCTCGAAGGCACCCCCCGCCAGTGATCCGAAGCGGCGCCGCGGCGAGCGGCGCCGTAGCCTTATGCTTGTTCATTTCCGGCACGGAGTCCACCCCGCGGCGTCTGCGCCCCGGGGTGCTTTTTCCTTCATGAACCACGCCCGACTGCTGCTGATCGACGACGACACCCGCCTGACCGCGATGGTCGGCGACTACCTGCGCAACGCCGGCTTCGAGGTCGACACCGCCGGCTCGCTGCAGGCCGGCCGCCAGTGCCTGCAGGCCGGGGCTTACGACGCGCTGGTGCTCGACCTGATGCTGCCCGACGGCGACGGCCTCGACCTCACGCGCGAGCTGCGGGCCGATGCCCGGCTGCGCCGGCTGCCGCTGCTGATGCTCACCGCGCGTGGCGAGCCGATGGACCGCATCCTCGGCCTCGAGATCGGTGCCGACGACTACCTGCCCAAGCCTTTCGAGCCGCGCGAGCTGCTGGCACGGGTGAAGGCCTTGCTGCGGCGCGCCGCGCCCGACCGGGGCGACGACGAGGTGATGCGTTTCGGCCGCCTCGAGATCGACCTCGGCCAGCGCAAGGCCCGGCTCGACGGCCGCGACTGCGATCTCACCGGCCACCAGTTCGACCTGCTGGTGGTGCTGGCGCAGAGCGCCGGCCGCGTGCTCTCGCGCGACCAGATCATGGATGCGCTGAAGGGCCATCCGATGGAGGCCTTCGACCGCTCGATCGACGTGCACATCTCGCGCATCCGCGCGGTGATCGAGGACGACCCGAAGAATCCGCGCCGTGTGCTGACGGTGCGCGGCGCCGGCTATGTCTTCGCCCGTAAGCAAGACATGGAATGAAGAGCCTCTACGTCCGCATCTACCTGACCATCGTCGCGGTGCTGCTGCTGTTCGCGCTGGTCGCGGGCTGGCTGGCGCAGCGCCACCTCGAGCAGGAGCGGCAGAACATCCAGGCGGTGTTCTCCGAGCGCGCCGCCGCCTGGGCCTCGCTGATCGAGCGCAGTCTGCCGCCTGCCGATGCGCCGGTGGAGGAACAGCGCGCATCGCTGCTCGACTGGTCACAGCGGCTGCGCATTCCGCTGGCGCTGGACAACGCCTCGGGCGAGCGCATCGCGACCTCGGAGCTGTTCGCGCGCCATGAAATGCAGGCCAACGGCGAGCGGCCAATGAAGGCGTTGCGGGTCGGCCTGTCGGATGGTCGCGCGCTGTGGGTGTGGCGGCCGTCGGTGCTGGGGCGGGGCGGGGGCCCGGCCGACCATCGGCCGCCGCCGCCACCCGAAGCCGGTGGCCCGCCGCCGCCTGACGGCCCGCGCCACATCGGGCCGGGCCCGATGGCCGAGCACATCCTCGCGCTGCGCGTCGCGCCGCCCTTCATGGTCGGCGGTGCCGGCCTGGCGGCGGCCTTGCTGGTGCTGTTCGGGGCGGTGGCGCTCGGTGCGTATCCGGTGGTGCGTCGCCTGACGCGCCGGCTCGAGTCGCTCAAGCGCGGCGTCGAGGCCTTCGGTGCGGGCGACCTGGGCCAGCGTGTCAGCGAGGAGGGCCGCGACGAGGTGGCCGCGGTGGCGACCAGCTTCAACCGCGCGGCCGATCGCATCGAGCAGCTGCTGCAGTCGCACAAGTCGCTGCTGGCCAATGCGAGCCACGAGCTGCGTTCGCCGCTGGCCCGCCTGAAGATGGCCGTCGAGATGCTCGAGGAAGTGGGGCCTGCGCAGCGCGAGCGCCTGCGCACCGAGATCCACACCAACATCGCCGAACTCGATGCGCTGGTGGAAGAAGTGCTGCTCGCGAGCCGGCTCGATGGCCAGTCGTCGCTCGACCGCCATGAACCGGTGGACCTGATGGCGCTCGCGGCCGAGGAGGGCGCACGTGTCGGCGCCGAACTGCAGGCCGATCCGATGCTGCCGCCGGTGCCCGGCGAGGAGCGGCTGCTGCGCCGCGCGCTGCGCAACCTGCTGGAGAACGCCCGTCGCTACGGCGGCCAGGATGTGACGCTGGAGCTGCGCGCCCGAGCCGGCACGCTGGAGCTGCGCGTGTGCGACCGCGGGCCGGGCGTGCCGGAGGCGATGCGCGAGCGCATCTTCGAACCCTTCTTCCGCCTGCCGGGCCACGCCGAGCAGGCCGGCGGCGTCGGGCTGGGCCTGAGCCTCGTGAAGCAGATCGCCGAGCGCCACGGCGGGCAGGTGCGCTGCGAAGGACGCGAGGGCGGCGGCAGCTGCTTCGTGTTCAGCGTGCCGATCCGGAAGGCTTGAGCTTTTCGCGCATCACCCACACCAGCAGGCTGATCAGCGCAGTCGATACCACCAGCAGGCTCAACGTCGAGGCGGCCCAGAAGCCGCGCGCGCCGTGCAGGCCCAGCGCTCCCGACTCGGCCAGCAGCCAGCCACCGCCCAGGCCCAGGCCCCACAGCGACAGCGCGTAGATCACCACCGGCAGCGTGGCCACATGCCAGGCGCGCAGCACGAACGACGTCACCGACTGCAGCGCATCGCCGATGTGGAACAGCGCCACCCAGGCGAGCAGCGGCAGCGCGGCCGCGGCGATCAGCGGATCGTGGGTGTAGAGGCCGATGATCGATTCGCGCAGCAGGAACACCGTGCTGCCGAGCAGCGCTGCGATCGTGCCGCCGATCTTCAGCCCGTGCCAGCCGAGCCGGCGCGCGTCGACCAGGTCGCCGGCGCCGATGCGCTGGGCCACCAGCGTGCTCGTGCCGTTGGCCAAGCCGAGCGGCAGCATGAACAGCAGCGAGACGAGGTTGGCCGCGATCTGGTGTCCGGCCACCGCCACCGGGCCGATGCGCGAGATGAAGATCGCCATGAAGGTGAAGCCGGTCACCTCGATGAGGATCGACAGGCCCATCGGGATGCCCAGCTTCAGCTGCGCCGCCAGTGGCTGCCACGCGGGCCGGTTCAGCCCGTGGTGCCACAGCTCGAAGCGCTGGTAGAACGCATCGCGCCGCAGCACCGTCCAGGCGATGCCGAGCTGGCACCACATCACGATCGCCGTGGCCACGCCGCAGCCGGTGACGCCCAGCGCCGGCACGTGCAGCGGCCCGTCGAGGCCGCGCACCAGCAGCAGTGACAGCGGGATCTTGCAGGCCAGCCCGCCGATCTGCAGCGCCATCACCGCCTTGGGCCGCGACACGGCAGTGTTGAAGCCGCGGTACACCGTGAACAGCAGTGCCGCCGGCAGCGCGAAGGCCAGCGCCTGCAGATAGGCCTGCACCTTGCCGGCCACTTCGGGCGTGGCCTTGGCCATCGACAGAAAGGGCTGCGGAAACAGCAGCAGCAGGCTGCCCAGCGCCGAGAGCGCCAGCGCCAGCCACACCGCCTGGTGCAGTTGCTCGCCGGCCTCGCGCAGCCGCCGTGCGCCATAGAGCTGGCCGACGATCGGGCCGATGGCCAGCACCACGCCCATCAGCCCGACGAACACCGTGACATAGGCCGAGACGCCCACCGCCAGCGCGGCCAGGTCCACCGCACTGTGCCGCGCGAGCAGCACCGTGTCGGTGGTGCCGAAGCCCAGCACCGCGAGCTGGCCGATGAAGACCGGCCAGGCGAGCGGGAAGATGCGGCGCGCGCTGTCGCGCAGGCCGGGGCCGCTCAACGCGAGCCCCGCGCGGCAGCGTCCGTGGTGCGTGCCGTGTCGGCGGCGGCCAGCGAATCGGCCGGCGGATGGTCGGTGCCGGTGGCCAGGCGGGCGCGCTCGGCATAGCGGTTGAAGCGCCAGGCCGTGCCTTCGAGCGTGATGCGGCGCCACACGCCGCGCTTCTCGGCCGGGCTGAACACGGGCCAGTGCTGCACCTCGTCGAAGGTGCGGCCGCAGCCCTTGCAGACCGCGTCACCCTGCGTGGTGGAGCAGATCGCGATGCAAGGGGCGTCCGGCGTGTGGGCATACCAGCCGAGCCAGGCATCGCGCGCCTTGGCCGGCATGGTGTCTTCGTCGCACTCGTCCTCGTGGTAGTACACCATCAGCGCATACACCTCGGCGAGCGCGCGCACCTCGCGGCAGGCGCTGATGCCGTCGGGCGAGGGCGAGCGCTCGCGCCACCAGTTGATGGCGGCCTCGATGTCGGTGATGTGGATGCCGGCCACGAAATCAGTAGTTGAGGCCCATCGCGGCCCGCACGTCCTTCATCGTGCCGCGCGCCACGCTGCGGGCTCGCTCGGTGCCCACCTCGACGATCCAGTGCACATGCTTCGGGTTCGTGAGGTAGGGCTCGGCGCGTTCGCGCCAGGGTTCCTGCTCCTTCTTGACCGCGTCGATCACCGGCTGCTTGCAGTCGAGGCAGCCGATGCCGGCGGTGGTGCAGCCCTGGTACGCCCAGTCCTTGGTGGCCTGGTCGGAATAGACCTGGTGGAACTGCCACACCGGGCAGCGGTTGGGGTCGCCCTTGTCGGTGCGGCGCACGCGCTGCGGGTCGGTGGGCATCTTCTTGATCTTCTGCTCGACGACGGCCGGCTCCTCGCGCATTGCGATGGTGTTGCCGTAGCTCTTGCTCATCTTCTCGCCGTCGAGGCCGGGCAGCTTGCTGGTCTCGGTGAGCAGCACCTGCGGCTCGGGCAGGATGGTCTTGCCGGTGCCGCGGAAGTGGCCGAGCAGCAGCTCCTCGTCGTCGGCCGTCCAGCCCTCGGCGGCCACGGCCTTCCGCAGGATGCTCTCGGCCTTGGCGAGTGCGTCGGTCGCGCCGGTTTCCTGGAAGGCCTTGCGCTGCTTCTCGAAGTAGCGCGCGTCGTCCTTGCCCAGCTTGGCGAGCGCGGCCTGCACCTTGGCCTCGAAGCCGGGCACCTTGCCGTAGAGGTGGTTGAAGCGGCGCGCCACCTCGCGCGTGAGCTCCACGTGCGAGGCCTGGTCTTCGCCCACGGGCACGTAGGCGGCCTTGTAGATCAGGATGTCGGCCGCCTGCAGCAGCGGGTAGCCGAGGAAGCCGTAGGTCGCGAGGTCGCGGTCCTTCAGCTTCTCCATCTGGTCCTTGTAGGTCGGCACGCGCTCGAGCCAGCCCAGCGGCGTGCCCATGGCCAGCAGCGTGAACAGCTCGGCATGCTCGGGCAGGCGGCTCTGCAGGAAGATGGTGCAGCGCTCGGGGTCGAGGCCGGCGGCCACCCAGTCGATCACCATGTCGTAGACGTTGCGCTCGATGACCTCGCGGTCTTCGTAGTGCGTGGTCAGCGCATGCCAGTCGGCCACGAAGTAGAAGCAGTCGAACTCGTCCTGCAGCCGCACCCAGTTCTTCAGCGCGCCGTGGTAGTGGCCGAGGTGCAGCGCGCCGGTGGGGCGCATGCCGGACAGCACGCGCGACTTGGCAGTGCGCGGAACGGGCGTGGCTTCGGAAGTCATGGATTGGTGCGCAAAAGTGAGGCAGCGATTGTAGTTGTCGGGGCTCTACACTTCCGCGTCTATGAAACGCATCGTGATCCTGGTTTCCGGCAGAGGCTCCAACATGGAGGCCATCGTCGAGGCGGCGAGGGCGGAAGGCTGGAATGCAGAGGTGGTCGCGGTGCTGAGCAACCGCCCCGATGCCGGCGGCCTGCAGTTCGCCGCGGCGCGCGGCATCGCCACCGTGGCGGTCGACCACAAGGCTTTTGCCACGCGCGAGGCGTTCGACGAGGCCCTGGCGCAGGCCATCGATGCCTTCCGGCCTGACCTCGTGGTGCTGGCCGGCTTCATGCGCATCCTCGGCGCGGCCTTCGTGCAGCGCTACGAGGGCCGCATGCTGAACATCCATCCGTCGCTGCTGCCGGCCTTCACCGGGCTGCACACCCATCGGCGCGCGATCGAGGCCGGCTGCAAGCTGGCCGGCGCCACGGTGCACTTCGTGACGCCCGAGCTCGACCACGGCCCGATCGTGGCCCAGGCCGCGGTGCCGGTGCTGGCCGGCGACACCGAGGCCACGCTGTCGGCCCGCGTGCTGGCGATGGAACATCGCCTCTATCCGCTCGCGGTGCGCTGGTTCGTGCACGGCGAGCTGCGCATCGAGCAGGGTGTCGTCACGCACACCGGTGCGGAGCCGCAGCTC
The DNA here is from genome assembly GCA_966212505.1 of uncultured bacterium. GTDB lineage: Bacteria > Pseudomonadota > Gammaproteobacteria > Burkholderiales > Burkholderiaceae_C > CAMLIZ01. The sequence continues at coordinate 135,554 of CBIHRS010000011.1, forward strand.
CTGCTCTGAGGCTACGCGCTCCTTCGCCGCCTCCTTCCGTTGGAGGATGCGACACGCGATTCCGGCGCCTATCTTGCCGGCGCGGCCCAGGTGGGCCGTTTGCCCAAGGAGCATGACATGCCGGTTCTCGACGACACCACCATCCAGCCGCTGCGCCGCGACATCGAGGCGCGCACCGACCTGCGCTGGCAGCCGCTGCACCGCATCGAGGACACCGGCGGCGACGTGCGGGTCGTGCAGTCGGCGATCGAGCAGAGCAGCTTCGAGCGGCTGCTGTACGCCGAGGGCGATTCGTGGTTCGACAAGTTCACGCCGATCCCGGTGGCCGGCACCAACCTGCTGGATGCGATCCGCACGCCCTTCGTCGCCGGGGTGGTCGATGCCTCGCACATCGGCGACGAGGCGCGTGAGATGGTCAGCGGACGGCAGGCGCGGCAGACCAAGGCGATGTTCGACCTGTTCGACTTCGACCTGATCCTGCTGTCGGCCGGCGGCAACGACCTGAAGAACGTGTTCGCCGACCTGTTCACCAGCCGGGTGCTGGCGGCGCAGGGCGTCAGGACGGCCTGGTCGGCGCAGGCTCTGGCGCAGGCGCCGGCGAGCCATTCGGCGGTGTTCGACGGCGTGATGGACAGCATCAGCCGTTTCGTCAGCCTGCGCGACGCGGCCGGCAGTGCCAAGACACGCGCTGCGCCCATCGTGCTGCATGGCTACGACTACCTGCAGCCGCGGCCGGCGCCCGCCACCGTGCTGGCGGGCAGCAAGGTGGGCCGCGGGCCGTGGATCTATCCCGCGCTGAAGGAGGCCGGGCTGAGCGATGCGCAGATGCTGGTCGAAGCGCGTGCGGTGATCGACACGCTGAACCAGCGCCTTGCTGCGCTGGTGGCCAGGCTGCCCAACGTCTACCTGCTCGATCAGCGCGGGCTGCTCACGCCGGCACAGCCCGGCAGCACCGGCGCGTCGAACGACTGGCTCGACGAGATCCACCCCACGCCCGACGGCTTCGTCAAGCTCGCTCGCGCCCGCTGGGACATCGTGCTCGCCTCGCTGCTGTAGGCGCGATCAGAGCAGGCCGGCGGCGATGTTCACCGCCAGCGCCAGCAGCATCGTGTTGAAGGCGAACGACAGCACCGCCTGCGCCGTCACCCAGCGCCGCATCTCGGCGTGGGTGATGGCCACGTCCGAAGTCTGCGAGGTGGCCGCCAGCGTGATCGAGAAGTAGAAGAAATCGGCGTAGCCCGGCGGCGTTCCTTCGTCGGCCACGCTCGGAAACAGCAGCCCGCTGCCCGGTTCGCCGGCGCGGTGGTAGTAGCGGCTGGCATAGGCGAGCGTGAACAGCACCGGCAGCATCAGCCAGGAGCCGACGATGGTGGACAGCGCCAGCAGCGCATGCGGCCAGGCGGCTGCGCCGCCGCTCGCCGCCTTGGCCTGCGACAGCTCGAGCACGATGGCCGCCAGGCTCGCCGCCACGCCGCAGGCCGTGATCACCATCACCGTGACCGCGCCCTCGGCATGCAGCAGCGCCGTGCGGCGCAGCCGGTGATGGTCGGCCCGCGCCATCATCCACGCGGTCGTGGGCAGGAAGATCCAGACGCCGACGTTCCAGCCGAGCAGCGCGCGGGTCACCGGCCGCAGGCTCGCCGGCAGTGCCAATGCGACCACCAGCCCGAGCAGCGTGCTCGACAGCAGCAGCGGGCGGCTCTTCAGGGCGCGGTACCAGGCGGACACGGGTGGCGGGGGCGGAAGGTGCGGTCTTGGGATAATCCGGCGATGCATCCTAATGCCCTGCTCGACCTCTGCACCGAACTGCTGCGCAGCGTGTTGAAGTTCGATGCCCCGGCCGACGGCATCGTGTCGGCCTTCTTCCGCAAGCACCGCGACCTTGGCGCGCGCGAGCGCCACACCCTGGCCGAGACGGTCTACAACGTGCTGCGCCGGCGCCTGCTGTTCCAGCACCTTGCGCAGAGCGGCAGCGGCGCGATGGAGCGCCGCCTGGCCCTCCTGGGCTGGCAGGGCAGCGAGAAATTCCTGCAGGGCGCACTCGGCGCCCACGAGCAGCAATGGCTGGCCAACATGCGCGCGGTCGATCCCGCCACGCTGCCGGCCAAGCTGCGCCACAACCTGCCCGACTGGCTGGCCAATCCCTTGCACGCGACGCTGGGCGATGCCGAGTTCGACGCTCTGGCCGCCAGCCTCAACGAACCGGCGCCGCTGGACCTGCGCGTGAACCTGCTGAAGGCCAAGCGCGAAGACGTGCAGGCCGAACTCGCGCAGGAGGGCATCGCCGCCCAGCCCACGCCGTATTCGCCCTGGGGCCTGCGCATCGAGGGCAAGCCCGCGCTCAACAAGCTCAAGCTCTTCGAGCGCGGCGATGTCGAGGTGCAGGACGAAGGCAGCCAGCTGCTCGCGCTGCTGGTGGCGCCCAAGCGCGGCGAGATGGTGGTCGACTTCTGCGCCGGCGCCGGCGGCAAGACGCTGGCGCTCGGCGCGGCGATGCGCAACTCGGGCCGGCTCTATGCCTTCGACGTGTCGGGCCACCGGCTCGATGCGTTGAAGCCCCGGCTGGCACGCAGCGGGCTGTCGAACGTGTACCCGGCGCAGATCGCCCACGAGCGCGACGACCGCATCAAGCGCCTGGCCGGCAAGATCGACCGCGTGCTGGTCGATGCCCCATGCTCCGGGCTGGGCACGCTGCGCCGCAACCCGGACCTGAAGTGGCGCCAGTCGCCGCAGGCGGTGGAGGAATTGCGGCAAAAACAGGCGGCCATCCTCGACAGCGCCGCGCGCCTGCTCAAGCCGGGCGGCCGGCTGGTCTACGCCACCTGCAGCCTGCTGTCGGCCGAGAACGAGGAGATCGCCCAGGCCTTCGGCCAGGCGCATCCCGATTTCGAGGCGGTGCCGGCGGCCGACGTGCTGGCCAAGGCCCAGGTGGCGCCGGAAGCGGCCGCCGGGCTGGACAGCCAGGGCTACCTGCGGCTGTGGCCGCACCGGCACCACAGCGACGGCTTCTTTGCCGCCGTGTGGCAAAAACGCTAGAAACCCCCATATCGGCCGAAGCTTGTGCGGCGAGGTGCCGATGCCTCGCCCGGCATTGCATTTGCAACAGTACAGGCACCGGGGGAACCGGCCGGCCTTGATCTCGCTCAAAGCGCGGCACGCTTGGTGACATGCGAGCCAAAACGCCGCTGTTTTTGGTGAAGACGGCCGGCACCCCTCTCCTACAATCCCTAACTTACCCGCTTCGGGTTTGCAACAAGGCAGGTCAATGAACGTTCTTTCGATGGTGTGGGACTCGGCCGTGGACTGGCTGTCGCACGGCGTGCTGCATGCCGCCTGGTGGCAGATCGTGCTGATCACGCTGGCCATGACCCATGTGACGATCGCATCGGTCACGATCTTCCTGCACCGCAGCCAGGCGCACCGCTCGCTCGACCTGCACCCGATCCCCTCGCATTTCTTCCGCCTGTGGCTGTGGCTGACCACCGGCATGGTCACCAAGGAATGGGTGGCCATCCACCGCAAGCACCACGCCAAGTGCGAGACCGAAGACGACCCGCACAGCCCGCAGACCCGCGGCATCAAGACGGTGCTGCTCACCGGCTCCGAGCTGTACCGCAACGAAGCCAAGAACCAGGAAACCCTGACCAAGTACGGCCACAACACGCCCAACGACTGGATCGAGCGCAACCTCTACAGCCGCTTCACCTGGCAGGGCGTGGGCCTGATGCTGATCCTCGACCTGCTGCTGTTCGGCGGCGTCGGCCTCACCGTATGGGCGGTGCAGATGCTGTGGATCCCGATCACCGCGGCCGGCATCATCAACGGCATCGGCCACTGGTGGGGTTATCGCAACTTCGAGGCGGCCGATGCCAGCACCAACATCTCGCCCTGGGGCATCATCATCGGCGGCGAAGAGCTGCACA
>CBIHRS010000012.1:0-134036 GCA_966212505.1 uncultured bacterium
GCACCTCGCCGAGCGGATGGCTGGACCACGGCACCACCGGCTTGTCGTGGTGGCCATCGAACGGGCCGTTGTACAGCCGCTTGGGCTCGAGAAAGATCACCGGGTCGTCGCACTCGATCGCCGAGATCAGCAGGCCCTTGGCGTCATACGGATTGCTGGGCATCACCGTGCGCAGGCCGCAGACATGCGTGAACAGCGCCTCGGGGCTCTGGCTGTGCGTCTGCCCGCCGTAGATGCCGCCGCCGCAGGGCATGCGGATGGTGATCGGCGCGGTGAAGTCACCCGCCGAGCGGTAGCGCAGGCGCGCGGCCTCCGACACGATCTGGTCGGAGGCGGGATAGAAGTAGTCGGCGAACTGGATCTCGGCCACCGGTCGCAGGCCATAGGCGCCCATGCCCACGGCGATGCCGACGATGCCGCCTTCGGAGATCGGCGTGTCGAACACGCGCGTCTTGCCGTACCGCGCCTGCAGGCCTTCGGTGCAGCGGAACACGCCACCGAAGTAGCCCACGTCCTCGCCGAAGATCACGACGTTGGGGTCGCGCTCCAGCATCACGTCCATGGCGGAGCGCAGCGCCTGGATCATCGTCATCGAGGTGGTCTTGACCACGGTCTTGGTTCTGGTGTCCATGGCGGGTTCAGGCCTCTCTCTTTGGGGTGAGATGCAGCGGGTGGAGCGGCAAGGCCGTGGGCAGCCCGGCAGCGGCGGGGCTAAGCGTCTGGCGGTCGGCCCGCGGGGCCGACTCCCTTGCGCTGCTCGGACCGAAGGCTTGCGCGGGGAAACTCGCTACGCGCCCTGCGGACGCTTCGCTCAAACAGTCCCCGCGGGTCAGTGCTTGATGCGCGCTGCGCGCGCCGCCTTCGGTCCTGCGCTGCTCAGCACCAGACGATACGCCCCGCCGCTGCCGGGCTGCCCACGGCCTTGCAGAACCAGCGGTGGCAAGCCAAGAGGTATTTCCGTGCCCCGCCACCCACCGTGCCGCAAGGCTGCGAGCCCGCTGCGGCGGGGGCGCATCGGACGCCGCCGAGGAGCGCAGGGAGCACGGCCGCGCGCGGCAGCGCGCATCAAGCACTGACCCGCGGGGACTGTCTGAGCGGAGAGCGCAAAGCGCTCGCAGCGAGTTTCCCCGCGCAGGCCGTGATCCCGAGCACCGCAGGGAAGCCTCGCCAGCAGGGCGAGGCCAAGTCCGCAGCGCCCCCGCCGCAGCGGGCTCGCAGCCTTGCCCGCTCCACCCTAAAAAAACCACTTGCCTAGACAAGATCACCTCCCAGCAGCTGAGCCCTCTGTGACCGCAGATGCGAAGGCATCTCCTTGTAGACGTCCTCAAACATCGAAGCTGCCCCCGCCAGATGCCCATCGGCCAGCGAGCCATGCCGCTCGGCCTCTTTCTGCGCCGCGATCACCTCGGCCTCCAGCGCCTTCTGAGTGGCAGCCTGCTCCTCTTCGGACCACGCCCCCAGTCCGACCAGGTGCTGCTTCAGCCGGGCGACGGGATCGCCCAGCGGGAAGTGCTCCCAATCGTCGGCCGGCCGATAGCGCGACGGATCGTCGGAGGTCGAATGCGGCCCGGCCCGGTACGTGATCCACTCGATCAGCGTCGGCCCCAGGTTGCTGCGCGCCCGCTCGGCCGCCCAGCGCGAGGCCGCATACACCGCGAGGAAGTCGTTGCCGTCGACCCGAAGCGATGCGATGCCGCAGCCCACGCCGCGCTGCGCGAAGGTGGTCTGCTCGCCGCCCGCGATCGACTGGAAGCTCGAGATCGCCCACTGGTTGTTCACCACGTTGAGGATCACCGGCGCGCGGTACACATGCGCGAAGGTCAACGCGGTGTGGAAATCGGCCTCGGCGGTGGCGCCGTCGCCGATCCAGGCCGACGCGATCTTGGTGTCGCCCTTGATCGCCGATGCCATGCCCCAGCCCACCGCCTGGATGAACTGCGTGGCCAGGTTGCCGCTGATCGTGAAGAAGCCGGCCCGCTTGTACGAATACATCACCGGCAGCTGCCGCCCCTTGATCGGATCGGCCTCGTTCGAGAGCAGCTGGCAGATCATCTCCACCATCGATACGTCGTCGCGCGCCAGCAGCAGGCTCTGCTGCCGGTAGGTGGGAAAGCACATGTCGCCCGGCTCCAGCGCCAGCGCATGGGCGCTGCCGATCGCCTCCTCGCCCAGGCTCTGCATGTAGAACGACATCTTCTTCTGCCGCTGCGCGATCAGCATGCGGGCATCGAAGATGCGCGTCTTCATCATCGCCTTCAGGCCGGCGCGCAGCCGCTCGGGGGCCAGTTCTGGGTTCCACGGACCGACCGCGCGGCCTTCGTCATCGAGCACGCGGATCAGCGTGTCGGTCAGGTCGGCGGTGTCGGCGGGGGCCACGTCAACGGGCGGGCGGCGCACGGAGCCGGCAGGCGCGACGTGAAGGTAAGAGAAATCGGTGGGGTGGCCGGGTCGCCCGGTGGGTTCGGGGACGTGCAGGCGCAAGGGCTCGCGCCGCGGCAGGGGCTCAGTCATCCGTCGTCTCCGCGCCTGATTTTGTCGGGCGCCAGGTGGGTCGGTCGGCCGGCACTTCGCGGGTAGCGGGCGCCGGCCCGTGGCGGCATGCCGCGGCCGGGTAAGGCCGGCACCATGCCGATGGACCAAGCCTAGCGGCTTTTGGCATGCCCGGGGCCTGCGGGAGACCCGGAGAGCGCGAAGCAATGCGCGGCGTCCGGCCCGATAAACTTCGGCGCCCAACCCGAGGACCCATCCCGTGCCCAATCGCTTTGCTGTGCTGCACCAATACCTGCTGCCGAAACAGGCGCTCACCGCCCTGGCCGGCAAGGCGGCCTCGGCCCAGGGCGGCTCGCTGACCACGGCGGTGATCCGCTGGTTCATCGGCCGCTACGGCGTGCGCATGGACGAGGCAGCCGATCCCGATCCGGCCCATTACAAGACCTTCAACGAGTTCTTCACCCGGCCGCTGAAGGCCGGCGCCCGCCCGCTCGCGCAGGCCGACCTGATCTGCCCGGTCGACGGCGCGATCAGCCAATACGGCGCGATCGAGCGCGACCAGCTGTTCCAGGCCAAGGGCCACCACTACTCCACCACCGCACTGGTCGGCGGCGACCGCAGCCTGGCCGCGCAATACGACGACGGCCACTTCTGCACCATCTACCTGGCGCCGCGCGACTACCACCGCATCCACATGCCGTGCGACGGCCGGCTGCTGCGCATGATCCACGTGCCGGGCGACCTGTTCTCGGTGAACCCGCTCACGGCGCTGCACGTGCCGGGCCTGTTCGCGCGCAACGAGCGCGTGGTGTGCGTGTTCGAGGGCGCGCAGGGCCCGTTCGTGATGGTGCTGGTGGGCGCCACCATCGTCGGCAGCATGGCGACCGTGTGGCATGGCGTGGTGAACCCGCCGCGCGTGAAGGACGTGCGCGAGTGGACCTATGCCGACAAGCCGGTGCAGTTGAAGCAGGGCGACGAGATGGGCCGCTTCCTGCTCGGATCCACGGTGGTGATGCTGTTCCCCAAGGGCCCGCTGCGCTTCAATGCCGACTGGCGGCCCGAGCGCACCGTGCGTCTCGGCGAGGCGATGGCGCAGCGCGCGTAACGTCCGCTCACTGCGCAACCGGCGTGCCCAAATGGGCCCGCCGCGCCGCCATCCCCCAAGGGTTGGGGGGACCGGTGCACCCAGGTGATCGCGCACGCACGTGCGATGTTCACCCACCCCTTCGAATCATTGTCGACATGGAGCCGCATCGCGATCCTTCGGCGGCGCCTTTCGTGGCGCCGCCAGCGACGCGCCGATGGACCCGCTCGCGGGTGTTCCCCCTGGTCCATCCACCATGTCAGAGGAGTAGCAATGATTCGTACCACCCAAGCCGGCCTGCTGAAACTCGCGGCACTGGCCCTCGCCGTCGCCGGCGCGCTGCCGGCCGCGCAGGCCTCCACCGTGACGGGCGGCAGCTCGGTGCTGACCTTTTCCGACACCGCGATCAACACCCTGTCGTTGATCTCGGTGGGCGTCAGCGCCAGCGGCACGGCTTCGACCGTGACGCCCGGCCAGGCGTTCTCCTTCCCCGTGACCATCGGCTCGTTCGACGCGAGCGATGCGCTGTCCTCGTTGAACACCGAGGCTGCAGCAGGTGTGACCCTCACGAAGGGCAGCACCACGATCACGCTCAGCGATTTCCGCATCGACGTGGCCAGCAAGACCCTGTTCGGCGACGTGACGATCGGCGGCAGCACCACGAATGACGCCGCGATCTACAGCATCAACTCGCTCACCGAATCCATCGTCGACCCGACGCACCGCACGCTCAACGCCTCGGGCCTGTTCCTCACGCCCACCGCCGTCACCACGCTGGGCAATGCGCTGGGCGTGCCGCCCTTCCTGCAGGGCGTGGTCGGCACGGTCGACTTCGGCACGCTGAACAACAACATCACGGTGGCCACGGCCCCGGTGCCCGAGCCCGAGACCTTCGTGCTGATGGGCGCCGGCCTGCTCGGCCTGGGCCTGAAGCTGCGCCACCGCGCACCGAAGGCCACGGCCCAGCCCGCGCTCGCTGCCTGAACAAGCCATATGAGCTGATGCGCGCGGCGGCCCTGCCTTGCGGCGGGGCCGCCGCGCCGCGCCACCAGAGGAGACAAACACATGCCAGCACATGGCAAGGCACGGGCTGCGGCATGCATCGCGGCCGTGTTCCTGGGCCTGCTCGCGGCCGGCGCCTGCGCCGCGGCCGAAGGCGACGAGGGCTCACCCTCGTCGGCAACCCCGCGGCGCTTCTTCCGCTTGGGCATCGCGGGCATCCATCTCAACACCCGGTCGAGCGATGCGCGCGACATCACCGGGCCGGTGCTGCGCAGCACCGACCATCCGATCCTGCCGCTGCTGGCGCCGGGCATGGATGCGTTCGGCATCCCGGCCAACAGCCGCGTCGACGTGCGCGACGGCTTCTCGGTGTTCGGCAGCGTGGGCCAGTTCCTCGACGACCACTGGGCAATCGAGGGGCTGGTGCTGGCGTGGCCGTTCAAGCACGACGTGGTGGGCACCGGCACGATCGCGCACCTGGGCAAGGTGGCCACCGTGAAGCAGCTGCCGCCCACGCTGATCCTGCAGCGCTACTTCAACGACTTCGATGCGGCATGGCGGCCGTCGCTCGGCATCGGCATCAACTACACCCGCTTCTTCGAGGCACGCGCCACGCCCGCGCTCGAGGCCTACACCGGCGGGCCCACGAGCATCAAGATGAAGCCCTCGTGGGGCCTGGGCGTGTTCGCCGGCCTGCAGCATCGGCTCAGCGACAGGTTGCACATCAACCTTACGCTGGGTTACGTGAACGTGCGCACCACGGCCACGATGATCACGCGCGACACGATGCTCAGCGGCTCGTCGCCGGTGCTCTATGACTATCCGTACCCGGTGAACCAGATCCCCACCGATCCAGTCAGCCGCGAAGCGATGGACAACCTGGTGCGCCAGGTCGCCGCCCAGCGCGGCGGCAGCCTCGGCACCTTCGAACGCCAGATCGATACGAGACTGAATCCGTATGTCGTCCTGCTCAGCATGGGTTATTCCTTCTAGCGCAGCCGGCGCCGCCGTGCTGCCGCCGCCGATGAAAGCCTGGGACCGTGCGCCGCGCGAGCCCACGGCCGCCACCTATGAATCGGTGCTCGCGCTGGTGCGGCTGCTGATGCGGCGCGGCGTGCCGGCCGCCGAGATCGCGCAGGCCACCGGCCTCGCGCTCGATGCGATCCACCATCCCGATGCGCGGGTGCCGCTGTCGCAGCTTGAGCGGCTGTGGGTCTTCGCGTCGCAGCGGCTGCAGAACCCGGGCATCGCGCTGGAGCTGCATTCGCACTATCCGGAGAACAAGCTGCACTTCGTCGCGCACCTGGGCATGCGCTGCCCGACGATGCGCTCGGCGATCGAGCATTGGCGCAAGTACGCGGCGCTGGTGGCCGAGCCCGACGAGGTCGACTACGTGGTCGAAGGCAGCACCGCCCGTTTCCGCTACCGCTGCAACGATCCGCGCTACGAGTCGCGCTGGTTCGCCGAGCATTTCCTGTCGCTCGCGGTCTGGTTCGCGCGCAACTTCACCGGCGTGGAGATCGAGCTGAAGGCGGTGCGCATGATGCACCCCGACCCGCGCTGCGCCGAGGCCTATGCGCGCGCCTTCGGCCCGGTGCCGGTGGAGTTCTGGGCGATGGAGAACAGCGTGGCCTTCGATGCGTCGGCGCTCGACCTGCCCTTCCGCACCGCCGACCGCTACCTGCACCACTTCCTCAGTGCGCAGGCCGAGGAGCTGAAGCAGTTGCACGAACGCGGCGCGCCGATCGAGAACCGCGTGGTCTGCGCGATCGCGATGCTGCTGGCCAAGGGCGAAGACGTGGGGCTGCACAGCGTGGCCGCCGCGCTGCAGCTCTCGGCGCGGCGGCTGCAGCTGGCGCTCGAGGCCTCGGGCCAGCGCTTCCGCGACCTGCTCGACCAGGTGCGGCGCGAAACCGCCACGCGCTATCTCAAGCGCGGCCTGTCGATCTCGCAGGTGGCGCTGCTGCTGGGCTTCTCGGAGCCCAGTGCATTGCAGCATGCGTTCAAGCGCTGGTATGCCACCAGCCCGGGGAATTTCCGCGACAGCCAGTAGCGTCAACCGCGCCCTACACGCAGACGCGCCGCTCGCTGATGTCCGGCGAGCGCCCGCAAGGGTGGAATGACCATCTCGTTGTTCTCAACAGGAGATGGACATGAACGAAGACAGACCTTCCGCCAAGGGCGAACCGCGCCGCGACGCCAACCGCGACCCGATCAGCGGCGCACCGGGTGCGCACCCGGTCGGCACCGGCGTGGGCGCCGTCGCCGGCGGACTGGCTGCCGGCGCGGCAGCGGGCACCGTGGCCGGCCCGGTGGGCACGGCCGTGGGTGCCGCCATCGGCGCCATCGCCGGTGGCCTGGCCGGCAAGGGCGTGGCCGAGATGATCGACCCGACCGCCGAAGACACCTACTGGCGCAACAACTACGCCAGCCAGCCCTACATCAGCACCGGCTACAGCTACGAAGACTACGGCCCCGCCTATCGCTATGGCGTGAGCTCGTATCCGAAGTACGAGGGCCGCGACTGGAACGACGTGGAGTCCGACCTCGCCACCGGCTGGGACACGGCCAAGGGCCAGTCGCGCCTGAAGTGGGATGACGCCAAGCTCGCGACCCGCGATGCCTGGCATCGCGTGAAGGACACGGTCGAGCGCGCCATGCCGGGCGACGCCGACGGCGACGGCAAGTAAGCCTGTTCCCGCCCTGTGTCAGGTGGGCGCCTTGCGGGGCGCCCACTGCCTCAGCCGCACCGTGGTGCCGCGGCCCGGCTCGGATTCGATCTCGAATTCGTCGACCAGCCGCTTGGCACCCGGCAGGCCCAGGCCCAGCGTGCCCGCGGTGGAGTAGCCGTCCTGCATCGCCCGTGCGATGTCGGGGATGCCGGGGCCATCGTCCATCGCGGTCACGCCCACACCATGCCGCGAGCGTTCGCGCAAGGGCTCGACCCACAGTGCGCCACCCAGCGCATGCGCCAGCATGTTGCGCGCGATCTCGGTGGCGGCAATGGCCAGCGCCTCGGTCGCGGTGGACGACAGTCCCTGCCGTGTGCATGCTTCGCGCACACAGCGGCGGGCCACCACGAGGTCGGACTCGTCGCGCACCGGCACCCGCACGCGCTGCGTCATGACGCCGGCGGCTGGCTCAGCGTGAAGAAGAAGGTGGCGCCCTGGCCGGGCTGCGCCTCGGCCCAGATCTGCCCGCCATGGCGGTGCACGATGCGCTGCACGGTGGCCAGCCCGATCCCGGTGCCTTCGAAGTCGTCGGCCGAATGCAAGCGCGAGAAGGCGGTGAACAGCCGGGAGGCGCGCGCCATGTCGAAGCCGGCGCCGTTGTCGCGCACGAAGTACACCGTGCGCCCCGGCTCACGCCGGTGGCCGAACTCGATGCGCGCATCCCCCCGCTTCGAGGTGAACTTCCACGCGTTGCCGAGCAGGTTCTCGAGCAGCACGGCCAGCAGCCGCAGGTCGCCCCAGGCACGCACACCCGGCTCGATCGCGAACTCCACGCTGCGCCCGGGGGCAGCCGTGTGCAGCCGGTCGGCGATGCTGCGCGCCAGCGCGGTGAGGTCCACCTCTGTCCGCACCATCTCGCCGCGGGTGACCTTGGCCAGGCTCAGCAGGTCCTCGATCAGCTGGGCCATGCGCGCGGTGGCGTCGCGCATGAAGCGCAGGTAGCGTTTGCTCTCGCCGTCGAGCCGCTCGCCGCTGTGCTCCACCAGCAGCTGGCCGAAGCCATCGATCGCGCGCAGCGGCGCCCGCAGGTCGTGCGACACCGAATAGCTGAACGACTCCAGCTCGTGGTTCACGTTCTCGAGCTCGGCCTTCTGGTGGCGCAAGGCCTCGTTGAGCCGCTGCAGGTCTTCGTTGGCCATGCGGTAGCCGCGGAACGACATCTCGAACGGCGACAGCAGCTCGCTGAAGTATTCGGCCGCGGCATGCGCGAAGCGGCCGCGGTCGGCGGCCGCCGCCGACAGCACCAGGCTGTCGATGGCCGCGCTGTGCAGCGCCGCCATGTCGAGCACGCCCAGCCCCTCGACCAGCGCGCGCCGGCCCAGCTCGTAGGCCTGGCTCAGCGCGCCTTCGCCGCCCTGCAGCAGGTAGGCCTGCAGGCCGGCGGCGTATTCCTGTCGCAGGCGCTGCAGCTGCTCGCTCATGCTTCCACCCTGCCGAGGTAGCGCACCACCAGCACGTGGGCGTCGTCGGTGCCCTTGCCGTAGCGCTGCAGGATGGCCTGCGCGCAATCGGACGGCGGGCGGTCGATGTCCTCGCCGGCGCTGAAATCGGTGCGGATGCCGTCGGTCACCATCACCAGCGTGTCGCCGGGTTCCAGCAGCAGCGTGTTCACGCGCAGCGGCGGCAGCTGGTAGCCGACCACGCCACCGCGCATCGTGATCGCCTCGTCGGAGCGCGTGCCGCTGCCGGAAGCCCGCAGCAGCACACCGTCGACGTTGCCCACGCTGGCCCAGGTCATCGAGCCGGAAGCCCGGTCGAACGAGGCCAGGCTCATCGCGGCGCCGCGGGTGGGGCGCAGCGCGGCATGGCAACGGCGCAGCAGCTCTTCCACCGGCTCGGCCGCGCTTTCCTCGAGCACCGGCACGGCCGCCCGCGCAGCCGCGGCCGCTTCGGGGCCATGGCCCAGGCCATCGATCAGCGCGGCCAGCACGCCGCCGTCGAACGGCACCACCACGTGCAGGTCGCCCGACTCGCCCGCCAGCGCGGTGCCGGCCCAGCCCCAGTCGACGAGCGCGCTCATGGCAGCCACTTCCTCATCGTGACGGTCGTGCCCTGCCCCACCACCGACACGATCTCGAAGTCGTCCATCACGCGCCGGGCGCCGGGCAGGCCCATGCCGAGGCTGCGCGCGGTGGAGTAGCCGTCGCGCATCGCGAGCTCGATGTTGTCGATGCCGGGGCCCTGGTCGCGCGCCACGATCTCCAGCCCGCGCCGGCCGGGGCCGGGATACGCGGTGAACGAGATCTCGCCGCGCTGCGCATAGCTGACGATGTTGCGTGCGATCTCGGAGACGGCCAGCGCGATGATGGTCTGGTCGGTGCTGCCGAAGCCCACCGAGGCCGCGAGCTCCCGGCTCTTCTGGCGCGCCGCGACGATGTCGGCCTCGCGCTCGATCGGCACGACCAGCTCAGCCGTCATGCGCGGCCCCCGCGCCCATCACGCCGGCCAGGTGCTCCAGCCCTTCTTCCAGGTCGAGCGCCGTGGCCACGTCGTCGAGCGTCAAGCCCAGTTGCACCATCGCGAACGCCACCTCGGGCTGGATGCCCACCACCACCGCGTTGGCGCCGCGCAGCTTCGCGGTGTAGGCGATCGCGCGCAGCGTGCGCGTGGCAAATGAATCGAGCACGTCGAGCGCGGTCACGTCGATCACGATGCCGCGGCTGCGGTAGCGGCCGATCTGCTGCGCGAACGCCTCGCGCAGGTCGACCAGGTCCTGGTCGGACAGCATCGACTGGATCGAGGCGATCAGCACCTCGCCCTGCTTGAGGATGGGCACCGACATGGCCTCACCTCCGCACCAGCACGGACGCGGCAGGTGTCTCGGCCTGCACGACGCGCAGGCCCAGCAGCCGCTCGGCTTCCTCGAGCCCGCCCTGCAGGTCGCCCACGGTGTTGAGCTTGGTGAGTTCGATGCCCAGCGCCACCAGCGACTGCGCCACCTCCGAGCTGATGCCGGTGACGATGACGGTGGCGCCCATCAGACGGGCGGCCGCCACCGTCTGCATGATGTGGTTGGCCACGCGCGAATCGATGGTGGCGACGCCGGTGACGTCCATCACCACCACCTTGACCCGGTTGGCGCGGATGGCCTTCAGCAGGTTGTCGGTGATCAGCCGTGCGCGGTGCGTGTCGATCACGCCGATGATCGGCAGCAGCATCAGGCGGTCGCGGATCTGCAGCACCGGCGTGGAGAGCTCGCGGATCGCCTCCTGCTGCTGCCGTATCACCCGCTCGCGCTCGTAGACCAGCACGTCGACGCTCAGGCCGATGTCGAAGAAGGCCACCTTCTTCAGCGACATGAAGTTCTCGAAGGCCTCGACCGGCGTGGCCGGGAAATGGGTCATCACGTCGCGGCCGATCTGCTGCAGCAGGTGGTGGTAGGCCGCCAGGAACACCGGCGGCGTGAGGTTGGCGCGCGCATAGAGCATCGCGAGCTCGATGCGCTGCTCGGCGTATTCCATGTCGTAGCGCCCGTCGACCAGCCCGGCCAGGTGCTGCTTCTTGAGCAGGCGGGCGCGGTCCAGCGCCGTGCGGTTGCTCAGCAGCGGCCGCGCCTCTTCCAGGCCGGCCAGATGGTCGAAGAACGTATCGGTGTAGGCCTCCAGCTTGGAGAGCACCAGGTCCTTGAGCTCCGCGATGCGCCCGAGGTCGGCGGCCTCGATGCCGACGATCTTCTTGCGCCGCTCGAGCGCAGGCGCATCGATGGCCATCTCGTGCATCAGCGCGAAGGCCGCCCCTGCATGGGTCTTGTCGTTCATGCCGTCTCCCTGGGTCTCGTCCGGCGCGCGGGCGCGCCGCAGGGAGATTCACGCAATCAGCGTGCCCGAAACACTATGGAACCAGGGGGCCGATAGCGTCGAGCGTGTTCTTCAGCACCAGCCCCATCTCGGTGTCGCCTTCCATCACGAGCGCGCGCTCGAAGAACAGGCGGTCGGCATCGTCTTCGCCGCGCAGCAGGCGCCAGTAGGCCGGCACGGCCGCAGCGATGCGCAGCACCGGCTCGACCCGTGCGGCGGCCGGCGCGAAGCCGGCCGCCCCCAGCTGCAGGCGCAGCCGCAGGCCGAGATCGGTGACCGACACCTCCACCGGCCGGTTCGACAGCGCCGCGCGGGCATCGGCCGGCAGGCGCTTGAGCAGCAGCCGGTTCAGCGCCAGCGAGAGCGCCATGGCCGGCGGATGCATCGGCAAACGTTGCAGCAAAGGCTTCAGGCGGGCGGCGAGCGTCTCGGCGATCATGATCAGCGGCTCCAGTCCAGCCCGGCATGGCGGTGCGCAAAGCCGTTGGCCAGCCCGCCGGGGAGGCTCAGGGCATCGAGCGCCACCAGTGCCGCATCGGGCGAGGTGCCCTCGTTCATCACGCGCTCGAACCAGGCCACCACCTCGTCGAACCGCTGCGAACACGGCGACAGCCGCAGCCGCGACACGCCGGCCGCCAGCAGCGCCGCGCGATCGCCGATCAGGCACTGCTGCGCGGCCGATTGCGTCTGGATGCCGTTCAGCACGAGGAAGGGCTGGTGATCGGTGGTGCTCAGCAGCAGGCCGTCGGCATCGTCGCGGCAGCGGAAGTCGCACTGGTCCTTGCTGAGGCGGTGATGGCGCGCGGTGAAGCAGCGCGCCGAGAAGGCCAGCGGCATGCGGCCGAAGCCGAACACCTCGGTCGCGATCGGCTGCCCGTCACCATCGATGCGCCGCACCGGATCGGCCGGCGGATTGATCAGCGCCACCGCATCGAGCGACTGCTCCACCGGCGCCACCCAGCGCACCGCCCCCAGCCGCGCATGCTCCTGCAGTGCCGGCCGGCTGTAGATGTTGATGTGCGGCCCGAGCACGAAGGGCGCGTCGGCCAGCGCGAGCAGGCGCAGCGCCGAGGCATCGCCCGCCTCGACGAGGAACTCGCGCTGCTCGGCCGTGCGCCTCAGCAGCCGCAGGTCGGCCTCGGATTCGACCAGCACCTGCGTGGCCAGCACCACGTCCTTGCCGGCGGCCTTGAGGTCGCGCGCCAGCGCCAGCCAGTCTTGTGGCTTCATCTCGTGCCGGCGTTCGCACACCGTCTCGCCGAGCACGAGGGTGTCGGCGGCCGAATCGGCCATGTTCGCGTAGAAGTGCAGCAGCGTCTCGCGCGGCCAGTAATACAGCACCGGGCCGACCGTCAGCGCGATGCGGGTGTCGTTGGGATCCATCTCGTCCGGAGTCTTCTGTCAGCGCCAGGGCCGGTCGTAGGCGCCCAGCGTGTGCTGCTGTCCTTCGGCCAGGCGGCCGAGCGCCGCGGTCCATGCGGGCTGCGGGCTGAAGCGGGCCGGTTGCGCATGGGCGGCGTCGATGGCCTGGCGCCATACGCGGGTGACCTGCTCCACATAGGCCGGGCTGCGCTGCCGGCCTTCGATCTTGACCGCGCTGACGCCCATCTGCATCAGCTCGGGCAGGATGGCCAGCGTGTTCAGGCTGGTGGGCTCTTCCAGCGCATAGTCGCGCTGGCCGTCCACCTCGAAGCGGCCCTTGCACAGCGTGGGGTAGCCGCGCGGCTCGTCGGGCGCATAGCGGTCGATCAGCAGGCCGTTGAGCCGAGCCTCCACGCCGGCCGGCGTGTCGTGCCAGCGCACGGCCGATGGCGGCGAGCACACGCCGGCGTTGTTGGGCGACTGCCCGGTGGCATACGACGACAGTGCGCAGCGGCCTTCCACCATCACGCACAGGCTGCCGAAGCCGAACACCTCGATCTCGGCTCGGGTGTGGCGCAGCACATGGCCCACCTGCGACAGCGTGAGCACCCGCGGCAGCACCGCGCGCTGGATGCCGTATTGCTCGCGGTAGAACTCGATCGCCTCGTAGCTGGTGGCCGAGGCCTGCACCGAGAGATGCAGCCGCAGCTCGGGATGCTCGCGGCGGGCATAGGCCATCACCGCGGTGTCGGCCACGATCAGCGCATCGGCACCGAAGGCCGCCGCCGCATCCACCGCCCGGTACCAGGGCGCGGGATCGCGCGCGTCGGCATAGGTGTTCAGCGCCATCAGCACCTGGCGGCGGCGCGTATGCGCATAGGCCACGCCTTCGCGCAGCTGCGCATCGTCGAAGTTGAGGCCGGCGAAGTTGCGCGCGTTGGTGGCGTTCTTCAGGCCGAGGTAGACGGCGTCGGCCCCGGCATCCACTGCCAGCTGCAGCGCACGCAGCGAGCCGGCGGGGCACACCAGGTCGGGCTTTCGGGGGATCTGATTGGAGGACTGCATGGGCATCCGGAAGAGCCCAGGGACTCTAGCCGTGCCCCCGCGAAGTCGGAATTGCGTGGCGTCAAGCTTCTTCGTGTTGTCTCGCTCTCAAATGGTTGCAATAGGGTTTTCAACCCTACTAGCATCGGCCGATGGACGAAGACACCCTCCGCCAGGCCCTGGCCCGCGTGGCCGACCCCGAGATCGGCCACAGCATCGTCGCGCTCGGCCTGGTCGACCGCATCGACATCGCGCCGGGCCAGGTTCGCGTGACGCTGATCCCCACCAGCGCCACCTGCCCGATGAGCGAGCTGATGATCGAAGAGGCCGAGCAGGCGGTGCGCGCCGTGTGCCCGCCGGCCACTGAAGTGGAGGTGCTGATGGACTGGGACCAGCAGTGGACGCCCGATCGCATGGCCGAGCCGCTGCGCCGGAGCTTCGGATGGTGAGCGCCGCGCTGCCCGCCGGCACCGCGCGCCGCGGCTGGCATGCGGCGGTGGCGCTGTGTGCGGCACTGGCCGCGCTGAACCTGGTGTTCGGCCTGGCCGGCGGCATGGCCCGCCTCGGCCTGCCCGGCCCCACCGGCCCGGCACTGGCCTTCCATGGCGTGCTGATGGTCAGCGGCTTCTTCGGCAGCCTGATCTCGCTGGAGCGCGCCGTGGCGCTGCGCCAGCCGCTAGGCCTGCTGGTGCCGCTGCTGGCCGCGGTGGGCGGGCTGCTGGCCTGGGGCGGCGCCGCGATCGAGCTGCCGCTGTGGCTCTGGCTTGCCGCCGCGCTCGGGCTGCTGGGCTTGTATGCCTGGGCCGGCTCCACGCGTGCATGGTCGCTGCCGATGGCGATCGAGATGCTGGGCGCGGCCTGCTGGTGCCTGGGGCTGGTGCTGTGGCTGCAGGGCGGGCTCGCGCACGAGGCGTTGCCGGCGTGGATGGGTTTCCTGCTGCTCACCATCGCCGGCGAACGGCGCGAGCTGATGAACTTCGTGCACCTGTCGCCGATGGCGCGGCGCTGGTTCGGCCTGGGCGTGGGCCTGGTGCCAGCCGCGGTGGTGCTGGCGCTGGTGAACACGGCGTTCGAGTTGCCGCAATGGGCTTGGGTCGACACGCCGATGCTGCTGTTCTGGATCGGCGGGACGCTGCTCGCGCTGTGGCTGCTGGCGCACGACTTCGCGCCGCGCCAATGGTCGGCGCCCGAATGGCGCGGCCTCACCGCGCAGGCGCTGACGCTGGGCTATGTGTGGCTGCTGGTCGGAGGGCTGCTCGGCTCGCTGGGGCGCTGGCTCTTCATGGCCTCGGCCGGGCCGGCCTGGCATGCGCTGCTGCTCGGCTTCGTGTTCTCGATGGTGTTCGGCCATGCGCCGATCATCCTGCCCGCGCTCACCGGCGTGCGGCCACGCTATGCCGCGTGGCTGCGCTGGCCCGCCTGGCTGCTCAGCGCCAGCCTGCTGCTGCGCATCGCGGCCACCGGCTTCCAGCATCCGGTGCTGCTGGCCACGGCCGGCGCCGGCCATGCGCTCGCGATCGCCTGGTTCGCGATCGGCATGCTGCGCGCCGCCCTGCAAGGACGCCACCCGGGCTGACTTGTCACCCCCTTGTCACCCCCGGCGAAGGAACTTTCGCCGGGAGTCTCCCGAGAATCGAGCCCTTGCTCAGGGAGACCTTTCACGTGACCACCTTGCTCCGCACCTTCGTGCTCGGCTGCGCCATCGCGCCGCTCGCAGCCATGCACGCGCCGGCCTTCGCCGCCCGCAGCGCCTTCACCAACACCATCGCCTCCAGCTTCGATGCGCAATCGGGTGGCATCGGCGTCGACGGCAACACGGTGGGCTACCTCGACAACGGCAAGTGGATGAAATACGCCGGCGTCGACTTCGCGAGCAGCGGCGCCGCCACCTTCACCGCCCACATCGGCGTGCCGGCCGCCTATGCCGGGCAGAAGATCGAGGTGCGCGTCGATGCGCTCAACGGCCAGGTGCTGGGCACGCTGACCGTGGGCGCCACCGGCAGCTGGGGCACCCTCACCGACCAGAGCACCACGGTGAACGCGATCGCCGGCGTGCACGACGTGTACCTGATCGTGCGCGGCAGCTACGGCGCCGGCAACATGGACCGCTTCAAGTTCGTGCCGGCCGCGTCGGGGCAGACGGTCTACATCAGCGGCCAGAACGGCACCGTGATCGATGGCCGCAGCTTCTCCAACGGCACCGGCCGCTGCCTGCAGATCAGCAACTCGCAGAACATCACGGTGCGCAACGCCACTTTCGTGAGCTGCGGCGACGATGGCATCCGCATCGACGGCAGCAGCAGCGTCACCATCGACGGCAGCTACTTCGAGAACACCTCGGGCCATGCGGTGCTGGCGGTGGAATCCACCTCCATCGCCGTGACCAACAACCGCTTCAAGAACGCGAAGAGCGGCACCTTCCCGATGTTCATCAGCGTGGGCGGCCATTCGCGCATCTCGGGCAACATCGGCCGCAACGAGCCCGGCAAGAGCAACCCCGAAGACCTGATCGCGATCAACCAGAACCGCTCGGATGCCAGCGACCCGCTGATCGTCGAGAACAACTGCCTGCAGGGCGGCGGCCCCAGCACCACCGGCGGTGGATTGATGCTGGGCCAGCTGGGCGGCAGTTCGCTGAACGACCGCAACGGCAACATCATCGCCCGCAACAACACGCTGGTCGACCCCGGCCAGTACGGCATCGCGGTGGCGGGCGGCCACGGCATCCAGGTGCTCAGCAACAAGGTGCAGGCCAAGCAGGCCTCGTGGACCAACGTGGGCCTGTACGTCTGGGCGCAGTACGGTGCCAGTTGCTCCAACATCACCGTGAGCGGCAACCGGGTGAACTTCATCAACTCCAGCGGCAGCCAGAACCCCGCCTGGAACAGCGGCAACTGCGGCACGGTGAGCGGCTGGAGCAACAACAGCTTCCCCGACACCACGCTCACCGGGCTGAGCTGCCCGGCGTTCTGACCCAGCGTCAAGCCGTGCGGCGCCGCTCGACGAAGGCGCGCACGCGCTGCCGCGCCTCTTCCGAGGCGGCGGCGATCATGAACTGCGCCGCCTCGACCTGCAGCGCCTCGTCGATCGGCAGGTTGAGGCCGCGCGTCACTGCGCGCAGCGAGGCGGTGACCGACACCGCCGAGTGGCGCGTGATCCGCTGCGCGAGGCCGAGACAGTCGTCGATCAGGCTGCCGCGCGGCGACACGCCGTTGACCAGGCCGATGGCCTGCGCACGCACCGCGCCGATCGCATCGCCGGTCAACACCATCTCGAGCGCGCGCTTGCGGCCGATGTGCCGCGGCAGCCGCTGCGTGCCGCCGAAGGGCGGCGGGAAGCCGAGCGCGATCTCCGGCTTGGCAAAGGTGGCGTGCTCGGCGGCCAGCGCCAGCGCGCAGGCCTCCACCGTCTCGCAGCCGCCGCCGAAGGCCAGGCCATTCACCGCCGCGATGACCGGCTTGGGAAACGCCTCGATGCGCCGTGTCATCGCCTGCCCGCGCTGCACGAAGCGGCGCATCGCCGTCTCGGGCGACGCCTCGATGTCGGGCGCAAAGCCCGCGATGTCTGCCCCGGCGCTGAAGGCCTTGTCGCCCGCGCCGGTGAGCACCACGGCGCGTACGGCATCGTCGGCCTCGATCGCGTCGAGCTGGGCCATCAACTCGTCGATCAGCGCATAGCTCAGCGCATTGAGCTTGCCGGGCCGGTTCAGCGTCAGCACGACGTGCGGCCCCTCCTTGTCCATCGTCACCAGTGCGGTCATCGCGTTGCCTCGTTCAGTTGCGGTGTGAGGCATCATCGGCAAGGCCGCACTGCTGCGGTACGAAACCTCGTCATCGCCGCCATTCCACGCCGTCATGCCGCGCCCCGACACCGCCGCCGCCCGCCTGCTCCGCTCGCTGTCGCTCGACGCCCTGCGCGGCTTCGAGGCCGCGGCGCGCCACCTCAACGTCACCGCGGCGGCCGACGAACTGAGCCTGACGCAAGGCGCGGTCAGCAAGCAGGTGAAGCAGCTCGAGGAAACCATCGGCCGGCCGGTGTTCTCCCGCGGGCCGCGCGGCCTCAGCCTCACGCCCGAAGGCCGCCGCCTGCATGAAGCGGTGAGCGACGCCTTGCAAAGCCTGGAGGCCGCGCTGCAGCAGCTGGTGCAGGCCGACCGCCGCACCGTCTCGGTCAGCGCCGCACCCTCGTTCGCCTCGCTGTGGCTCGCGCCGCGCCTGCCGGCCTTCTGCACCGCGCATCCCGACATCGACGTGCGCATCGATGCCTCCGAAGCCAATCTCGTGCTCGAACGCGAAGGCATCGACCTCGCGCTGCGCCTGGGCAGGCCGGGCCAGGTGCCGGCCGATTGGCGGCTGCTGATGCAGGAGCAGCTGATGCTGGTGGCCTCACCCGCGCTGGCGCGGCAGGTGCACGAGCCGGCTGACTTGCTCAGGCTGCCGCTGCTGGTGTTCCACCATCCGATCGAGCGCGTGGCGTGGATGTCGTGGACCCACTGGTACCGGCACTTCGGCCTGACCCGTCCCGCGGGCCAGCCGGTGTTCCAGTTCTCGCACTACGAGCATCTCGTGAAGGCCGCGGCCGAAGGCGCCGGCGTGGCCATCGGCCGCGTGCCGCAGCTGCTGCCGCTGCTGCGCGCGGGCCAGCTCGAGGTGCTGCTGCCGGCGCACCGCGCCGAGGGGCTGGCGTATCACCTCGTGCTGTCGGACCAGGCGAAAGAGCGAGAAGAGGTGCTGGCGTTCGCCCGCTGGGTGGAGCAGGCGCTGGCGGCAGACGCAATGGGATGAAACCCCTCAGCGCCGCTCCGCCGGATCCCAGTGTTCCGCGATCCTGCCGTTCTCGATGCGGAACATGTCGAACCACGTGGTGGTGTACTTCTTCGCCGCATCCTTCGGATCGGCCAGCTCGCGCGCGAAGCTGAGGATCACGCGGTCGCCCTCGGCGGTGATGGCCACCAGCGGCGCCTGTACCCGCTCCTGGATAGCCTTGGGCTTCACGTGGGCCGAAAAGAAATCGATGAAGGCCTGGCGGCCCGTCGGCACGTTGGGGTTGTGCTGCACATAGCTCTCGGCCATGTACTTCGGCGCCAGGTCCATGTGCCCTGCCTCGAACACCTCGCGCCAGAAGTCGTAGACCAGCCGCTTGTTGGCTGCGAGCTTCGCATCCGCGCTGGCCAACATCGCGCCATGGTCGGCCTGCGGCACCACGGCCACCTGGGCCTGGGCCGGGAGCGCGGCGGTGACAGTGACGGTGACGGCCCACAGGGCCGCAAGCAGGTGCTTCATCGGGAACCTTCAAAGCCAGGACAGGCGCGCATTCTGCCTTCGCGCTTGTTTCAAATTGCACCGGCTGTCATCAGATCGGCGCGCCGGCTCGTTGAGCCCGTACCTTGTTTCGCACTCAACCAAGGAGGTTCTCAATGAAAAAGGTCACCCTCGCTCTCCTCGTTGCCGCGCTGTCCACCGGCGCCGCCTTCGCCCAAGCCGCCGCCGACACCGGCGTCAGCGTGAGCACCGATCCGGCCAAGGCGGCCGCGGTCGAGAAGCATGCGCAGGAGCTGAAGTCGCAGCAGGCCCAAGGCGCCGACGCCACGATGGCCAAGGAACCCACCGCCGCCGGCAAGAAGGCCGGCGCCAAGAAGCACGCCAAGGCCAGCCGCCACCACGGCAAGAAGGCCAGCGCCGCCAAGGACACCGCCGCCGCGAAGTAAACGGCCGGTCCTCTCCAACAAAGCCGCCGAGATCCGCAAGGGCCTCGGCGGCTTTGTCATGCCTGCGTCGTGTATGCCCGTGTCATCTCAACCGGGCCGGCCGTCGGCGCGCGGCTGAACGAACCAGCGCCCGTAGCGCAGCGCCCAGGCCACCATGCTCGCGGCCCAGGCCAGCGCGGCCAGCGGGATCAATACCGCCGTGCCCGCCGCCCACAAGGCCGCCGCCACCCGCGCCACCGCCGCCAGCTGCAGCAGCCAGAACAGGCGCCAGACGAAATCGTCGGCCGCCAGCGTGCGGCCGCCATGGCCGCAGCTCACCCGCGTGGCCATCGCGACCAGCGTGGAGCCGAGGAAGCCGATGGTCAGCGCATGCAGCGGCGCCAGGCCGAGTGACAGCGTGCCGCCGGTGAGCGCGATCAACGCGTGCGACACGGCGGCCAGCGCATACGCCAGCCCCAGCCACACGAAGCCCAGGTGCAGCATCGCGAGCAGCCGGATCTTCAGGCTCTGCACAAGGCCCCAACGCCAGGCCAGCCACAGCAGCAGCGCACTCACCGGCAGCTCCACCGCCACCTGCAGCCAGCGCAGCGCCGCCGGCAGCGGCCACCACCACAGCTCGGCCACCACGAACGGCACCTCGAACACCAGCGCGGCCACCAGCGTCCACAGCAGCCACATCGGCCGCCACGCATCGAGCACCGGCAGCGCACTGGCGGTGAAGAACGGGATCATCCGGTGCGAGACCGCCACGTACACCACCGCCATGCAGCCCCACAGCCCGGCCTGCACGGTGCTGCGCACCCACGGCGCCTGGTCGATCAGCAGGCCGGCGGCGGCCGACCACAACAGCAGCGCCCCGGCGCAGCAGGCCACCGCGACCACGTGTGCATGCGTGCGGTCGGCCGCTTCGCTGGTGCGCAGCAGGCCGACGAAACGCAGCGTCAGCGCCGACCAGCCCAGCGCCGCCACGCCGGCCCCCACGCCGGCGAGGAACGCATGCCAATGCACGCCGAACAGGAACACCGCCCAGCCGGCGAGCATCGCGCCCACCGGCAGCCGGAGCGCTTGCGCAGTGGGCCCTGCCACCTGCAGCCAGCGCGGCCCCGCGGTGAACAGGAAGCCGGTGAAGAACAGCGGCATGAAGCCGTAGCCCATCAACAGCGCATGGGCCAAGCCGGGCGACACGGCCCAGGGCAGCAGCACGCCCTGCGTCGCAAGCAGCAACACCGTGGCCCACCACAGCGCGCTGATGCCCAGCATCAGCGCCGCGGCGAAGAACGCCAGCCGATGCGGCGCCGCCAGCAGCCACGCGGGATGCCAGCGCGCCGCCGCGTCCCTCACGCCGCCGCGGGCTGCGGCTCGCCGCCGCCGAGCAGGCGCTCGATCAGCTCGCGCACGCTG
Organism: uncultured bacterium; assembly: GCA_966212505.1. Taxonomy (GTDB): domain Bacteria; phylum Pseudomonadota; class Gammaproteobacteria; order Burkholderiales; family Burkholderiaceae_C; genus CAMLIZ01. The sequence goes on from CBIHRS010000012.1 coordinate 20,620, forward strand.
CGGATCTGCGCGCCGAACGGCAGGCTGCCCGCGCCGCGGAAGAACAGGCCGCCCTTGAGGTCGCCCTTGAGCGCCGCCGCCAGTTGCTGATCGATGCAGAACTGGCCCCAGCCCACCTTGCCGTCGCGCAAGCCGCATTGGGCCAGGCAGTCGAAGGCCTTGGTGCAGCGCGCCTTCACATGGGCCACCGCCTGCAGCTTGTGCTCGATCTTGAGATAGGCCTTGAGCCAGGGCGTGGCCACCGCGCGTGCCGGCAGGCCGGCCACGCTGGTGAACTCGATCACGTCTTCGTCCCTGGCCTCGGCGAGCACGCGCTTGAACTCGGGATGCGCATCGCCCTCGGTCGTCACCGCGAAGGGCGTGCCCAGCTGCACGCCGGCCGCGCCCAACGCCTGCAGGCGCTGGATGTCCTCGAAGCTGCGCACGCCGCCGGCCGCGATGACCGGCACCTCGCGCTCGACGCCGGCCGAGCGCAGGAAGGCCACCGTCTCGGGGATCACGCGCTCGAAGTCGAAGCGCGGGTCGTGCACGTCTTCCACCTTGGCGGCACCGAGGTGGCCGCCGGCCAGGCCGGGATGCTCGATCACGATCGCATCGGGCATGCGCTTCTTGCGCTCCCATTTGCGCACCACCAGCTGCACGCCGCGCGCATCCGACAGGATGGGCACCAGCGCCGCCTTCGGATGGTCGGCCGCCAGCTCGGGCAGGTCGAGCGGCAGGCCGGCACCGACCACCACCGCATCGATGCCGCATTCGAGCGAGCGCTTCACGTAGCGGGCGTATTCGCTCACCGCGCGCATCACGTTCATCGCGATCAGGCCGCGGCCTTGAGAGAGCTTGCGGGCCAGGCCGATCTCGCGCTCCAGTGCCACGAGGTTGGCCTCGTCGATCGCCTGCTTGGCGGCCTCGCCCACGCCGAGGCCGCGCGTGCGCTCCATCAGGTCGGGGTGATGGCGGCGCAGGTCCACCGACGACAGCGTGCCCACGCCGCCCTCGGCCGCGACGCTGCCGGCCAGCCGGTGCGCCGACACGCCCACGCCCATGCCGCCCTGCACGATGGGCAGCAGCTCGCGGCCCTGCAGCCGCAGCGGCTTCAACCCGCTGCGCGCCAGCAGCGGCTGCAGCGCGGGCTCGACGGCCGGATACTCCGGGATGGGACGGGACTCTTCAGACATGGCAGGCGCGCGCTCGGTACGAACAGGCCGTGACGCTAACGGGCCTGGCGCAACAAGGTCTTGCCCTGCATCAAGACTTGTCCAGACACCGGCTCCATGACACCTGCTTCGTTCGATGACCAGGGCTTTGCGATCGTCGAAGGCGTGCTCGACGGCGCGGGCTGCGACGCCGCCATCGAGGCGCTGGCCGGCGTGCCGCTCGATTCGGCCGGCAGCCGCCGGCTGCTCGACCAGCCCTGGTGCGCGGCGCTGGCCGGCCGGCTGCGCAACCACGCGGCGGTGGCGCCGCTGCTGCCGGCCCGTGCGGCGGCAGTGCAATGCACGCTGTTCGACAAGTCGCCCGAGCGCAACTGGCTGGTCTCGCTGCACCAGGACCTGAGCATCCCGGTGCACGAACGTGTCGAGGCCCTCGGCCTCACCGGCTGGTCGGAGAAGGAAGGCGTCACCTACGTGCAGCCGCCGCATGAGGTGCTGGCCTCGCTGGTGGCCGTGCGTCTGCACCTCGACGACTGCGGCGCCGACAACGGCCCGCTGCGCGTGGTGCCGCGCTCGCAGGCGCTGGGCCTGATCAGCGACGGCATGCTGGCGAGCCGGCGCGGCGAGTTCCGCGCGATCGACTGCCCGGTGCCGCGCGGCGGCGTGTTGGCGATGCGGCCGCTGCTGCTGCATGCGTCGTCGAAGGCGCGTTCGCCGGGGCACCGGCGCGTGCTGCACTTCGTGTTCGGGCCGGCGCACCTGCCGCTGGGGCTGCGCTGGCACTGGTCGGCCTGATTCCCACCTCTGCGACAGGAATGCGCAGAAGAAGTACGCTGCCGCGGCAGTCCGCACGACACAAGACATAGGAGCATGCATGTTCGATCACGTGAAATTCGGCGTCAGCGACTTTGCCGCCAGCAAGGCGTTCTATCTCAAGGCGCTTGCGCCGCTCGGCGTCGCCGTTGTTTCGGAAGGCGCGCCGAGCTACGGCATCGAGCTGAGCAACGACGGCAAGACATCGCTGTGCCTCTGCCAGACCGATGAGAAGCCGGCCCATCTGCACCTGGCCTTCGTCGCCCAGAGCCGCGGGCAGGTCGACGCCTTCCACCGCGCAGCGCTGGAGGCAGGCGGCAAGGACAACGGCGCACCGGGCCTGCGCCCGCACTATCACGCCAACTACTACGCGGCGTTCGTCATCGGCCCGGACGGACACAACCTCGAAGCGGTGTGCCACGCGCCCGAGGCCTGAGGCGGCCTCAACATGACCGTCGTCTGCTCTCTTCATCATGGCGACATCGCCTCGACGCTGGTCGCTGAAGTGGTGTCGCTGTCCGAGGGGATCTTCGAGCCGCCCGCCATCGACTATTCGTGGCGGCTGACGCGCATGCCGGAGGTGAGCCTGGTCTGCGCGCGCCAGGCCGGCGTGCTGGTTGGATTCAAGGCCGGCTACGCCATCGCGGAGCGCAAGTACTACAGCTGGCTGGGTGCCGTGCATCCGGACTGCCGCAACACCGGGGTGGCCAGCCGCCTGGCGAACCTTCAGCATGACTGGCTGCGTGAGCGCGGATATGCGTCGGTGGAAACGTCGAGCCGAAGCGACAACGCCGCGATGGCCCGGGTCAATCTCAAGAGCGGCTTCGTGGTCATCGGCTCCCGGCTTGAGCCGCACGGCCTGCAGGTGCTGTGGTCGAAGAGGCTGGCCTGAGAAAGATCCTTAAGGAACATTCTCGGCATGCCATCCGCTGAAGCTGGCCGCTTCTGGAAAACACCGTTCGTCTGCCTGTCAGAGCGCTGGCGGATGCCGGCACCCCAACGTTTGCAGTTCGAAGACGCCGAGGAAGCCTGGCTCCGCGAAGCGTTGCGGCGGACGATCGCCGCCTCGCTCAGCGAGTCCGATCGTTGCCTGGTCGAACGAGTCGGGCCCGACAGGGTCGCAGATGAACTGCTGTCGCTGGCCGCCAGCCACTTCATGCGGCCGGCACATTGGTGGCGCATGGCAAGGAACGACCAGGGCGAGGCCGTCGGATTCGTGTTGCCGGTCCTGTTCAAGAAGCCGGAACCCGATCCTCAGGGCATGCACAGGCCCGAAGGCACGATCTTCCACATGGGCGTGTTGCCAGGGTTCCGCGGGCAGGGGTATGCGCTCGACCTGATCATCGAGGCGACGCGCATCTGCATGGACGCCGGCTGCTGGCGCATCTTCTGCGACACGGCCTCCAGCAATGCACCGATGCTCTCGGCCTTTCGGCAGGCGGGCTATGAGGAACTCACGCCCTGGCAGCAGCCGCTGGGCTAACGCGCTCGTTGGCGCAACAGCCGTTCGCCGAGCTCGAAGGCGGCCTGCGTGAGCAAGGCCAGCGCCGCGGCCGGCACCGCGCCGGCCAGCAGCGCCGCATGGTCGTTGAGGGCCAGCCCGGTGGCGATGCGCTCGCCATAGCCGCCGGCGCCGATGAAGGCCGCGATGGTCGCGGTGCCCACGGTGATCACCGCCGCCGTCTTCACGCCGGCCAGGATCACCGGTGCCGCCAGCGGCAGCTCCACATGGCGCCAGCGCTGCCAGCGCGTGAGGCCCAGCGCGGTGCCCGCGCCGCGCAGGCCCACCGGCACCCCGGCCAGCCCGGTGGTGGTGTTGCGCACGATCGGCAGCAGCGCATAGAGCGACAGCGCCACCAGCGCCGGCACCGTGCCGATGCGGCCGAGCAGCGGGATCAATGCAGCGAACAAGGCCAGCGAGGGCACGGTCTGCAGCAGGCCGACGATCGCCATCACCGCCTGCTCCAGCCTCGGCACCGCCGCCGCAGCCGCGCCCAGTGGAATACCGACGAGCGACGCGGCCAGCACCGCAAGCAGCACCAGCGTGAGGTGCTCGCGCGTGAGCCGGCCGAGGTCGTCGCCGAACAGTCGGTCGACGAAGCCGGCCCGGCGTGACGAAGCCGCAGCCTGCGGCTTGACGAAATCGCGTGCGATGTCGGCGAAGGGCCGGCCGTGCAGCTCGGCCTCGCCGTTCATGCGGATCATCGTGGCCGGCGTGATGCGGCCTTCGAGCCCCAGGACCGCGCGCCAGGCCGCCGGAAAGCGCTGCGCCGCATCGAGCCGGTAGAGCAGCACCGCGTCGTAGCGTGGGAAGTAGCCCGCATCGTCGTCGAGCACGCGCAGGCCGAGCGAGGCGATCTTGGCATCGGTGGAATAGATGTCGGTGACCGCGATGCGGCCCGCCGCCAGCGCCTCGTAGGCCACGCCGTGGTCGATGCCCACGGGCTGCTGCGGCAGGCCATAGCGCCGGGCCAGCCCCGGCCAGCCGTCGGCGCGGCCGAGGAACTCATGCGACAGGCCGAGCGCCAGCTCCGGATGCGAGCGCAGGTCGCTCAACCGCGAGAGGCCCTGCCGCTGCGCCTGCACCTCGCTGACGGCCAGCGCATAGCCGTTAGCAAAGCCCAACGGCACGCCGACGCCCAGGCCCAGCGGCGCCAGCTCGCGCCGCAGGGTCGCCAGGTCGGTGGGATGGGGATGCTTGAGGATCTCGGCATCGATCGTGCCGAGGTATTCGGGGTAGACGTCGATCGCGCCGGCCTTCAGCGCCTCGAACACCACCGCGGTGTTGCCCAGGCCCTGCCGATGCTCGGCCGGGCCGTGCTGCCGCGCCGTCTGCGCGACGATCTCACCGAGGATGTACGACTCGGTGAAGCGCTTGGAGCCGACCACCAGCGGCGCGTCGGCAGCCCAAGCACCAGCGGCACAGGCAACGAGGGCGATGACGGCGACCAGGGTGCGCAGCATCGCCCGACTATATCGAGCCCTGTCTGCGCTCGGGTCAGAGCGCGACGTAGCGCAGCGTCTTGCCGTCCTGAGCCTTGATGGTCGCGAAGCGGGCCGCCAGCCGCGACTGCATGTTGACCGGCAGCGGCGCGAAGCCGGTGCCGCGCGTAAGGTCGTCGCCATGCATGAAGCACCAGTAGAGGAAGCGCAGCGCCGGGCTGGCGCCATCGGCGGTGGGCGGCTCGGCATCGACCAGCACGAAGCTGGTCAGCGTGATCGGCCACGAGCCGGCGCCGGGGCGGTTCATCAGGCTCGCGAGGTCGTCGCCCGCCCGCGAGAGCTCGCTCTCGAGGATGGCCGAGCGGAAGCCGGCTTCCGAGGCCGCCACGAAGAGCCCGGCCGCATTGCGCATGCGCACGCCGGCCAGCTTGTCGGCCACCACGCGGTCGTAGCTCACGTAGGCGATGCTGCCGGCCTGGGCCTTCAGCGCACGCACCATGCCGTCGTTGCCTTCGGCCGCCTCGGTCTCGCCCGGCCACTTGGGTTGCTGGCCGGCGCCGACCTCGCTCTTGAAGCTGTCGGACACGAGCGACAGGTAGCGCGTGAAGCCTTCGGTCGTGCCCGACTTGTCGGCGCGCACGATGCGCTTGATCGGGGTGGCCGGCAGCGCCAGGCCCGGGTTCAGGGCTGTGATGCGTGCATCGTTCCAGCGCGCGATGCGGCCGGCCATGATGTCGGCCAGCACCTCGCCCGAGAGCTGCAGCCGGCCGTCGGCCACGCCGGGCAGGTTGACCACCGGCACGATGCCGCCGATCAGCATCGGCAGCTGCACGAGGTGCCGCTTGGCCAGCTCTGCCGGCGGCAGCGGCGAATCGCTGCCGCCGAACTGCACCTTGCGCTCGGTGATCTGGCGCACGCCGTCACCCGAGCCGGTGGGCTTGTAGTTCACCTTGACCTGCTCTGTCTTCTCGTAGGTCTGCGCCCAGCGCTCATAGACCTTCGACGGGAAAGTGGCTCCCGCGCCGTTGACCTGCGCCTGCACCCATGCGGGCACGGCAATGGCTCCGAGAAGTAACAGCCTCCAAACGTTCTTCACCCCAACGACCCCTCTAGATTTTTGGCAAACGGCGGATCTTAAGTGGAAACCCTAGGAGCCTCGGTGACGGACGTCATGGGGCCGCCGCGAGGGGCCCGCTATCCTGCCGTGGTCGAATTTCGCGAATCCGCGCAGTGCGTGTCGTCAAGCGTATTTGTTGACCCCACGGAAACGGCCGGCGAGGATACGCTTCACACATCCCGCAACTCGCTGTTTCTACCGCCCCCTTCCATCCTGATGAGCTCCCATCCCCATCCCGGCCCCCGATGCCAGCGCAGTGCCGACCTGATGGCGCACAAGCCGCTGGTGCGGCGCATCGCAGGAAAGCTGCGGTCGCGGTTGCCGGCGAACGTGGAGATGGACGAGCTGATGCAGGCCGGCCTGATCGGCCTGAACGAGGCGCTCACCCGCTTCGAGGAAGGCCGCGGCTCCAACTTCGAGACCTATGCGGCGCGGCGCATCGAGGGCGCGATGCTCGATGCGCTGCGTGCCACCGACACCCTCTCGCGCGATGCACGCTCGCGGCTGCGTGAGGTGCGCACCGCGGTGCAGAAGCTCGAGCACCGCCTGGGCCGCTCGCCGCGTGCCAAGGAAGTGGCCAACGAGCTGGGCTGGTCGCTCGACAAGTTCCACGACTGCATGGTCGAAGCCGGCGCCGGCGCCATGCGCTCGGGCGACGTCGAACTCGAGCATGCCGAAGACGGCTTCTTCGGCGGACCCGCGCCGTCCGAAGATGAAGAGCATGTGATGGTCGACGAACACGCCGACCCATTGCGTGCGCTGCAGCAGCGCCAGCGCCATGCCGCGCTGAACGCCGCCTTCGATGCGCTCGAAGAGGTCGAGCGCTTCGTGATGGAATCCATCTACGACCGCGACATGGGCCTGCGCGAGATCGGCGAGACGCTGGGCGTCAGCGAATCGCGCGTGTCGCAGATGAGCGCCGAGATCGTCGCCAAGCTGAGGAAGCGGCTGCGCGAGTGGTAGCCGCGCGAGGCCTCGTGCTGCGCGCCCTCCGATACGTCATCCGATACCTGTGGGTGCTGCCGGCCACGCTGGTCGGCTTGGCCCTGGCCCTGCTCGCGCTGGCCCTCGGCGCCAGCCTGCGCTGCGTCGACGGCACGCTGGAGGTGGGCGGCGGCCGGCTGCACCGCGGGATCATGAAGCTGCCGCGCGGCATGCGCTTCGAGGCCATCACGCTGGGCCATGTGATCGTCGGCCGCAGCCATGCGGTGCTGGCCGAGGTGAGGCTGCACGAGCAGGTGCACGTGCGGCAGTACGAGCGCTGGGGCCCGCTGTTCCTGCCGCTCTACATCGGCTCCAGCCTGTGGCAATGGCTGCGCGGCAAGGACCCCTACCTCGACAACTGCTTCGAGCGCGAGGCCTTCGAGGCCGAACGCACTACCCTGCCTCGGCCTCGCGCCTGATGCGCTTGAGGATGCGGCGGCGGATCAGCCCGCTCGCGGGCCGGATCAGCAGCCAGTACAGCTGCAGCCTGCGGCGCGCGGCCGCATCGGGGCAGAAGATGCGGGTATGGGTGAGCAGCCGCGTGCCCTGCCCCGCCGGCTCGGTCGAGAAGTTCATCGCCAGCTTCGCGACGCCCGGCTCGGCAAAGGCGCGGTAGGCCTCGGCCGAGGCGATGCGGCGCAGCCCGTAGTCGGATCGCCAGAACTCGCCGACGAGGCCGAAGGCGATCTCGCGGTCGCCATCGCGGCCCAGCGGCGTGAACTCATGCAGGCCGAAGCTCGGCCTCGCCTTCAGCGTCGACGGCAGGCCCAGTGCGCCTGCCAGCCGGTTGGGCAGCTCGCGCAGCGCGATCAACCGCTGGATCAGTGGATCGCCCTTGGCATCCTGCTCAAGCACGAGGTCGAGCAGCCGGCCGGGCGGCGCATCGATGACGAGGCTGTGGGTTTCGGAGAAGTGGAACTGCGGCAGGTGCTCATCGATCAGCGGCATGGGGCGATGGTAGTGCGCCCAGGTAGGCTGCATCGATCTCGTTGAAGATCGGCTGCTCGATGAATTCCTTGTAGGGCCCGGTGCCGCTGTGGGCCGACTCGGAGGCCGGCACGAAGCGGCCGTGGTGCACGTCGAACACATGCACCTCGCCGTCTTCGATCACGTAATGCCAGCCATGCAGGAACAGCCGGCCCTGCTCGACGCGGCGGCGCACCATCGGGTAGCCCATCAGGCGCTCGAGCTGCAGCACCACGGCTCGCTGCTCGGTGCGGCGCAGCGCCTCTTCGGTCACGCGCACCGGCAGCGCGGCCTCGCGTGCCAGGCCCAGCCATGAATGCAGGTGCGTGGCCTCGGGCGACAGCTCCTCGTACAGCGCCTTCATCGCGCCGCAGTGGCTGTGGCCACAGACGACGATGTGCTGCACGTTGAGGTTGAGCACCGCGAACTCGATCGCCGCGGCGGTGCCGTGGAAGCCGTGCAGCCCGTCGGCCGGCGGCACCAGCGCGCCAACGTTGCGCACGATGAACAGCTCGCCCGGCCCGGCGCCGGTGAGCAGGTAGGGCACCAGTCGCGAATCGGAGCAGCCGATGAACAGCGTGGTCGGATGCTGGCCGTGGTGGACGAGGTTCTTGAACTGCTCGCGGTAGCGCGGGAAGTACTCGGTCTGGAACTGCCTCAGCCGCTGCAGCAGTGCGTCGTCCATGGCGGCTGCGCTATTGCACCAGCGGGCTGTCGCTCGCGTCGATGTCGACGCCCTCGACCTCGCCTTCGGCGGCCAGCAGCCGCAGGTATTGGCGCAGCGCCGTCACGTAGGCCTGCTGGCGCAGTGCGAGCGCCACCGCGCCATGCACGGCCTCGAAGGGCTGCGCCTCGCCGGGCTCGCGCGCCAGGATCTCCACCACGTGCAGGCCGAAGCGGCTGTGCACCAGGCGCGGCAGCACGCCGACCTCGGCGTGGGCGAACAGCTCGCGGGCGAACTCCTCGGCGCAATCTTCCCGGGTGAGCCAGCCGAGGTCGCCGCCGCGCTGGCTGCTCGGGCAGTTGGACTGGTGTTGCGCCAGCTCGGCAAAGCGCTCGGGCTCGGCGCGCAGCTCGAGCAGCGATTGCTCGGCCACGCGGCGCAGCGCCTGCAGGTCGACGCCCGGAGTCACGCCGAACAGCACATGCCGCGCCTTCACGCGCTCGCCCCTGCTGTAGCGTGCGGCGTGGGCCGCGTGGTAGCGGCGGCAGGCCGTCTCATCGGGCTCGGGCACCTGCAGCTCGCGCTCGATCAGCGTGTCGATCGCCTGCATGGCCGCGGCGCTGATCACGCCATCGGGGCTGGCCGCATCGTCATCGGCCAGCAGGCCCAGCTGCTGGGCGCGCTGGCGCAGCAGCTCGGTGCAGGCGCGCTGGCGCAACTCGTCGGGCGAGAGTGCCTCGTCGTCGGCGTGCAGCGGAATGCCGCGCACGCGGGCGATGATCGGTTGGGTGGCTTGCATGGAGTGCTCCCTGGCTTCAGGCCGTGCGGACGGTGGAGGCGCCACGCACGCGCGACTCGGGCTGGGCCACCACAGGAGCGGCCGGGGCCATCGCCGGCGCACCGGCAGGCTGGGTGTGGCCTGCCGGCAGGTTGAGGCGGCGGCTGCGCACCAGCTGGTAGGGCCGCAGCACGTAGAACACCGACGCGAAGCCGCTCCACACATGCACGAGGCGGGTGAACGGGAACACCAGGAACACCGTCATGCCCAGCACCATGTGCAGCTTGAAGACCCAGCTCGCATCGCCGAGCAGCTCCACCGCGCCGCCGCGGAAGGTGACGATGCGCTGAGCCCATTCGGCCAGCTTCATCATCATGCCGCCATCGAGGTGGTGGGCCGACAGCGGGATCGTGCCCAGGCCCAGCGCCAGCTGCAGCCACAGCAGCACCAGCAGCACGATGTCGCTGGTCTTCGAGGTCGAACGGATGCGCACGTCGGACAGGCGGCGGTGCAGCAGGATGCTGATGCCGATGAAGCCCAGCGTGCCGGCGATGCCGCCGCTGATCATCGCCATCAGCTGCTTGTGGCCGGCGCTGATGAACGACTCGTACAGCCAGTGCGGCGTGAGCATGCCCACGCTGTGCCCGAAGAACAGGAACAGCACGCCGATGTGGAACAGGTTGCTGCCCCAGCGCAGGCTGCCGGTGCGCAGCATCTGCGACGAGTCGCTCTTCCAGGTGTACTGGTCGCGGTCGAAGCGGATCAGGCTGCCGACGAAGAAGACGGTGAGGCAGATGTAGGGATACAGGCCGAACAGGAAGGTGTCGAGCGCGTTCATGCGGCAGCTCCTCGTTGTTGTGCGGACGGTCGGACGATGTGGATGGGCTGCGGCGCCTCGGGCTTCTGCTGCCCGGCACTGTTGCAGCCGCCGAAGGCATCGGGCTCGGCCCAGCTGGCGTCCACCGGCTCTTCGGCGGGCACCGCCACGGCCTGCACCGGCTCACCGGCCAGCTCAAGCGCGGCGGCGATCACCGCGGCATACGGGCTCTCGCGCTGCGCCAGCGCGGCATGCAGCGCGTTGAGGATGTGCGCCATCTCGCCGAGGAAGCCCTGGGCCGTGGCCTCGGGTTGCGTGGAGGCGAACTCCAGCACCACCGGCAGGAAGTCGGGCAGTTCGCCGTCGCCGAGGAACAGGCCTGCGGCCTCGTAGGTCTGGCGCAGGTCGATCATCGCCGGCCCGCGGTCGCGCGAATCGCCGTGCACATGCTCGAACAGGTGCAGCGAGGTGCGGCGGCCGCGGTCGAAGGCCTCGACATAGCGCGACTCGATGTCGACCCAGTCGCCCTGCAGCAGCTCGGCGGCGAGCGCGGCGAGCTGCTGCCGCGTGCCGGACGACAGCCCGGGCGCCAGCGCCAGCACCTCGGCGATCTGCGGCAGCTGCGCGATCAGCTGGTCGTCGGGGTAGCAGAGCAGCCGCGCCAGCGCGCGGCAGGTGTTGCGATGTGTCATGCCGCCCTCCTTCACAGCGTGGCCTGGATCGGGATCGTGCGGCGCTTCTTGCCGCCGAACAGGCTGGTCTCGGTGTGCCCGTCGGAGCAGCCGTTGCCGAACGAGAAGCCGCAGCCGCCCTTCATGTCGAAGGTGTTCTCCGCATATTCGCGGTGGCTGCTCGGGATCACGAAGCGGTCTTCGTAGTTGGCGATCGCCATGATCTTGTACATGTCCTGCACCTCGTCGCGCGTGAGGCCCACCTGGTTCAGCGCCTGCAGGTTCTCGGTGCCGTCGACATGCCTGCCGCGCTGGTAGGCGCGCATCGCGAGCATGCGCTCGAGCGCGCGCACCACCGGCGCGGTGTCGCCGGCCGTCAGCAGGTTGGCGAGGTACTTCACCGGGATGCGCAGCTGCGTCACGTCGGGGATCTCGCCGTTGATGCCCACGTGGCCGGCCTGCGCGGCCGAGGTGATGGGCGACAGCGGCGGCACGTACCACACCATCGGCAGCGTGCGGTATTCGGGGTGCAGCGGCAATGCGACCTTCCACTCCACCGCCATCTTGTAGACCGGGCTGTTCTTGGCCGACTCGAGCCAAGCCTCGGGGATACCGTCGGCCCGCGCCTGCGCGATCACCTTGGGATCGTGCGGGTCGAGGAAGATGTCGAGCTGGGCCTGGTAGAGGTCGCGGTCGTGCTCCACGCTCGCGGCCTGCTCGATGCGGTCGGCGTCATAGAGCAGCACGCCCAGGTAGCGGATGCGGCCCACGCAGGTTTCGGAGCACACCGTGGGCTGGCCGGCTTCGATGCGGGGGTAGCAGAAGATGCACTTCTCGGCCTTGCCCGACTGCCAGTTGTAGTAGATCTTCTTGTAGGGGCAGCCCGAGACGCACATGCGCCAGCCGCGGCACTTGTCCTGGTCGATCAGCACGATGCCGTCTTCCTCGCGCTTGTAGATCGAGCCCGAGGGGCACGAGGCCACGCACGCCGGGTTGAGGCAGTGCTCGCACAGCCTGGGCAGGTACATCATGAAGGTGTTCTCGAACTGGCCGTAGATGTCCTTCTGGATGTCGTCGAAGTTCTTGTCCTTGCTGCGCTTGCTGAACTCACCGCCCAGGATCTCTTCCCAGTTCGGGCCCCACTCGATCTTCTCCATGCGCTGGCCGGTGATCAGGCTGCGCGGGCGCGCGGTGGGCGCGGCCTTGCTTTCCTTGGCCGACTGCAGGTGGTCGTAGTCGAAGGTGAAGGGCTCGTAGTAGTCGTCGATCTGCGGCAGGTTGGGGTTGGCGAAGATCTTCATCAGCAGCTTCCACTTGCCGCCCTGCCGCGGCTCGATCGAGCCGTCGGCATTGCGCACCCAGCCGCCGTTCCATTTGTCCTGGTTCTCCCATTCCTTGGGATAGCCGATGCCCGGCTTGGTCTCGACGTTGTTGAACCAGGCGTACTCCATGCCGGGCCGGCTGGTCCACACGTTCTTGCAGGTGACCGAGCAGGTGTGGCAGCCGATGCACTTGTCGAGGTTCAGCACCATGCCGATTTGCGCGCGGACTTTCATGCGTGTTCTCCAGTCATGTCGGCACCGGCTGCTTCATCGTCCAGCCAGTCGACCTTCTTCATCTTGCGCACCACCACGAACTCGTCGCGGTTGGTGCCGATGGTTCCGTAGTAGTTGAAGCCGTAGCTCAGCTGCGCGTAGCCGCCGATCATGTGGGTGGGCTTGAGCACCACGCGCGTCACCGAGTTGTGGATGCCGCCGCGCTGGCCGGTGATCTCGGAGCCCGGCGTGTTCACGATCTTTTCCTGCGCGTGGTACATCAGCACCATGCCGGGGTTCACGCGCTGGCTCACGACCGCACGCGCCGAGATCGCGCCGTTGACGTTGTAGAGCTCGATCCAGTCGTTGTCGACGATGCCGGCCTTCTTCGCGTCGTCCTCGCTGATCCACACGCAGGGGCCGCCGCGGTTGAGCGTGAGCATCAGCAGGTTGTCGCTGTAGGTCGAGTGGATGCCCCACTTCTGGTGCGGCGTGATGAAGTTGAGCACCACCTCCTTCTCGCCGTTGGGCTTGAGGCCCTGCACCACGTCGATGGTCTTCAGGTCGACCGGCGGCCGGTAGCTGGTGAAGCCCTCGCCGAAGTTCCGCATCCAGGGGTGGTCCTGGTAGAACTGCTGGCGGCCGGTGAGCGTGCGCCAGGGGATCAGCTCGTGCACGTTGGTGTAGCCGGCGTTGTAGCTGACCTTCTCGCTCTCGAGCCCGCTCCACGTGGGCGAGCTGATGATCTTGCGCGGCTGCGCCTGGATGTCGCGGTAGCGGATCTTCTCGTCTTCGCGGTGCAGCGCCAGGTGGGCATGCTCGCGGCCGGTCTGCTTGCTCAACGCATCCCAGGCCTTCACCGCCACATGGCCGTTGGTCTCGGGCGCCAGCATCATCACGACCTCGGCCGCATCGATGTCGGTCTCGATCCTCGGCCGGCCCTGGCTCACGCCCGGCTCCTGCACGAAGCCGTTGAGCTCGCCGAGCTGCTGCACCTCGTCGTCGGTATTCCAGTTGATGCCCTTGCCGCCGTTGCCCAACTTGTTCATCAAGGGGCCGAGCGAGGTGAAGCGCTTGAAGGTGTTGGGATAGTCGCGCTCGACCACCGCGATGTTGGGCGCGGTCTTGCCGGGAATCAGGTCGACCTCGCCGCGCTTCCAGTCCTTCACGTCGAAGGGCTGGGCCAGCTCGGCCGGCGTGTCGTGCATCAACGGCGACATCACCACCTCTTTTTCCACGCCGAGGTGGCCCACGCACACTTCGCTGAACTTCTTCGCGAAGCCCTTGTAGATCTCCCAGTCGCTGCGGGCCTGCCACGCCGGATCCACCGCCGCGCTGAGCGGGTGGATGAACGGGTGCATGTCGCTGGTGTTGAGGTCGTTCTTCTCGTACCAGGTGGCCGTGGGCAGCACGATGTCGGAATAAAGACACGTGGTGCTCATGCGGAAGTCGAGCGTGACCAGGAGGTCGAGCTTGCCTTCGGGCGCCTTGTCGTGCCACACCACCTCGTCGGGCTTGGCCTCGTCCTTGCCGAGATCCTTGCCCTGCACGCCATGGCTGGTGCCCAGCAGGTGCTTGAGGAAGTATTCGTGCCCCTTGCCCGACGAGCCCAGGATGTTGGAGCGCCACACGAACATGTTGCGCGGCCAGTTGTCGGGATGGTCGGGATCTTCGCAGCTGAGCTTCAGCGATCCGTTCTTCAGGCTGTCGACGACGTACTGCTTCACGTCGCCTCCCTTGGCGTCCTTCACCACCTGCAGCGGGTTGCGCTGCAGCTGCGGCGCGCTCGGCAGCCAGCCCATGCGCTCGGCGCGCACGTTGTAGTCGATCATGCTGCCGCCGAAGGTGGTCTTGTCGGCCAGCGGCGACAGCACCTCGTCGACGCCCAGCTTCTCGTAGCGCCACTGGTCGGTGTGGGCATAGAAGAAGCTGGTGCTGTTCTGCTGGCGCGGCGGGCGCAGCCAGTCGAGCGCGAAGGCCAGCGCGGTCCAGCCGGTCTGCGGGCGCAGCTTCTCCTGGCCCACGTAGTGGGCCCAGCCGCCGCCGCTCTGCCCGATGCAGCCGCACAGCATCAGCATGTTGATGATGCCGCGGTAGTTCATGTCGCAGTGGTACCAGTGGTTCATCGCCGCGCCGATGATCACCATGCTCTTGCCGTGCGTCTTGTCGGCGTTGTCGGCGAACTGGCGCGCCACGGTGATGATCTGGTCGCGCGGCGTGCCGGTGATCTTCTCGGCCCAGGCCGGCGTGTAGGGCTTGTTGTCGGCATACGACTGCGGGCAGTCGTCGCCGGCGAAGCCGCGATCGATGCCGTAGTGCGCCGACATCAGGTCGAACACGGTGGCCACCAGCGCGGTCTTCGGCTGGCCGTCTTCCTCGAGCAGCAGCTTCACCGCCGGCACCTGGCGCACCAGCACGTCGGCCTGCTTGTTGGCCGTGAACTGCGGCGACTCGATGCCGCCGAAATACGGGAAGCCGACGGCAGCCAGTTCATGCGCCTGCTCGCCGCATTCGTTCTCCAGCACCGAGAGCTTCAGCTGCACGTCGTTGCCGTGGCGGGCCTCCTTGTTCTCGAGGTTCCACTTGCCCTGGTCGGGGCCGCCCTCGGGGCCCCAGCGGAAGCCGATCGCGCCGTTGGGTAGCACGGCCTTGCCGCTGGCATCGAAGCCCACGGTCTTCCACTCGGGGTTGTTCTGCTGGCCCAGCTTGCCGTGGAAGTCGCTGGCGCGCAGGTAGCGGCCGGGCACCATCACGCGGCGGCCATCGGGCAGCGTCTGCTCCTCGAGCACCACCAGCAGCGGCAGGTCGGTGTAGCGGCGCGCGTAGTCGTCGAAGTAGGCCGAACGCTTCTCGAAGTAGTGTTCCTTCAGGATCACGTGGCCCATCGCCATCGCGATCGCGGCATCGGTGCCCTGCTTGGGGTGCAGCCACAGGTCGGCCAGCTTGGCGACCTCGGAGTAGTCGGGCGTCACCGCCACCGTCTTCGCGCCCTTGTAGCGCACCTCGGTGAAGAAGTGCGCATCGGGCGTGCGCGTCTGCGGCACGTTGGAGCCCCAGGCGATGATGTAGGTGGAGTTGTACCAGTCGGCCGATTCGGGCACGTCGGTCTGCTCGCCCCAGGTCTGCGGGCTGCTGGGCGGCAGGTCGCAGTACCAGTCGTAGAAGCTCATGCACACGCCGCCGATGAGGCTGAGGTAGCGGCTGCCCGCGGCATAGCTCACCATGCTCATCGCCGGGATGGGCGAGAAGCCGATGATGCGGTCGGGGCCGTGCTGCTTGATCGTGTAGACGTTGGCCGCCGCCACGATCTCGTTCACCTCGTCCCAGCTCGAGCGCACGAAGCCGCCGAGGCCGCGCTGCTTTTGATAGTCGGACCGCTTGGCTTCGTCCTCGACGATCGAGGCCCAGGCATCGACCGGGCTCTTGTTCAGCCGCGCCGCGCGCCAGTGCTTCAGCAGCCGGCCGCGCACCATCGGGTACTTCACGCGGTTGGCGCTGTAGAGGTACCAGCTGTAGCTCGCACCGCGGGCGCAGCCGCGCGGCTCATGGTTGGGCAGGTCCCAGCGGGTTCGCGGGTAGTCGGTCTGCTGCGTCTCCCAGGTGACGATGCCGCCCTTGACGTAGATCTTCCACGAGCACGAGCCGGTGCAGTTGACGCCATGCGTCGAGCGCACGATCTTGTCGTGCTGCCAGCGGGCGCGGTAGGCGTCCTCCCAGGTGCGGTCTTCGCCGGTCGCCACGCCATGGCCTTCGGAGAAGCTCTCCTTGGGCTGGGCGAAGAAGGTCAGGCGGTCTAGAAAATGGCTCATCGAAAGCTCCGGTTCGGTCTCTCTTTTTTCAAGTGCGGCCAGCTTGCGTGGCGCGCACCAACTCCGTTTGAATGCACCGCCCGGGTGCGTAACAGCGGGTCAACACTCGGTAAACAGCCCGCAACACCGTGAAGCTCAGCACGGCATTTCCGCGTGCTTGCGGCTGTAGTACCACCAGGTGATCAGCACGCAGGTCACGTAGAAGCCGATGAAGCAGTACAGCGCCGCATCCACCGAGCCGGTCATCGCGATCGAGGTGCCGTAGCTCTTGGGGATGAAGAAGCCGCCGTAGGCGCCCACCGCTGAGCTGAAGCCGAGCACCGCCGCGGCCTCCTTGTTCGCATCCTTGACCGCTTGTTCCTGTGCCGCCTTCGGCTGGCCGGCCACTTCGCGCTGACGCTCGGTGAGGAAGATGATCGGGATCATCCGGAAGGTCGAGCCGTTGCCGATGCCCGCGGTGGCGAACAGCACCAGGAACGAGGCGAGGAAACCGTTGAAGTTGCCGCCCTGCCCGCCGTGCGGCATGAACTGCAGCACCGCCAGCACGCCCAGCGCCATCGCGATGAAGTTCCAGAAGGTCACGCGGGCGCCGCCCATCTTGTCGGCCAGCCAGCCGCCCACCGGCCGCACCAGCGCGCCGACCAGGGGGCCGAGCCAGGCATAGCTGAGCGCGTTGACGCCCGGGAACTGGCTCTTGATCAGCAGCGGGAAGCCCGCCGAGTAGCCGATGAAGCTGCCGAAGGTGCCGAGGTAGAGCCAGCACATCAGCCAGTTGTGCTTGCGCTTGAAGATCACCGCCTGGTCGGCGAACGAGGCCTTGGCCTCGGCCAGGTCGTTCATCCAGAACCAGGCGGCCAGCGCGCTGAGGATGATGAATGGCACCCACACGTAGCCCGCGTTCTGCAGCCACATCGCGGTGGTCTTGCCGGCCTTCATCACCACCTGCGCCTCGCCGCCCCAGCTGCCGAAGGCGCCGGCGGTGATGACCAGCGGCACGACGAACTGCACGATCGACACGCCGAGGTTGCCCAGGCCGGCATTGAGGCCCAGTGCGGTGCCCTTCTTCTCCTTCGGGAAGAAGAAGCTGATGTTGCTCATGCTCGAGGCGAAGTTGCCGCCGCCGAAGCCGCACAGCAGCGCCAGCAGCACGAACACCTCGTAGGGCGTGCCGGGGTTCTGCACCGCCAGGCCGATGCCGGCCGCCGGCAGCAGCAGCGAGGCGGTGGAGATCGCCGTCCAGCGCCGGCCGCCGAAGATCGGCACCGCGAACGAATAGAAGATGCGCAGCGTGGCACCGCACAGCGCCGGCAGCGAGGCCAGCCAGAACAGCTGGTTGGTCGAGAACTTGAAGCCCACCGCGGGCAGGTTCACCACCACCACCGACCACACCATCCACACCGCGAACGCAAGCGTCAGCGCGGGAATCGAGATCCAGAGGTTGCGTTGCGCGATCGACGCGCCCTTGGCACGCCAGAACCCGTCGTCCTCGGGGTTCCAGTGCGCGATCAGAGAGGAAGAAGCCATCGTGTGCTCCTTGTGAGTTGATAGGGAATCAGGCAGCGGCCGCTTGGTGGCCCATCAGGGGCGCGCGCCGCACTTCGGTGAAGTACATCCAGATCAGCGAGACCCACACCACGCCGTACATCAGCATGAAAGCGCTGGAGCGGATGCCGGTGAGGTCGAGCAAGGCGCCGAACATGATCGGCAGCACGAAGCCGCCCAGGCCGCCGGCCAGGCCGACGATGCCGCTGATGGCGCCGATGTTCTTCGGGTATTCGTCGCTGATGTACTTGAAGACGCTGGCCTTGCCGAACGCGAAGGCCACGCCTAGAGCCGCCATCAGCGCGGTGAAGCCGTAGACGTTGAGGCCGATGTGGAAGGTGCGCGCACCGTTGACGGTAACCACCGTGAAATCGGTCTGCGGATAGCTCAGCAGGAACAGGCAGATCCAGCTCACCCACATCACCCACCAGGTGACGCTGTGCGCGCCGTACTTGTCCGACAGCCAGCCGCCGATCGCGCGCAGCACGCCGCCGGGCAGCGAGAAGCAGGCGGCCAGCAGTGCGGCCACGCGGATGTCGAGCCCGTATTCGCCGACGTAGTACTGCACCATCCACAGGCTCAGTGCCACATAGCCGCCGAACACGATGCTGTAGTACTGGCAGTACTTCAGCACCTTCGGGTCCTTCAGCGCCTTGAGTTGGTCGGTGAACTTGACGTTGCTGGGCACCAGGTGCGCCGGATCGCTGGCGCTGAACATCCAGAACAGGATCACGGTGCCCAGCATCACCGCGGCATACACCTGCGGCACCATGGTCCAGCCGAAGGCCACCACGAGCGCCGGCGCCACGAACTTGTTGACCGCGGCGCCGGAGTTGCCGGCACCGTAGACGCCCATCGCGAAGCCCTGCTTGTTCTTCGGGAACCAGCGCGCCACATACGGCGTGCCCACCGAGAACGAACCGCCGGCCAGGCCGACGAACAGGCCGATCGCGAGGAAGTGCCAGTACTGCGTGGCATGGCCCATCAGCCAGATCGCTGGCACCGTGCAGGCCATCAGCAGCGTCATCACGATGCGGCCGCCGAAGCGGTCGGTCCAGATGCCCAGCGGCACGCGGATCAGCGAACCGGTGAGCACCGGCGTGGCGGTGAGCAGGCCGAACTCAGTGGCGTTGAGGCCGAGCGATTTCTTGATCGGGATGCCGATCACGCCGAACATCATCCAGACCATGAAGCACACGGTGAAAGCCAGCGTGCTCACGATCAGCACCGACAGCGCCTGGCGGCTGCGTTGCGGTGTACCGGGGGTTGCAGGGGCGGGAGCCATGGAGTCACTCCTTTTCTTCTCCATGGCATGAACTATCGAATTCCGGGGCCGGCGCGAACATCCTTCCGCAGGGCGCGGCGGGCCGGCGGAAGAACGATGCCGGCTCGGCCCGGCATCCTCCTGAAGAACTACCCCGGGCGGCGGATGCCGCGGCTTTGCGCGAGGTCAAGCCGGGAGACAGGAAAACGATGCTGGGCCCGGACCGATACTCTCCGTTCCGACTCAGGAGCACCCATGACCATCGAGATCTCCAAAGAGGCCCGCAAGGAAGCCATCGCGTCGATCGAGCGCTACTTCGAGCAGAACATGGACGAGCCCATCGGCAACATCGCAGCCGGCGGCTTGTTGTCGTTCTTCATCGAGGAGATCGGCCCGCTGATCTACAACAAGGCCGTGGCCGACGTGCAGGAGCGGCTGCAGGCGCGCATCATGGAACTCGACATCGAGGTGCACGAAGACGAGTTCCAGTACTGGCGCAAGTTCGATCGGCAGCGCAAGGGCAAGTGAGCCCGTCGAACGGGCCGAGAATCCACAGTCCCGCCACAGGAGTGCTTATGCGCATCTCAGGAAGCTGCCACTGCAGGAACATCTCGTTCAGGCTCGACTGGACGCCCGAGCCGAGCGAGATCCCGGCCCGGGCCTGCACCTGCTCGTTCTGCGTCAAGCATGGCGGCGTGTGGACCTCGTGCCCCACTGGATCGCTGGAGATCGGCATCCAGGACCGGTCGCTGCTGTCGGTCTACGCATTCGGCACGCACACGGCCGATTTCCACGTCTGCAGCCGCTGCGGCGTCGTGCCGGTCGTCACCTGTCGGCTCGACGGGCAGCTCCACGCCGTGGTCAACGTGAACGCCTTCGAAGGCGTGGACGCCTCGCTGCTGAGGCATGCTTCCGCCACCTTCGAAGGCGAGGACCAGGCGGCACGGCTCGCGCGCCGCAAGCGCAACTGGATCGCGGAGGTCAGGTATGTCGATGGCTGAGGCGGCTGGCCTCGTGATCCGGCCGGCCACGGCGGCCGATGCCGAAGCGATGTTCGCGCTGCACCGGCGCTCGGTGCTGTCGCTGTGCCGCGCGGCCTACGATCCGCAGCAGCTCGACGCCTGGTTCTTCGAGCGCTCGCCCGCGATCTACGGGCCGGGGCTGGCCGCCGGCCAGATCCACGTGGCGTGCCGCGGCGATGCGATCCTCGGCTTCGTCGGTGCCGAGCCCGGTGAGGTGACGCTGCTGTTCGTCGATCCCGAAGCGGCCGGCTCCGGCATCGGCAAGGCCTTGTTCGAATTCGGCCTCGATGCAGCCCGCCTGGGGCATGCGGGGCCGCTGCGCGTGGTCGCCACCCGCAACTCGCAACGGTTCTATGAACGCCACGGTTTCGTGGAGGTGGGGCGCGATGCGATCGAACGCGGGGAGCCGATCGTCCGCATCGAGGTCATCGAGATGAGGGAGCGGGCTTCATGAGTCGAGCGCAGCGAGCCGAGATCGCGAAACAAACCATGGCCATACTCGAGGCTGGCCACTATCTGTTGCCGGACGGCCGGCGCATCGACATCGCCGCCCAGCTGAACGGCTGCGTCGAGGCCACCCAGCTGTTGCAGCCGGAGGATCTGGCCTCTGTCATGGACCAGGTTGCGGCACAACCCGGCACCGGGGCGGGGGTCCGCATCGAAGTAGCCAACGAGACCACGCTTGCAGGCATCACCCGGCTGCTCTCGGAAGCAGACGGCCCGGTGGCGGCCTTGAATTTCGCCTCGGCCAAGAACCCTGGCGGCGGCTTTCTCGGTGGAAGCCAGGCACAGGAAGAATCGCTGGCGCGCAGCTCCGGGCTGCACAGTTCCTTGATGAAGGCCTGGCCCTACTACGAGCAGCATCGCGCCAGCCCATCGGCGCTGTACACCGACGCCATGATCCTCAGCCCCGGCTGCCCGGTGTTCAGGGATGACAGCGGCGCACTGCTCGACGAGCCGCAACAGGTGAGCTTCATCTCCAGTGCCGCGCCGAACGCAGGCGCGGTCCGCGAGAACCAGCCTGACGAGGCGCCGCTCATTCCCCGCGTGCTGCGCCGACGCGCCGAATACGTGCTGGCCCTGGCTGCGTCGCGTGGGTATCGCCACCTCGTGCTCGGCGCCTGGGGATGCGGCGTGTTCCGCAACGATCCGTCGATGGTGGCCGAGGCCTTCGGTTCGCTGCTGCGCAGCCCTGCATGGTCAGGGCGGTTCGAATGCATCCGCTTCTCGGTCTTCGATACATCGCCCAGCGCCGAGGTGTTCGGCGCATTCAGCGCCGCGCTGGATCCCGGCCGCTGAAACCGCGACACAGATTCACTCGACGATCAACCGCCGCGCCCCAGGCCCTTGGGTCGACAGCTTGTCGCCCGGATTGCGCAGCTTGCAGCGGTCGAGCGACAGGCAGCCGCAGCCGATGCAGTCGTCGAGCGTGTCGCGCAGCTTCTTCAGCTGGGCGATGCGCTGGTCGAGTTCGGCCCGCCAGGCGGCCGACAGGCGCGCCCAGTCGTCACGGTCGGGTGCGCGGCCGGCGGGCAGCGTGGCCAGCGCTTCAGCGATCTCGCCGAGCGGGATGCCCACGCGCTGGGCGACGCGGATGAAGGCCACGCGGCGCAGCACGCCGCGCGGATAGCGCCGCTGGTTGCCCTCGGTGCGCAAGCTGCCGATCAGGCCCTTGGCTTCGTAGAAGTGCAGCGTCGACACCGCGACTCCGCTGCGGCGCGCGACCTCGCCCACGCTCAGCATCACCGGCGGGCCGCCGTCCTCCAGCGTCTTGTCCATGCAGCACCTCGAGATTCCGCTTGACCTCAACTTTACTTGAGGTTTTAGAGTCGAATCCCGAAAGGAAACACACCATGGACCTGACCTCCTCCGCTCCGCTGTACCGCGTCGACAAGTTCATCGTGCCGCCGGCCGCCCTGCCGGTCTTCATGGCGCGGCTCGACCACACCCGCCGCGCGCTCGACGAACTGCCGGGCTGCCGGCAGAACCTGGTGCTGACACAGACGGCCGGCCCTGGCGAGTTCAACGTGGTCACGATCGTCGAATGGGCCAGCCCGCAGGCGATGGCCGAGGCCAAGGCGGCGATGCAGGCGCGCTATGCGCAGGAAGGCTTCGACACCGCGGCCTTCCTTGCGAAGCTGGGCGTGCGCGCCGACCTGGCGGTGTATGCCCCCGCGGCGGCTTCGTCGTCAGCCCTTGTCGGCCGCTGAGGCCTCGGGCTTCTGGCAGGCATGCAACGCGTCGAGCGCCACGTGCCATTGCTGGCCGGGGAACGCATCGGCGGTGATCCATGCGCCGGGGTCGCCGGTGGGCAGGCGCTTGACCTCGACCACCCGGGCTTCCACGATCCTCGGCTTGCTCAGTGAGGGCATGGGGGCATGCCAGCACACCTGGTCTCCGGGCGACACGCTGGCCAACAGGGCGGCGATCATCATGTTCATCACAGTCCTCCATCCATGCGCCTGTCCTGATGCAGGCTTTGCACGATCGTAAGAGGTTCGGCGGCGTTGCGCTTCCCCCTTAAGGAGGAGTCGCCAAGCCAGGCTACGCGGCGCTGCGCTCGGCGAGGAACACCGCCGCCTGCACGCGCGAGCTCAGCTGCAGCTT
The DNA here is from genome assembly GCA_966212505.1 of uncultured bacterium. Taxonomy (GTDB): domain Bacteria; phylum Pseudomonadota; class Gammaproteobacteria; order Burkholderiales; family Burkholderiaceae_C; genus CAMLIZ01. The sequence goes on from CBIHRS010000012.1 coordinate 43,303, forward strand.
GCGCAGGATGTGCTGCACGTGGATCTTCACCGTGGTCTCGGCGATGGCCAGCGTGCGGGCGATCTCCTTGTTGCTCGCGCCGCGGGCGATCTCCTGCAGGATCTGCTGCTCCCGCGGCGACAGCGCAGCCAGCGGGTCGGCCGGTGTCGGCGCCACTGGCGCGGCCTCGGCCGCCGGCGCGTTCATCGCCTGGAAGGCGGTGACCAGCTTGCTCGTCATCTCCGGGCTCACCACCGACTCGCCGCGCACGGTGCGGCGGATGCTCTGCGCGAGCACATCGCCGTCCACCGTCTTCAGCACGTAGCCCTGGGCGCCGGCGCGCAGTGCGCGCGCCAGGTCCTGCTCGTCTTCGCTGACGGTGAGCATCAGCACGCGCGCCGAGGGTGCGGCCTCCTTCAGGCCCGGCAGCGCATCGATGCCCAGCACGCCGGGCAGGTGGTTGTCGAGCAGGATCACGTCGGGCTGCAGCGCCTGCGCGCGGCGCTGGGCTTCGCCGGCATCGCCGGCCTCGCCCACCACCTGCAGGTCGTCGTGCTGGGCCAGCAGCGCGATCAGGCCGCGGCGGAACAGGGTGTGGTCGTCAACGACCAGCAAGCGAATCGGCGAGTTCATGGGCATGTCCTGGAGCGTCGGTCGACGCGGTGGCGGCCAGCGTGGGCAGGTCCAGCGCGATGCGGGTGCCGGCAGTGGGCGACGAGTGGATCTCGACGCGGGCACCGATGCGCGCGGCCCGCTCGCGCATGATGCGCAGGCCCACATGGTTCTCGCTGCGCTCGGCCTGCGGGTCGAAGCCGATGCCGTCGTCGGCCACCTCGAAGCGCCAGTGCGGTGCCTGCTGCACGCGCAGCGTGACCTGCGTGGCCCTGGCGTGCTTGCGCACGTTGGAGAGCGCCTCCTGCACCACGTGCAGCACCTGGATCTGCACGTCGGCGGGCAGCGGCACGCCATGGCCTTCGTTGACCAGGTGGGTGCGCACCCCGGATTGGTGCTCGAACTTCTGCAGCGTGCTGCGCAGCGCGGGCTCGATGTCTTCGCTGCTGGCGCGGGTGCGGAAGTGCACCAGCAGCTCGCGCACGTCGCCGTAGCTCTCGCGCACGCCGGCATCCAGTTCGCCGAGCGTGCGCTCGATCGCGGCGCGGTCCTGCTGCTGCACGGCCTTGTGCAGCAGCGCGACCTGGATCTTCAGGAAGGCCAGCGATTGCGCGATGGAGTCGTGCAGTTCCTGCGCGAGCAGGCCGCGCTCCTGCGCCACCGCGGCCTCCTTTTCGAGCGCCGTGGCGCGCAGGCTCTCGATGCCGCTGGCCAGGTGCGCGCCCAGGGTTTCGTACAGCGTACGCTCCTCGTCGCCGAACTCGCGCGCCTCGGCGAAGAACAGGTCGAGCTCGCCGAGCACGCGTTGCTGCAGCCTCACCGGCACGGTGAGCAGCGTGCGATAGCCCAGCTTGCCGCACTGCCCGCCGGCCGAAGGCTCGGCGGGGTGGATCGCGATCACGCGCAGCCCGGCCTGGCTGGAGGCCTGGCCGCAATGGCAGTCGCCGGCCGGCAGGCATTGCTCCGCCTGCATCAGGTCGGCGGGCAGTCCGTCGGCCGCCAGCATCAGGTAGCGCTCGTTGCTCTCGTCCGACCAGCGCACCGCCACGCCATCGGCCCGCGCGATGCGACGCACCAGCGCGGCAAAGCCCTGCGACAGCGCCGGCAGGCTCTCGGCCTGCGCGATGAAGGCGCTCACCTCGTACAGCGCGGCCAGCCGCTGGCGCTTGATCTCGAGGCCCGCGGTCTTCTCCTCGACCTTGGATTCGAGGTCGCGGTACAGCGCCTGCAGGTGTTCGGCCATCGAGTTGAAGCCTTCGGCCAGGCGGCCGAACTCGTCCTGCGTGCTGAGCACCACGCGGGCCGAGAAGTCGTTGTTGCTCACCTGCATGACGCCGCGCTGCAGGCGCTGCAGCGGATCGAGCACGAACAGGTAGCCGGTGTACAGAAAGGCCACCGCGCTGCCGATGGCCAGCGCCACCAGCGTGAGCTGGAAGCCGCGCAGCACCGAGGTCCAGTAAGACACCTGCTGCTCGATGCTGCCGACGAAGCCGTCGACCAACGCCACGAAGCCGTCGACCTGCCCGATCGACGGCGCGTCGCCGGTGGCCAGCCAGCCCAGGCGCAACGAGCGCCAGCGCTCGCGCACCGCCGCGAAGCCGGCCCGCGTGTCGTCGTTCCAGGGGATGAACAGCGGCCGCGACGGATCGCCGGTGCGCAGGCGCTCCAGGCTGGCATCGAGCGTCTCGACCGCGCCGCGGCGCTCCGCGGCATCGGCGCCCGACAGCGCGGCCAGCGTCATGCGGTAGCTCAGCATGCGCATGCGGCCCGCCTCGTTGACGGCCGCCGCCCCGCCTTCGAGCTGCCAGCTCACCCACAGCGTGAGCGCGATGGAGCCCAGGGCCAGCACCAGGAAGGCGAGGCCCACGGCCATCAGCTTCGAGGCCAGCGTCCAGCGGTTGAGGTTCATGGCGGCACTCTAGGGCGGCGGCCCTGCCCGGCTCTTGACTTCCGTCAAGCACGAGCCCGGGGATCAGCCGCCGATGTAGTGCATCGCGACGCGCTTCGCAGGCGCCCCGCCCGACTCGGCGCGCAACTCTGAATAGCGGTCGGCCCGGGCGCGCCAGGCCTGCGCGATGGCCGCCTGCAGCTGCGCGTCGGTGCCGCCGCCGCGCAGCAGGCCGCGCAGGTCGTGGCCCTGCGCGCCGAACAGGCACAGCACCAGCCGGCCATCGGCCGACAGGCGCGCGCGGCTGCAGTCGCGGCAGAAGGCCTGCGTCACGCTGCTGATGAAGCCGACCTCGCCGCTGCCGTCGGCATGGCGCCAGCGGCTCGCGGTCTCGCCGCGCTGCGCGGCCTCCATCGGCTCGAGGCTGAATTCGCGCTGCAGGCGCTGCAGCAGCTCGGCCGACGGTAGCACCTGGTCCATGCGCCAGCCGGCGCTGCCGCCCACATCCATGTATTCGATGAAGCGCGGCACCACGCCGCTGCCGCGGAAATGGCGCACCAGCGCGGGCGCCTCATGGTCGTTGACGCCGCGCTGCACCACCATGTTGACCTTCACCGGCCCGAGCCCGGCCTGCAGCGCCGCATCGATGCCCCGCAGCACCTCGGCCACCGGGAAATCGACGTCGTTCATGCGGCGGAACACCGCATCGTCGAGCGCATCCAGGCTCACGGTCACGCGGCTCAGGCCCGCGTCCTTGAGCGCCCTGGCCTTGCGCGCCAGCAACGCGCCGTTGGTGGTGAGCGTGAGCTCGGGTGTCTCGCCGTCGGGCGTGCGCAGCCCGGCCAGCAGGCCCACCAGCCGCTCCAGGTCGCGGCGCAACAGCGGCTCGCCGCCGGTGAGGCGGATCTTGCGCACGCCGCTGTCGACGAAGGCGCGGGCGATGCGCGCGATCTCGGCGAAATCGAGCAGTGCCGAGCGCGGCAGGAACACGTCGTTGGCGGCGAAGCGCTCGCGCGGCATGCAGTAGGTGCAGCGGAAGTTGCAGCGGTCGGTCACCGAGATGCGCAGGTCGCGCAGCGGCCGGCCCAGGCGGTCGAGCAAGGGGCCGCCCGCCTCGGCCGGGGGCAGGTTGGCATGAGGCCACGCGGGCAGCGCGCGGTGGTCGACCAGCGGAATCACGCGTGCCGTCATCGCGTCACCTTCAGCTCAGGGCGCCGGCCTGGCCGTTGACCATCGCCCCGCCCTTGCGCAGGCGGACGAAGGTCTCCAAGCGGGTCTCGCAGCGGCCGGTCTGCACCTCGGCCAAGCGACGCAGGCCGGGCACGTCGAGCAGGTCGATGGTGTAGCCGTGCACGTCGATCAACCCGAGCCGGCTCAGCTGACTGAGCGTGCGCGAGAAGGTCTCGGCCGTGGTGCCGAGCTGCAGCGCGATGGTGCGCTTGCGCTGGTGCAGCGACACCTCGCCACGCAGCTGGCCTTCGCCGGCGGGCAGCATGCGCGCATGCTCCAGCAGCCAGCCGGCACAGCGGGCCTGCACGTCCTTGGTCATCAGGCTGCGCGTGCCTTCCGTGAGCTGGCTCACCCGCCCTGCCAGCGCGGTGGCCAGCGCCGCCATCAGCTCCGGATGCTGGTTGCCGCAGTGCAGCACCGCGAACAGCGGCAGCTCCCACAGCACCGCCTCGGTCTGGCACACCGCATCCTCCAGGTAGGTGCCGTGCAGCCAGGCGCTGGCAACGTCGGCCCAGCTGCCCGCCTCCACCGAGTGGCTGTGCTGCCGCATGCCGACCTCGCCGCGCGTGCCCAGCGCCACGCTACCCGAGGCCACCAGCCAGAGCGAGCCGGCCGGCTCGCCGCGCGAGAGCAGCACCTTGCCGGCGGCATGGCGGTGTTCGATCGCGCAGGCGGCCAGCGCCAGCGCGGCGCGCTCGCTGGGTGCGGCGGGGCTGCAGGCCTGCGCGAGCAGGCTGGCAAAGCGTTCGGCCGCTGTGCGGCTGTGTCTCCTGTTGTCGATTGCGACTGCTGTGTCCATCGTGACCTCGGCTGCAGATGTCGGTCCCATGCTCGCAGCGACAAGCCATAGGGTTTTGTGTTGTGACAAACGCGCCCCCGAGGCGGCTTGATCTGCATCAGTTGCCGCGCACGGTACTTGCCGGAACTGCAATACCGCACCACAGGAGCATCACGATGGCTGACTCGACGACGTCGCGCGGCGGTTCCGACCGCCTGCGCATCAACATGCACCAGGGCTGGGAAGTCGACTACTGGACACGCAAGCTCGGCGTGTCGCGCGAGGAGCTGGCCAAGGCGATCGAGATCACCGGCGACCGCGCGCACGACGTGGCCGACTACCTGGCCAACGAAGGGCGGCCCGCCACCACCGAGTGATCCGGCATCAGCATCAATAGGGCCGCGCCGACTGCAGGCGCGACAGCGCGCTGCGCGAATAGAAGGCTGCGCGCGAGCAGGCATCGAGCACCCGCAGCAGCTTGTCGAAATCGATCGGCTTGGTGAGGTACTCCTCGAAGCCTTCGTCGAGCGCCGCGCGGATCTGCTCGGGCAGCGCATCGGCCGACAGCGCCACCATGTGCATCGAGGCCGCCGGCACCTCCTGCCGGAGGCGGGCCGCCAGCTCGATGCCGGTCATGTCGCCCAGGTGCATGTCGACCAGCATCAGCTCGGGCGGCGACAGGCGCGCCATGCGCAGCGCGGTGGCGCCGTCGTGCGCGATGCGCAGCCGGATGCCGCTGCGCAGGGTGACCACCTGCCGCACGAGCTCGACGTTGACCTCGTTGTCCTCGACGTAGAGCACGTCCAGCCCCGGCAGGCAGCGGTCGTCGACCACACCTTCCGCGCGCGGCGCCTCGATGCGCGCATCGGCCTCCTGCCGCTGCAGCAGCGTCACCGTGGCCACCGTGCCGCGGCCGTGGGTGCTGGCGATGTTCAGCACCCCCTGCATCAGCTCGACGAGGTGGCGGGTGAGCACCAGGCCGATGCCGGTGCCCTCGATGGCCGAGCGCTCGGCGCCGAGCCGGTTGAAGGGCTCGAACAGGTGGGCCACCTGCTCCTCGGTCATCCCGATGCCGGTGTCGGCGATCACCAGCTTGCACACCGGGCCCGCGGGCCGCACGATCAGCTCGACCCGGCCGCCGCGAGGCGTGTACTTCACGGCATTGCTGAGCAGGTTGATCAGCACCTGGCGCAGCCGCACCTGGTCGGCCAGCACGCGCACCGGCCCGTCGGCGCCTGCGGTGGCCGCGTCGTCCACCGCGTCGGCCGCCATGTGCAGCGTCACGCCGCCTTCGCGCGCTGCCGACGCCACCACCGACATCGCCTCGTCGCTGACCGAGAGCACGTCCACCGATTCGAGCGAGAGCGACATCTCGCCGGCCTCCACGCGCGACAGGTCGAGCACGTCGTTCACCAGCGCCAGCAGGTGCCGGCCCGCGCTCTCGATACGGGCCACGCGCTCGGCGTTGCGCACGTCGAGCGGGCTCTGCCGGTCCAGGCTCATCAGCCGCGCGAAGCCCAGCACCGCGTTCAGCGGCGTGCGCAGCTCATGGCTCATGCGCGAGAGGAAGGTCATCTTCGCGCGGCTCGACGCCTCGATCGCCTGGCGCGCCTCGCGCTCGCGCCGCACCGCCTCTCGTTGGCTCATGTCGCGCAGGATGATCGTCGTCATCGCGCCCTGTTCCGATTCGAAGCTGGCCACCGACACCTCGGCCGGAAACACCTCGCCGTCGAAGCGCCGGCCCTGCACCTCATGGACCTTGCCGCCCGGCGCGGCAACGTCCGCCAGCACCGTGGCTTCGTCGAGCAGCTCGCCGATGCCGCGGCCGATCAGCTCCGAGGCCGGCGCGCGGAAGATGGTCTCGGCCGCGCGGTTGAAGAGCACGATGCGCCGGTTGGCATCGAGCGCGATCACCGCATCGGCCACCGTGTCGACCAGCCGTGCCATGCGCGCCTCGGTCTTGCGCAGCGCATCACGGATGCGCACCTGCTCGCCGATGTCGAAGAAGGTGACCACCACGCCCGACAGCGTGCCGCCCTGGTAGAACGGATGCGACCAGAACTCCACCCGCACGCTGCCGCCGCCGGCGGTGCGGAAGGTTTCCTCCGGCGCATGCGTGGCGCGCTGCAGCGCGAGCGAACGGCGCAGCGGGCACGATTCGCCGGCGCACGTGCCACCAGGATGCAGCAGCGCATGCATGTCGCGGCCCACCACGTCGCCGGTCGCCTGCACGCCGAGCAGCTGCAGCGCCGACCGGTTGATGAAGGTGCAGCGCCCCTGCAGGTCCACGCCGAACAGGCCCTCGGCCGCGGAGTCGAGCAGCTGCTGCAGGAACTCGTGGCGCCGGCTGATCTCGAGCTCGGCACGGGCCCGCTCGCGCAGCCGCAGCCGCACCATCGCCACGCCGGCCGCGCCGAGCAGCGCCGCCGAGCACAGGTTGAGGCCCAGCAGCGAACGCCGCACTGCGCGCGAGGCATCGGCCAGCTCACGCGAGAACTCGAGTTCGAGCGCGGTCAGCCGCGCATTGATCTGCACCGAGCGGTCGCGCAGCTCGCCCATCGCCTCGGCGGAAGCGCCCTGCCGGACGGCAACGTGTGCCCGCTTCGCCAGATCGAGCAGTTCCGCGATCGCGCGATCACCGGCCGACCACTGTGCGATCGCGCCCGCCATCCAGCTCGAACGGCCGAACCAGCGGTACAGCCACACCAGGCCGTCGATGTCCGACGGGCTGTTGCCGCCCTGCAGGAAACCGCTGCGCACCCGCGCCATGTCGGGTGACGGCTTCTCGAGCTCCTCTCGCGCCATGCGGTCGCCGAGCGGCCCCGCGAGCTCCGCCAGCACCTGCTGGTAATCCTCTTCGCGGTGCGACTGGAAGTAGTTGAGCAGCGCGATCTGCGCGCCCTTCTGGGCCTTGGAATACAGGCTCTCGCCGAGCACGTAGGCCCGCACCGCCGACAGCACCTCGATGCTGAACAGCGCCAGTCCGAACTGGCAGATGGTGACCGTGGCCAGCACCGCCACGATGTGCCACGAACGGTGACGCAGGCGGGATATCGCCCCGGAGCTCATGCCCGCTCGCAATGCACCGGATAGCCGCGTTCAGGCTCGAGCACCGGCGGAGAGACCACGGTGGAAGCCTTCAGGCACTGGTCGAGCGCCATGCGCATGTAGCCGTAGCTGGTGAGCACGCGCTGGCGTATCAGCTCGAAGTAGCGGCGCGTGGGGTTGGTGCCGACCAGCGTGCAGACGATCTCCAGCGCCTCCCACGGATGGGTGTCGTCGTACTTCGCATGCAGCTTCAGCCACTTCATCGCCTTGGCGCGCACCTCGGGCGCGAAGGTGTTCTCGTAGGTGTCGCTCGAGCAGACGAAGGTCGACCAGTCGCCGGTCACGCCTTCGATCGCGTAGTTGGTGGCGGCCATGCCGGCGGCCAGCGAATCGCGCTCGCAGGTGTGCCAGCACCAGTGCGCCAGCGCATGGGCCTCCGGCGGAACGTCGCCGTAGATCAGGTCTTCCTTCTTCAGGCCGCTGGCGAGCGCCCATTCGATCCAGTGGTCGGCATGGTTCTGCTCGACGCGGATGTTGCGGATCAGGTAGCGCCGCGCCTCCTCGTGCGCGCGGGCGCGGCCGAGCTGCACCTTGAGCAGGTTCAGCGCCATGTACTGCGGAAACTGCTCGATCACCGGCCACACGGCCACCAGGAACATGCTGGTCTGGCCGGGGCTGAGCTCGCCGTCGCGCATCAGCCGGAACAGCTCGTGCGCAGCCACGCGCTCGCGCGCCTGCGCGCAGTCGTCTGCCAGGTCCTGAGCCCAGCGCGGATAGGCGCGGATGTCCTGCAGGTCACCGCGCCTGACGAACGTGTCGTCCATGTCATACCTCCCTTGCGGTACAGACATCGCGAACTTGTCCGGGCAGTATGAGACAGCCGCGGCAGGACTGCACGCATCCTCAGTCGTTATGAGGGAATCCACCAAGCTGCTGCGCGCCGCGCATGAAGACGGGAGCGAACGGCGTATGCTGCACCTCGCTTGATCAGCCAACCCTGCAACGCCCCTCGGGCCACCAGCCTGCCGGGGCTTTTTGCGAAAGCGAGACGCCATGCCATCCCATCCCGTTTCGGCCGCCCGTCCGGCGGTGCTCGACCTCATCGGCAACACGCCGCTGCTCGAGGTCACCCGCTTCGACACCGGGCCCTGCCAGCTCTTCCTCAAGCTCGAATCGCAGAACCCCGGCGGCTCCATCAAGGACCGCATCGGCCTCGCGATGATCGAAGCCGCCGAGCGCGACGGCCGGCTGCCGCCGGGCGGCACCGTGATCGAGGCCACCGCCGGCAACACCGGCCTGGGCCTGGCGCTGGTGGCGCGCGCCAAGGGCTACAAGGTCTGCCTCGTGGTGCCCGACAAGATGAGCGCCGAGAAGGTGCTGCACCTCAAAGCCCTGGGCGCCGAGGTGCACAGCACACGGTCGGACGTCGGCAAGGGCCATCCCGCCTATTACCAGGACTTCGCGGCCCGGCTCGCGAAGGACATCCCCAACAGCTACTACATCGACCAGTTCAACAACCCGGCCAACCCGCTGGCCCACGAGACCACCACCGCGCCCGAGATCTGGCAGCAGATGGGCCACCGGGTCGATGCCATCGTCTGCGGCGTGGGCTCGGGCGGCACGCTCACCGGGCTGAAGCGCTACTTCAACCGGGTGGATCCGCACACCGAGTTCGTGCTGGCCGACCCCAAGGGCTCGGTGCTGGCCGACTACATCGCCACCGGCAAGGTCGGCACCGCCGGTTCGTGGGCGGTGGAAGGCATCGGCGAGGATTTCATTCCGTCGATCGCCGATCTCGACGGTGTGCGCACCGCCTACACGATCGACGACGAAGAAAGCTTCAACACCGCGCGAGAACTGCTCAAGCGCGAAGGCATCGCCAGCGGCTCGTCCACCGGTACGCTGCTGGCCACCGCGCTGCGCTACTGCCGCGCGCAGACCACACCCAAGCGCGTGGTCACCTTCGTCTGCGACACCGGCACGCGCTACCTCTCCAAGGTGTACAACGACGCGTGGATGTTCGACCAGGGCCTGCTGCACCGCGCGCCGGTGGGCGACCTGCGCGACCTGATCTCGCGCCGCTTCGAGGATGACGCGGTCATCAGCGTGAGCCCCGACGATGCGCTGCTCACTGCCTTCCAGCGCATGCGGGCGGCCGACATCTCGCAGCTGCCGGTGCTGCACGAAGGCCGGCTGATCGGCCTGCTCGACGAATCCGACCTGCTGCTGCGCGTGCAGGGCGATTCGGCACGCTTCCGCGACCCGGTGCGCACGGCGATGAGCGAGCGCGTGGAAACGCTCGCGCCCAATGCCGAATTCAGCGCGCTGATCTCCACGCTGAAGCAGGGTCTTGTCGCGGTAGTCGCCGACAAGCAGCGCTTCTATGGCCTGATCACGCGCTTCGACCTGCTGAACCACCTGCGGAGAACCCTCGCATGAGCGACAACAAAGACCAGAAGAACAGTTTCAACACCCGCGTGATCCACGGCGGGCAGCGGCCCGACCCCAGCACCGGCGCGATCATGCCGCCGATCTACGCCACCTCCACCTACGTGCAGCAGAGCCCAGGGGTGCACAAGGGCTACGAATACTCGCGCAGCCAGAACCCCACGCGCGAGGCCTTCGAGCGCTGCGTGGCCGATCTCGAGAACGGCGCGCGCGGCTATGCCTTCGGCTCTGGCCTGGCGGCCATGTCCACCGTGCTCGAGCTGCTCGATGCCGGCGCGCACATCGTGTCGAGCGACGACCTCTACGGCGGCACCTTCCGCCTCTTCGAGCGGGTGCGCAAGCGCAGCGCGGGCCATCAGTTCAGCTTTGTCGACCTGACCGATGCCAACGCGCTGCGCGCGGCGATCAAGCCCAACACGAAGATGCTCTGGGTCGAGACGCCATCGAACCCGCTGCTCAAGCTGACCGACCTGGAAGCGGTGGCGCGCATCGCGCACGAGCACGGCCTGATCGCGGTGGCCGACAACACCTTCGCCAGCCCCTGGGGCCAGCGCCCGCTCGACCTGGGCTTCGACATCGTCGTGCACTCGACCACCAAGTACCTCAACGGCCATTCCGACGTGGTGGGCGGCGTGGCGGTGGTGGGCAGCCAACCGAAGCACCAGGCGCTGGCCGAGCAGCTCGCCTTCCTGCACAACGCGGTGGGCGCGATCGCCGGGCCCTTCGATGCCTTCCTCGCGCTGCGCGGCGTGAAGACGCTGGCCATCCGCATGGAGCGGCATTCGAGCAATGCGCTCGAGCTGGCGCAATGGCTGCAGACGCAGCCCAAGGTGGCCAAGGTGCACTACCCCGGCCTGGAAACGCATCCGCAGCATGCGCTCGCGAAGCGGCAGATGCGCAACGGCTTCGGCGGCATGATCTCGATCGAGCTGAAGAGCGACCTCGCCGGCTCGCGCCGCTTCCTCGAAGCCTGCCACCTGTTCTCGCTGGCCGAGAGCCTGGGCGGCGTCGAGAGCCTGATCGAGCATCCGGCGATCATGACGCACGCGTCCATTCCGGCCGAGCAGCGCGCCGCACTGGGCATCGGCGACACGCTGATCCGCCTGTCGGTGGGCATCGAGGATGTGAACGACCTGCGCGACGAACTGGCCCGCGCCCTCGCCGCGGTGTAGCCCCCGCTACCGGAAATAGCGCGCCGGCGTGTCGCCGAAGGCCTGGCGGAACACCGCGATGAACGACGACACGTCGGCATAGCCTACCGCCAGCGCCGCCTCGGTCACGCTGTGGCCCTGGCTCAAGGGCTCCATCGCCTTCAGCAGCCGCAGCTGCTGGCGCCACTGGCCGAAGCTCAGGCCCGTGTCCTTGAGGAACAGGCGCGCGGCGGTGCGCTCGGTCATGCCGCAATCGGCCGCCAGCGCAGCCAGCGGTCGTTGATCGGCGGGGTCGGTTTCGAGCCGGCGCGTCAGCCGCACCAGCCGTGGATCCACGGCCAGCGGCAGGCCCGCCGGCACCTCCTGCAGCGCCGACAACCGGTCGACGATCACCTGCATCAGCCGCTGCTCGGGGCCGTGGGCCGGATGGTCGGGGCCGAAGCCCGAGGCCTCCACCAGCAGCAGACGCAGCAGCGGATCGACGTTGACCACGCAGCAGCGCGGCGGCATCGGCACCGCGCCGGGCTCGGCATACAGCGTGCGCAACCAGCATCCACGCGGCGCGTGGCCGCGGTGACGTTCGCCCGGCAGGATCCACACCGCCCGCTGCGGCGGCACCACCCACAGGCCCGCGGCCGTGCGCACCGTGTGCACGCCTTCGCTGGCGTAGACGAACTGCGCGCGCCGGTGGCGGTGCCACGGGCTGCGCAGCGAGGCATAGCGCTCCGACAGCACGAACACCGGCCGCGCCGCCTGGTCGGGATCCAAGTGGGGTTTCGGCATGTCTGTCCTGCCCTGTTTTCTGTCGTCCCAGGCCGAGACCGGAAAAAGCGCCGACTCTACGCTGGCGGCTCCTCGAACGACATCCCAAGCAACCGCACCATGAGATCCGCCCTCCCCGCCTGCGCCGCTGCCGTGCTGGCCCTGGCCGCTGCCTGCGCCAACGCCGGCCAGCTGCATGTGTTCACCTCCGACGCCGCCGGCTTCTACACCCACTCGGTCTGGTACGACGATGGCCGCGAGGTCACCGTGGTCGATGCGCAGTTCACCCCGACCCATGCCGAAGCGCTGCTGGCCGACATCCGCCGGCAATCGGCCTCGCCGGTCACGCGGGTGATCGTCACCCATCCCAACCCCGACAAGTTCAACGGGCTGTCGGTCTTCCACAAGGCCGGCGCCGAGAGCATCGCCTCGGCGAAGACGGCCGCGGCCATCCCCGGGGTCGACCGCTACAAGCGCCATTTCTTCGTCGACATCGCCAAGGCCTTCACCGACGAGACCTACCCCAAGGTGGAGCCGGTGACCACCACCTACCGGGGCCGGCAGGTGATCCGCCTGAAGTCGGGCGAGACGATCACGCTGATCGAGCTGCCGCATGCCGGCATCTCGAGCGACCAGACGGTGGTGCGCATCGACAGCACCGGCGATCTGGTCGTGGGCGACCTCGTGCACTCGCGCCACCATGCCTGGCTCGAAGGCGGCATCGTCGACGGCAAGCCGGTGCCCGACCTCGCGGGCTGGAAGGCCGACCTGAAGGCGCTGCCCAGGCTCGGGCACGGCACGGTCTACGGCGGGCGCGGCCGGTTCCTGCCGGTGGCGCAGGCGGTGAGCGAGCAGGTGGACTACCTCGAGAAGGCCGAGGCCATCGTCGACCACTACATCGCCCAGCTCGGCGACCGGGCCGGCGAATTGGCGGACCCTGCGCTGCAGGGCCGGCACTACCAGGCACTGCAGGATGCCTTCGTCCAGGCGTTTCCAGAGGATGCGATGCCGGAGCTGATCGGCTACAGCATCTACGGGCTGGCCGGGCAGCGGCTGGCCTGCGCCGACAAGGCGCTGCCGCGCGAGCGCAGGAACTGCAGCAGGCGCGCGCCGTAGTCATCAGCCACCGCCGCCCGCACCGAAGGCCGCTGCGACAGCGCGCGGCGCCATGCGCTCACCTTCGGCGTGTCGTCGAAGAAGCCGAAGTCATCGATCTGCTCGAACACGTCGAAGTAGCGGAACACCGGGCCGAACACCGCATCGACGAGGCCGAAGCGCTCGCCGTCGAACCACGGCCCGGCCTCTCGCCGGGCGAGTGCCTGCTCGAGCTGCGCGAAGCGCGCCTTCAGCTCGTCGCGCCGCAGCGCCAGCGCGGCTTCGTCGGGCGCGTTGTAGAAGCCGGCGATGCCGTTGAGCACCGCGGAGCCGAACTCCATCCAGCCGCGGTGCCGAGCGCGCTGCAGCGCATCGGCCGGGTGCAGGCGGGGCGCGAGCGTCTCGTCGAGGTATTCGCAGATCACCGCCGATTCGAACACCGGCTCGTCGCCGACCAGCAGCACCGGCGTCTTGCCCAGCGGCGACACCGCGAGAAACCAGCCCGGCTTGTCCGCCAGGTCGACGGTGCGGCGCTCGAAGGCCGCGCCCTTCTCGGCCAGCACGATGGCGGCGCGCTGCACGTAGGGACACAGCGCATGGCTGATGAGCGTGAGCGGCGCGTCCATCAGCGGCTCCAGGTGAAGCGCGGGCTGCTGCGCAGGCTGGCGGCGCCATCGCCCATCAGCCACAACGCAAGCGATGCGATGCTGAGGAACACCGGGTATTCCCAGCCGCCGCCCGGACTGGTGTGCACCCAGCCGTTGGCCCAGTGCACCTTGGCGGCACCCAGCATGATGGGCAGCAGCACCAACGCCGCCTGCCGCGCATAGACGCCCAGCACCAGCGCGAGCCCGCCGACGATCTCGAGCGCGAACACCGCATAGGCCAGCCCGCCCGGATAACCCACCGATTCGAAGAATTTCGCGGTGCCCGGCAGCGTGAACACCAGCAGCTTCAGCAGCGCATGCGCCAGCCACATCACGCCCAGCGAGATGCGCAGCAGCGCGAGGCCCCAGGCCTGTGATTCGTTCATTGCATTCATCCATTGCAGTTGGGATGCCGTCACTCTAGGATTGCATCAACGCAATGAAAATAGGCGGCAGCGCAAACGATGGATGCAGCAGCGCAATACCGGGTTTCGGCCGGCGACATGGAGGTGGTGCTGGCGCTCGCGCGCAGCGGCACGCTGCTCGAGGCCGGACGCCGGCTGGGGGTCGACGGCTCCACCGTGTTCCGCTCGGTGCAGCGCATCGAGCGCGGGCTGGGCCGGCCGCTGTTCGAGCGCTCGCGCGCCGGCTACCGGCCCACCGAGCTGGGGCTGGAGCTGGCGCGCCATGCCGAGCGCATCGAGGTAGAGCTCGAGGCGGCGCGCGCCGCGGCCCATGCGCACAACAGCTCGGCCTCGGGCAGCGTGCGCATCAGCACCACCGACACGCTGCTGCATGGCCTGGTGCTGCCGGCGCTGCGCAGCCTGGCCCGCGCCCATCCGTTGCTGCAGTTCGAGCTGACCGCGAGCAACGAGCTCGCGAGCCTGACCAAGCGCGATGCCGACATCGCAGTGCGCGCCACGCGCAAGCCGCCCGGGCACTTGGTGGGCCGGCCGCTCGGGCCGCTGCGCTTCGCGGTCTATGGCCCTCGCCCGCGGGGCCGCGGCAAGGCGACGGAGCTGGCGCGCAGCGACTGGCTGGCGCCTGACGATGCAATGCCCGAGCATCCTTCGGTGCAATGGCGGCGGCGCCACTACCCGCAGCTGAGCCCGCGCTACAAGGTCAACAGCATCCTCGCAGTGCTCGAAGGCGTGGCCGCCGGCCTGGGCGTGGGCGTGCTGCCGGTCTTTCTGGCGCAGGGCCGCACGGACGTGACGCCGCTCTCCGACCCGCTGCCCGAATGCGAAAGCCAGCTCTGGCTGTTGACGCATCCCGAGTCGCGCCACCTGCGGCGCATTTCCACGGTGGCGACGCATCTGGCCGAGCAGCTGGTGCTCGCCTGAGCCGCCTCAATGCCTGGGCGGCTGGTTGCCGCTGGCGGGCACACCGGCGAGCGAGCTGAGCACCAGCGCCGCCTCCTCCACCAGCGCCGCCGGCGCCTGCTCGGGCTCGGGCCCCACCTGCGGCATCGGCGGTTCGAACGACTGGTACATCAGCTCGATGTCCCGGCACATCGCGCGGCGCTCGCTCAGCTCGGTGGCGGCGCGCAGCGCGGGGATGAAGGCGTATTCGTCGTCCTGCGCCAGGTCGGCCACCGCCTGGTCGAAACCCTGGAGCGCGGGGCCGAAATGCTCGGTGCCGGACTGGTTGACCACCAGGTTGGCCAGCGCGCGCTTGAAGCGCAGGTGCACGCCCTGGGTCTCCGCGCTCAGCCCTTGCCAGCCGGCGCGCAGCAGTGCCGGCATGATCACCTGCTCGCGGGCACGCACATGCAGCACGGCCCGATCGCACAGCTCCCGCACGATGCGCTTGAGCGTGCGTTCGTCAGCACAGTCACGCAACTGCGCGAGCAACTGCCGCATCTTCATCAACTGCTCACCGAGCAGAACACTGCAATCCACAACCGCCCCAACCACGCCACCGAAATAGCACTGCCGGTCATGCAGCAATCCACATGCCGAACCCCTCAGGTGCGGGGGCATGAATGGGCACCAGGCACATCCGTTGCCTAGGCCTTCTCGGCGCCGTGGTGGCGCCGAGAACAACCCTTGGAGAATTCGATGAAGCTGCATCTGTTGGCCCTGATGCTGGGTGGTGCCTTGCTCGCCGGTTGCGGCGGTGGCGGCGGCGACGACACCACGCCGGTGAATCCCGGCCCGGTGACCCCGAGCTACAACGCCTCGGCAGCCTTCCACAACATGCTGACGACCAGCCATGCCTGGATCCTGAGCGGCACCGGCAGCGACAGCAAGAACTACTCGGTGGGCGTCGGCCTCACCCCCACCGGCACCGGCACCTTCGCGCTCGATGGCGCGACCTACAGCCGCTCGTCGCAATCGCTGGCGCTGGCCGAATCGGGCACCTCGTCGGCGGCGAGCAACTCGACGCTGTATTTCGGCGCCGGCGACCAGGTGAAGGGCGTGGCCAACGACGACGGCACCTGCTGGGTCGCCACCCCGGGCGCCGCGGTGCCCACCTCGGCCCATGCCGGCGACAGCGGTACGCTTTACACGGCCGTGCTGTATCCCGGCTGCACTGCGGGCCTGAGCTCCAACGGCACGGCGGTGGCGAAGTGGTCGATCGAGACCTTCGACAGCATCAACTACTTCTGCACGACCACCGACGTGCTCAGCACCTCGGGCGTCACGCAGAGCCGCACGGCGGTGTGCTTCCAGGTCAACACCGACGGCAGCATCGGCAACCAGAGCCGGGTGACGATCAGCAACTCCAGCGGGTTCTCGCTGGTGGCCAAGAACTAAGGACTCACCAGCCCGGCCAACGCCTCGGGCATGTCGTCTTCGGCGAGATCGAGCTGCTGCTGGCGGCCATCGGCAAAGGTCAGCTGCACCCGGTAGTGGAAGCGGTCGGCGGCGGCCGGCGCGCCGCGCCGAGCGGCGGGCGCTGCAGCGGCCGCGACCGGCGGGCGCTGCAGCAGCTGGGCCAGCGCCTTGCGTTGCGCGGC
This sequence comes from uncultured bacterium, assembly GCA_966212505.1. GTDB lineage: Bacteria > Pseudomonadota > Gammaproteobacteria > Burkholderiales > Burkholderiaceae_C > CAMLIZ01. The sequence goes on from CBIHRS010000012.1 coordinate 59,903, forward strand.
GCCGAGCGCCTGCACCTCATGCTCGGCCTTGAGATGCAGGCCCGCGAACCCGCCGCTGCGCTCGATGCGCAGGCGGCTGGGTTCGGAGGCGGGGTGGGTGTCAGCGCCGGTGTCCATGACGCCCAAGGCTACAGCACGCCGACCTCCTGCCACGCCGCCTTGCACTTGCCCTCGGCCGCCTTCTCGCCGAGCTTGAGCGCACCGGCCACGGTGAGCGCGGCGAACTCGCGGAAGGTGGCGTCGCTGCGCAGCTGGCGGCTGGTGCAGGCGTCGTACCAGACCTTGATCGCCAGCGTCCACGCCTGGCCGCCCAGCGCCTTGGCGAACAGTGCGAAGGCCTTGTTGGGCACGCCGCTGTTGTCGTGCACATCGGCCGTGGGGTCGAGGTCCTGGTAGGTGTCGGGCTGCTGCGACATGGTGTGCGCGCCCTTGGGCTGGGCCATGTCGCGCAGGCAGGTGTAGCCCTTGGCGCGCGCGGCTGGCGCCATGATGCCGGCACCGATGAGCCAGGCCTGCGGATCGGTGACGCTCCACTGGTTCAGCCACTGGTTGAACACCGCGCCGAAGGCATCGCTGATGCTTTCGTTGAGCGCGCCCGATTCGCCTTCGTAGCGCAACGCGCTCTCGTTCTGCGTGACGCCGTGCGTCAGCTCGTGGCCGATCACGTCGGGCGAGAGGTACATCTCGGTGAAGATCTTGCCGTCGCCGTCGCCATAGACCATCTGGTGGCCGTTCCAGAAGGCGTTGTCGTAGTGCTTGCCGTAGTGCAGGCTGGAGACGAGGTCCATGCCGCGGTTGTCCACCGAGTTGCGCCCCAGCACCGTCTTGTAGAACTCCGCCATCTTCGCGGTGGTGGCGTGCACGGTGTCGAAGCCATCGGCCAGCCGCGTGACCGGGGTGCCCGGCAGCGAGCGGCGGTGCGCGCAATCGAACAGGTGCTGCGCCGGCTCATGCGGTGCGGTGGGCGCCTTGCCGCGCTTCTGGTGCTCGGGGTCGCGCAGCGTCGCGATGCGGTGCGCCTCGCGCAGGCCGCGCAGGCGCTCGGTCTCGAGGTAGGTGTCCTGCAGCTTCTTGCGGGTGGCGTCGTCGAGGCTGGTGTCGCGCGAATACCGGCGCAACACGCCCGGCGGCACGATGAAACAGCAGACGGGACAAAGGCGCGTGCGGTCCATGTTTCCTCCTTGCGGTGAATTGCCGGCCTATTTGACGGCGCCTGCATTTCGGCCACATCGCTCTTTTGGGGGATGGAGCCGCGGAGCTTGGTAGGCTCCAGCCTCGCGCGACAACATATCTACAGGAGGACCAGTCCATGCCGCACGCGAGCCATCGCGGGATCCGCATCCACTACGAAACCGAAGGCGAAGGGCCGCCGCTGCTGCTGCACCACGGCTTCACCAGCCACCTGATGGCCTGGCGCTATTACGGCTACGTGCAGAAGCTCAAGGCGCATCACCGGGTGATCATGCTCGACGCCCGCGGCCACGGCCACAGCGACAAGCCGCACACGCCCGGCGCCTACGCGATGCAGGAGCGCGTGGGCGACGTGCTCGCGGTGCTGGATGCGGCCGGCATCGACCAGGTGCACTACTTCGGCTATTCGATGGGCGGCCGCATCGGCTTCGCGCTGGCCGGCCAGGCGCCGGAGCGGCTGCTGAGCCTCGCGATCGGCGGCGCCCATCCCTACCCCGACGAACGCTTCGATGCCTTCAAGAAGGTCGACGGCTCCGATGTCGATGCCTTCATCGCCGCGCTCGAGAAGGTGATCGACGAGAAGCTGCCGCGCGAGATGAAGCTGCTGCTGGCCGGCCAGGACCTGCGCGCCTTCTCGGCCGCCGCCAAGGTGATGCCGCCGATGGAGGCCGCGCTGCCGAAGGTCACCATGCCCTGCCTGATGTTCGCCGGCGACCACGACGGCCGGCACGACCTGGTGAAGCGCTGTGCCGAGAGCCTGGCGCATGCGCGCTTCGTGTCGCTGCCGGGGCTCAACCACATGAGCGCGGTGAGCCGCAGCGCCGAGGTGGTGCCGCTGCTGCTCGACTTCCTGCGCATGGACAATCGCGCATGCCCCTGACTTCCTACCTCGACCACCATCCCGTCATCGCCGAAGGCTGCTTCATCCACGACTCCGCGCAGGTGATCGGCGACGTGAGCCTCGGCCGCGACTGCTCGGTGTGGTGCAACACCGTGCTGCGCGGCGACGTCAACCGCATCGTCGTCGGCGAGCGCAGCAACATCCAGGACCTGGCGATGGGCCACGTGTCGCACAAGAACCCGGCCAAGCCCGGCGGCTCGCCGCTGACCATCGGCCGCCACGTGACCATCGCCCATGCGGTGGTCCTGCATGGCTGCACCATCGGCGACGAATGCCTGATCGGCATGGGCAGCATCGTGATGGACGACGTGGTCGTCGGCCCGCAGGTGATGCTCGGCGCCGGCAGCCTGGTGCCGCCGGGCAAGCAGCTCGAAAGCGGCTACCTCTACGTGGGCCGCCCCGCCGTGAAGCTGCGCCCGCTCACCGACGAGGAGCGGGCCTTCCTGCGCTATTCGGCCGAGCACTACATGCGGGTCAAGAACAACTACCTCGCCGGCCGCTAGGGCCCAGGTCGACAATCCACCCATCATCACTCGGTGCCCTTTGCCCATGCCCTTCGTCACGAGAAACACCGTGCGCCTTGCCGCCGGTCTTGCATTGGCCGCGTCGCTCGCCGGCTGCCTGATCCCCGAGAAGTTTTCCGCCGCGGTCGACATGAAGCCCGATGGCTCGTACACCTACAAGTACGACGGCACCGCCACGCATGCGCTGGCCGCGATGGCGATCAAGAAGCAGGGCGCGCTCACCGCCAAGGACGAGGCCGGCCTGAAGCAGGAAGCCGACAAAGCCGCCAAGGCGCCCGGCGTGCGCAAGATCGACTACCTGGGCAGCGGCCGCTACCAGGTGAGCATCGACCGCGAGCTCAAGCCCGGCCAGCAGCCCGACCTGATGAAGATCGTCTCGGTCACCAAGGACAACGCCGGCGTGTTCACCATCGCCGGCAGCGCGCTGAAGCCGAAGGACAAGGACGGCCTGAAGGAGCTCGGCATCAAGATCGACGGCACGCTGGAAGTGCGCCTGCCGTCCAATGCCAAGGTGATCTCGCAGAACGCCGACGGCACGCCGGGCCTGCTGTCCAAGGCCTACAGCTGGAAGATCGGCAGCCTCGACGCGCGGCCGGAGATCAAGTTCCAGCTCGCGCCCTGATGCCATGAAGAGCCACCTGCGCATCGCCCGGCCGGTCACCGACCTGGCCCGCACCGCCGCCATGTACATGCAAGGCCTCGGCCTGAAGGAGATCGGCCGCTTCGAAGACCATGAAGGCTTCGACGGCGTGATGCTCGGCCGCGAAGGCATGGACCATCACTTCGAGTTCACCTTCTGCCGCACGCACCCGGTGAAGCCGGCGCCCACGGCCGAAGACCTCGTGGTGTTCTACCTGCCCGATGCCGCCGAATGGAGCGCCGCCTGCGGCCGCATGCTGGCCGCGGGCTTCACGCAGGTGCCGGCCTTCAACCCCTACTGGGACCAGCGCGGCCGCACGTTCGCCGATGCCGACGGCTATCGGGTCGTGCTGCAGCAGGCGGCCTGGCACAACGAAGAATGACATCGCACCAGGAGGCTTGCCTTGCTCGTCGAGATCGCGATCGGTGACGCCTACGGCGCCGGCTTCGAGTTCTGCGGCCGGGACAAGATCGCCCGTCACAGCACGCTGGCGGCCTATGTGCCGCATGAACTCGGCATCGCCGCGGGCCGCTACACAGACGACACGCAGATGAGCATCGCGGTGGCCGAGGTCCTGCTTGCAGGCCCTGATGCCACAGGCGATGAGTTCGCCGAGGCCTTCGTGCGCTGCTACCGCCGCGATCCGCGCCCAGGCTATGCGAAAGGCCTGCAGGGCCTGCTCGACGAATGCACCAGCGGCGCGGTGCTGCGGCAACGTATCCGGCCCGAGAGCCGGCGCAACGGTGCGGCCATGCGCTCGGTGCCGCTGGGCCTGCTGGCCGACCGCGCACAGCTGGCCGCCGCCGCCCGCGCGCAGGCCGCCGTCACCCACGACACGCCGGAAGGCACGCTGTCGTCGCACGTGGTCGGACTGATGGCCCATGCGCTGCTGCATGCGCAGGCCGATCCTGCCGACCTGCCCCGGCTGGTCGAGCGCGAAACCGGCTTCGCGCTGCGCGATGACTGGAGCGCCGAGGTCGAATGCGATGCGGTCCAGACGCTGCATGCGGTCAACACCGCGCTGCAGCGCCACCGCAGCTTGAGCGCCCTGCTGCGCGACTGCGTCGACTTCGGCGGTGATGTCGACAGCGTGGCCGCCATCGCGATGGGCCTGGCCTCGCTGTCGCCCGCCTACGAGGCGGACGTTCCGCAGCCGCTGGTCACGGGGCTGGAGGATGGGCATCACGGCCTGCGGTTCCTCGCCGCACTCGATGCGCAGCTGGCCGCAGCCTTCCCGGTGCTCGCGCGCCGGCTGCAGCCCAGGTTCAGCGGCCGCGCCGCCTGAGCGCCGGCTTCGCCGGCTCTGCCTCGGGCACCGCCAGCATCGGTGGCACGCGCTCCACCAGCATGTCGATCACGGTGCGCAAGCGGCACGGCAGCTGGCGCCTTCGCGGCCACACCGCATACACACCATGGTTGACGATGGTCTCGTGCGGCAGCAGGCGCTCGAGCTGGCCGCTCTTCAGCCGGTCGCGCATCAGCCACCAGGTTGACACGACCAGCCCCGCACCGGCCACGCCTGCCTGCACCAATGCATCGAGGTCGTCCATCTGGATGCGGCTGTTCGTCGGCGCCAGCGTGACCTTGCCCTCGGCATCGACGAAGCGCCAGGGCTTGGCCTGGCCGCTGCGCGAATACAGCAGGCACTGGTGCTGCGCGATCTCGTCGATGCTGCGCGGCCGGCCATGCCGCGCCAGGTAGGCCGGCGAGGCGCACAGCACCAACGTGTCGCGGCCCAGGCAGCGGGCAACGAGATCGGCGCTGTCGGGCAGCGTGCCGATGCGTATCGCAAGGTCGAAACCGTCTTCGATCAAATCCATCGGGCGGTCGGTGAATGACAGGTCGAGCGACAGGCCGGGATGCTGCTGCGCCAGCTCCACCAGCAGCGGCGCCACGCAGAGGCGGCCGAAGAGCACCGGCATCGTCACCCGCAGCCGCCCCACGGGCGCATGCCGGCCGGACTCGAGCGCCTCCTGCGCCGCCTCCAGCTCGGCCAGCGCCCGCACGCAGCGCTCGTGAAAGGTCTGTCCGTCTTCGGTGAGGCTCTGCGTGCGCGTGGTGCGGTGGAAGAGGCGCACGCCCAGCCGGTCTTCGAGGCGCGCGATGGATTTGCCCACCGCCGAGCGCGAGAGGCCGAGGCGCTCGCCTGCGAGCGCGAAGCTGCCGGCCTCGGCGGCCTGCACGAACACGGCGATGCCGTTGAGCCGGTCGGTCGCGAGGTTCATCGATTGGTTCCTGTTTGGCTACATCGAGTCGAAATATCTTCAGCACTGAAGACGTTCATTCAACTCTACAGTGGTTTCTCCGATGACCTCAAGGAGAAATCGATGACCGCTTCGATGCAACGCTGGCAGTTGATGGGCGCAGGCCGCCAACACCTCGAACTCACCCGCGCGCCCGTGCCGCAGCCAAAGCACGGCGAGGTGCTGGTGCGCGTGTCGGCCGTGTCGCTGAACTTCCGCGACCACCTGATCACGCAAGGCCTCTACGCGCCCGACATGCCGCTGCCGCTGACCCCCGGCTCCGACATGGCCGGCGTCGTGGCCGCGGTGGGCGATGGCGTGCAGCGCTTCGCGGCCGGCGACCGCGTGATGGGCTCGTTCACCGGCCCCTGGCTCGACGGCGCGCCCGACGCGAGCCAGCCGGTGCTGGGCGGCATCGGCGGCCCCGGCGTGCTGGCGCAGTACGTGGTGCTGCCCGAGAGCTGGCTGGTGGACTCGCCCGCCTCGCTCGACGATGCCGCTGCGTCCACCCTGCCCTGCGCCGCGCTCACCGCATGGAACGCGCTGTTCGACCTGGGCGACCTGAAGCCGGGCCAGACGGTGCTGCTGCAGGGCACCGGCGGGGTGTCGCTGTTTGCGCTGCAGCTGGCGCGCGGTGCCGGCGCGCAGGTGATCATCACCTCAGCCAGCGAAGCCAAGCTCGCCCGTGCGCGCGAGCTCGGTGCCACGCACGGCATCGTGCGCGATGCGCACGGCGACTGGGCGAGGCAGGCGCTGGCGCTCACGGGCGGCCGCGGCGTCGACCATGTGCTGGAGCTGGCCGCGGGCGACAACGTGAAGCATTCGCTGGCCGCGCTGAAGCCCGGCGGCCGCATCTCGCTGATCGGCGTGTTCGAAGGCCTGGAGGCGCGCGCACCGCTGATGCCGATGTTCCAGAAGCAGGCCGTGATCCAGGGCATCTACATCGGCTCGCGCAACGGGCTCGAGCGCCTCGCCCGCGCAGTCGACACGCTGCAGCTGAAGCCGGTGATCGAGCAGCGCTATGCCTTCGGCGAGCTGCCGCAGGCACTGGCGCACGTGGAGCGCGGCGCGTTCGGCAAGGTGGTCGTCGAACTGCCAAGCTGAGATGTCGGCCCCCACGTCGCTTCGCTCCTGCCCCCCGAGGGGGTGCTCAGCCGCCTTGAGGCGGCTCTGCGCCGGCTGAGCCTGCTTCGCCCAGTGCACACGTCGGGTGCTGCAAGCCGCTACGATGCCCGGTTCCTGACCGCAAAGGATCCCGAGCATGAATCGAGTCAACCTGGTCGTGAACGGCCAGCCGGTCGACACCGAGGTGGAGCCGCGCACGCTGCTGGTCGAGCTGCTGCGCGGCCCGCTCGGCCTCACCGGCACCCACGTGGGCTGCGACACCAGCCAGTGCGGCTGCTGCACCGTGCTGGTCGACGGCGAATCGGTGAAGAGCTGCACCATGCTCGCCGTGCAGGCCCAGGGCCGGCAGGTGACCACGGTCGAAGGCCTCGCCAAAGACGGCGAGCGCCATCCGGTCCAGCAGGCCTTCATCGACTGCCACGGCCTGCAGTGCGGCTTCTGCACGCCGGGCATGATCATGACCGCCACCTGCCTGCTGCAGCACAACCCCAAGCCCACCGAGGCCGAGATCGTGAAGTCGCTCGAAGGCAACCTCTGCCGCTGCACCGGCTACGTGAACATCGTGGCCGCGGTGAAGACGGCCGCCGACACGATGGCGTCGCCGCCGGGGGCGGCAGGAGTTCAGCGATGAGCGCCGTGTTCGAAGCCGGCCGCTTCGGCAGCGGCCAGGCCGTCAAGCGCATCGAGGATCCGGCGCTGGTGGCCGGCAAGGGCCAGTACACCGACGACGTGGCCGCGCCCGGCCAGGCCTACGTGGCCTTCCTGCGCTCGAGCTATGCGCACGCGCGCATCAACTCGATCGACACCTCGTCCGCCACCGAAATGCCCGGCGTGCTGGCGGTGATCACCGGCGCCGACCTCGTGCAGGCCGGCGTCAAGCCGATCGCCTCCGGCGGCTTCAAGCGCCCCGATGGCAGCCCGATGGCCACGCCGCTGCGCCGCCCGCTGGCGCACGAGGTGGTGCGCTTCGTCGGCGAGGCCGTGGTGGCGGTGGTGGCCGAGAGCCGCGACGCCGCCCGCGCCGCGGCCGATGCGGTGTGGGTCGATTACGAAGAGCTGCCTTCGGTGACCGACCCGCTGCAGGCGCTGCAGCCCGGCGCGCCGGTGATCTGCCCCGAGGCGCCCGACAACATCAGCGCGCAGATGCGCCACGGCGATGCGGCAGCCGCTGAAGCGGCATTTGCGAAGGCCGCGCATGTGGTGTCGGTCGACGTGGTCAACCAGCGCCTTGCGCCCAGCCCGATGGAGCCGCGCAGTGTGCTGGCGCAGCTCGACCCCGACACCGGCCGCCTCACCGTGCGCCTGAGCAGCCAGATGCCCACCGGCGTGCGCGGCGGCCTGTGCGCCAGCCTGCCGGGCCTGCGCGAGGAAGACGTGCGCGTGGTCGTCGGCGACGTGGGCGGCGGCTTCGGCATGAAGACCGGCATCTACCCGGAAGACATCGTCGTCGCGCATGCAGCCCGCACGCTGAAGCGCCCGGTGCGCTGGCAGGCCGAGCGCATCGAGGAGTTCCTCTCCGCGGTGCACGGCCGCGACGTGGTGAGCCGTGGCGAGATGGCTTTGGATGCACAGGGCAAGGTGCTGGCGCTGCGCGTGCGCTCCACCTGCAACGTGGGCGCCTATGCCACCGGCGCCGGCGTGGCCATCCAGGTGCTGATCGGGCCGTGGGTCTCGACCAGCATCTACGACATCCGGACCATCGACCTGCAGTTCACCGCGGTGCTGACCAACCGCGCGTCGACCGGCGCCTACCGCGGCGCGGGCCGGCCCGAGGCCATCTACCTCACCGAGCGGCTGATGGATGCTGCCGCGCGCAAGATCGGGATCGACCCCGCCGAGCTGCGCCGCCGCAACATGGTGAGCCCCCAGCAGATGCCCTACCAGAACGCGATGGGGCAGACCTACGACAGCGGTGAGTTCGAGAAGATCCTCGACCAGGGCCTGCAGCTCGCCGACTGGCAGGGCTTCGAGGCTCGCCGCGCCGAGGCCAAGGCCCGCGGCAAGCTGCGCGGCCGCGGCATCGCGACCTTTCTCGAATGGACCGGCGGCAACGCGCTGCAGGAGACGGTGGCGGTCAAGGTCAGCGCCGACGGCTTCATCGAGCTCACCTCGGCCACCATGGCCATGGGCCAGGGCATCCAGACCAGCTACGCGCAACTGGCGGTCGATGTGTTCGGCGTGCCGATCGAGCGCATCCGCATCCTGCAGGGCGACACCGACCGGGCCAACGGCTTCGGCAGCGCCGGCTCGCGTTCGCTGTTCACCGGCGGCTCGGCGGTGCAGGTAGCGTCGGAGAAGACGGTCGACCATGCGAAGGACCTCGCCGCGCAGGCACTCGAAGCGCCGGCCGCCGACCTCGAATACCGGCAAGGCCGCTTCGTCGTGGCCGGCACCGACCTCGGCATCGGCCTGTTCGAGCTGGCGGCGAAGCAGCCCGAGCGCCGCATCGTCGTCGAGGCCGGCGCCACCGCCGGCGGCCCGAGCTGGCCCAACGGCTGCCACATCGCCGAGGTCGAGATCGACCCGGGCACCGGCCAGGTCGAGATCGTGAGCTATGCCTCCGTCAACGACATCGGCCGCGTCGTCAGCCCGGTGATCGTGCGCGGCCAGCTCGAAGGCGGCGCGGTGCAGGGCATCGGCCAGGCGCTGAGCGAGCAGGTGGTCTACGACAAGGAGAGCGGGCAGCTGCTGACCGCGAGCTTCCTCGACTACGCGCTGCCGCACGTCGACGTGTTCCGCGGCTTCGAAACACGCTTCGACACATCTGTTCCCTGCAAGACCAACTCACTGGGGGTCAAGGGCGTGGGTGAACTCGGCACAATCGGCGCCACGCCGACGGTCGTCAATGCGATCGTCGATGCGTTGGCGCACCACGGGCTGGGCCGCGAGGCCGAGCGCATCCAGATGCCGGTCACCTCCGAGCGGGTGTGGCGGGCGCTGCAGGGAGACTTCGGCCCACCCGTGTTTGGATGACAAGCCTCCCGGCCGCGCGCCTGGCCATGGGAGCGCACCGACAAGACGACGAGGGAGCGGAACATGGCCGGGATCGTGGATGCAGCCTCGCGCATGGCTTGCGTGGGGATGCTGTGGGCATTGGTGTCGTGCGGCGGTGGCAGCTCGGGTGAGGCACCGACGCCATCGCCGGCACCGTCGGCCGGTGGCGCCACGCCGGCACCCGGCCCCGCACCCACACCCGCACCGGGCAACTCTCCGGCCCCTACGCCACCGGCTCCGGCCCCTTCCGGCCTCTACCCCTGGCCCGTCTGGACGGCTGACCCGGTCACGGTGGCGCCCTCCACCACCGGCACCACCTACTACGTCGATGCCAAGGCCGGCAGCGATGCAAACATCGGCACCTCGGCGGCCAGTGCCTTTTCGACCATCGCCAAGGCCCTCTCCAAAATCGCGCCCGGCGACACGGTGCTCATCCGCGCCGGCCTGTACCGCGAAGGCATCGACCTGAGCAATGCGCCCAGCGGCACCGCCGCCAAGCCGATCACCATCGGCAGCTACGGCGATGGCGAAGTCATCGTCGACGGCTCGGCCAAGGTCAGCGGCTGGACCCAGGTGTCCGGCTCGGTATGGAAGGCGCCCGTGGCCTTCACGCCCATCGCCGCCGTCGTCAACGAGGTGCCGCTGAAGCAGACCTACGACGGCGCCGCCGCGGTCACCCCGGGCTCGGGCAAGTGGTTCTACGACACCTCGGCCAAGACCCTCACCGCCGACTTCGGCGCCACCAGCCCCGGCAGTGCCGACATCGTGGTGCCCAACGACGACGGCGCGCAGCAGCACGTCTACTTCTACGGCAGCTACTACACCTTCAAGGGCCTGACGATCCGCGGCTCCGGCTCCAACGGCATCTGGGGCTACGGCAGCCACATCACGGTGGAGCGCTGCAACATCAAGTTCAACGGCAAGTCGGCCGTGAGCTTCCAGGGCGCGGGCGACACCGACAACGCAGTGCTCTACACCCAGGCCTATCACAACGTGCTGCTCAACTGGCCGCGCGGCAACAACGGCTTTGCCGAATCGGGCGGCGGCTGGGCCGGCAGCATCGTGTGGTATGCCAACCTGCGGCCGCTGGCGCGCGGCAACGTCGTGTGGATGAACGGCGGCGAAGGCATCCTCTCGTACGGCACCGAGGCGGGCGTGTCCAGCGGCTCGGCGCTGTTCGAGCAGAACGTCGTCTACGACAACTGGTCGGTCAACATGTACTTCGACAACCAGCCCAACGACGTGGCGCGCAACAACATCATCTTCAACCACCCGGTGGACACGCGCACCTGGCTGAAGACCGGCAGCACCTGGCCCTGGAACGAGCTCTACAAGTACACCGTCTGCCTGATGCTGGCCGACGAACAGAACTCGTCCGACGCCACCAACCACCACGCCAACCTGGCCAACACGCAGGTCTACAACAACCTGATCGCCGGCTGCCGCATCGGCATCCGCGACTATGCCGAGGGCGATTCCGACACCGTGAAATACCACGGGCTGCGCAACACGCTGATCGCCAACAACACCATCATCCTGCCGGCCGCGCCGCTGCCCAACACCGACACCATCGGCATCTTCCTGCAGGACAACACCACGCCCGGCGGCGCCAACCGCAACGCCAACTCCTTCATCCAGAACAACATCATCTACGGCTTCGCCGACGCGCCGCTGATCTGGATCCAGAACCAGAAGGCCTTGTCCGGCATCACTCTGAACAACAACGTCTACTACAGCGCCTACGCCACGCCGCTGCGCAGCGGCTTCGATGCCTCGGTGCAGAACGTGGGCTTCGCGGCATGGCGCAGTCTCACCGGTGCCGATGGCGCCAGCCTGTTCGCCGATCCGCTGCTGGTGGACGCCACCGGCTTCCAGGCGACCGGCACCACGCCCTACGACTACCGCAAGGCCGACCTCGGCACCTCGTCGCCCGCGCGTGGGGCCGGCACCGCGCAGTCGGCCTTCAGCACCAACCTGACAGGCGCCACGCGCGGCGCCTGGAACGCCGGCGCCTTCTGACCGCAGCCGCTACTCGCCGACCACCCGCTCGGCGAGCGTGCGGATCTGGCGGGCATCGGCGCCTGGCCTCAGCGCGGCAGAAAACGCGGCATGCGAGGCCGGGTCATGCTCGGCCAGCCAGCGCAGCGCCTTCTTCGGCCCTTCGAACCAGCGGCCCCGCAGCGCGAAGTAGTCTTCGAGCAGCACCGTCAACAGCCACACCCGGCGGTAGTTGCCTTCGTCGTCGCCACGCTCGATGCGCGTGGCCATCTTCATCGCCCAGCTCCTGCGCAGCGCGATCTCATCTGCGGGCAAGGGTGCCGGTCCTTCGGCGTGGAGCCGATCGAGGCGAGCGAGAAAGTCGTCGGCTTCCGCGCCCCGCTGCATCAAGACCTTGGCGCCACGCAGCTTCAGATGCTCCTCGGCCTGGCCCGCGAGTTCGGCCTCGGGATAGATGAAGACATCGAGGTACGCCCCATCGACCTGCCGCGCATCGCGGATGAGCCGCTCGACCGGGCCGAAGGCCGCGATGTCGTAGTCGCTGTCGGGGGTGGCGGTGCCGTTGGCGCGGGAGCCGTAGAGCAAGAGGGTGTGGACGCGATGCTGGCTCACCAGTTCGTTGCACACGCGATCGAGCACGGGATCGGTCATTGCGCGCTCAACTCGAACCGCCCCCGCGTGCGCAGCACGCTGGTCCGCTGCGCCATCGTCTCCAGCCAGCCCCACAGTCGCGGATGCTGCGCCTCGAGCAAGGCCCGCCCCTCAGGCGCCAAGGCCAGATAGCGCAGCATCGGATACGCATGCAGGTCGGCGAGCGACAGCATGTCGCCCACCAGGTAGGGCTCGAGCGCGACCAGGTCGTCGAGCGCGCGCAGGCACTTGCCGGCATCGTGCAGGCCACGGGAGATCTCCGCTTCGTCGGCCACCCCGCCCTGCAACGGCATCCGCACGCGCTGCACGAACACGCTCCACACCATCGGCCGGTAGCCGTAGGCGTCGAGCAGGGCGATCACCTGGTTCATGCGCGCGCGCTGCTGCGGCGTGTGCGGCTGCAGCAGTCGGCCGGCGAAGGCCTCGTCGACGTAGCGAGTGATCGCGCTGGTTTCGTAGAGCATGAAGCCGCCCGCGCTCAGCACCGGGATGCGGCCGAAGGGATGCCGCCGCAGATGCTCGGGCGGCACGCCCTCGGGGCCGAAGATCTCGACCTCGTGCAGCACATAGGGCACGCCCTTTTCTTCGAGCGCCAGCCGGGCGATGCGGGTGTAGACGCTGCGCTCCAGGCCGTAGAGGATGTTGTTGTCGGTCATCTCGCGAGGATAAACAGCCGTTCGGTCGGGGTGAGCTCGGCGGCCTCGGGTTCGTCACCTCGGGCGGCGGCAAAGCCGAGCCGTTCGAGCAGTGCGATCGAGCGCCGGTTGTCCGCTTCGGCCACCGCCATGCAGCGCTGCACGCCGTGCCGTTCGGCCAGGTGGTCGATCATCGCGCGGGTGGCTTCGCCCGCCCATCCCTGGCCCCAGTGCGCGGGCGAGAACACATAGGCCACCCAGGCGCTGCCGTTGCGCAGCACGGTGGCCTGCACATAGCCGATCGGGCCGGCGCCCTGCGGCATCACGGCCCAGTTGAACCACAGCTCGCTGCCATCGGGCGAGCGGCCGGACTGCAGGCGCTGGTAGAGGCTGCGAAGATGGTCCGCTGAGGGTGGCGGCCCGTAGTCGAGATGCCGGTAGATCTGCGGATCGCGCAGCACCTCGAACATCGCCTCGGCATGGCCGGGCGTCAGCGGCTCGAGCAGCAGGCGATCGGTGCGTATCAATGGCATCGGCGCATCGTGGCACAGGCCGCGACGCGCCGACAAACGCTCAGCAAAAAACGATCAGCAAAAAGACACGGGGCGGGCTACCGGCGGTGTTCCCCCGATGAGTCCCCGAAGACGCCGGCCCCTGGCGCCCGCCCCGCGGCGGCTCACCACCAGGCTTCGGCCTGGATGCCAACCGAGGTGCCGGCCTTCTTGTCGCCGTAGACCTGCTGCAGGCGGTCGGTCAGCGTCAGCCGGGCGGCATCGTTCCACACCGCATGCGTCAGGAACAGGCGCACCGTCGGGCGCGACCACGGGTCCTTGCCGGCCGACACCGCGCCGGCCACGGTGAACTTGGTCATGTGGCGGGTGTCGCCGCCTTCGGGCTTGACCATGTCGTGGCCCACTTCGACCAGCAGGCGCAGCGGGCCGCTGAGGTGGGTGTCGGTGCGGCCGCCGAGCGCGATCCACTTGGTGTCGACGCCGTTCACCGTGTTGATGCGGTACTCGCCCAGCGCATCCCAACCGGTGGCGCCGAACATGCCGCTCTGCTGCACCACGAAGCGCAGGTTGCGGGTGTCGCCCTGCTTGTCGCCCTTGATGCCCAGCAGCGTGCTGCCGCCGAAGGTGCCGTTGAGCGTCTGGTAGGCACCCACCGCCAGGCCCTTGGCCTGCTTGTCGGGTTCGACGCCGGTCACCTGGTCGCGGCTCTTCAGCTGCGCCGAGGGCGTGACGTAGATCGACAGCTCGCCGTCGGGCAGCGTCTTGATGCCGGTGGCGCGGATCGGCAGCTGGAAGCGGTTGTTGTTGGCGGCGTTGCGGCCGTTCATCATGAAGGCCACGCTGACCTTGGCGCCGCCCAGCTCCATGTCCTCGATGCCGGCGCCGTCGCCGTCGTTGTTCTCGAGGAACTGGTCGTTGATGCCCGTCTGCAGGCGGTTGTAGAAGCGGCGGCCCGCCCACACGCGGCCATTGCCGAACGGCGCGATCTTGTTGCCGTAGGCGTAGATCTGGCCGAAGCGGGTGACGAGTTCGTCGGTGCCGCTGTCGGTGATGCCGCTGCCCGAGGTCTGGAACTCCTTGCCGCCCCACGCCCGGTAGACGCTGGGCATCACGCGCACGTGCCAGTCGGAGCCCTCGAACTCGGTGAGCTTGGCGTCGAAGGTGGGCTCCACCACATAGTCGCATTCATTGCCGAGGCGCCACTTGGTGTCGGCGCCCGGAAGGCCGTAGCACACCTGGGTGCCGCCGCGCAGGTTGATGCCGGTCCCGGCGCGCATGTAGCCCGAGAAATCCACGTTCAGCGCGCTGGCGCTCTGGGCGAGTCCGGCCAGGGTCATGGCCATCAGCAGGGGGGTCTTCTTCATCATGTCTCCGTGTCGTCTCCTAGGGGATGGATGTCGCCACGCGGGCGACGCTTTAGAAATCGTTTTCAATATTCATTCAGAAAAATTTGGCGAAAAGTGCCCCACATCTCCAGAGAAAAGCATCTCTGAAGGCGTTTTCCTTTATGAAAAGGATTTCAAGTTGAGCGGACGCGAGTGTCTTTGTGTCCGGGTCGGCCTGTCAAGGCTGGCAGCCCTAGGGAAAATGCTAGGCCGCTGCGTGCAGGATCTGAAATCGTTACCATTGCGACTCCTGATCCTCAACGGAAATCCGTGTCGCCCAGTTCCCGCCCCGCCACCCCACCCGCTCCGGTCACCGTGCTCGACGTCGCCCGTGAAGCCGGCGTCTCCGCCAGCACCGTGTCGCGCATCCTCAACGGCACGGCGCGCGTGGCGGCCGAGAAGCGCAACGCGGTCGAAGAGGCGATACGCCGACTCGACTTCCGCCCCAACCAGTCGGCCCGCAGCCTGAAGATGGGCCGCACGATGACGATCGGCATCCTCGGCCAGGACATCGACAGCCCCTTCTTCACCCGCGCGATGCGCGGCATCGAGGAGCGGCTGGCCGGCACCGGCTATGCGCCCATCATCGTTAGCGGCCACTGGAACGCCACCGAGGAGGCCGAGCGCATCCGCCTGCTGATGGCCCGCAACATCGACGGCCTCGTGATCCTCACCGGCCACCTCGACGACAAGCAGATCATCGAGTTCGCGCGCCACCAGCCGATCGTCGTGACCGGCCGCAAGCTCGAAGCCGACAACCTGCTCGCCACCTGGCTCGACCAGTCGCTGTTGGGCTACCTCGCGACGCGCCACCTGCTGTCGCTCGGCCATCGGCGCATCGCCCATATCGCCGGCCCGTCGGACCATTCGGATGCGATCGAGCGCCATGCAGGCTATCTGCGGGCGCATGCCGAAGCCGGCCTCACCCCCGAGCCGGCGCTGACCGTGCAGGGCGATTTCCTCGAGACCGGCGGCCTGATTGCGATGAACCGCCTGTTCGACAGCGGCCAGCCGTTCACCGCGGTGTTCGCCGCCAACGACCAGAGCGCCTATGGCGCGCGCATGGCGATGTACCGGCGCGGCATCCGCGTGCCTGACGACATCTCGATCGTCAGCGTCGACGACCTGCCGGCCTCGGCCTTCCTCACACCGCCGCAGACCACCGTGCGGCAGCCGATCTACGAGATCGGCCGCTATGCCGCCAGTGCGCTGCTGCAGTTGCTTGGCCACGCGGTCGAGCTCGAAGAGGTGCCGCCGCTGGAGCTGATCGTCCGCGAAACCACGCGCCGCGTCTGAAGCCGATGAGCAGTCCCCCCACCCGGCAGGCCCAGCCTGCCCGGCCCGCGCTGTTCGCGATCACCTGGCCGATCCTCGCGGAGCTGCTGCTCGGCCTCTCGGTCGGCCTGGCCGGCCTGTGGATGGCCTCGCGCGTGTCGGATGCAGCGTCGGCCGCGTTCTCGCTCGCCAACAATCTGCAGGCCGGCTTCTTCATCCTGTTCCGTGTGATCGGCATGGGCGTCAGCGTAGTCATCACGCAGAACCTGGGTGCCGGCAACCGCGCGGCAGCCGACGACACCGCGCGCATCTCGCTCGGCGCCAGCACCTGGCTCGGCATCGTCACCGCGCTCGTCGTCGCTGCGGCGGCCACGCCGATGCTGCGCTGGATGAATGCGCCGGCCGACGTGCTGCCACTGGCCTCGCCCTATCTGCGCGCGCTGTCGGTCGCGCTAGCGCTCGATGCCTACAACGCCACCATGTCGTCGGTGATGCGCGCCCACCTGCATGCGCGCGACACGCTGCTGACCATGGCATTGATGCAGCTGGTGCACCTGGCGCTCAGCCTGCCGCTGATGCAGGGCTGGGGCCCGCTGCCGGCGCTGGGCCTGGTGGGCTTCGCGTGGGCGGCCGCCGCGAGCCGGCTGTTCGGGCTGGCGATGCACCTGATGCTGTGGCGCTGGCGACTCGGGCTGGTGCCGCATGGCCGCGACTGGTGGCGCGTGCGCTGGCAGCGGCTCGGGCCGATGCTGCACATCGGCATCCCCGGCGCGGCCGAGAACGTGGCCTATCGGCTCGCGCTCACCGTCACGGTGGCGGTGGTGGCGCGCATGGGCGCCGCCGAGCTCGCGACCCAGGGCTACACGATGCAGATCATGTACTTCGTGCTGCTGTTCGGCTTGGCCGTCGGCTTCGCGAGCGAGATCCTCGTGGGCCACATGGTGGGCGCCGGACAGCTGCACGAGGCCAACCGGCTGATGGGCAAGAGCCTGCGCTGGGGGCTGGCCGTGTCGACCAGCTTGGCGCTCGCGGCCGCCCTCACCTCGCGCTGGACCATGCAGCTGTTCACGCACGACCCGCGCATCATCGACACCGCCTCCACGCTGCTGTGGATCACGGTGGTCCTCGAGCCGGGCCGCACCTTCAACCTCGTCGTGATCAACGGGCTGCGGGCCGCGGGCGATGCGCGCTTTCCGGTGATGGCCGGGGCGGCCTCGATGCTGTTCGTGATGGCCGGCGGCGCGTGGCTGCTCGGCGAGCGCCTGGGCCTGGGGCTGGCCGGCGTGTGGATCGCCTACGCGGCCGACGAATGGCTGCGCGGCCTCTCGATGGCCGCGCGCTGGTACCGCCGCGGCTGGCTGCCGGCGGCGCGGGCGACGCACCGCCGGGTGCAGGCCGCGCGGCGCGCCGGCCGCTAGCGGGAACGTCGCTTCAGCGCGCCGCTTCGGGCAGCTCGATCTTCACCTCGAGCACGTCGAGGTTGTCTTGCCGTTCGAGGTGGACCTTGATGTCGTCCGGGTTGATCGACACGTACTTCGAGATCACCGCCACCAGCTCGCGCTGCAGCGCGGGCAGGTAGTCGGCGCCCGAGCGGCCCGAGCGTTCGTGGGCGAGGATGATCTGCAGCCGCTCTTTCGCGACGCTCGCAGTCTTCTTCTTCTCGCCGAGCAGGAAGGACAGGAAGGACATCGCGCTCACCTCCCCGCGAACAGGCGCTTGAAGAAGCCCGGCTTCTGGGCATCGATGAAGCGCATCGGCTTGTCTTCGCCGAGGAAGCGCGCCACGAGGTCCTTGTAGGACTCGGACACATCGGTGTCCTTCAGGTGGATGGCCGGGATGCCCTGGTTCGAGGCCTGCAGCACGGTGTCGGACTCGGGGATCACGCCCATCAGCCGGATGCGCAGGATCTCCTGGATGTCTTCCAGCGAGAGCATGTGCCCGTCCTGCACGCGGCCGGGGTTGTAGCGCGTGATGACCAGGTGCTCCTTGATCGGCTCCTTGCCGTCGATCGCGCGCTTGGTCTTGCTGCCGAGCATGCCGAGGATGCGGTCGGAGTCGCGCACCGACGACACCTCGGGGTTGGTCACCACCAGCGCCTCGTCGGCGAAGTGCATCGCCAGCAGCGCGCCGGTCTCGATGCCGGCCGGCGAATCGCAGACGATGTACTCGAAGCCCATCTCCGACAGGTCTTTCAGCACGCGCTCGACGCCGTCCTTCGTGAGCGCATCCTTGTCGCGCGTCTGCGAGGCCGGCAGCACGAACAGGTTCTCGCACTGCTTGTCCTTGATGAGGGCCTGGTTCAGGTTGGCCTCGTTGTGCATCACGTTGATCAGGTCGTACACCACGCGGCGTTCGCAGCCCATGATCAGGTCGAGGTTGCGCAGGCCGACGTCGAAGTCGATCACCGCGGTCTTGAAGCCGCGCAGCGCAAGCCCGGAAGCGAAGCTGGCACTGGTGGTGGTCTTGCCCACGCCGCCCTTGCCAGAGGTCACTACGACGATACGGGTCATCGGTCAGGTCCTTGAGAGATTGAAAACGTTCAGGATTGCAGCGGTTCCATCACCAGCCGGTCGCCCACGAGGCGCACCTGGGCCGGCTTGCGCAGCACGTTGTCGGGCACCGGCGTCTCGCTGGTGCGGTAGGTGCCGGCGATGGAGATCAGCTCCGGCTCCAGGCAGGTGGTGAAGATGCGCGCTTCGGTGTTGCCCTTGGCGCCGGCAATGGCGCGGCCGCGCAGCGGCGCGTACACGTGGATGTGGCCATCGGCAATGACCTCGGCACCGAAGTTCACCGCGGCCAGCACCACCAGGTCGGCCCCCTTGGCATAGACCTGCTGGCCCGAGCGCAGCGGCTTGTCGACCACCACGGTGGGCGGCGCGGCGGCGGGCACCTCGCGGATCACCTCCTGCACCACTTCCACCTTCTGCACCACCGTCTCGATGCGGGGCGCCGGCGCAGGCGGCGCTTCGGGCGCCTCGCTGAAGCCAGCGGCAGCGGCGGCTTCCATCTGCGCCGCCGAACCGCCCGAGGCGGCCACCGGCAGCATCTTGTGCCGGCGCATCAACTCGGCCAGCACGGCGAAGTCGAGTTCGGCACCCTCTTCCAACTGCGACAGATCGACGACCACCGGGTCGCCGTTGAAGAAATTGGGGGTTTCCGCCAGGCGCGCGGCCAGCTCAGCCTCGAGCGCCGCGAGGTCCGCCGTCTTGAGCACCACCGACACCAGCGGCAGCGTCGCATTCTTCAGTTCAAAACCGGCGGGAGGGGTTCCTGCGGACACAGCGGCCATGGGCACCAATGCACTTCGCGAAAGGGGCGAAGTTTACCCGGCCGGCCCCGGCGCCCAGCCAGAACGCTCAGGCGCGCTTGCGCTTCGGCGCCTTCGAGACGCCTTGTGCCTTCTCGGCTTTCTCGGCCTTGGCTGCCTCGCACTCCTCGACCATGAACTCCACCTGCCGCTCGATGCGCTGCTTCTCTCCCGCCGGCAGCCGGGCGTAGCGGGCATAGCTCACGCGTTTGAACGGCCATTGCGCCGCGGCCTCGGGCTCGCGCGCGATCACCGCGGTGGTGAACGACGGCGCCGAGCCGAAATACTCCACCGCCTTCTCGAGGTTGGATTTGCTGATGCGGCCGGTGCGCTTCCAGCCGCTCACCGCCTGCGGGCTCACGCCGCAATAGCGCGCCAGCTCCACCAGCGAGTGCCCCCGCTCGGCACCGAGCTCGAAGACATGGTTCAACCATGCGCGCACCGTGTCTGCGTCCGATCCTTTGTAAAGCATTGCTTATTGTCCTGAAAGCATCAGTTGCAATGCAATGCTTTACACACACGGAACCATTGCTTTATTCTCGCACCCCATGAAACTTGGCGAGTTCCTGGAGCGAGAACGCGGCCGCGCAGCCTCCCTGGCGCGCTCGCTGAAGGTCGCGCCTTCATACCTGTCGCAGCTGGCACGCGGCAACCGGCCGGTGCCGCCCGATCGTGCCAGCGCGATCGAAAGCGCCACCGGCGGCATCGTGCGCCGCTGGGATCTGAGGCCACACGACTGGTGGCTGATCTGGCCCGAGCTGATCGGCGCGGAAGGCGCCCCGCCCCCTCCTTCCCGCGAGGCCGCCATGCCCTGAGGCCGTTCAAGGTTTTTGCCCGCTCGCCATCAAGACACGCAACGGCACGGCATGCCTGAGCAGCACGCGTGCGTCACCTCCCTGCGCACGTGCCGTGCGTGGGCGAGCGGGTGTTTTTCTTCGAGGACCCGGCGGCCGGGTGCCGTCATCAGCGGGTGACGCGAAGGTCCTTGGCGACGAGCTGCAGTTCCTTGTCGTCTTCGGTGCGCACCACGCGCACCGGCAGGTTGCCCAGCTGCGGCGCGAGCCACACCTCGGTGCGGGCACCGCTGTCGCCGCTGCGCCAGGGCTGGGCCTCGGTGCGCTGGCCGTTCACCGTGACCTGCGTGCGCGAGCCGGCCGAGAACTTGCGCGTCGAGGCGTTCTTGCCGGTGAGCACCTGCAGGCTGCCGGCGGCGCGTTCGCCCAGCCATGCAAGCTGGAAGGCCAGTGCGTTCACATCCTGCGCACCCGCCTCGAGCTTCACGGTGCGGTGCTCGTCGGGCTTGCCGTACACCGCCTCCTGCTTGGTCCAGTCGAACTCGGCGCGCACGCGAGGCGCGCCCTCCTTGTTGCGGAACTCGGCAAAGCTCTCGGGCACGAGGCCCGCTTCAGTCACGCGGCCGGCGCTCTGGTAGCGGATGTTGGGGCCGAACACCGGCAGGAGCTCGGTGCTGAGCGTGTAGCGCCCGCCTTCGAGGTGCCAGTGCTGCTCGGCCCGGCCCACGCGCAGCATGCCGCTGCTGCCGTACATCACGTCGTAGGTGATGCGCACGTCGGCGGGAAGCTCGGCCGCCGCGGCGGCGCCTGCGAGCACGAGGGACGAGAGCATCAGCGAAAGTCGAGGCAGGAGAAGGGTTCGGGCCATGGTCTGGGGGAGCATACCGCCGGGCATGACATCCCCATGGTGTGTACGGCGATGCAGCTCCAACGCGCCGGGCGGCCCGGCGGCCGACAGCGCGCGCGGCTGCGAGATACTGTGCGCCGTGCAGTCCTCCGGCCGCCCCATGTACGCGCAATTCTTCGGCCTGAAGCAAGAGCCCTTCTCGATCGCGCCCGATCCGCGCTACCTCTTCATGAGCGAGCGGCACCGCGAGGCGCTGGCGCACCTGCTGTATGGCGTCAAGGGCGGTGGCGGCTTCGTGCTGCTCACCGGCGAGATCGGCGCGGGCAAGACCACCGTGTGCCGCTGCTTCCTCGAGAAGATTCCCAAGCGCTGCAACGTCGCCTACATCTTCAACCCCAAGCTCACCGTCACCGAGCTGCTGAAATCGGTGTGCGACGAGTTCTGCATTCCCTACCAGCATCAGGGCCCGGGCACGCCCACCATCAAGGACTACCTCGACCCGCTGAACGAGTTCCTGCTGCGCACGCACGCCGTGGGCCAGAACAACGTGCTGGTGATCGACGAGGCACAGAACCTCTCGGCCGACGTGCTGGAGCAGCTGCGCCTGCTGACCAACCTGGAGACCAGCGAGCGCAAGCTGCTGCAGATCATCCTGATCGGCCAGCCCGAGCTGCGCGAGATGCTGGCCCGGCCCGAGCTCGAGCAGCTGGCACAGCGCGTGATCGCGCGCTTCCACCTCGAGGCCCTGTCGGAAACCGAGACGCTGCAGTACGTGCGGCACCGGCTCTCGGTGGCCGGCATGGGCAAGGCGATTCCGTTCGAACGCAAGGCGGTGCGCCGCATCCACCAGCTCGCGCGCGGCGTGCCGCGCCGCATCAACCTGCTGTGCGACCGCGCGATGCTGGGCGCCTATGCCAAGGGCCAGTCGACCATCGGCACCGGCATCGTGGAGCAGGCGGCGCGCGAGGTGTTCGACAAGCCGGTCGGTACCCGCGAGCGCTGGAGCCCGCAGCGCATGACGCTCGGCGCCGTGGGCTTGGTGGCCGGCGTGGGGCTGCTGGGTGTGGTGGGCTGGGCCTGGGATGGCGCGCTGCATCGCAAGCCGGCCGATCCCAAAAGCGCAGCGCTGCCGGCCTCGAAGCCTGCTGCCGCGCTGGCCAGGGCTGCATCGGCGGCCTCCGCCTCGTCCGCATTCGCGGCTGCAGCACCCGCCGCCGTCGCATCGGCCTTCGATGCGAAAACTGCTCTGCGTGACGAAAAGCAGGCCTGGCGCGAGCTCGCGGCCCAATGGCATGTGTCGCTCGATGACGGCGACCCCTGCGATGCCGCGCAGCGCCAGCAGGTGCATTGCTTCAAGCGGCCCAACGTCACGCTCGCGCAGATCCGCCTGCTCGCGCGGCCCGGCATCCTCACGTTGCGCGACGAAGCCGATCGCCCGGTGTACGCATTGCTCACCGGCCTGGGCGAGCACAGCGCCACGCTGCAGATGGGCGGCAGCGCACAGACCCTGTCGCTGCCGGCGCTGGCCGCGATGTGGCGCGGCGACTTCGCCACCTTCTGGCGCGCGCCGCCGGGCTACCTCAAGCGCATCGGCGACGGCGACACCGGCCCGGCCGCCGACTGGCTGGCGGCACAGCTCGCGCGCCTGCCCGGCGCCGGCGGCAACGACCAGCCCCTCAAGTCGAAGATCTATGCGTTCCAGCTCGCGCAAGGCCTGGAGGCCGACGGGCGGGCGGGGCCGATGACCTTCATGCAGCTCAACCGCGCCACCGGGGTCGACGAACCCCGGCTGCGCACCGGCTCCTGAACCATGTCCTACATCCTCGACGCACTCAAGCGGGCCGATGCCGAACGCGAGCGCGGCTCGGTCCCGGGCCTGCACACGCAACCGGCCGCGGTGGCCGACGACGACGAGGCCGCCGCAGGCCTGAAGCCGTGGATGTGGATGGCGCTGGGCGTGTCGCTCGCGCTGGCCGGCTCGCTCGCATGGCGGTGGCTTGGCAGCGACGGCGCGCCACGCGATGTGGCGACGCAGCCGGCGCCGCAGATGCCGCCCGCGCCGCTGCCGGCAGCGCAGGCGCCCGTCGTCGTCCCCGTGCCGGCCCCCACGCCCGCACCCACCGTCGCGATGCAGCCCCCGCCTCCCGCGGCAACGGCGCCGGCGCATCCCGCGCCGTCGATCCAGCCGCCGGCCGCCGCGGTGCCGCCGCCTCGCGCGATCCCCTCCCCTGCGCCGTCGCCCGCCGTACGCGCGACCACAGCACCCGCACCCTCGCCCGCTCCCGCGCCCGCCGCTGCGCCGGCGGCCCATCCCGCCCCCGAGGCGCGCATCTACGCGCGCAACGAGCTGCCCGAGGAGATCCGGCGCGAACTGCCCACGCTCGCGATCGGCGGGTCGATCTATTCGGAGAACCCGGCCAGCCGTTTCCTGATCATCAATGGCCAGGTGCTGCACGAAGGCGACAAGGTCAACGCCGACCTCTCGCTCGAGCAGATCAAGCTCAAGGCCGCGGTGCTCCGGTACAAGGGCTACCGCTACGAGATCACGTACTGAACCGCGGCGCCAACTCGTTCACGGCACTCGGTCGGGTGGCACCCTAAACTTCGCGGCTTTGTGAATTGGCCTACCGAGCGCCGTGTCGAGTGTTGTCGCGTTCCCTGTCAGGACGAGTCCCTTCCAGCAGGATCCCCTGGCCGGCTATTCGCGCAAGGTGACCCAGGATTTCGTCCAGGGCGCGCCGCCCCCGCCCGAGATCTCGACCTCGCCCTTCGGCTCCTCGCCGCTGGCCGACTATCGCGCCGCGGTGGCCGAGCGGTTCCTCCATGGCCCGCCGATGTTCCGCTTCGGAACGGCGCCCACCGGGCGTCTTCACGGCGTCGCATAGTCGTGGCTTGACGGCTGTCAAGCGCTTCGGCTGGCGCGCCGCGCACAGTGGAACCGTCCCTCCACCGCAGGTTCCGCCATGCCGATCGACCCTTCCGTTGCGCCCCTGTTCGACCATGTCCGCATCGACGCGCTGAGCGATGGCGACATCGAGTTCTGGGCCTGCGTGCTGGATGCCAGCCCGGCCGAACTGCGCCATGCCATCGGCATGGTCGGCACCGACGTGAGCGCCGTGCGGCGCTACCTCGCCCAGCCTTCGCTGGCCTGCGCCGGCATGCACTGAAGCCAGCCGAGCAGCTCGGCCAGCCGCGTCACCACCCACACGCCCTCCGGCGCCGACAGGCCCGACTCGGCGGCGGCCAGCCCCGCGCCGCAGCGCGCCAGCACCTCGTCTTCGGAGATGCCGTTGTCGAAGTGCTGCGCCTTCGCGTGGTCGACCAGCTGGTTCGCGAGGTCTTCGCACAGCTCGTAGCGGGCACGCACCGTGTCCACCGGCTCGATGAGGCGGCGCCTCGCGTCGGTGTAGAGCGCGAGGAACGACGGCGGGATCACGATCTGGTGTTCGTCTGACATGGCGGGGTTGTACCTCATCGCTTCGGCAGGTCGACCCGATGCCGCGATGCGTCGGGCTCGATGAAGCGCAGCAGCGCCTCGCCTTCGGCCTGCAGTTCGTCGCGCAGCGCCTTGCCCAGCGGCTCATGCAGCGTCAGCAGCAGGCGGGCCGTGTCGCCCTGGCGCTCGATGTCCCAGCCGGCGCGGGCGAAACCGTCGACCAGCACCACCCGCGGCCGGCGGCCATTGCGCAGCATCGAGAAATGCGGCGCATGCTCGGGCGGCACGATGCGGCGGCGGTCGTCGTGCGACAACAGGCAGTTGTCGTACTCCGGCAGAAAGCGCACTGGCGCCGGCGTGTCGGCACGCGGCCGCGGCGCATCGGGCAGGTCGAACAGCTCGCGGCCCTGCTCGTCGGCAAACACGGCCAGCTCGGCGCGCATCGCCTCCAGCACCGGCTTCATCGCGCCCAGCCCGCACCAGGTGCGCACATCGGCCGCACTCGCGGGGCCGATGGCTGCAAGGCAGCGGCGCACCACCTCGTGCAGCGACGCATCGTCGCGCAACGGCTGCTGCAGCCAGCAGTCGGCGGGCATGAAGCGCGGCGGACGGGGATAGCCCCAGCGGTCGTCGCTCGGCACCATCGCCATCGGCAGGCCGTTGCGCGCCCAGCGCGACAGGCCTTCCGGCTTGGCCTTCGGAAACCGGCTCGCGAGCGCCTCAGCGATCTGCTGCGCGGAAAGCGGCCCCTGCTCGTCGATCAGCGCCCGCACCGCAGGCGCCAGCGCCTTCATCGTGAAGCCGCCGGCCAGATGCGCCCAGTTCTTCAGGTCCTTGTCCAGCAAGGGCTGCAGCAAGCTGCGGAACGCGAGGTAGTCGGCCGCCGACACCGTGTGGATGGTGCCGCGCCAATGGCTGCCGCGCACGACCTCGCGGCGCTCGACCGCCTGCTGCAGCCGCGCCGAACCGAAGCCGCTGAGCCGCGACCACAACGCCACGTGCGGATCGCGCGGTTCCTGCGACTGCAGCCCGCCGACCGCATGCACCGCCTCGGCCACCGGCAAGCGCCGGCGCTTGAGCAACAGCTGCCGCGCCAACAGCGCGCGGTTGAGCTGCAGTGTCGTGAGCACCGGCGGCGCTACCACTTGCACCCCGTGCCTTTCACCGCATCCACCGTCAGCGGCACCACGGCGACCAAGCCCTTGTCGGCATAGGCGGTGCGGCAGTCGGGCTTGCCGGCCTTCTCCAGTTCCTCGGCCAGCTTGGACTTGCGCTCGGGCGGCGGCGGCAGCAACTGCAACGCACCGCGCGAGCCCATGCTCGAGATCGGCGCGCCGCGCGGCCGCGGCAGGTCGAGGTTGAGGCGGGGGGCGCTCGCGGGAACCGAGGGCGCAGTGGCCACGTCATGGCCCTGCTGCGCGCCGGCATCGGGCGATCCGACCGCGGGGCGTGTGTCGCGCGACTCGGCGGGCGTGCTGTTGCGGCCCGCGGGCTGAACAGGGGCCGGCGACGCGCTTGGCGAAGGCGTGGCTGTTGCGGGGGTTGTCGCAGGCGTTGGGGCCGGTGCGGGAGCGGGTGTCGGCGCGGGCGCCGGAACGGTGCTGGTGGGCCGCGGGATCTCGACCGGTTCGACCGGCTTCACCGGTGGCGGCAATGCCGGCTCGCGCGGCTTGACGACATCGAGCGGGGGCCGCGGCGCCGGGGCCGGCGTGGGGACGGGCACCGGCACTTCCACCGACTTGGCCGGCATCGGCTGCACATCAGGCTGCGGCTTGGGAGGGGCCGCGGGCGCCGGTGTCTCGATGGACGGCTTCGGCGGTGGAGGCACCACGACGGGCCGAGGCGGCTCGGGCAGCGGCTCGATCTTCGGCAAGGGTGCAGGTGCAGATGCAGGTGCAGGCGTGGGGGCAGGCACCGGCTGCGAAGCAGGCAACTCAGGTGCTTTCGCTTGAGCCGGGGCCACCTTCTCGACCTTCGGCGCCGCGGCGGCCTGTGCGTCGGTCGCCATGCGAGGCACGGGCACGGGCGCCGGTGCCGGCGGCGCAGGTGGCTCTGCCGGTGCAGCAACGGGTGCGGGGGCCGGTGTCGCCAGCGGCGCCGGAGCAGGCACGGGAGCCGGGGCGACCGGCGCAGGCACAGGGACCGGCGTGGGCAACGCCACCGGCGCAGGCGCCTCGATCGGCAGCACCGGCGGTGCAGGTGCCGGTGCAGGTGCAGGTGTCGGCACCGGAGGCGCGGGCGCCGGCGGCGGTGGTACCAGCGGCTCGACCGCCTTCACGCGGGACGGCTCGGCACGAGGCGGTTGCGGCGCGGGCAGCGGCACCACCTGCGGCGGCGTGGGTGCGGGAGCAGGTACAGGCGGAGGTGCCGGTGCCGGCGCTTCCGGCCGCACCACGGGCGCCTGTGGTGCGGCCTCAGCCTCCGTTCCCGGTGCCGGCCCCCAGGTGCCCAGGCGCGCCGCCCCTGGTGTCTTCGGCACCGGAGGCTGATCGGCCTCGCGCACCGCCCCACCCCAGCGGCGCTGCTTCGCGCTGCCCTCTGGGCCGGTGTAGGCATCCGACACCACCGTGCTGCCGGTGCCGCGGCCGGGATGCAGGTCGCGCAGCGACACGTTGATCGGGCCCCACACGCCTTCGCCGCGCCGCGCGCTCCCGCCCTGCGTGGTGCCGAAGACCAGCACCAGCAACACATGCAGCAGGATCGCGAGGACCACGCACTGTTCGATCGGCACCGGCTTCTGCGGAGCCGGCGGCCATCGGCGGGGTGCGGGACTGCTGGGCGTGGTCACGTGGCGTGCGGGAAAGCCCAAGCATCGCACAAGCCGCTGGTCCTTCTGAACCCGCGACAATCCGGGGATGACAAGCATCCCCACCGGCCGCTACCGCCACTACAAGGGCCTGGACTACGAGGTGATCGGCGTGGCCCGCCACTCCGAGACCGAAGAGGAAATGGTCGTCTACCGCACGCTGTACGGCGACTTCAGCCTCTGGGTGAGGCCGCTCGCGATGTTCACCGAAGAGATCGAGGTCGACGGGCGGCGCGTCAAGCGCTTCCAGTACGTGGGCTGAAGACTCTCCATCCTCACTGCAGCGCCGGCCCCACCCACAGCTTCACCGGCTGCGTGCCCGCATCCCAGTCGAGCGTGGCGGTGGCGCGGGTGCAGAACAGCTCCTTGTTGTCGGCGTCGAGCTGCTTGTTGCAGCAGGGCTTGAAGGTCTGCGCATCGGCGCGCACCACGAGGCTCAGGTCCACGGTCTGCCCCACCGGAAACGCGCCCAGCCACAGCGTGACCGTCTGCGCGGTGGACGACTGGCCCGGCTTGTCGGCCTTGAAGCCGATGGGGCTGCCGTAGGCCGTGAGGTACTGCTGCTTCTCCACGCCGTTGGCGCAGCTGTCGCCGCCCGGGTCGTCGACCAGCTCGGCCTGGCGCGACGCTTCGGTGCTCCAGAACGGATGGCCGCCGACGAACAGGTCGGCCCGCACGCGCGACTGCCAGCGGCTCGGCCCGTTCTGCTCGGTGAAGCCGGTGATGGTGGCCACCGGCAGGTGGAACTGCACATAGACGTTGTCGGCGCCCGGCGCGGTGTTGACGCGGGCACGCCACGCAGCCGTGCCCGAGGCCTTGCCCAGGCCGAACGCGGTGAGCGAGAGAAAGGGCATGCCCGCACCGCTCATCGTGGCCCAGCCTTGGGCCGAGTCGCCTGCCTTCTTGAAATCGAAGCGGGTGTTGCCGGCGGGCTCGCCACTGGTGGCCGGCACGCCGGGCGGGCTCATCGGGTCGTACTTGGACACGCCGGCATAGCCCGCCGAGGTGGCGCCCGCATGGCGCGACACGTCGTTCTTCGATGCGCCGCCGCCTTCGACCTGCACCAGCGCCGAGGTGGTGAAGGCCGCGCTCGACAACGGCACCGGCGTGAAGGCGCCGAGGCCCGCGGCCTGCTGCGGCGTGAGCGGATGCACCGGCGATGGCAGTGCGCTGCAGCCTGCGAGCGCGAGCGCCGCGGCAATGGAGAGCAGGGCGTTTTTCATGGCTTGATCGCGGCGGCCGGCGGCGCCTTGGCGAAGAGGCTCATCGCGACCGGCGCACCGTTGGTGCCGCCGGCCAGCTTGATGGTCTGCTGCACGTCGTAGCAGCGCACGTCGTACTGGTTGCCACCGTAGAAGCCGCCGCCGGTGATGCCGCAATCGGTGGCGAGCGTGGCCGCGTCGGCGCGCACCACCAGCGTGAGCGTCAGTGCGCCGCCTGCAGCGAGCCGGCCGAGGTAGAGCCGGGCCGAGCCGGTGCCGGGGGCTCGGTCCCATTGCCATTCGAGCTTGTCGAAGGGGCTGCCGGTCTGGCCGTCGTTCGGATAGAGAAAGGTCGATTCGCTGGACCACAGCGGCAACTCATCGGCATAGAGGTCGACCGCGGCACGGGCGTGCGCATTCTTCGGCCGGTGGTAGGTGTAGGTGCCGCCGTTGGAATCGCCCGAGCAGCAGAGGTCGTAGCCCGGCTCGGCGCTGCGCGTGAACACCGGCACCGCGAGGTCCACGAAGTAGTCGAGCGCCTGGCCGGTGGTGTTGTCGATCTGCACTCGGTAGCTTGCGGCCGCGCTGCCGCTGCCATCGCGGAAGGCCGCGGCGCGCACCTGCTTCGCGGTCTTCATGTCGGCCTCGGCGAGGCTGCTGTAGTCGCGCGCGTAGTGGAAATCAGCGCCACCCTGCGAGTAGTCGGCGAGCGGCGTCTTGCGCAGCAGATCGGGATAGGCCGGTGCGGCCTGCAGCGCGGCGTTCCACGGCGGTGGCGCGACGAAGGGCTGCGCATCCGCCTGCACCGCCGCGGTCGTGAGCGTGAAGTAGCTCAGCGTGCCGGCGGCGACCTTGGGCTGCGCATCGGCGCTGGCCCAGTCGATGGCGGTGTGCGTGCCGGTCGCGATCTTCGACACGTTGATCTCGTCGATCGCCCACACCGGACCCATGGCCGCAGTGGCCAGCAGCAGCCACGCCCATGCCATGCCTCGTCGCATGTTCATCTGCACCCCTCCCCGCGTGAATGCGCGGCAGCATAGCAGCGCCGCGTCACGCTGCATCGGCCTGTCGGGCTTCGGTGTGGCTCTCGATCAGCGCGGCGGCAACGGCTGCGGCCTCGACCGCCAGCACGGCAGGCACGGCGGCCGGCAGGCTGTCGTCGGCAACGAGGCGGGCCTGCAGGTAGCGGCAGAAGCGGTCGGCCTCGACGAAGAAATGCACGTTGCCTTCCGGGTAGGTGCGCCAGTAGTCGGAAGCTACGTCGCGCAGCCACGGCCCCAGCGCCCGGCAGGTCTGCGGCAGGTTCAGCGCCAGCGGTGCGAGCCGGTTGGCGCGGTAGACGATGCAGGCGCATTCCATGCCCGGGTGCTGCACGATGCCGACCAGCCGCTGCCACTCGCGCTCGCTCAGCGCATAGCGCCGTCGCAGCATCGCCGGCTCCTGGCGTGCCTCGTTGCACAGCTCGGGCGAGGCCGTGAGGTCGGCCAGAGCCTGCTGGAACTCAACCAGCATGGGCCACCTCCGGCTCGAGCACGCAGCACGCCGCCAGCTCGTGCATGCGTTCCAGCTCGGCCACCAGCGCCTGCGTCCCGATGCGCTCGTGGTAGGTCTCCTGGAACTCGAAGGTGATCGCGCGCAGCCGACGGAAGCGCGGCACGTATTCGAACGCATGGCGCCACACCTCCAGCGGCGTGAGGCCGGAGTGGCTGTCCATGTAGAAGCCGGCGAAATCGTCGCCGCCGGCGAGGTGGATCTCTTCCACCGCATCGGGATCGAGCTCGTCGAGGTACTGCTGCATCGGCATGCCGCCGTTGAGCGCGCCGACGTAGAGGTTGTGCAGGTCGAGCAGCGTGCCGCAATGGCCTTCGGCATGCAGCCGGTTCAGGAAGGCCGGCTCGCTCATCTCCATGTCGGGCACCGGCGTGAAGAAGGCGCCGTTCTCGAGCAGGATGCGGCAGCCCAGCGCCTCGCGCAGGCGTTGCAGCTTGCCGGCGATGAGCTGGAACGACTCTTCGTCATAGACCACCGGCAGACCCAGCCCGGCCTGCGCATTGGGGACGCTGCCGCGCGGCGTGAGAAACACGCTCAGGTGTTCGCTGAACCAGCGGAAGCCGCCCATGTCGGCCGACATCGCCGCCACCGCCTCGACGAAGCATTCATCGAGCGGCATCGCGCTGGGCAGCGACAGGCCGAGGCCGTGGGCGGCGAGCAGACGCCCCTGCGCGAGGCGCCGGGCCTCGGCCATGGCGCCCAGCGCCCGATGGAAGCGGCGCCCGCTGCCGGCCTGCGGCCCGAAGTCGAACCACAGCCGGTCGGGCATGACCGCCAGGTACTCGACCAACGGGCCCGCATGGGCGATCAGGTCCGGACTGGCCGGGTTGTACAGCAGCCCGACGGCAGGACGGCGCCGCACGGTGGCGAACATCTCAGCGCGAGCCGGGGCCGGTCTTCGCGTCGAGGTTGACGCGGATGACGTCGGCGAACACGTCCTCGACGACGAAGCTGATGCGGCCCGACATGCAGTTGCAGCCGGTCAGCTTGTTGATGAGGCCGTAGGCCGTGCGGCTGATGCGCATGAAGTCCTCTTCGCTGCAGTTCAGCGGCACGCGCGCGCTCAGCGTGTGCTGACCGTCGGGGCTGCGGCCGAGCTTGAGGCTGGCGTGGCGGTCGAGGGCTTCGAGATCGGCGGTGGTCGATGTGGACATGGGATGTCTCCTGCTGATGACGGACGGACGATGGTGTCCTGCTCTTCAGGCTAGGCGGCGGCGCCGGGAAGCGAAAGACGACCCCCTAGAAATTCCGTCCTCTGCCTTGGGGATGACCGCACCCAGAGAAAGCGCCAGGCAAGCTGCTTGCTCCGCCCTGAGTAGCGCCGCCGGCGGCTTCACTCGGACTTCATGCGGAGTTCACGGCGGCGGGCAACAGTCCGCGCCGTGTCCAACCCTTCTCCGCTCTTCATGTCCAACCTTGTCGTTCATGGCGGCACGCCGCTGGTCGGCCGCATCATCCCGTCGGCCAACAAGAACGCCGTCCTGCCCATCCTCTGCGCCACGCTGCTGACGCGCCAGCCGGTTCGGCTGCGCGGCGTGCCGGAGATCACCGACGTGAAGAAGATCCTGGAGCTGTTCCGCACGCTGGGCAGCCGGGTCGAGATCGACTTCGCCACCGGCGTGCTCGACGTGGACCATCGCGACGCGGTGTTCGACGAGCGCGTGCACCGCCTGCCGGTGGAGATGCGCTCGTCGGTGATGCTGGTGCCGCCGCTGCTGGCGCGCTTCGGCGTGGCGCGCATCGAGAACGACGTGCAGGGCTGCACGCTAGGTGCGCGCGAGATCGATCCGCACGTGGAGGTGTTCGAGCGCTTCGGCGGCCATGTGCAGCGCAGCGACGATTCGCTGATCGTGCGCAGTGCCGGCCCGCTGCAGGCCACGCAGCACTGGCTCGACTACGCCTCGGTCACCACCACCGAGAACTTCGTGATGTGCGCCGCGCTGGCCGCAGGCACCTCGACGCTGACCAACGCGGCCTCCGAACCGCACGTTCAGGAGTTCTGCCGCTTCATGGAGATGATCGGCGCGCGCATCGAGGGCATCGGCACCTCGCGGCTCACGATCACCGGCGTCGATGCGCTGGGCGGCGGCGAGTTCACCTTCGCGGAAGACTTCCACGAGATCGTGACCTTCCTCGCGCTCGGCGCCATCACCGGCGGCGAGGTGACGGTGAAGAACTCGGCGCCAGAGCACTTTCCGCTGATCGACCGAACCTTCGCCAAGTTCGGCATCAACGTGACGCATGAGAACGGCTGGTCGCGCGCCACCACCGCCGGGCGGCTGCACGTGCGCGGGCCCTTCACGCGCAACATCCTGCAGAAGGTGGAAGCCGCGCCCTGGCCCTACCTGCCGGTCGACCTGCTGCCGATCTTCATCGCGCTGGGCGTGCAGGCCGAAGGCAGCGTGATGTTCTGGAACAAGGTCTACGACGGCGCCCTGGGCTGGACGGCCGAGTTGTCGAAGTTCGGCGCGCATGCCTTCCTGTCCGACCCGCACCGCGTGATCACCTTCGGCGGCAAGCCGCTGGTACCGGCCGAGGTGGAAAGCCCCTACATCATTCGCGTGGCGATCGCGATGCTGATGCTGGCGGCCAGCATCCCCGGCCGCTCGGTGATCCGCAACGCCACGCCGATCCGGCGCGCGCATCCGCGCTTCGTGCAGAACCTGTGCGCGCTGGGGGCGACGGTGGAGTGGACCGAGGGCGATTGAACTCGTTTGTCAGTCCCGCCGCCGCACCGACTCCTGGCGGGCCTCATCCGAAGCCGGCGGCCGCACGCCGTCGGCCATGCGGTCGCCCTGCCCGGCGTCGATGCCGCGGCGATGGGTCTCGCCGACGCGCGCATCGTCGGCGTCGGTCTGCTCGCCGCCGTTCATCGCCGGCGGGAACTTCTCTTTCGGTGTGGGCTTGTTCATCAGGCGTCTCCCTTGGAAACGCCTTTGGAGCAGCAATTTACGTGCGCGGCTGCGGCACGGCCGACTTGGTCTGGACCATGGTCGCCGGCATCGCGCCGAGCAGCTTGTGGATGTTGAGCGCATCCAGCGTACGGGCCGAGGTGCGCATCGCGCCCATCAGCACCACCACCACCTTGCGGCCGGCGGACTCGAGCCGCATCGTCAGGCAGCGGCCGGCCTCGTTGGTGAAGCCGGTCTTCGACAGCATGATGTCCCAGCCCGGCGCGCCGACCAGGCCGTTGGTGTTGTGGAAGCGGCGCGTGCGGCCGTTGACCTTGACCACGGCGCCCGTCTGGCTCGTCGCCGCCTCGATCTGCGGATAGCCCGCGGCTGCCTTGGCGATCTTGGCCATGTCGTGCGCCGTGGCGTGGTTGCGCGGCGAGAGGCCGGTGGGCTCCTCGATCACGGTGTCTTCGAGCTGCAGCGCCGCGATCTTGCGCCTGGCGGCGGCCACGAAAGCCTCGCGGCCACCCGGGTAGGTGCGGGCCAGCGCGGCGGCGGCGTGGTTGTCGGACGACATCAGCGCGATGTCGATCATCGTGCGGCGCGGCAGCACCGTACCGGCGGGCACGCCCGAACGGGTGTACTTCAGCGTGTCGTAATCGGCCTTCTCGATGCGGATCGGCTCGTCGGGCGGCAGGTGGGCATCGAGCACCACCATCGCGGTCATCAGCTTGGTCATCGAGGCGATGGGCGCCGGCGTGGCGGCATCTTTCTCGAACAGCACTTCACCGCTCGATTCATCCATGACGAGCGCGTGGGCGGAGTGGAAGGAAAGGTCGGCGGAGAAGGCGGCCGAGGTGGCCAGGAACGACAACGCGATGAGGTACTGCTTGAACATCGGTAGGCGGTGAAGAGGAGGAAAAGAACAAGGGCCGCCGTCCGACTACGAATTGCGAGGCCGGTTCCATCCGAACTCAAAAAAACCGGTCCTGTTACATCTCCGGCGGAACCGGTTCTTCTCGAGGTTTTTCTTGGCCGTCGAAGCCGGATTCATGGCCGTGGAGTCCACCCGCCGCAAGGTGTCGGGAAACCCCGCTGCTGCACGCCGCAACCGGACGCAGACACTGCGCCGCATTCATTCGAACGTCCAACCCTCAACGGAGGTGTTCATGCGGATCCGGTCGACCCTGAAGTGGGCAGCACTCGCTGCCGCAGCCGTGGCAGCCAGCTCGTACGCCACCAACTACTCCCTCTGGATCAACGGCCGCACCGGCGGCGGCCAGCTGGGCAACTACGCCGACTTCACGTACTGGGGGCCTTCGTCGGCCAACGCGGGCGTGAACAAGAAGTCGGTCAACTGGGACGGCTACAACCACATCTCCGACCAGAACTACCTCGTGCGCAATGCGCTCGACTGCTACTGCACCGGCAACAACTGGTGCTACATCGCCGTGCACAGCGCCGGCGACCTGATGATCGGCTACACGCTGGCCATGTATGGCGGCTCGGCGCGCTACAAGAAGACGCCCTCGCCCAACGCCTCGGGCCAGTGCACCAACAGCGACGGCACCACGCAGACCGGCTGGAACATCAAGTGGGTCGACGTGGCGGCCGGTGCCGGCGGCGGCTCGGAGTTGTCGGACTACGGCGACTGGGCCGTGTCCGAACCGCTGGTGTCCGACCTGAAGACCAGCACCGCCCGCGCGATGTACGACCACAACAACACCCGCGGCAAGGTGTTCTACATGTATGCCGGCGCCAAGGGCACGCTGTATTCCGGCATCCTGCCGGGCCAGGACGACGAGGCGGTGGCTTACCACTCGAGCGGCGGCGTCTCCGGCAGCTCGGGCGGCTCGTACTGCAACCCCTCCGACTGGTTCTGCAACGACCTCACGCTGGGCACCGGCGCCAACGAGGGCGGCCGTGCGAAGTGGACCAACCATTCGGTGGTGTTCCGCGACGACAGCGAGTCGTACAACCACTACACCAACGGCAACTGGGGCGGCGTGGTCTCGCGCGTGCGGGCCGACATGGAGCTGAACGCGCAATAGCCGGCGAGCGATGGAGCAGCGCCCGCGCCGTCAATGGTTATGGTGGCTGACGCCTGCCGCCGCGGTCGGCATCGCCTGGCTCGCGTGGACCTTCGCCGAGGAGCCGCGCGCCGCGACGGCGCCTTCGGCCACCACCTCGGCTGCAACGCCCTCGGCCAGCGCGCTCAAGACGTCGGCGCAGGCGGCACCGGCAGCAAGCAGCGTGCCCTTCACCGCCGCTGGCGCACGCGCCCGGCAGGAGCAGTTGGCGATGTGGCAGCAGCGCCTCGAACGCGCGCAGACTGCGCTCGAGGCCTACCGCAGCGCGACGCGCTACCCGCACGAATCGCGCCCCGCGGGCGAGCATCCCGACCAGATGCAGCCGAACCAGCCGGTCGCCGAGGACCATGCCTTCCGCATGCCCGGCAGCACCGGCCGCGCCGATGGCCTGCACCTGCAGACCACGCAGGAACGCGTGTTCGTGCAGGGCAGCGAGAGCGTGCGCTTCACGGTGAGCCTGCGCGACAACGACGGCAAGGCGCTGCCGCTGCGCATCGTGCGCGCTGCCGCGCGCGAGGTGCCGCCAGTCAACACCGCCTCGCTGTACCCCGAGCTGCCGCTCGAGTTCAACGACGAGGGCAATGCCGGCGACACCACGGCCGCCGACGGCATCTACTCGGTGCAGCTGCAGCCGGCCACGCAAGGCTTCGCCGGCCTGCTCGGCCAGATCCGCGTGCAGGTGTTCATGCAATACCGCGACCTGCAGGGCTTCACCTACTTCGACATCGTCTACTCCGGCGATACGCCCGCCACCTGGCAGGGCGGCCCGCGCGAGGCGCTGGAAGACGGCTCGCTCAACTTCTACCTGAAGGCCGACGTTCGCGAGCCCGGCCGCTACGTGGTCACCGGCCGCGTCGACGATGCCAACGGAAAGCCGTTTGCACTGCTGACCTTCAACGAGGAACTGGCCGCCGGGCCGCAGCAGATCAGGCTCACGCTGTTCGGCAAGCTGGTGCGCGACGGCAAGCCGGCATTCCCGCTGGTGCTGCGCGATGTCGACGGCTTCCTGCTGCGTGCCGATGCCTACCCCGACCGCAAGCTGATGCCACGACTGCCGGGCAAGCTGCTCGCCAGCAAGACCTATCCACTGGCCAGCTTTGCCGATGCGGAGTGGAGCAGCGAGGAGCGCAACCGCTACCTCGGCGAGCTGGGCCGCGACGTGACACAGGCACAGGCCCGCATCGACGAACTGAGCCCCGGCCACTGAAGCACGCGGCGTCGCGCTGCTGTGCACTTCGACCACTTACCTTGTGGCGTTGACGCCGGCCCGGCGGGCTTCCTAGAGTCTCCCGGTCCGCCCTTTCGAGGCGGCCTCGAACATCCAACAGGGAGCCTCTCTTGAACATCCTTCGACCCTTGCCGGTCGCGGCTGCGGCCGCGCTCACGCTGGCCGGCGCCTGCGCCGTCGCCGGTGTCCCCTACCCCACTGCCAAGACCCCGCGCGGCCAGGATGCCGGTCCGATGGCCGCGCACGTCGGCGAACGGCCCACCACCGTGACGGTGGCGCTGAAGCTGCGCGACGTGGACGCGGCCGAGAGCCTGCTCGCTGCCATCCACGATCCGCGCAGCGCCAGCTATCGCAAGTTCCTCACGCCCGAGCAGTTCCGCGAGCGCTTCGCGCCGACGCCGGCCGAGGTCGAGCGCGTGAGCAACAGCCTGCGCCGCCGCGGCCTCGCAGTGGAACGCGCCACCACGACGACGCTGCATGTCACCGGCACGCCGTCGGCGCTGGAGCAGGCCTTCAGCACGCAGTTGCACACCTTCGAGGTGCCGGCGCATGACCGGCATGCCGGCTATGCCTTCCACGCGCCCACCAGCGCGCCGCAGATGCCGGAGGAGACCGCGACGCTGGTGCACGGCGTGCTGGGCCTCAACGGCCGGCCGCATTACCACCCCAACTTCCGCCGCACGCCGGCCAAGCTGGGCCGCGTGCGCATCGATGCCGCCGCATCGCCGGCCGCCGCGGGCGGCAACACGCCGGGCAGCTGGACGGTGACCGACTTCGCGCGCTACTACGGCGTGACGCCGCTCTATCACCAGGGCCTGCAGGGCCATGGCCGCACGATGGGCATCGTCACGCTGGCGAGCTTCACGCCGTCGGATGCCTTCGCCTACTGGCAGGCCGTGGGTCTGCAGACCGACCCCAAGCGGCTGAGCATCGTCGACATCGACGGCGGCCCCGGCGCGCCGAGCGACGACTCGGGCTCCGGCGAGACCGCGCTCGACGTCGAGCAGGCCGGCGGCGTGGCACCGGCCGCGAAGATCATCGTCTACCAGGCGCCCAACACCAACCAGGGCTTCGTCGACGCCTTCGCCGCGGCCATCGACAGCAACCGCGCCGAGACCCTCTCGGTGAGCTGGGGCTCGTGGGAATGGTTCAACACCGCCGAGAACGGCCCGGTGGCCGATCCCTTCACCGGTGAAACCGTGAGCGGCCTGCGCGCGATGCATGAGCTCTTCCTGCAGGCCGCGCTGCAGGGCCAGACGCTGATCGCCGCCTCGGGCGACTCAGGCGCCTACGACGTCAACGGCTCGCAGGACGGCAACGGCGTGCCGATCCTGCCGCCCTACTACAGCCTCGCGCTCAGCGTCGACAGCCCGGCGAGCGATCCCTTCATCACCGCGGCCGGCGGCACCACGCTGGCGGGCAAGCAGACCTTCACGCTGAGCGACGGCAGGCCTTTCGTCGTCGACGTGAAGGAAGAGCGCGCCTGGGGCTGGGACTACCTCGACCCGCTGTGCCAAGCGCTGGGGCTGACGCCGATCGACTGCGGCATCTTCCCGGTGGGCAGCGGTGGTGGCGTGAGCGTGATGTTCCGCCAGCCGTTCTACCAATGGGGACTGCCGGGCGTGCACCGCAGCCAGCCGAAGCAGGCGCTGGTCGACTACACCGGCGGCACGCCGCAGACGGTGTATGCGCTGCCGGCTCACTTCGCGGGCCGCAACCTGCCCGACATCTCGATGAACGCCGACCCCGACACCGGCTACACGGTCTACTACACCTCCGACCGCAACGGCTTCACGATCGAGACCTTCGATGGCGGCACCAGCTTCGTCTCGCCACAGCTCAACGGCGTGGCCGCGCTGCTCGGCGAATCGCTGCACGGGCGCCTGGGGCTGCTGAACGTGCCGCTGTACTTCGTGGCGCGCACCGGCGGCTACCGCGGCCCCAACGCACCGCTGAACGCGATCACGCAGGGCCGCAATGAGTTCTACCGCGCCACCAAGGGCTACAACCCCGCCACTGGCCTGGGCACGCTCAACGCCGCAGCGTTCGCGCGGGCGCTGAAGCAGCTCAGTACGAATTGACCCGGGCACAGGCTCCCGGGCCGTTGAGGTCGATGCTCGACCTCACGCGCGAGAGCTTGTTGCCGTAGTCGGAGCTGAACTCGCCCAGCACGCCCTTCTCGGTGACCAGCAGGTCGAAGCCGCTGAACAGCGGCGCGCGGCCCACGATCACCGAGCTGGGCTGCTGCAGCGACTGCAGGCCCGAATACAGGCCCACGCGCCACGTCGGCATGCCGTTGGCGTCCACCCCGTTGGGCGCCGCATAGACCAGCCGGCCGCCGAGGAAGTCATTGATGATCACGCCGCCGCAATAGGGCTGGATGTCGTCGAGCACCGTGGTGCCCTGGTACACCAGCACCTCGTTCTTCACCGCGTTGCCGCTGGGCGAGACGATGGTGGGCGGCACGTTGCCCGCTCCATCGAACTGGAAGCGCTTGACGAAATACACGTCGCTGACGAAGAGCTCGTTGCCCTTCACCCGCACACCGTTCGGATGGTGGATGCCATAGGCCGCGCCGAGCCAGTTCTTGTCGAGCCATGCGATGCGCGGCACCGGTCCGGTGAAGTCGATGGCCACGCGTGCGACGGCCGCACTCGCGAAGAGGTTGTAGTCGGCGATCAGCAGCTGGCCGGAGGGCGTGACGGCCAGGCCGTTGGGGATCGCGAACTGGTCCATCGGATCGGGCGACGGCCGCTGCACCTGCACGAAATGCAGCGGCTGGCCCGCCTCGACCTTGGCCGCGAGCAGGTGGTTGTCGGGCGCACCCAGCAGGCCGTTCGGCCGCTGCTGGCAGGCGGTGAACACCCAGTCGCCGATCTGCGCCAGGCCCGTGAAGTTGCAGGTGCCGTTCACGTCGGCCACGGCGGCATCGGCCTGGTAGCCGGTGGCATTGCGCCGGATCTCGAACACGCCCGTGCCGCCGGTGACGATCAACCGGCCGTCGGGCGTGAAGAGCTGGTTCTCGGCATCGGGCAGCGTCACGAGCTTGTCCTTGTCGAGGCAGGCGGTCAGCAGCGGCGCCAGCATGCACGCGGCCAGCAGCCGCCAGGTCGGGAAAGCCATCGTCGTCTCCGTGTCGGTGGATGTGGTGTTGTGGACTCAGGTGTAGCCGCTGTCGTCGCGGTGCAGCAATGGCCGCCCGGGCCAATCGAGGACCGCGGAGGCCGCCCTATCGATGGGGTCAGCCTCATTGGGCGTGACAAGCTGTTTCGAAACTGTCATCGCCCCGTCGCATTCGGGGGCTCGCCAAACCGGCCTCGCCGCGCTACCGTGCGCGGCAGCGGCCGGAGCCAGAGCCGCATGAGCGACAACGAGAGGGGACACCGATGAGCTTTGCCGAACCGCCTGCGGGGCCGGCTGCAGTCGATGGCAGCGTGGCGCTGCGCGACTACTACGCGGCCCGTGCGCCGGAGTACGACCGCGTCTACGACAAGCCCGAGCGCCAGAGCGAGCTGCGCCTGATCGAGCGCTGGCTGCCCACCGCCTTTGCCGGCCGGCACGTGCTCGAGGTCGCGGCCGGCACCGGTTACTGGACGCGCTTCATCGCACCGCAGGCCGCCACGCTGCTGGCCACCGATGCCGCGCCTCAGACGCTGGAGATCGCGCGCAGCCGCGTACGCGGCGGCAAGGTGAGCTAT
Organism: uncultured bacterium; assembly: GCA_966212505.1. Lineage (GTDB taxonomy): Bacteria > Pseudomonadota > Gammaproteobacteria > Burkholderiales > Burkholderiaceae_C > CAMLIZ01. The sequence goes on from CBIHRS010000012.1 coordinate 99,830, forward strand.
GCGGTGGCCGATGCCTATGCGCTGCCGGCCGAACTGGGCCAGTTCGATGCCGCGTTCGCCGGCTTCTGGCTCTCGCACGTGCCGCGGCGCGACATCGGCCGCTTCCTGCAGAGCCTGCATGCCCGGCTGAAGCCAGGCGCCAAGGTGCTCCTGCTCGACAACCGCTACGTCGAAGGCAGCAACCTGCCGATCAGCGAGCGCGATGCCGAAGGCAACACCTACCAGACGCGGCGGCTGCAGAACGGCAGCACGCACCGCGTGATGAAGAACTTCTTCGGCGAGGACGAGCTGCTCGCGACGATCCGCGGTGTGGGCTGCCGCGCGGTCTATCACCAGTGGATCCACTACTGGGCCCTGGCCTACGAGGTGGCGGGCGGCGAATAGCGGCGCAGGCAGCGGGCGGCGCGCCGCCATAATCCCTCGCGACACCGATCCAGAAGTCGCGAGGGAGTTGCCGAGATGGGGCTGTTGCTGTTGTCGCTGGTGCTCACGCTGGGCACCCAGGTGTGGCTGGCGCTGTACGTCAAGCGCATCGATGTGCGCTGGGCCTGGGCCACGCTGTTCCTCGGCCCCTTCGGCGCGGCCTATCCCGCGCTGGAGAACCGCTACAACCCCGAGCTCAAGGTCACCGTCCCGTTCCTCGTCAACGCGGCCTGCACGCTGCTGCTGGTCTACAGCGGCTGGCATTTCGCGCAGCAGCTGGCTGCGGATGCCCAGCGCCGCGCCGCGCTCGAGCGGCTGAACGCACCTCAGGCGGTGGCCGAGGCCGAGGCGGCCCCCGCATCCGCGCCTGCCGTGGCAGCTGATGCAGCGTCGGCCGCCGCCTCGGCGCCTGTTGCCGCGTTGAGCGGCCCGTTCCAGTCGTTCTCGGATGCGCTGCACGGCGCCAGCGTCACCCACACGGCCAGGCCGCTGGCCGAAGCGCCCCGCGGCGCCGACGAGGCAGTGGAGTTCCTCGTGTCGTCGACCACCGAAGGCCAGGCCACCGACGAATTCACCGCCACGGTACTGCGCTGCAAGCTGGTGGGCACCTGCCGCAAGCTGGCCAATGCGTACATGGTCAGCAAGCAACGCCCGCGCGTGGTGCAGAACGGGCCGATGGTGCTGATCATCCCCTACGAGGCCACGACCAACAGCAACAGCATGCAGGGCACGATGGCGGTGGTGTTCAAGCGGATGGTGTTCTGAGATGTCCGCCCCCACGTCGCTTCGCTTCTGCCCCCCGAGGGGGCGCTCAGCCGCCTTGGGGCGGCCCGGCGCCGGCTGAGGCCCGCATGTCGACATGACCATTCCTTCGTAGTCAAATCGCCGCGGCGCGCCTATGGTGCGACCCCACCACGAGGAACCTGTACATGACCCTGCATTCGTTCAAGGCGGCCGGCCTGCTGGCCGCGGCCGTTGCCCTCGGCGCCCATGCGCCCGCCGCCATGGCCGGGAAGACGCTCGATGCGATCAAGGCCCGCGGCAGCCTGCAGTGCGGCGTGAGCACCGGCGTGGCCGGCTTCTCGGCGCCCGACGCACAGGGCAACTGGAGCGGGCTCGATGCCGACACCTGCCGCGCGCTGGCCGCGGCCGTGCTGGGCGATCCGAAGAAGGTCAACTTCGTGCCGCTCAACGCTCAGCAGCGCTTCGCCGCGCTGCAGTCGGGCGAGGTCGACCTGCTCGCCCGCAACACCACCTGGACGCTGACGCGCGACGCATCGCTCGGCTTCCACTTCACCGCCATCACCTACTACGACGGCCAGGGCTTCCTGGTGCCCAAGAAGCTCAAGATCACCAGCGCCAAGCAGCTGAAGAACGCCGAGGTCTGCGTGCAGTCGGGCACCACCAACGAGAAGAACCTCGCCGACTTCGCGCGCGCCAACAACATCAAGATCAAGCCGGTGGTGTTCGAGGCCTTCGAGGCGTCGTTCAAGGCCTTCTTCGCCGGCCGCTGCCAGGCCTACACCACCGACGTGTCGGGCCTCGCCGGCCTGCGCAACAAGGAAGCCAAGAACCCTGACGACTACGTGATCCTGCCCGACCTGATCTCCAAGGAACCGCTGGGTCCGCTGGTGCGCCGCGGCGACGACGAATGGTTCGCCGACGTCAAGTGGGTGATCTATGCGCTGATCGAGGCCGAGGAGAACGGCATCACGCAGGCCAACGTCGACGAGCTCAAGGCCAACAGCAAGGATCCGGTGGTCCAGCGCATCCTCGGCACCTCCGAAGACACCGGCAAGCTGCTCGGCCTCGACAAGGACTGGGCCTACCGCGCGATCAAGGCCGCCGGCAACTATGGCGAGATCTTCAACCGCAACGTCGGACCCAACTCGGTGCTGAAGCTGCCGCGCGGCGCCAACAACCTCTGGAACAAGGGCGGCCTCGTCTACGCACCTCCGGTGCGATGAGCATCCGTGGCCGGCGCATCGTCGGCCTGCTGATCCAGGCCGCGCTGCTCGTGGCGCTGGCCGCGCTGCTGGGCTGGGCGGTGCACAACGCGCTCGCCCAACTGCGCGCCCGCGGCATCCAGGCGGGCTTCGACTTCCTGCTGCAGCCCGCCGGCTTCGAGATCGGCGAGAGCCCCTTCGCCTACGACTCGTCGCAGCCGTTCTGGCGCGCCTTCGCGGTCGGCGTGAGCAACACCGTGCGCGTGGCGCTGCCCGCGCTGGTGCTGGCCACGCTGCTGGGGCTGCTGGTCGGCATCGGCCGCCTCTCCACGCATGCGCTGCTGCGCGGCCTGGCCACCACCTACGTGGAGACGCTGCGCAATGTGCCGCTGCTGGTGCAGCTGTTCATGTGGTACTTCGCGCTCAGCGAGCTGCTGCCCGCGGCCGATGCGGCACTGACGCTGCTGCCCGGCGTGTACGTCAGCAAGAGCGGGCTGTCGTTTCCCTGGCCGGTGTGGACCGAAGGCGCGTGGTGGCCCAGCGGATGGGAGTGGCCTGAGGTCGGCGGCTTCAACGTCTCGGGCGGCGCCGCGGTGACGCCGGAGTTCCTGGCGGTGCTGCTGGCGCTGGGCACCTACACCGCGGCCTTCATCGCGGAGACGGTGCGTGCGGGCATCCAGTCTGTCTCGGCGGGCCAGCGTCAGGCGGCGCAGTCGCTCGGGCTCACCGGCGGGCAGCAGCTGCGGCTGGTGGTGCTGCCGCAGGCCTTGCGCGTGATCGTGCCCAACACCACCAACCAGTACCTCAACCTGGTGAAGAACTCGTCGCTCGCGGTGGCCATCGGCTACCCCGACCTGGTGTCGGTGACCAACACCGCGCTCAACCAGACCGGGCGCGCCTTCGAATGCATCGCGGTGATGATGTCGGTGTACCTGCTGCTCTCGCTGCTCACCTCGGCGCTGATGAACCGCTACAACGCCCGCGTGGCGCTGCGGGGCTGGGCATGAGGTCGCAGCTCTTCGGCACGCCATGGCGCGCGTTGCTGAGCCTGCTGCTGGCCGGCCTGCTGGCCTGGCTGCTGCCGCGCGTGATCGACTGGGCGGTGGTGCATGCAGTGTTCCGCGCCGACCTCGCCGCCTGCCGCGCGCTCGACCACGCAGGTGCCTGCTGGGGCGTGATCGCCGAGAAGGGCCGCGCGATCCTGTTCGGCCGCTATCCGTATGCGCAGCAGTGGCGGCCGCTCGCCGGCATGCTGCTGCTCAGCGCCGTGCTCGGGTTCAGCGCCTGGCCCAGGGCCTGGCGCACCGGCGTGCTGCTCGCGCTGTGGGGCCTGGGGTTGCCGCTGTTCCTGCTGCTGATGCGCGGCGGCGCATTCGGCCTCGAGGCGGTGCCCACCAGCCTGTGGGGTGGCCTGCCGCTGACGCTGCTGCTCTCGGTCTGCGGGCTGGCCGCGGCCTTTCCGCTCGGCGTGCTGCTCGCGTTCGGCCGGCGCTCGGGCTGGCCGGTGATGCGCAGCCTCTGCACCACCTACATCGAGCTGGTGCGCGGCGTGCCGCTGATCTCGGTGCTGTTCATGGCCTCGTTCATGCTGCCGCTGCTGCTGCCGTCCGAATGGAAGACCGATGTGCTGATCCGCGTGCTGGTGGGATTGACGCTGTTCACCGCGGCCTACCTGGCCGAGACGGTGCGCGGCGGCCTGCAGGCGGTGCCGCAGGGCCAGCTGCTGGCGGCGCGCGCATTGGGCCTCACCGAACTGCAGGTGCAGCGCGACATCGTGCTGCCGCAGGCGCTGCGCGCGGTGGTGCCGGCGCTGATGAACAGCTTCATCGGCACCTTCAAGGATTGCTCGCTGGTCAGCATCGTCAGCCTGTACGAGCTCACCGGCTCGCTCGGCTTGGCGCTCGGCGGCGATCCGGAATGGCGGCCCTTCTACCTCGAGGGCTACCTCTTCATCGCCGCGGTGTACGGGCTGCTGTGCTTAGGCATGTCGCGCTACAGCCGCTTCATCGAGCGGCGCCTGCGCGCCGCTCCCCGCCGCGCTACCTGATCTCCACCGTGGACGCGACGATGCGCGTGCCGTCGGCCGAGACGCTGCCGGTCACCTTGACGCGCACGTTGGTGCCGCTCAGGTTGGCCGCGGTGCCGCCCACGAAAGCTGCGCTCGTGTAGTCGACCAACTGGTTATGCACCTTGAAGGTCTTGGCGGTGGTGTCCAGATTGGCGACCACGCCGACCAGCGTGTAGTCGTCGCCATGGCCGCCGCCGCGGTGCGTGACCGTGACCTGCCGCGCCACCAGCACACCATTGACCAGGCTGCCCTCGACCTCCACCGACACGCCGGCCGCGACCGTGCCGTTCACCGTCGCGTTGCTGGCATCGACGGCCTGGCCATCGACGCTGAACGAGCTGCTGCTGGTGAACGAGGTGACCAGGCCCGAGACTTCCGCGCCATCGCGGTTGCTCGGCGGCTGGTGCACGTTGCCGAACGACTGCACCGTCCACACGCCGGCCACCGGCGTGGCGGCGAGCTTCACGCGCACCGTCTGGCCATTGGCCAGGGCGGCCGGCACCTTGCTCGCACTCGCATAGCTGAAGCTGGTGCTGCCGATCTTGAAGGTCTTGGCGGTGGTGTCGAGGTTGCTCACCACGCCGCGCAGCACGAACTGCGAACCATTGGACACCGACTCGATGCGGGTCAACCGGTACACGCCGCTGGCCTCGGGCAGCGCCCACACCTGCACCACGTCGCCCACGTGCAGCGACGCCAGGCCGCTGGAGAGGCCGCTGCCGAACACGGTGGCGCTGTCGGTCTTGAGCGTCTGGCCGAACACGGTGACGGTGCCGGCCGTGGTGTCGACCGCGGCCACCGGGCCGACCAAGCCGGTCGCGATGCGCACCGTGGCCGCCGTGGCGCTCTTGCCGCCCGCGCCGCCACCGACGATGGCGGTGGCGTCGACCTCGACGGTCATGCCCAGGCGCAGTTCGCTGCCGTTGCGGGTGACGTTGTCGCCCTCGTCGTCGAGCACGCTGGCATTGGTGTCGTCGAATTCGACGCCGCTGACGAAGATGGAGCCGAAGCCTTCGATCGGGCCCGCGGCATACGAAGTGATGGAGCCGGTGCCGCCAGTGCCCACGCCGCCGCCGCCGCCGCAACCGAAGAGCAGCGAAGCACCGAGCAAGGCAGAAGCGAGGCCGCGCAGCCGCGGCCAGGAGAAGACGGACGTGATGTTCATGATTGTTCCTTGGTCGAGCGGCGGGCCTTGCGTGCGGCAGGCGGCGCATCGACGGCGGACGAGGATTGGAGCGATTCGTTGAACGTGTAGAGGCCGATGCGCAGGCGCCGGTCGAACGGGCGCTCCTGCTGGCGATCGTCCTCGATCATCTTTTCGAGCATGGGCACCGTGGCCTCGATCAGCGTCTGCCACTGCGCGCGCACCAGCGCCTTCACCTGCTCCATCGAGGCCGACGACATCTCGCCGGCGAACACCGCCTGCTCGAAATGCTGCTCGCCATCGTTGAGCACGTTCTCGACCGCGGCGCTCAGGTGGTCGCCGACGTTGTCGCCGAGGAAGCCCAGCATGCGGATCGCATCGCCGCGCGGCACGAAGGCATCGCGCTCGAGCGTGACGGTGTCGGCCTGGTGGTCGAGGGTGGCCAGGCCCAGGCGCACCAGCTCGTCGAGCAGGCTGCGCGGATGGACATCGCGCGTGATCGACTGCGCCAGCGTCTCGAAGCTGAGCTCGCCGGCCGTCTGCGTCTGTCGCGGCAGCACGCGCGGCAGGCCGCGGCGGTCGCGATAGTCGGGCGAGGTGGTCCAGTGGGCGAAGACCTCGGCCGCGAGCGAACGCGGACGCGTGGTCGCGCGCTTCTCGCCTTCGATCAGGCGCGTGACCTCGCGGCGGTTGATGCCGGTGGCGGTGCTGATGCGGCTCACCATGCGCGTGGCGCCGGGCTCGGGCTGGGCCTCGCGCGCGGCCTGCACGAAGGCCTGCTTGAACTGCTCTTCGGCCGCTGCATAGGGCAACCCGCGTGCGACTGCCAGCCGGGCCAGCGGCAGCAGCACGGCCGCCAATGCATCGGCCAGGGCCCGGTGCTCGGGCGGCTGTGTCACGTCGTCGGTGGTGGGTGCGGTCATTGAGTACATCGATTCGCGTCGGCCAAAAACACGGCGCACATACCGGGATGGTAGTGCGCCGTTCGTTGCCGCCGACGCGACTGTCGTCTATTCAGGGCTCGAACTCTATTCTGGTTGCGATCAGTTTCAGGTGATCCCCCGACAGCTGACCCTTGACCTCGACCTTGCGGCCATTGGCCAGATCGGCCTCGGTGCCGCCGCTGAAGGCCGCGCCGCCATAGTCGACGACGATGCCCCGCAGCATGAAGGTCTGCGCCGTGCTGTCCAGCGAAGACAACACGCCATGCAATTCGATCGGATGATCGCCCGGCCCATGGCCTGCGACCTCCACGCGGCTCGCCTGCAGCGTGCCGCCGACCATGCGTCCCTGCACCTCGACCTCGACACCCAGCGCCAGCCCGCCGCTGCCCCGCGGGAAGCTCGCCTGGCTCGCATCGACCGGAATGCCGTTGACGCTGAACTGCGAGGCCGAACTGAACGCGGTGATGCTGCCGTGGAGATGAGCGCGGTCATGGTCTTCAACCTTGCGCACGCCGGCGCGGATGCTGATCGCGACCCACTGGCCATTGACCTGGGCCTTCTGCAACCGCACGCGCACCCGCATGCCATTGTCGAATCCTGCCGGCAGATCCGCATCGGCCACAGAGGCATACGAGATCGTCGCGCCACCTATCGTGAATGTTTTCACGAAAGTATCCAGGCCCGCGACGACGCCGCGCAGCTTGAACACCGGCGCAGCAGCATCGGCCTCGATGCGCGTGGCCACGTAGCGGCCGGTGGCGGCATCGAACAAGGCATTCACTTCGATCACGGTACCGGCCGCGATGCCGCCGAGCCCACCGCCCAGGCTTTCGCCGAACACGGTGGTCGGCTTCACTTCGACCGTCTGGCCCAGCACGACCAGCGTGGACGCTGCGGTGTCGACGCTGGCCACCGGGCCGACGATCTCGCTGCCGAAGCGGATGCGCAGCGCCTGCGCAGTGGCCTTGCCATCGTCGATCGCCGAGCCATCGATCTCGACGACCGAGCCCAGCTTCAGCGCGCTCGAGTCACCGCTCGCCCCATCGTCGTCGGTGATGCTGGCGCGGCTGTCGTCGAAGCGCACGCCGTCGACGATCACCGAGCCGAAGCCGGTGATCGGCCCTTGTGCATACGACGCAGAGGCAGCGGTTGCCGCAGCGGGCTCATCGTCGGCCGCTCCGCCACCGCAGCCCGCCACCACGCCGATGACCAGCAGCGCCGCCGCAGCAGCGCCGAACACGGTGCGCAGACGGATCGCATGAATGGGATCCAGCATCCCTCGCTCCTTCGGATCTGATGAATTTCTTTCTCGATTCAGTCTAAATGGACAAAAAACACATTTCAAAGACAAAGCGTCTCCACATGTTTCCGCCTTCCTTGGCGCATCGATTGCCAGGGTGTAGAAAGCGAAGAGCGCACGAGCCCCAACGATGCTGAGAACCGAAGCCCCGAGCGCCACCCATCTCGATCTCGATCGGTACGACACCCAGGACCTGGTCGATGCCTTCATCGACGACCAGACCCAGGCGCTCGCGGCCGTCCGTGCGGCCGGCGGGCGCATCGCCGAAGCGGTGGAGGCGGCCGTGCCCCGCATCGCCGCCGGCGGCCGGCTGGTCTATGCCGGTGCCGGCACATCGGGCCGCCTCGGCGTGCTCGACAGCGTGGAGCTCTACCCCACCTTCTCCTGGCCTCGCGCGCGCGCACTTGCGCTGCTGGCCGGCGGCGAACAGGCCTTGTTCGAAGCCGTGGAAGGGGCCGAAGACCGCACCGACCAGGGCGCGGCCGACCTGTCGGCGCTCAGGCCCGACCGACGCGACGTGGTGATCCTGCTCGCGGCCTCGGGCACCACGCCTTATGTGCTTGGCGCGCTGCAGGCCGCACGCAGTGCCGGTGCGCTCACGATCGGCATCGCCAACAACCCCGACGCGCCGCTGACGCGCGACGCGGAGATCGCGATCACGCTCGACACCGGCGCCGAGGTGATCTCGGGCAGCACGCGGCTGAAGGCCGCCACCGCGCAGAAGATCGCGCTCAACACGCTGTCGAGCGCCATCATGGTGCGGCTGCACAAGGTCTACCGCAACCTGATGGTCGACCTGCAGCCCACCAACGCCAAGCTCTACCGGCGCGCGCTGAACCTCACGATGCATGCCACCGGCGCCGACGAAGCCCTGGCGCGCGAAACGCTCGAGGCCTGCGGCTACCAGGTCAAGGTCGCGATCGTGGCCATCCTCTCGGGCACCGACGTGGCTGCGGCCGAGGCTCGCCTGGCCACGGCCGAAGGCAGCGTGCGGCGCGCGATCGAGGCTTGAGGCTCACCGCTCAGAGCGTCGCGGCGAGCCGGCTCGCCTGGTCGATCGCCCGCTTGGCGTCGAGCTCGGCGGCTTCGTCGGCACCGCCGATCAGGTGCGTCCTGATTCCCAGCGCCTTCAGCGGCTCCACCAGCTCGCGCAGCGGCTCCTGCCCCGCGCACAGCACCACGTTGTCGACCTCCAGCCAGGTGGGGTCTTCACGCTTCTCGCCATGGCTGATCAGCAGGCCCTGGTCGGCGATGCGCTCGTAGTTGACGCCATCGATCATCGTCACCTGCTTCATCTTCAGCGTCGCGCGATGGATCCACCCGGTGGTCTTGCCCAGGCGGGCGCCGAGCTTGCCGGCCGTGCGCTGCAGCATGTAGACCTCGCGTGCCGGCGGGGTGAGATGCGGCTTGATGCCGGTGACGCCGCCGCGCGCCAGCGCCGGGTCGCCCACGCCCCACTCGGCCAGCCAGGCCTCGCGGTCGAGCGCGGGCGACGGGCCGTCGTGCACCAGGAACTCGGCCACGTCGAAACCGATGCCGCCAGCACCGATGATCGCCACGCGGCGGCCCACCGGCTTGCGATGGCGCAGCACGTCGATGTAGCTCAGCACCTTGGGATGCTCCAGGCCCGGAATGCGCGGCGTGCGCGGCATCACGCCGGTGGCCACCACCACTTCGTCATAACCCGCGGCGGCCAGCGTCTGCGCATCGACGCGGCGGCCGAGCTTCAGCTGCACGCCGGTGCTGCGCACGCGGAAACGGAAGTAGCGCAGCATCTCGTGGAACTCTTCCTTGCCCGGGATCTGCTTGGCCATGTTGAGCTGGCCGCCGATCTCGTCGGCGCCGTCGTACAGGTCGACCTCGTGACCGCGCTCGGCGAGCACGCTCGCCGCGGTGAGGCCCGCGGGCCCGGCACCCACCACCGCGAAGCGGCGCCTGCGTTTCGTGGGCACGAAGTTCAGCTCGGTCTCGTGGCAGGCGCGCGGGTTGACCAGGCAGCTCGCGGTCCTGGCGACGAAGGCATGGTCGAGGCAGGCCTGGTTGCAGGCGATGCAGGTGTTGATCTCGCCGCTGCGGCCCTGCGCCGCCTTCTTGACGAACTCGGGGTCGGCCAGCAGCGGCCGCGCGAGCGACACCATGTCGGCCACGCCGTTGGCCAGCAGCGCCTCGGCCACCTCGGGCGTGTTGATGCGGTTGGAGGTGACGAGCGGGATGCCCACCTCGCGCTTCATCTTCTCGGTGACCCAGGCGAAGGCGCCGCGCGGCACGCTGGTCGCGATGGTGGGCACGCGCGCCTCGTGCCAGCCGATGCCGGTGTTGATGATGGTGGCGCCGGCACGCTCCACCGCCTTGGCCAGCTGCACCACCTCGTCCCAGCTGCTGCCGTTGGGCACGAGGTCGATCATCGAGAGGCGGTAGATGATGATGAAGTCGCGGCCCACCGCCTCGCGGGTGCGCTGCACGATCTCGACCGGCAGGCGCATGCGGTTCTCGTACGAGCCGCCCCACTCGTCGGTGCGCTGGTTGGTGTGCGCCACGAGGAACTCGTTGATGAAGTAGCCCTCGGAGCCCATGATCTCCACGCCGTCGTAGCCGGCCTCGCGCGCCAGCGTCGCGCAGCGCACGAAGGCCTTGATCTGGCGCTCGATGCCGCGTGCCGACAGCTCGCGCGGCGTGAACGGCGAGATCGGCGACTTGATGCGCGACGGTGCCACCGCGAACGGGTGATACGCATAGCGGCCGGTGTGCAGGATCTGCAGCGCGATCTTGCCGCCTTCGGCATGCACCGCATCCGTCACCTGCCGGTGGCGGCGCGCGGCGCGGTGCGTGGCCAGCATGCCGGCGAAGGGCTTGGTCCAGCCGGCGATGTTGGGCGCGAAGCCGCCGGTGACCATCAGGCCCACGTCGCCGCGTGCGCGTTCGGCGAAATAGGCGGCGAGCCGGTCGAAGTGGTTGCCGTCTTCGAGGCCGGTGTGCATGGAGCCCATCAGCACCCGGTTCTTCAGCGTGGTGAAGCCGAGGTCGAGCGGGGCGAGAAGGTGCGGGTAGGGAGCGGGCATGGTGTGGTGTTGCTGCGAGCCGGCCGAAGCGTATGCCGGCCCGCAGCCCCTGCCCTAGAGCTTGCCCTCCAAAGCCCCCGCGGGTTTGCCCTGTGTCGACCGATTCAGTTGAACGGGTTCACGAAGTCGACCACGGCCTTCGCCGCATCGCCGGCCTCGTCGGCCCCGGCCTGCACCCAATCGCCCAGCGTATCGTCGGCGGCATCGAGCACCTGGCCGGCGTCGTGCGCCAGCTGCTCGGCCTGGGTGCCGCCGGGCAGGCCGAGCCGATCGAGCGTCCAGTGCGCGACGCCACCTGCGCGGTCGGCGGCCCAGGCCTCGATGCGGCCCTTGAAGTCGAGCCCGAGGTTGCCGAGGTCGCCGAGCGAATCGACGCCCGCATCGGCCGCGCGGCCAGGGTCGGAGACGATCTGCCCCAGCGCCTGCCCGCCCAGCGCCCCCAGCTGGCGCAGCGGATCGACCAGCGGAGTGCCGATGCCCCGGTAATCGCGGTCGCCGTTGAACTGCTCGTAGCTCTCGCGGTGCGCGTTCTGCCACGCGGTGTGCTGGCCTTGCGAGATCGGCAGGAACTTCTGCATGTCGCCCACGAGCTTCGAGCCGGCCTGGAAGCGCGCGTCCTGCTCGATGGCCGTGCCGCCGCAGCCGTTGTCGCGGAAGTAGAAGGTCTGCTCGCCGCGCAGCACGTGGCCATCGAGCGTCTTGATGTTGATCGAGCGCTGCGCCGGATCGACCTTGATCTCGACCGGCAGCCACGTCGGCGGTGCGTTGGTGCCGCCGGTCTCGAGCATGTAGCGGCCATCGCGCAGCGTGGTCGTGGGCGGGCGGATCTCCATGCCGCCGGCGTTGAACACCTCGTTGGGCTGCTGCACCCAGTGGTCGAACACCTGCTGCGGCGTGGCGCCGGGAACCTGGCTCTGGTAGAGCGCGTGCGTGACCTCGTGGCCGTCTTCGCCGATCGGTGCATTGGGCTTCAGGCCCGAGAGGATGCGCGACACCTCGGCATCGTCCGGATAGCGGAAGCTGTCGGGAATCCAGCGGCTTTCATAGCTGGCGGCGGCATAGGCCGCAAGGCGCACCGTCTGGTCGCGCTGGTATTCCTGCTCGGCATGCGTTCCGCCGACCGCGAGGTCGGGATCGGGGCCGTGCAGGCTGAGGTGGAAGTCGTTGGGCTCGTGGCCTCCGTGATGAACGCAGGTGTCGGGCTCGGGCGGGCGCAGCGCAACGCTGCGCGCGGTGGAGCCCGCGTCGATGGGCAGCATGGTCATGAACTCCCTGTGGCGTTGGAAACGCCTACTCTAGGAATTCGGCTCGCGCCCGACATCCGCCTAATCGCAACGCGTGAAACGCCTTGTAGAAAGCGCGCAAAAGCCGCGCGGCGGGCATACCGGCTGCTCCGCGCCAGGGCTATGCGTTGAGGGCCGTCGACCCCAGCCAGCGGTCGAGCGCCGACAGCAGGCTCTCGATCGACACCGGCTTGATCAGGTGCTCGTCGAAGCCGGCCTGCAGCGCACGCTGGCGGTCGGCCTCGCTGCCATAGCCGGTGAGCGCCAGCAGGCGCGCGGAGGCGGTGCGGGCATCGGCCCGCAGGCGGCGGGCCAGCTCATAGCCATCGATGCCCGGCAGGCCGATGTCGAGCACCGCCACTTCGGGCACGAAGCTGTCGAGCAGCGCGAGTGCCGATCGGGCATCGGTGGCCGAGCAGGCCTCGTAGCCCAGCTCCTCGAGCACCATCACCAGCGTCTGCGCCGCGTCGATGTTGTCGTCGACGATCAGCACGCGGTGGCCCGCCTCCGCAGGCAGCACCGCAGCGGGGGCGGCCTTCGGCACTGCCGCCTGGGCCTCGGTTTCCGCTGCCAGCGGCAGCCGCACGACGAAGCGACTGCCCTGGTTCTCGCCCGGGCTCTCGGCGCGAACCTGGCCGCCATGCATCTCGACCAGCGTCTTCACGATCGCCAGGCCCAGGCCGAGGCCGCCCACCTGCCGGTCGAGCGACTGCCGGCCCTGCACGAAGAGCTCGAACACATGCGGCAGCAGTTCGGGCGCGATGCCGCTGCCCGCATCCTCCACGATGACCTCGGCCATGCCGTCGACCGTGTGCAGCTGCACGCCGATGTGGCCGTGCAGCGGCGTGAACTTGGCCGCGTTGGTCAGCAGGTTGCCGAAGACCTGCGCGAGGCGCACCTCGTCGCCCAGCACCGGCACCGGTACCGCCGGCTGGTCGAGCACCACCGGCGACGAGCGCTGGTCGAGCAGCGGCTGCGACATCTCGAGCGCCCGGGCAATCACGTGGCGCAGGTCGACGCGCTCGCGCTGCAGCTGCACCTTGCCGCGCGTGATGCGCGACACGTCGAGCAGGTCGTCCACCAGGCGCGACAGGTGGCCGACCTGACGCTCGATGACCTGGCGTTCGCTGAGGCATGCATCGCCATCGCGCAGGGTCATCAGGTGCAGCGCGGTGACGATGGGCGCCAGCGGGTTGCGCAGCTCATGCCCCAGCATCGCGAGGAACTCGTCCTTCGTGCGGTTGGCCGCCTCGGCATGGTGGCGCGCGGCCTCGGCCTCGGCATAGAGCCGGGCATTGTCGAGCGCGAGCGCGGCGCGCTGCGCCAGCTCGGAAAGCAGCGCGCAGTCTTCCTCATGCAGCATGCGGCCCGATTCGGCCTGCAGCGCCGCCATGGCGCCCAGCGTGCGGCCGCGGGCGATCAGCGGCACGATGAAGTAGGCCCGCATGCCGATCGCGCGCGCAAAGGCCTGCATGTCGGGATCGCGGATCTGGCTCAGCTCGCTGAGCGTGTGGTAGTTGACCAGCTGCGAATGGCCGGTGGCGATGCACCAGCCCATCGTGCCGGGCACCGTGGGGTCCGGGTGCAGGCCCTCGACCATGCGCGTGGCGTCCTGCGTCTTGTTGCCATCGGCGTGGTGGGTGAGCCCGCGCTGCAGCCGGCCCTCGGCATCGACGAGGTCGATGCGGCACCAGTCGGCGATGCCGGGCACCACCACCGCCGCGATCGCGCGCAGCGTGGCCTGCGGCTCGAGCGAACGCGACAGCTCGGCGCCGGCGCTCGCCAGCAGCTCGAGCCGGCGCCGCGCCTGCTCGGCCTCGGCCCGGGCCGCCCGCTCGGAATTGAGGAGCCGCTCGCGCTCGGCCTCGCCCTGCGCACGCTGGCGCACCGATGCCGCCAGCGCATCCGACACTTCTTGCAGTTCGGGGATTTCGCCGGGCGGCAGCTCGGGGATGGCGCCGGAGCCGATGGCTTGCGCGGCCTGCCGCAGCGCGCCGATCGGCCGGTTGATGCTGCGGGCCATGCCCCAGGCGGCCAGCGCGCCGAGGGCGACCGACAGCAGCAGGCCACCGCCGTAGGCCGCCAGCGAGCGATAGGCCGCGCTCTCGATCTGCGCACTCGGGATGCCGACCGCCACCGTCCAGCCGCTCTGCGCCGAGCGGGTGTAGGCGCTGTAGACCGCGTCGCCCTCGAGCGCCTGCGTCGGCCCCGCTCCTTCGAGGCCGCGCTCGATCATCAGCGCCTTCAGCGAAGGCGACGCCTGGGTACCGATGCTTTCCGGCGCGCGCGAGCGCGCGACGCGCAGCCCCTTGGCATCGAACACCGACACCACCCAGTCGGACGGCACGCGCTGGCGCCGCACCACCTGGCCGATCGCCTGCGGGCGGATGGCCGCCGTGAGCACATAGCGCAGCTCGCGGCCGCTGAACACCGGCACGCGGGCCGGCACCGCATATTCGCCGCGCGCCCCACGCGCGAGGTCGCCGATCACCGGCTTGCCCGACTGCACCACGCGATCGAAGCTGGCTCGCTCGACGATCGGCGGCAGTGCGCGCCCCAGTGGCTGGCCGGTGTTGGCCAGCACCCGTCCCTGCGGATCGGCGACGATGACCACCAGCCAGTCGGGCCGGGAGGCCAGCACGCGCTGCGCACGGGCATAGAAGCCGGCGATGTCGCCCTGCTCGAGGGTCAGCGAGGTGGACAGCACCTGCAGCGCCGCCACCGACTGGCTCAGTTCGGCATCGACCGCCGTGGCCAATGCCCGCGAGATGTCGAGCCCTGCGCTCTCGGCCTGGGCCTGCTGCTGCTGCACCAGCAGCCACAGCCCCACGCCCGCCATCGCCGCCAGCGGGAGGATGGCCGCTGCGGCCAGCAGATACAACCGCCTGCGGAGCGGTAGTTTTCGCACCAACCGTCCCCTTCCGTTGCCAGTGAATTCGCCCAGCATATCGGATGCCCGCGCTGCCCGCGAGCCGGGGCTTCAGGTGTTGGCGCGTATGTCGTTCATGTTCGCCGCCAGCGCGGCATGCAGCGACACCACCGAGCCGATCACGATCAGCGCCGGTGACCGCACCTGGTTCATCGCGGCCAGCGTCGGCAGGCTGAACAGCGTGCCGCAGACCGTGCGCTGCGCCGGCAGCGTGGCCTTCTCGATCACCGCGGCCGGCGTGTCGGCCGGCAGGCCATGCGCGATCAGCTGCGCACACACCTGCGGCAAGGTGCTCACGCCCATGTAGACCACCACCGTCTGCCGCGGCCGGGCGAGCATCGCCCAGTCGAGGTCGAGGTGGTGCTCGCCGGCTTCGGCCCGCATGTGGCCGGTGGTCAGCACCAGCGTGGCCGCATGGTCGCGATGCGTCAGCGGTATGCCTGCCGCGGCCGCGGCACCCTGGGCCGCACTGATGCCCGGCACCACCTCGAACGGGATGCCGGCCTCGGCCAGGGCCTGCGCCTCCTCGCCGCCGCGGCCGAAGATGTAGCAGTCGCCGCCCTTCAGTCGCACCAGCGAACGCCCCTGCCGCGCGAGCCGCACCATGCAGTCGATGATGCCCTCCTGCGGCAGCGTGTGGTGGCCGCTCTCCTTGCCCACGTAGAGCCGGTCGGCATCGGCCGACAGCAGGTCGAGCACCTCGCGCGAGACGAGGTGGTCGTACAGCACCAGCTTCGCCTGCTGCAGGGCCTTGGCCGCGCGCAAGGTCAGCAGCTCGGGATCACCCGGACCGGCGCCGACGAGCGTGACCGTGCCGGGCGCCCTTGCCGCCGGCGCACCGTCGGGCACGAACTGCAGCGGTTCGTGAAGTACGGCCATCGCGAGCCTTCGTCGTTGGAACGCCGCCATTGTTGAAAGCACATGAGGTCCGGACCTTGACGCAGTTCAAGGACCGCCCCTGCTCACGGATCGACCATCCAGGCGCCACATCAAGCAAGCACGCAGGAGATAGGAGAAGCGCCATGCGATCGATGAAGCTCAAGCACCTGGCCGCCATCACGACCGTGATGCTGGCCGCCAGCGCCTTCGCGCAGGAACACAAGAAGGACGTCAGTCAACCCGAGCTCAACTACCAGGCCGGCGGCTCGCCGCTGGCCAACGAGCCGATGTACCAGAGCACGAACTCCAAGGCTCCGCCGATGACGCAGGCCGAGTTCGACTTCGGCCGCAAGACCTACTTCGAGCGCTGCGCCGGCTGCCACGGCGTGCTGCGCAAGGGCGCCACCGGCAAGCCGCTGACGCCCGACATCACGCTGCCCAAGGGCACCGACTACCTGAAGGTCTTCATCGCCTACGGCTCGCCGGCCGGCATGCCCAACTGGCTGACCTCGGGCGAGCTCGACGAGAAGACGGTCGACATCATGGCCCGCTACATCCAGCAGGATCCTCCGACCCCGCCCGAGTTCGGCATGGACCAGATGAAGGCGACCTGGAAGGTCATCGTGCCGCCTGAAGCGCGGCCGAAGAAGAAGATGAACAACTACAACATCGACAACATCTTCTCGACCACGCTGCGCGACGCCGGCGAGGTGGCGCTGATCGACGGCGACACCAAGAAGATCATCAACGTGGTGAAGACCGGCTACGCGGTGCACATCTCGCGGCTGTCGGCCTCGGGCCGCTACCTGTTCGTGATCGGCCGCGACGCCAAGATCAACATGATCGACCTGTGGATGGAGAAGCCCGACAACGTGGCCGAGATCCGCATCGGCCTCGAGGCCCGTTCGGTCGACACCTCGAAGTACAAGGGCTACGAAGACCGGTTCGCGATCGCCGGCAGCTACTGGCCGCCGCAGTACGTGATCATGAAGGGCGACACGCTGGAGCCGCTGAAGATCGTGGCCACCCGCGGCATGACGGTCGACAAGCAGGAATACCACCCCGAGCCGCGCGTGGCCTCCATCGTCTCGTCGCACTACAAGCCCGAGTTCGTCGTCAACGTCAAGGAAACGGGCAAGACGCTGCTGGTCGACTACTCGAACCTCGATGCGCTGAAGGTCACCGAGATCGGCACCGCGCGCTTCCTGCACGACGGCGGCATGGACTCCACCGGCCGCTACTTCATGGTGGCCGCCAACCAGAGCAACAAGATCGCCGCGGTCGATCTGAAGGAAGGCAAGCTGGCCGCGCTGATCGACGTGGGCAAGATCCCGCACCCGGGCCGCGGCGCCAACTTCGTGCATCCGCAGTTCGGTCCGGTGTGGTCCACCGGCCACCTGGGCGACGAGACGATCTCGCTGATCGGCACCGATCCCGTCAAGCACAAGGCGCAGGCCTTCAAGGTGGTGCAGACGCTCAAGGGCCAGGGCGGCGGCTCGCTGTTCCTGAAGAGCCATCCGAAGTCGCAGCACCTGTACGTGGACACGCCGCTGAACCCCGATCCGAAGATCTCGCAGACGCTGGCCGTGTACGACGTGAAGGCGCTCGACAAGGGCTACCAGGTGCTGCCGGTGGCCGAATGGGCCGGCATCGCCGACGGCGGCGCCATGCGCGTGGTGCAGCCCGAGTTCAACAAGGCCGGCGATGAAGTGTGGGTGGCCGTGTGGTCGGCCAAGGACAAGCAGAGCGCGCTGGTCGTCATCGACGACAAGACGCTGAAGCTCAAGACCGTGATCAAGGATCCGCGCCTCGTCACGCCGACCGGCCACTTCAACGTGCACAACACGCAGCACGACATCTACTGAGCGAAGGAGTGAGGACCATGAGAAGCGCTCTGCTGATCGCAGCCGCCCTCGCGTTCGGCTGCGGCACCGCCGCCGCCACCACCGAGGAGGCGATGAACAAGGCCGGCTGCCTGGCCTGCCACTCGAAGGACAAGAAGGTGGTGGGCCCGTCGTTCAAGGACATCGCGGCCAAGTACAAGGGCCAGGACGTGACGGCCAAGCTGATGGAGAAGGTCCGCAAGGGCGGCTCCGGCAGCTTCGGCCCGATCCCGATGCCGCCCAACGGACCCGACAAGATCAGCGACGGCGACCTGAAGGCCGCGGTCGAGATGATCCTGAAGTCCTGAGATGTCGGCCCCCACGTCGCTTCGCTCCTGCCCCCCGAGGGGGCGCCCAGCCGCCTTGAGGCGGCTCGGCGGCGGCTGAGCCCGCGATGCGCACGGTTGCGTTGCTGCTGCTGTGCGCCGCTGCGGGCGCTGCCGCGGAGCCGATCGATGCGCCGCGGCAGCAGCAGCTGCTGCACATGGTGCGGCAGGACTGCGGCTCATGCCACGGCATGCGCCTGACCGGCGGGCTCGGCCCCGCCCTCACCCGCGAGGCGCTGGCCGGCAAGCCGGCCGCAAGCCTCGCGGCCACCATCTTCCACGGCCGCCCCGGCACGCCGATGCCGGGCTGGCGAACGATGCTCACCGAAGAAGAAGCCCGCTGGATCGCCGAGGCACTGATCGCAGGGCTTCCACAGGAGACGAAACGATGACATGGCAACGCAGCCTCGCGGCCCTGCTCGGCGCGCTGGCCCTGGCCGGCTGCGCGACACCCTCGCCGCCTGCCGCAGGCACCGGCGACCTCGGCGTGGTGATCGAGCGTGCGAACGGCACCGTGGCGCTGGTCAACACCACGCGCCGCGAGGTGCTGGCCGAGGTGCCGGGGCTGGGCGACCTGTCGCATGCCTCGGTGGTGTTCTCGCGCGATGGCGCGCAGGCCTTCGTGTTCGGCCGCGACGGCGCACTGAGCCGCGTGAACCTGCTGACGCGCAGGCTCGAAGCCCGCATGATGCAGGCCGGCAACTCGATCGGTGGCGCGATCTCGCAGGACGGCACGCTGCTGGCGGCGCAGAACTACCAGCCCGGCGGCATCAAGGTGTTCGACACCGCGACACTGAAGCTGGTGGCCGACATCCCCGCCGAATACGCGCCGGGGCAGCTGTCGCGGGTGGTCGGCCTGGTCGATGTGCCGGGGCGGCGCTTCGTGTATTCGCTGTTCGATGCCGGCGAGATCTGGATCGCCGACCTCGCCGATGCGGCGAAGCCGCAGGTCACGCGGATCAGGAACATCGGCCGTCAACCTTATGACGCGCTGGTCACGCCCGACGGCCGTCACTACATCGCCGGCCTGTTCGGCGAAGACGGCCTCACGCTGGTCGACCTGTGGCAGCGCGAGCCCACCGCGCGGCGCATCCTCGCCGGCTATGGCCGCGGCGAGCAGCCGCTGCCGGTGTTCAAGATGCCGCACCTGCGCGGCTGGGCGGTGGCAGGCCGGCATGCCTACCTGCCGGCGATCGGCCGCCACGAGGTGCTGGTGGTCGACACCGACACCTGGCAGGAAGTGGGCCGCATTGCGGTGGCCGGCCAGCCGGTGTTCGTGATGGCGCGGCCCGACGGCCGGCAGGTCTGGGTCAATTTCGCGGTGCCCGACTACCACCGCGTGCAGGTGATCGACACGCTCTCGAACCAGATCGTCACGACGCTGGAGCCGGGCAAGGCGGTGCTGCACATGGAGTTCACGCCGCGCGGCGAGGCGGTGTGGATCAGCGCGCGCGACGACAACCGCGTGTCGGTGATCGACACCGCGAGCTTCGCGACGATCAAGACGCTGGCGCTCGACGCGCCGAGCGGCATCTTCTTCACCGCGCGGGCCGCGCGCATCGGGTTCTAGCGATGACGGACGACGCCCTCCGCCTCGCGCTGCTCAACGACTGGCAGCGCCATTTCCCGCTCGTGCGCGAGCCGTTCGGCGTGATCGCACGCGCCGCCGGGATCGACACCGCGACGGTGCTGCACCGCTACCGCGCGCTCGGCGACGAAGGCGCGATCAGCCGCATCGGCGGCGTGTTCGACGGCCGCGCCGGCGGCAGCGCGATGCTGTGCGCGATGGCGGTGCCGGCGCCGCTGCTCGATGCCGTGGCCGCGCTCGTCTCGGCCCATCCGGGCGTGAACCACAACTACGAGCGCGAGCACCGCTACAACCTCTGGTTCGTGATCACCGGGCGCGACGACGAGACGGTGCACCGCGGCGTCGCCCAGCTGGAAGCCGACATCGGCCTGCGTGCGCTGCGCCTGCCGATGCGCCGGGCCTACCGCATCGACCTGGGCTTCGACCTGCGCGGCAACAGCGCCGGTGTGCCAGCGCAGCGCCGCGCCGAAGAGGCCACGCCGGTCGACGATCACGACCTCGGCCTCGCCGCGCTGGTGGAAGACGGCCTGCCGCTGCAGCGCCGGCCGTTCGACCCCTGGGCCGAGGCGCTGGGCCGCCCGGTGTCGGACGTACTGGCCACGTTGCAGCGCTGGCTGGGCAAAGGCACGCTGCGCCGCTTCGGCGTGATCGTGCGCCACCATGAGCTCGGCTTCGAGGCCAACGCGATGACAGTGTTCGACGTGCCCGACGAGCAGGTCGACCGCTGCGGCCGCGCGCTGGCCGCGCAGCCCGGCATCACGCTGGCCTATCGCCGCGAGCGCGACGCCGGCTGGCCCTACAACCTCTATTGCATGGTGCACGGCCGCGACCGCGAGGCCGTGCGCTCGATGATCGAGAGCGCGATGATGGGCAGCGGCCTCGAGGGCTACGACCATGCGGTGCTGTTCTCGCGCCGCCGCTTCAAGCAGATCGGCGCCCGCCGTTTCCGCGACCTGCCGGAGCCGCAGCATGCTGTCGCGTGACGATGCGCGCCTCGTGGCGCACCTGCACGGCGGGCTGCCGCTCGTCGACCGGCCGTTCGCCGAGGTCGGCGCCCAGCTGGGCCTCGGCGAAGACGAGGTGCTTGAGCGGCTGCAGCGGCTGCTCGCGCAGGGCGTGCTCACCCGCTTCGGCCCGCTCTACCAGATCGAGCGGGCCGGCGGGCAGTTCGTGCTCGCCGCGATGCAGGTGCCCGACGCCCGCTTCGACGATGTGAGCCGCATCGTCAACGCGCGGCCCGAGGTGGCGCACAACTACCGGCGCGACCATGCGCTGAACATGTGGTTCGTCGTCGCGGCCGAGACCCCCGCGGCGGCGCAGGCCGCACTCGATGCGATCAGCGCCGACACCGGGCTCGAAGTGTTCGCGTTCCCGAAGGAGCGCGAGTTCTTCGTCGAGCTGAAGCTGCCGTTGGAAGGCGAGGTGCACGATGGCACTGAGTGAGTTCGACCGCCGCCTGATCGCCGCCACCCAAGGCGGCCTGCCGCTGGTGGCCCGCCCCTACGAGGCGGTGGGCGCGATGCTGGGCACCACCGGCGAGGCGGTGCGCGAGCGGCTGCAGGCCATGCTCGCCGAAGGCCTGATCCGCCGCATCGGCGCAGTGCCCAACCACTACCGGCTCGGCTACACCGCCAACGGCATGTCGGTGTGGGACGTGGCCGATGCCGAGGTCGACCGCCTCGGCGAGCTCGTCGGCGCGCTGCCCGGCGTGAGCCACTGCTACCGCCGCCCGCGCCGGCTGCCGCAGTGGCCCTACAACCTGTTCGCGATGCTGCATGGCCGCTCGCGCGACGAGGTCGAGCGCCAGGCCGCCGAGCTGCAGCGCCTGCTCGGCCCCGCCTGCCGCGGCCACGACATCCTCTATTCCACCGCGATCCTGAAGAAGACCGGATTGCGGCTCACCTGAAAGGCCCCGCGCATGTTCCGCATCAGCCATTACCTGCGCGACCTCGCCGAGGCCGAGCGCACCGGCATCTACCCGCCGGTTAAGCCCAGCCGGCCCTCGGGCCCGGTGGTCATCTGGAACCTGATCCGCCGCTGCAACCTCACCTGCAAGCACTGCTACGCGCTGTCGGCCGACCACGACTACGAAGGCGAGCTGTCGACGCAGGAAGCCTTCGCCGTGATGGACGACCTCAAGGCCTGTCGCGTGCCGGTGCTCATCCTCTCCGGCGGCGAGCCGCTGCTGCGGCCCGACCTGTTCGAGATCGCGGCGCGGGCGAAGGCGATGCGCTTCTATGTCGGCCTGTCGACCAACGGCACGCTGATCGACGAGCCCATGGCCGACCGCATCGCCGCCGCGCAGTTCGACTACGTGGGCATCAGCCTCGACGGCATCGGCGCCACGCACGACAGGTTCCGCCGGCTCGACGGTGCCTTCGAGCGCAGCCTGGCCGCGGTGCGCCACCTGCGTGCGCGCCAGGTGAAGGTGGGTCTGCGCTTCACGATGACGCAGATGAACGCGCACGACCTCGCCAACCTGCTCACGCTCATGCGCGATGAAGACGTCGACAAGTTCTACTTCTCGCACCTCAACTACGCCGGCCGCGGCAACATCCACCGCGCCCGCGATGCGCAGTTCCAGGCCACGCGCGAGGCGCTCGACCTGCTGATCGCCACCGCCTGGGCCGATGCGCAGGCCGGCAGCCCACGCGAATACGTGACCGGCAACAACGATGCGGATGGCATCTACCTGCTGATGTGGGTGCAGCGCCATTACCCGCGCTGGGCCGAGGCGATGCGCGCGCACCTGGAGGCCTGGGGCGGCAACGCCTCGGGCGTCAACGTGGCCAACATCGACAACCTGGGCGACGTGCACCCGGACACCATGTGGTGGCACCACCGGCTGGGCAACGTGCGCGAGCGACCGTTCTCGCAGATCTGGAGCGACACCTCCGATCCGTTGATGGCCGGGCTGAAACGCCGGCCGCGCCTGGTGGGCGGGCGCTGCGCGGCCTGCGAGCACTTCGCCATCTGCGGCGGCAACACCCGTGTGCGGGCCGAGCAGGTCACCGGCAACCCGTGGGCCGAAGACCCGGGCTGCTACCTCGACGATGCCGAGATCGGGCTGGTCAATGCGTCGCCGCGCGTGATGGTCACGCCGTTCAAGAGCATCCGCATCGTCGACACCCGGGAGGCACGATGAACTCCACCGTCTGGCGATGGATAGGTTCCGCACTGCTGGCGCTCGGCCTCGCATGGATGGGCGCCGACCTCGCGCAGGCGCAAACGTCCAACGCGCCCGTGCCGGATGCAGGCGCCCTCTTCCAGCAGCACTGCGCCGCTTGCCACGGCGCGCAGCGGCTGGGCGGCATGGGCCCCGCCCTGCTGCCCGAGAGCCTGGAGCGGCTGAAGCGCAGCGAGGCGCAGCAGGTGATCACCCGCGGCCGTGTCGCGACGCAGATGCCGGCCTTCGGCCAGCAGCTCAAGGCCGAGGAGATCAGCGCGCTGGCGCAGTGGATCTACACGCCGGTGTCGCCGGCGCCGCAATGGGCCGAGGCCGACATCCGCGCCTCGCGCGTCGAGACGCCCGGCGCGAATGCATTGCCTGCAAAGCCGGTGTGGAAGGCCGACCCGATGAACCTGTTCGTCGTGGTCGAGGGCGGCGACCATCATGTGTCATTGGTCGACGGCGATCGCTTCGAGGTGATCCACCGCTTCGCCAGCCGCTTCGCGCTGCACGGCGGGCCGAAATTCAGCCCCGACGGCCGCTACGTCTACTTCGGCTCGCGCGACGGCTGGATCACCAAGTACGACCTGTGGAACCTCACGGTGGTGGCCGAGGTGCGGGCCGGGCTCAACATGCGCAACGTCGCGGTCTCGGGCGACGGGCGCTGGATCATGGCGGCCAACTACCTACCGCACACGCTGGCGCTGTTCGATGCCGACCTGAAGCTGGTGAAGACCTATGCCGCCACCACGCTCGACGGCCGGCAGAGCTCGCGCGTGAGCGCGGTGTACGACGCGGCACCGCGCAGGAGCTTCGTCGTGGCGCTGAAAGACATCCCAGAGCTGTGGGAGATCTCCTACGACCCGAAGGCCGAGCCGATCTTCGACGGCTATGTGCACGACTACAAGATGGGCGAAGGCATCGCCAAGCCCGGCACCTTCGGCGTGCGCCGCACTCTGCTCGACGAGCCGCTGGACGACTTCTTCTTCGACCAGGCCTACCGCCATGCGCTCGGCGCCACGCGCGCCAAGGCCGACGGCAGCCCGAGCGCCCAGGTGGTCAACCTCGACGTGCGGCGCCGCATCGCGCAGCTGCCGCTGCCCGGCATGCCGCACCTGGGCTCGGGCATCACCTTCGCGCACGACGGCGGCACCGTGCTCGCCTCGCCCAACCTGAAGGACGGCGTGATCAGCGTGATCGACATGGCCACCTGGCAGCCGGTGAAGACCATCCGCACGCCCGGCCCCGGCTTCTTCATGCGCAGCCACGAGAACAGCCGCTATGCGTGGACCGATTCGATGATGAGCCCCACCGCGAAGGACACGATGACGCTGATCGACAAGCGCACGCTGGAGCCGGTGGCCCAGGTGCGCGAGCCGGGCAAGACGCTGGCCCACGTGGAGTTCACGCGCGACGGCCGCTACGCATTGGTGAGCCTGTGGGAGCAGGACGGCGCGCTGATCGTCTACGACGCCGAGACGCTGAAGGAAGTGAAGCGCCTGCCGATGAGCAAGCCGGTGGGCAAGTACAACGTGTGGAACAAGATCACGCGCTCGGAGGGAACGTCCCACTGAGCGCCGGCGCTACTGCAGCGGATAGCGCTGCAGCCGCTGCGCATCGAGGATGCGGATGTCGCGCCGGTCGACCTCGATCAGGCCCTGCTGCTCCAGCTCGTGCAGCACGCGGCTGAAGTATTCCGGCGTGATCGACAGGCGCGAGGCGATGGTGGCCTTGCTGACCGGCAGGCTCACGGTCACCACCTCGCCGGTGGCGCAGTCTTCGACATCCTGGTTGTGCAGCAGGTAGCCGATCACGCGCTGCATGCCGCTGTGCAAGGCATAGGCCTCCACGTCGTTGACCAGCCCATGCAGCCGGCGCGAGATGCCGGCCAGCATGCGCAGCGCGAAGCGCGGATCCTGCGCGATCTCGTCGAGCACCGCCTGCTTGCGCACCGTGAGCACCAGCCCGTCGGCCAGCGCCTGGGCGTTCACGATGTAGGGCCGGCCGGTGAACATCAGCGCCTCGCCGAAGCTGTTGCCCGGGCCGATCAGCTCGATCACCTTTTCCTGGCCTGCCGGTGAAATCGCGAACAGCTTCACCTGCCCCATCACGACCACGCTGAACTCCTGGCACGGCTCGCCGACGCGGAACAGCGTCTCGCCGCGCGTGACGCGGCGCAGCTGGCAGCCGAGCGCCAAGCGTGCGAGTTCGTCGGGCCGCATGTCGTTGAACAGCGGCAGTACCGAGAGGTAGCGCGGCACGTCGAAGCTGCGCAGGTCCATGGCCTCACTCCTTGCCGGCAGGGACCGGCGGCTGCGCCGATTCTCGGCAGGCGGCGCGGCTCACGGCTTGAGCCGCATCAACGCGTCAACGCCGCATAGGCCAGCGCCAGCCGCCGCGGCAGCTCGGCCGGCCGGCGCACCAGCGCATAGCCCTTGTGGCCGAACAGCATCGGCAGGTAGTCGTGCGCGGCCTCGTCGATCGTCACGCAAAAAGGCGTCACGCCGGCCTCGCGCGCCTCGTGCACGGCATGGCGCGTGTCTTCCAGGCCGTAGCGGCCTTCGTACACGTCGAGGTCGTTGGGCTTGCCGTCGGTGAGCAGCAGCAGCAGGCGCTGGCGCTCGGGCCGCTGCGCGAGCCGGCCGGTGGCATGGCGGATCGCCGCGCCCATGCGGGTGTAGTAGCCCGGCTTCACCGCGCCCACGCGGGCACGCGCCGGCAGCGCCCACGGCTCGTCGAAGCCCTTGAGCTGGTGCACCCGCACGTTCTGCCGCCGCACAGAGCTGAAGCCGAGCATCTCGAACGGATCGCCCACCGCGGCGAGCGCCTCGCCGAACACGAACAGCGCATCGCGGATCACGTCGATCACGCGCGCCTCGGGCGTGGCCCAGGCATCGGTGGAGAGCGACAGGTCGGCCAGCAGCAGCGTCGCGAGGCTGCGCTCGGTTTCGGCACGCCGCAGGTAGACCGGCGGCGCCTCGCTGCGGCGCTGGCCGGGCGGCGTGTCGGTGTGCTGGCGCACCCAAGCGTCGAGGTCGAATTCCTCGCCCTGCGTCACGCCCCGCTCCCAGCGCGGCGCGGCCCGCAGCACCTCGAGCCGGCGCCTCACGCGGCGCGACACCGCACGCAGCGCCGGCGGCGGCACGAAAGGCTGCGCCGTGCGCGAGACCATGCGCTGCACCGCGCAGTGTCCAGGTTGCATCGCGTTGCGGCGCCAGTCCCATTCGGGCAGCGGTTCGCCGGGGCCCAGCGGCAGGTCGTCGGCGCTGGCGCTGGGCAGGTCGAGGTCGAAGCGCACGCGCGCGGCCAGCGTCTGCCCGCCTTCGGCCACCGCGAGCGAGGGCATGTCGTTGGCCGCGGCCAGTGCGTTGCCGTCGTCATCGTCGTCGGTCGCGCGGTGGACCTTCACGTATTCGCTCCACGACAGCAGCGATTCGGCGCGGAAGAACATCATCAGGCCGCCGCGGCTGTCGGGCTGGTCGGTGCGATGGGCGCGGCGGCGCGTGCGGTCTTGCGCGGCAGGGTTTCTCATGCCCGCATCGGAGGGCTCACCCGCCGTGCGTGCGGCAGCAGCCGGCGCCATGGCGCCATGACATGCGGCCCACAGCCACACGGGGGCCACGTCGGCCGGCCCGATCGAGGTGATCGCCTCGCCCGCAGGCAAGGGTTCGCCGCGCAGCGCGGCCTGCACCCAGCGTTCGGCCGGTGCACTCGCTCCTGCAGGCGCAGGCCGCTGTGCAAGCTGCGCCTGCACCAGTGCGCGATGCCGCTGCACGAGGCCGGGAAACTGCGCCAGCGCGCGATGCGTGGCCTTCACGTTGGCGGCTATCCAGCCCTCGCCTTCGTCAGGCGCGAGGTGGGCCGTCAACGCCGCAAGCCAGAGATAGAGATCGCGGTTGAGCTCACGCTGTTCGAACACCGCGATGCGCGGCGGCAGTGCCAGCAGCTCCGGCTCGACCGACGCGGTGCAGGCCCGGTCGCCGCTGCCCGCCAGGCGCTGCAGCCAGCCGCGCGGGCCGCCCGCGGCCTCGGCCTGCGCCGGCGCCACGCGCACCGCCTGGGCGCCGCCCGCGGCGCGGAACATCAGGCCGATGGCGCGCTGCATCTCGGCCAGCGTCATGGCCGCCTCGTCATGCTCGCGGCTCGCGGCCGAGGTCACGAGCCGGTGCCACCATTGGCCGACCCACTCTTCCATCAGGCGCGCTCCCTGGCAGCAGCGAGTTCCGCCTTGCGCTGGCGCAGCGTCTCGCGCACCGCATCGGCACCCACCTTCCATTCGAGCAGTGGCTCGCGCTGCTGCGCGGTCTGCGAGGTGTCGCACTGGCTGACGCAGCGGCCGCACTGCACGCACGAGAACATCATGCGCTTGATGTTGCGCGGGTTCAGCCGCATCGGGCAGGCGCGGTCGCAGGCGCTGCCCTGCGGCCAGTCGGGGGTGCTGCAGCTGCGGCAGTCGCGCGCACGGTCGCGGTCGAAGGCCACGACCATGCCTTTGGGATTGGCCATCCACGCCAGGCTCTGGAACAACCCGACCGCGCAGCCGAAGCGGCAGAACAGGTGGCGCGCAAAGGCGAACTCGAACGTGAACACACCGCTCGCGATCGCGAGAAAGCGGGCCTGGTTCGCGGTGAGCGTGCCATGCCACAGCCCGCCCCAGATCTCCTGCGGCGGCAGCAGGTAGGTCAGCAGCGTGATGGCCCACAGGAAGCCGAACACCGCGCACGACAGCGCGAACAGCGGCCACCAGCGCTTGCGCGGCGCCGGGCCTGCGCGGCCTTCGGCGGCCGAGCGCCGCTCCCACACGCTGAAGCGGCCGCTCGCGCGGTGCAGCAGCTCGTTGAGCAGTTCCACCAGCGAGAAATGCGGGCACAGCCAGCCGCAGTAGAGCCGGCCATAGCGATAGGCCACGAACAGGAAGCCGACGATCAGCGCGATCGCCGGCACGAAGCCGCGCAGCAGGATGCTCAGTGCCGTCTGCGCCGCGCTGGCGTCGCCATGCTGGAACGCGGTGATGCCCAATGACCAGCGCTGCCCCAGCACCCACAGCTGGGCCTCGTGCAGGTCGAAGCGCAGCAGGTTCAGCGACGGCGCGAGCAGGAACAGCGCGAAGAAGCCGATCTGGAAAGCCCTGCGCTTGCGCTGCAGGGCGGCGGCGCGCTCAAGGAAACGCTGGGCCGCCCCAAGTTTCCTTGACCCCCGCGGGGGGCGGACTGGGCGCAGCCCGGTCCTGGGGGCACACTCAGTCACCGAACACCGCCCTCACCAGCTCGTCGAGCGCTGCGGCGGTGTCGGCATCGTCGGTCAAGGCATCGACGATCGCCGCGCGGCAGGCCGCCCGCACGCCGATGCCCGAGGCGATGAGCCGCGCGGTCATCACCAGCAGCCGGGTGCTCGCCGTCTCTTCGAGATCGTGGTCGGTGAGCCGGCGCAGGGCCTGCGCCAGCTGCACCAGCTGCTGCGCCAGCGCCAGCGGCACGCCGGCCTCGGTGACGACGATGCGGGCCTCGGTCTGCGCATCGGGATAGCCGAAGGTCAGCGCGACGAAGCGCTGGCGCGTGCTCGGCTTCAGGCTCTTCAGCAGGTTCTGGTAGCCGGGGTTGTACGACACCACCAGCATGAAGCCGGGCGCAGCCACCAGCGTCTCGCCGGTGCGCTCGATCGGCAGCGTGCGGCGGTCGTCGGCCAACGGATGCAGCACCACCGTGGTGTCCTTGCGCGCCTCGACCACCTCGTCGAGGTAGCAGATCGCGCCCTGCCGCACCGCGCGGGCCAGGGGGCCGTCGCACCACACGGTGTCGCCATCGCCGATCAGGTAGCGGCCCACAAGGTCGGCCGCGCTCAGGTCGTCGTGGCAGCTCACCGTGACCAGCGGCCGCTGCAGCCGCGCGGCCATGTGCTCCACGAAGCGCGTCTTGCCGCAGCCGGTGGGGCCTTTGATCAGCAGCGGCAGGCGCTGGCGGAAGGCATGCTCGAAGAGCTCGCATTCGCCGCCCTGCGCCGCGTAGAACGGCGCCATGCCCGCCGGTTCGATCTTCATGCGCGGTCTCCGGTCAACGCAGCCGCTGGGCCGGCTGCATCTGGATGCCGGCGCCGCTGCCCACCGACTCCTCGGCCTTGACCTCGCCGCCGATGAAGAAGCTGGCCAGGTAGGCCACCAGGCCCAGCAGGAAGCCGCCGCCACCGCCCAGCCGCAGCCAGTAGAAGAAGCGCAGCTGGTCCTGCGTGCTCATGTACGACATCGCGTTGCTCTCGGGCAGGCGCTGCAGCCACACCTGCAGGATGCCGGCGCCGGTGAGCGCGAGCACCATCACGCCCATGCTGACGGTCATGATCCAGAAGCTCCACATCTCGACGCTCTGTGCCTTGGCGCTGTTGGCGATGCGCCCGCGCAGCATCGGCATCGCATAGCTGATCATCGTGATGACCACCAGCACGTAGGCGCCGTAGAAGGCCAGGTGGCCGTGGGCCGCGGTGATCTGCGTGCCGTGGGTGTAGTAGTTCACCGGGCTCAGCGTATGGATGAAGCCCCACAGGCCGGCGCCGAGGAAACCCATCACCGAGGTGCCCACTGCCCACAGCACGGCCGCCTGGTTCGGATGCTCGCGGCGGCGCCGCTGCACCATGTTGAAGGCGAACACCGTCATCATGAAGAAGGGGATCGGCTCCATCGCGGAGAACACGCTGCCGATCCACTGCCAGTAGCCCGGCAAGCCGATGAAGTAAAAGTGGTGGCCGGTGCCGAGGATGCCGGTCATCAGCGCGAAGGCGATGATCACGTACAGCCACTTGTCGATCACCTCGCGGTCGACGCCGGTGGTCTTGACCAGCACGAAGGCCAGCAGCGCGCCGAGGATCAGCTCCCACACGCCCTCGACCCACAGGTGCACCACGAACCACCAGTACATCTTGTCGCGCACCAGGTTGTGCGGGTTCACGAAGCTGAACAGGAACATCAGCGCCAGGCCCCACAGGCCCATCAGCAGCACCAGCGAGATGCTGGTCTTGCGGCCCTTGAGCACCGTCATGCTGATGTTGTAGAGGAAGCCGAGCGCGACGACCACGATGCCCAGCTTGGTGGGCAATGGCTGCTCGAGGAACTCGCGCCCCATGGTCTGCAGCAGCTCGTTGCCGGTGAGCTCGGCGAGCTTGGCATAGGGCACCGCGAGGTAGCCCACGATGGTGAGCGCACCCGCCACGAGGAAGATCCAGAACAGCGCGACCGCGAGCTTGGGGCTGTGCAGCTCGGTCTCGGCCTCTTCGGGGATCAGGTAGTAGGCCGATCCCATGAAGCCGAACAGCAGCCACACGATCAGCAGGTTGGTGTGCACCATGCGCGCCTGGTTGAACGGCACGTACGGAAACAGGAAGTCGCCGACCAGGTATTGCAGGCCCAGCGCGAGGCCGAACACGATCTGGCCGGTGAACAGCAGCAGCGCCGCGGCGAAGTAGAGCTTGGCGACGGCTTGCGACTTGTACTTGAGGGTGGTGATGCTCATGTCGTGCTCCTCAGCCTTCGATGTTGGGAGGCCACTTCTCGGTGTTGACCTCGCTCGTCCACTTGAGGAACTCGACCATGTCGTCGAGCTGCTGCTCGCTCAGGTTGAACTGCGGCATCTGGCGCCGTCCCGGCGCGTGCGTGGGCTGGGCCTTGATCCAGGCCTTGATGAACTCGCCGCCGCGGCGCTTGTACACATTGCCCAGCTCGGGCGCGAAGTACGCGCCTTCGCCGAGCAGCGTGTGGCAGCCGATGCAGTTGCGCGTCTCCCAGATCTGCTTGCCGCGCACGACGGCCGGCGTGATCTCGGAGGCATGCGAGCGCTCAGGAATGCGCTGCTCGCTGTGGAAGACGATGGCAGCGAAGAGGAACGCGAAGAACGCGCTGCTGCCGTAGAAGATGTTGCGGGCCGCCTGTTTGGTGAACCCGGTCCGGTGCTGGCTCATGTGGCCCCCGTCGGTGAGAACGATGGGCCATAGCCTAGTTTTCCGGTCGGGTTCTAACCTTGATGGAGTTCAAGTTTGAGGCCGGGCATCGCGTCGAGCTTGAAGATCGCGACCGCATCGACGAGTCTTGCCGCCTGCTGCTGCAGGCTCTCGGCCGCGGCGGCCGATTGCTCCACCAACGCGGCGTTCTGCTGCGTCACCTGATCGAGCTGGTTCACCGCGCCGCTGACCTGGCTGATGTCGGCCGTCTGCTCGGTGGTGGCGGCGCTGATCTCGGCGATCAGGTCGCTCACGCGTTTGACCTTCTGCACGATCTCGCTCATCGTGCGGCCCGCATCGTTGACCTGCTGGCTGCCGACCTCGACCTTCTCGACGCTGTCGCTGATCAGCGTCTTGATCTCCTTGGCCGCCTGCGCGCTGCGCTGTGCGAGGCTGCGCACCTCGCCGGCCACCACCGCGAAGCCGCGGCCCTGCTCGCCGGCCCGCGCGGCTTCCACCGCGGCGTTCAGCGCCAGGATGTTGGTCTGGAACGCGATGCCATCGATCACGCCGATGATGTCGCTGATCTTGCGGCTCGAGGCGCTGATCTGCTCCATCGTGGCCACCACATGGCCCACCGTGACGCCGCCTTCGGTGGCCACGCTGCTGGCCACCTTGGCCAGTTGCTCGGCCTGCAGTGCCGTCTCGGCATTGGTCTTCACGGTGGAGGTGAGCTGCTCCATCGAGGCCGCGGTCTGCTGCAGGTTGCTGGCCTGGCGCTCGGTGCGATGCGACAGGTCGGCATTGCCGGTGGCGATCTGGCTCGAGCCGGTGGCGATGCTGTCGCTGCTCTGCCGCACGCTCGCCACCACGTTCACCAGGCTCTCGTTCATCGCCTTCAGCGAACGCAGCAGGTCGCCCAGCTCGTTGCGGCTGTGGGTGTCGATGCTGGAGCCGAGGTCGCCGCTGGCCACCCGGCGCGCGATGCTGATCGCCTGCTGCAGCGGGATGGTGATGCCGCGGATCAGCACCACCGTGGTCGCGATCGCCAGCCCGAGAGACAGCACCACCGCGCCGATCAACAGCCAGCTCATGTGGGCGATGCGGGTCTCGACCCCGGCATCGTTGGCCTTGCCCCGCTTGGCGAGAAACTCCGACAGCTCGGTCGACGCCACGGTGCCGACGCGGTAGGTCGGGTTGATGGTGCCGATCAGCACATGCTCGGCGTCGTCCCACTTGCCGGCCTTGATGGCTTCGGCGGCGTCGTTCACCGCCTTCACGCCCAGTCCGCCGCTCTTCTGGTACCAGGCGTCGGCCAGGCGTTTCTCGTCATCGGAATCGATGGCAGCGTAATACCGCTGCCACAGCTGGCCGATGCTGGCCGAGGCCTTGGCGATCGTCGTGTAGTGGACGTCGAGCGGATGGTCGTGCAGCTTGGCCCAGTCGAAGCCCGGGTTGTGCTGCAGCGCCTGCAGGATCTGGCTGCGGTTGGTTTCCATCAGCAGGCGGATCTGCGCGAAGTCGTTCTCGGTCTGCGCGTCGCGCAGCGAAATGCCGCGGAAGACCTCGCGGGTGTGCGATGTGCCGTAGAGGCCCAGGGCCCCCACGGTGACGACCACGGCCATCAGCACGCTGAGCACGGCAATGATCAGCGTCTTGATCTTGATGTTGGCAAGCATGTGAACTCCCTCTGTGGAACGGTCAGGCGGCCTTGCGCCGGGGGCAACGGACGCGGCGGAAGAAATCGCTCATCCCTTCGCGCAGGTCTTCGGCCTGCTCGAACTCGAGATAGGTCACGTCGCACAGGTTGCCCAGGTCCTTGAGCAGCGTGGTCTTGATCGGCGCGTGCTTCCACACCAGGAAGAGCACCGGGGTGCAAGCGCCGCGGAACACGTGGTACGACAGCTCGAACGCGCTGCTCTCGCTCATGCCGACACGGATGTTGACGAAGGCCTCGGCGCGCGACAGCAGACCGAGCCGATGCGCGCGGAAGGCCTGGGGCGTGAAGGTCTGCCCGGTCTCGTGTTCGAACGAACTCTTGAAGGTCTGTGCGTTCTCGGCCTGCCGGCCGGTGAGGTAGTTGAACGCATGGGGCTGGCCGTTGCAGGCGTCGATCTGGTCGAGCACCGAGGCCACCAGCGCCTGCTGGGCTTCACCCGATTCGGTGAAGGGCTGGCGGATGAACAGCTGCAGCGCGGTGTCGGCTTCGCTCTGCACCGCCGGCTGCGCATGCACATAGCCCAGCTCCGCGGTCGCGCGGGCGGCGCGTGCACCGGCCATGAACGCATCCCACAGCCGGTTGTGCTGCGTGGCGGCGCGGTTCTTCAGCAGCACCCGCGCCTGCAGCAGCGCCGCCTGCACCAGCGACTGGCTGGGCTTGAGCAGCAGCTCTTCCTGCGATTTCGCCACGCCGGCAAGAAAGGCCGACGACAGCTGCTGGCGCATCAGCGACTGGTCTCCCGGCTTTCCGCTCGGTGGCGGATACAGGCGCTCCATCAGGGCGACCACGTCGTCCTGGGTCCACGATGTCTCGCGCGGCGAGAGCGTCGAGTTGGCAGCCGGCGGCACCTGGTTGCCGGCCACGAGGTTGCTGAGGAAGCTGAAGCTTTCGATCCTACCCATGAGGTCTTCCGATCTTGCTCGGTCGTGTGATGTGATCCCCCGCGGCTCGGCCGGGTCGCACGATCGGAAACGCAAATCGGAGCATGGGGCTGCCCGCCTCGATGCAAGAGATCGAGGCACAGCGGGAGAGAAACGAGCGTCCTCTCCTGTTGTGTCGGCAACCCCGCTGTCATGGCTTCGAGAAGCGTTAGACCGGAAGCTTTGCGACCCCGACTTTCGTGCGGGTGTGCCCTTGTCGAACCGGGATGCGATGAAGCGCATCCACAGCGAATTTATCGACGATTGAGACACATCGTTACATCCCTCTTAGGGGGGAGCCGATGTGGCCGATTTCTCGATTGGGAAGCGTCGATACTTGTCTAGACAAGCTGCGCGAATGTGCGCATGACAAAAAGCAAAACGGGCCCGAAGGCCCGTTTTGACTTTGATACTTGGCGGAGTGGACGGGACTCGAACCCGCGACCCCCGGCGTGACAGGCCGGTATTCTAACCGACTGAACTACCACTCCGCGTCGGTAGCTGCATTCCCGAATTTCTCCGGCAAGCGCAGCCAAACTTGGCGTCCCCTAGGGGATTCGAACCCCTGTTACAACCGTGAAAGGGTCGTGTCCTAGGCCTCTAGACGAAGGGGACTTGATCCTTCATCCACTTGCTACAACGCGCCACCTTGTTTGGTGGAGGTAAGCGGGATCGAACCGCTGACCTCTTGCATGCCATGCAAGCG
>CBIHRS010000013.1:0-127225 GCA_966212505.1 uncultured bacterium
GCACCGTGCTCGAGGTCGAGAACCCGTCGAAGATGCCCGACCAGGGCCGCATCCGGGAGATCCGCGAGCCCATCGTCACCGTGCACCTGTACATGCCGCAGGACTACGTGGGCCCGGTGATGACGCTGGCCAACCAGAAGCGCGGCGTGCAGCTGAACATGGCCTACCACGGCCGCCAGGTCATGCTGACCTACGAGCTGCCGCTGGCCGAGATCGTGCTGGACTTCTTCGACAAGCTCAAGAGCGTGTCGCGTGGCTATGCCTCGATGGACTACGAGTTCAAGGAATACCGCGCAGCCGATGTCGTCAAGGTCGACCTGCTGATCAACGGCGACCGGGTCGATGCGCTGTCGATCATCGTCCACCGCGCTCAGAGCCAGTTCCGTGGCCGCGCGGTGGCCGCCAAGATGCGTGAGCAGATTCCCCGCCAGATGTACGACGTGGCGATCCAGGCGGCCATCGGCGCCAACATCATTGCCCGCGAGAACATCAAGGCGCTGCGCAAGAACGTGCTGGCAAAATGCTACGGCGGCGACATCACACGCAAGCGCAAGCTGCTCGAAAAACAAAAGGCCGGCAAGAAACGCATGAAGCAGATCGGTTCCGTCGAGGTGCCGCAGGAAGCGTTCTTGGCCATCCTTCAAGTGGAAGACTGATGGGTTCTCTGACCGGATTTCTGTACGGCTGTCTGGCCGTCTACCTGGGTGGCTGGTTCTTCGGCTATTGGGTCGGCAATTTCTCGCTGCTGCTGTTCCTGCTGACGATTGTCACCCTGGGCTATTGGCTGGCCGAGCGCTTCTACTTCAAGCCGGCGCGCGAAGCTGCAGCGGCCCGCCTCGAGCGCGAAGATGCGGAGCGCCGTGCGTCGCTGGCCCAGAAGGGCATCGAGAAGGTCGACGGCAACATCGAGGAAGCCCGGCACAAGCTGCTGATGCAGCCCTGGTGGCTCGACTGGACCGCGGGCCTGTTTCCGGTGATCCTGGTGGTGTTCCTGCTGCGCTCGTTCCTGTACGAGCCGTTCAAGATCCCGTCGGGCTCGATGATCCCGACCCTGCAGGTGGGCGACCTCATCCTGGTCAACAAATTCCACTATGGCATCCGCCTGCCGGTGATCAACAAGAAGATCGTCGCCAACCATGATCCCCAGCGCGGCGACGTGATCGTGTTCCGCTACCCGATCGATCCGCGGGTCGACTACATCAAGCGCGTGGTCGGCCTGCCAGGCGACGAGGTCAGCTACCTGAACAAGAAGCTGCTGATCAACGGCCAGCCGGTCGCCAGCAAGACGCTGCCCGAGGAATACGACGAAGAGCAGCTGCGCTATGCGCAGCAGTTCGTCGAGTCGCTCGGCCCGATCGAGCACAAGATTCAGCAGTTCCCCCAGTCGGCGCTGTTCGACCCGAGCCGGGTGAAGGAATTTCCGTACAAGGACCATTGCCGCTACAGCCTCGAAGGCGTTGTGTGCAAGGTACCGCCCGGACACTACTTCGCGATGGGCGACAACCGCGACAACTCCGAAGATTCGCGCTACTGGGGCTTCGTGCCCGACGAGAACATCGTCGGCAAAGCCTTCTATGTGTGGATGAATTTCGGTAATCTCGGGCGCATCGGCTCGTTCAAGTGAACCACCGCTGAGGAAGAGGGGACATGCAAGGTCAACACCGCAATCCGGCGCGCCGGCAGGGCCTGTCGCTCATCGGCCTGCTGATCTGGCTCGCCGTGGGAGGCTTCGTCGTCGTCATCGCACTGAAGACGTTCCCTTCGGTCAACGAGTACTTCACGATCCAGCGCACCGTGAACAAGATCGCGCACGAAGGTGCCTCCACGGTGCCCGAAATCCGTGCGGCATTCGACAAGCAGAAGGAAATCGAGTATTCCATCTCGACGATCAGCGGCAAGGACCTGGAAGTGAGCAAGGACAATGACCGCATCATCATCAGCTTCAAGTACGACAAGCTGATCGAGCTGTATGGTCCGGTCAACCTGCTGATCAAGTACGAGGGGCACTCGAGGTAGCGGGCCCGCCCGTTGCCGCATGGCCTGAACCGAACTCACCGCAGTCAACCGCATGGATCCCCGTCTTGATGCACTGCAGCAGCGCCTGGGCCACCACTTCGCCCAGCCGCGCCTGCTCACGCGTGCATTGACCCACCGCAGCTATGGCGCCGACCACAACGAGCGCCTCGAATTCCTCGGCGATGCGGTGCTGAGCCTCGCGGTCTCGGGACTGCTGTACGAGCGCTTCGCCGGCTCCGACGAAGGCGATCTCACGCGCGTGCGGGCCCATCTCGTGCGCGAAGACAGCCTGCACCGCGTGGCGCTGGCGCTCGGCCTGCCTGAAGTGCTGCGCCTGTCGGAAGGCGAGGCGCGCGGTGGCGGAGCCCAGCGGCCGTCGATCCTGGCCGATGCGGTCGAGGCGCTGATCGGTGCGACCTTCCTCGATGGCGGCTTCGAGCCGGCCCAGGCCGTGGTGCGCCGCCTGTTCGGCGAGATCATCGCAACGACCGAGGCCGACAGCTGGACCAAGGACGCCAAGACCGAGCTGCAAGAGTGGCTGCAGGCCCGCAAGCTGCCGGTGCCTGCCTACAGCATCGTCGCCACGCGCGGCCAGGCTCATGCGCAGACTTTCGAGGTCGAGTGCGCCGTGGCCACGCTGCACCTGGCCGAACGGGGCGAGGGCCGCTCCCGCCGCGCTGCCGAGCAGGAGGCTGCGCGCCGCATGCTCGAGACGCTGAAGGCCAGCGACCGGCCGGGCAGCCCGCTCCGCTCCTGAATCCCATGAACCCTGTCGAACCCACAGCGCCCGCCGCCGGCGAGGATGGCCCGGCCCATCGTTGCGGCTTGGTGGCCATCGTCGGCCGCCCCAACGTCGGCAAGTCGACGCTGCTGAACGCGCTGGTCGGCCAGAAGGTCAGCATCACCTCGCGCAAGGCGCAGACCACGCGGCACCGCATCACCGGCATCCGCACGGTCGACGAGGCGCAGTTCGTCTTCGTCGACACGCCCGGCTTTCAGACCAAGCACGGTACCGCGCTGAACCGCACGCTCAACCGCACCGTGCTGGCTTCGCTGGGCGACGTCGACGTGGTGCTGTTCCTCGTCGAGGCGGGGCGCTTCGGCCTTGATGACGCGAAGGTGTTGGCGCTGCTGCCCGAAGACAAGCCGGTGTTCCTGATCGCCAACAAGCTCGACCAGGTGCATCGCCGGGCCGAACTCGCGCCCTGGCTCAAGAGCATGCAGGAGCGGCGCAACTTCTCCGAGTTCGTGCCGCTGTCGGCCACCAAGGACGCCGACGTCAAGCGCCTGCTGGGCATCCTCAAGCCCTACCTGCCCGAGCAGGAGTGGTACTACGAGGAAGACGCGCTGACCGACCGCAGCGAGCGTTTCCTCGCCAGTGAGATCATCCGCGAGAAGCTGTTCCGCCTCACCGGCGATGAGCTGCCCTACACCTCCACGGTGGTGATCGACAAGTTCGAGGAAGAGGGCAACCTGCGCCGCATCGCCGCCTCCATCATCGTCGAGCGCGACGCGCACAAGGGCATGATCATCGGCACCGGCGGCGAGCGCCTCCGCCGCATCGGCAGCGAGGCGCGGCAGGAGCTCGAGCACCTGACCGAGGGCAAGGTCTTCCTCGAGCTGTGGGTGAAGGTGCGCTCCGGCTGGGCCGACAACGAAGAGCACCTGCGCGCCTACGGCTACGAGTGAGATGTGCGCCCCCACGCTTGCGGCCGGCTTGAGACGGTTCGGCGCTGGCTGAACGATGGCCAGGGCTCCACGTCCTGCTGCCGTCCAGCCGGCCTATGTGCTCCACAGCTACGACTGGAGCGAGACCAGCCTGATCCTCGACCTGTTCACGCGTGACTTCGGCCGCGTGGCGGTGGCGGCCAAGGGCGCCAAGCGGCCTTATTCGCAGCTGCGCTCGGTGCTGCTGCCGTTCCAGCGCCTGCATGTCGGGCTGGGCAAGGCAGCCGCCTCTGAAGACGCGGCCGAGGTGCAGACGCTGCGCCAGGCCGAATGGGCCGGCGGTTCGCCGATGCTGAGCGGCGCGGCGCTGTTCTCGGGCTTCTATCTCAACGAGCTGCTGATGAAGCTGCTCGCGCGGCACGATCCGCACCCGCGCCTGTTCGACGCCTATGCGGCCACGCTGCCGGCGCTTGCGGGCGAGGGCGATGCGGAACAGGCGGCGCTGCGTGCCTTCGAGTTGACGCTGCTCAGCACGATCGGGCTGCTGCCCGACCTCAGCACCGTCACGCTAGGTGCTGGCGAGTTGCAGCCGCAGCGCCTGTATGCCTTGCGCCCCGAGGCCGGCCTGGTGCTGCTGCCCTTCGGCGAAGACACCGGATGCAGTGGCGCGGCTTGGGTTTCGCTGCAGGCCGCGCTGCAGCACGGCAGCATGGCGGCCTTGCAGTCCACATGCGCATCGGTGTCGGCCACGCTGAAACCACAGCTGCGCACCCTGCTTCACTATCATCTGGGCTCCCCGCAGCTGCGAACCCGGCAGGTGATGCTGGATGTGCAGCGGTTGCTCGACTGACCCCATCGCCATTTCTCCTTCGATGAATCCGCTGGTTGCTCCCGAGTCCTCGTCGCACGGCGCGCGCACCGCGCTGTCGGTCAACCTGAACAAGGTCGCGCTGCTGCGCAACACGAGGCACCTGGGCATTCCCAGCGTCACGCGGGCGGCGGCGCTGGTGCTCGAGGCGGGGGCCCAGGGCATCACGGTGCATCCCCGGCCCGATGAACGCCACATCCGCGCCCACGACGTGCACGACCTCGCCGAGCTGCTCAAGGCCTGGCCGCAGGTCGAGTTCAACATCGAGGGCAACCCGTTCCACAACCTGATGGACTTCGTTCGCGCAGTGCGGCCGCACCAGTGCACCTTCGTGCCCGACACGGTGGGGCAGTTCACCTCCGACCATGGCTGGAGTTTTCCGGCCGATGCCGAGCGGCTGCGCCCGGTGATCGCCGAGGCCAAGGCCCTGGGCGTGCGGGTGAGCCTGTTCATGGACCCGCTGCCCGAGCAGATGCGGGCCGTGGCCGAGCTGGGTGCCGACCGGGTCGAGCTCTATACCGAGACTTACGCCAGCGCCCACGGCAAGCCGGAGCAGGCCGAGGTGCTGTCGCGCTTCACGAAGACCGCGGAAGCCGCGCTCGCGGTGGGGCTGGGCGTGAATGCCGGCCATGACCTCAACCGCGACAACCTTGCCGATTTCCTGCGCGCGGTGCCCGGCGTGCAGGAGGTGTCGATCGGCCATGCGCTGATCGCCGATGCGCTGGAGCTGGGCTACAGCGAGACCATCCGCGACTACCAGCGCTGCATTCAAAGGGCCTTCGCTTGATCTACGGCATCGGCACCGACATCTGCGACATCCGCCGCATCGCGGCCACGCTGGAGCGCCGCGGCGACCGCTTCGCTGAGAAGGTGCTCGGCCCCGGCGAGCTGGCGGTCTATCACCACCGTCGCGCCAAGGTGGAAGCGCGCGGCCTGAGCTACCTGGCGACGCGTTTTTCGGCCAAGGAGGCCTTCTCCAAGGCCATCGGCCTGGGCATGCGGCTGCCGATGGTCTGGACCCGCTGCGAGACCCTCAACGCGCCCAGCGGCAAGCCCGAGATCCGGCTGCACGGCGAACTGGCCGAATGGTTCGAGGCACGCGGCCTCGTAGCCCATGTGACCGTCACCGACGAAACCGACTATGCGGCGGCCTTCGTGGTCGTCGAAACCCGCACCCCATGAGCCTTCACGCCCCCGTCATCCTCGACATCGCCGGCCAGGAACTCACCGCCGACGACCGCCGCCGCCTGCAGCATCCGCTGACCGGCGGCCTGATCTTCTTCACCCGCAATTGGAAAGACCGGCGCCAGCTCACCGAGGTGACCGCCGAGGTCAAGTCGATCCGGCCGGACGCGCTGATCACGGTGGACCATGAAGGCGGCCGCGTGCAGCGCTTCCGCACCGACGGCTTCACGCACCTGCCCGCGATGCGCGCCTTCGGCGAGCTGTGGATGAAGGATGCGATGCGCGCCATCGATGCCGCCACCGCAGCCGGCTACGTGCTGGGTTCCGAGCTGCGCGCCTGCGGCGTGGAGCTGAGCTGGACGCCGGTGGTCGACCTCGACCATGGCCGCAGCGAGGTGGTCGGAGACCGTGCCTTCCACCGCGACCCGCGGGTGGTGACGATGCTGGCCCAGAGCCTGATGCTCGGCCTGCTGCGCGCCGGCATGGCCAATTGCGCCAAGCACTTTCCAGCGCACGGCTATGCGGTGGCCGATTCGCATGTGGCGCGCGCGGTCGACACCCGCTCGCTGAAGGCCATCCTCGCCGAGGACGCGATGCCCTACGACTGGCTCTCCACCGCCACCACCTGCGTGATGCCGGCGCACGTGACCTTCCCCAAGGTCGACCCGATGCCAGCCGGCTTCTCCGCCAAGTGGCTGAAGGACATCCTGCGCGGCCGCTTCGGCTACACCGGTGCGATCTGCTGCGACGACCTCAGCATGGAAGGCGCGCGCATCGCCGGCAATGCGGTCGAGGGCGGCATCGCGGCGCTCAATGCCGGCTGCGACCTCGTGCTGTTGTGCAACCAGTCCAAGGTCGACGGCGGCAGGCCGGTCGACGAGCTGCTCGATGGCCTGCTGGCGGCGCAGGAGCAGGGGCGCTGGCAGCCCGACCCGCAGAGCGAGTCGCGCCGGCTCGACCTGCTGCCGCAGACCGCGCCGCTGCCCTGGGACGAGCTGATGCATCAAGCCGCCTACCAGCACGCTCTCGAGCGCCTGCCCTGACGATGCCCCCGGCCCCATGAAAAAAGCCGCTGGAATCCAGCGGCTTTTTCGTTGCAAGAGCCCGGTCAGTGGCGGGCTTCGGTCTCGAAGGGCAGGCGGATCTGCGACAGATCCTTGCGCGTCTCGACCAGCACCAGCGGGCCTTCATCGATGCGCACGACCGGCGGCCGCTCGCGCGGCACATGGATGGGTCGCGGTTCGCGCGCCATCGCTTCCTGCACCGAGCGCACCTTCTCGGCGTCGGAGCTGACCCATTCGAGGCCAGCCGCTCGCGCGATCTCGTTCAGCTCGTCGGCGGGCAGCACGAAGGGCTTGGGCGGCTCG
This sequence comes from uncultured bacterium, assembly GCA_966212505.1. Taxonomy (GTDB): domain Bacteria; phylum Pseudomonadota; class Gammaproteobacteria; order Burkholderiales; family Burkholderiaceae_C; genus CAMLIZ01. Next base: position 7,105 of record CBIHRS010000013.1, read on the forward strand.
GCCGGTGCGGGCGCCGGGACAGCTGCTACTGCCTCGGCGGCCACGGGCGCGACGGCTGGCGCCTGCTCGGCGGCGGCGGGCGCCGTGCCCAGCGCTTCATCGCTGCCGCTGGCAAAGCTCTCGGCCGGCGGCGCTTCGGCCATCGGCTGATCGGCGCGCTCGCTGCCGTCTTCGCGACGCTCGCGGCGGTAGCGGTCGCGATTGCGGCGCCGGCGGCCGTCTTCACGGCCGGCGCCAGCTTCACCTTCCACCGACTCACCGACAACGGCCGATGGCTCGGCGGCCGCTGCATCCACCGCTGCGGCTTCGACCTCGTCGTGCAGTTCCTGGGTGGCGGCTTCCGGCGCCATGCCTTCGCGAGCCTCGTCGCGATCACGGCCACCACGGCCGCGGCGGCGGCGGCGGCGTTCGCGCTGCTCCTGGCCTTCGCCGCTGTCCGGCAGGGCTTCAGGGTTGGGCTGGGTGTCGGCAAACGACGACGCGGCCGATTCAGCGGCGGCATCGAAGCCGTTGCTCACCGGCTCGGGGCGGCGCTGCTGCCCTTGCTCGCGATCCTCGCCGCGCGGTCCGCGCGGGCCGCCACGGCGGCCTTCACCGCGACGCTCGCCCTGCGGCGCCTGCCCTTCGGCCGTGTCCACCGGCTTGTTGATCGCCTCGAGCGATTCGGTGCTGCGCTCGTTGCGGCGGCCGTTGCGGCCTTCGCGACCCTCACGGCCCTCACCGCGACCTTCGCGGCGCTCGTCGCTGCGCTGGCGCTGTTCGCCGCCCCGGCCCTCGCGCGCTTCGCCGCGGCCTTCGCGGTTGTCGCGCTGGCCTTCGCCACGGCGACCGCCTCGGTCATTGCGGCTGCCACGGCCGCCGCGATCACCACGCTGTCCTTCACGGCGCTCGCCGGGCGCTGCCGCCGCCGGGGCTGCGGGCGCGGTCTCGACCACTGCGGCCGGCGCCGGTGCCTCAGCAGGCGCGCCGCCGAAGAGCTTCTTGATCCAGCCGAAGAAGCCACCGCCGGCCGGCGCAGGGGCCGGAGCAGGCGCGGGGATCGGTGCCGCCGCCACGGGGGCGGGCGCCGGTTCGGGCTTGGGCTCGGCCTTGGGCGCCGGTTGCTCCGGCATCACGCCCTTGATCACCGGCTCCTGCTTGGGCTTGCTCTTCTCGCGACGCGTGATGCCGACCTCTTCGTCCGGCTCCTCGATCATCGTGTAGCTGGCCTGCAGGTTCTCCAGGCGCGGGTCGTCGTGGCGCAGCCGCTCCAGCTTGTAGTTCGGCGTCTCCAGGTGCTTGTTGGGCACCAGCAGCACGGTCACGCGCTGCTTCAGCTCGATCTTGGTGATCTCGGTGCGCTTCTCGTTCAGCAGGAAGGAGGTCACTTCCACCGGCACCTGCACGTGCACCGCGGCGGTGTTCTCCTTCATCGACTCTTCCTGCACCATGCGCAGGATCTGCAGTGCCGACGACTCGGTGTCGCGGATGTGGCCGGTGCCGTTGCAGCGCGGGCAGGTGATGTGGCTGCCTTCGCTCAGCGCGGGGCGCAGGCGCTGGCGCGAGAGCTCGAGCAGGCCGAACTTGGAGATGGAGCTGAACTGCACGCGGGCGCGGTCGTAGCGCAGCGCGTCGCGCAGGCGGGTCTCGACCTCGCGGCGGTTCTTGCTCTCCTCCATGTCGATGAAATCGACGACGATCAGGCCGCCCAGGTCGCGCAGGCGCATCTGGCGCGCGATTTCATCGGCGGCTTCGAGGTTGGTGCGGGTGGCGGTTTCCTCGATGTCGCCGCCGCGGGTGGCGCGGGCCGAGTTGACGTCGATCGACACCAGCGCTTCGGTGTGGTCGATCACGATCGCGCCGCCCGAGGGCAGGTTGACCGTGCGGCTGAAGGCCGTCTCGATCTGGTGCTCGATCTGGAAGCGGCTGAACAGCGGCGCGTCATCGCGGTAACGCTTCACCTTGTGCGCCGTCTCCGGCATCACATGGCTCATGAACTGATGGGCCTGCTCGAAGATGTCGTCGGTGTCGATCAGGATCTCGCCGATGTCGGCGGTGAAGTAGTCGCGGATCGCGCGGATGACGAGCGACGACTCCTGGTAGATCAGGTAGGCGCCCTTGCCGGCCTGGGCGGCTTCGTCGATCGCCGTCCAGAGCTTGAGCATGTAGTTGAGGTCCCACTGCAGCTCGGCCACCGAGCGGCCGATGCCGGCGGTGCGGGCGATCAGGCTCATGCCCTTGGGGTAGTCGAGCTGGTCGAGGGCTTCCTTCAGCTCCTCTCGGTCCTCACCCTCGATGCGCCGGCTCACGCCGCCGCCGCGCGGGTTGTTGGGCATCAGCACCAGGTAGCGGCCGGCCAGCGAGACGAAGGTGGTGAGCGCCGCACCCTTGTTGCCGCGTTCTTCCTTTTCCACCTGGACCAGCAGTTCCTGGCCTTCGCGGATGACGTCGCCGATCTTCGCGGAGCGCACGTCGGCGCCTTCCCTGAAGTAGCTGCGCGAGATTTCCTTGAACGGCAGGAAGCCGTGGCGGTCTTCGCCGTAATCGACGAAGCAGGCCTCGAGCGAAGGCTCGACGCGGGTGACCACCGCCTTGTAGATATTGCCCTTGCGCTGCTCGCGGCCTTCGATCTCGGTCTCGAAATCGAGCAGTTTCTGTCCATCGACGATGGCCAGGCGACGCTCTTCCTGCTGCGTCGCGTTGATCAGCATGCGTTTCATCTGCACTCCTCACACCGTCCGCTCTGAGCGGCGGCGCACGATCACATCACCCACCGGAAACCCGGAGGGCGACTCACCGATGCACGAGAAACGCGAAGCAACCGTGGAAGGAATCGCCCTGGACTGCGGTGGACCGATGGACGGTCACGAGTGCAGCGTTGGCGCGTGTGCCGGTGCGGCTGCGCCTGGGCATGGTCCGGTCCGCCCCCGGCGCCGCGGATCGCGCAGCGTGACGCGTGCGCAGCCGGCAGCCTCGCCGGCAACGGGCCGGGGCTGCAGCGCACACAAGGGGGAGGGAAGGGAGAACGCCATTGGCGGGGTCGCGGGGCACTTGCAAACCGCAGATCGAGCTGTAAGAGCCTTCGGTCTACGGTCGGTCAACCTTGTTCTGGCCCTGTTGTCACAGGGTGGCTTCTTTCGTCGTGTCTCTTCCACCTGCGCCATCCCGGCTGCCCAGTCGCTTGGGGACTGAAGGCCCGCCGGAGGCTGCGGATGTTGCATCACCACAAAGTCCTCGCTTTCGCGAGGGCCCACGCCTGTGTTGCAGGTGCCCGGGTAAACTCTGAAAAATCAAGCACTTACAACGAGAACGTGGTCCGGCGGATTATAGGGGCGAAAGCTTCGGCTGGTAACGAGAAAGTCAATCCCTTTTCCGGTCCATTACCGCAGGTTCGCCTGGTCACGGTGGATGAGGCGGGCGAGGGCCAGCGGCTGGACAACTTCCTGATCCGGCTGCTCAAGGGCGTGCCGAAGACGCTGGTCTACCGGGTGATCCGCTCCGGCGAGGTGCGGGTCAACAAGGGCCGGGCGAGCGCCGACACGCGTCTGGCGTCTGGCGACGAAGTGCGCGTGCCGCCGGTGCGGGTGGCCGACCGCAGCGACAAGCCGGCCGCGCCGGCGCGCGAGTTTCCGCTGCTGTTCGAAGACGACCACCTCATCTGCGTCGACAAGCCGGCGGGCGTGGCGGTGCACGGCGGCAGCGGCGTCAGCTTCGGCGTGATCGAGCAATTGCGCCAGGCCCGGCCGCAGGCCCGGTTCCTCGAGCTGGTGCACCGGCTCGACAAGGAAACCTCCGGCCTGCTGCTGATCGCCAAGAAGCGCAGCGCACTCACCGCATTGCAAGACCAGTTCCGCAGCCGGGAGACCGGCAAGACTTACGCGGCGCTGGTGATCGGCGACTGGCCCGAGAACAAGAAGGTCATCGACGTGCCGCTGCACAAGTTCCTCACCGGCGAGGGCGAGCGCCGGGTGCGGGCGGTGTCACCGGCGGCCGACGAAGGCAAGCGCTCGATCACCTTGGTCAAGGTGGTGCAGCGCTTCGCCGGCTTCTCGCTGCTCGACGTCACGATCAAGACCGGACGCACCCACCAGATCCGGGTGCACCTGGCACACGAGGGCCATCCGATCGTCGGCGACGAGAAATACGGTGACTTTGCGCTGAACAAGTCGCTCGCGCGCGGCGAGGCGGTGCCCGGCATCAAATTTGACCGCATGTTCCTGCATGCGCGCCGGCTGGCCTTCGACCATCCCGCCAGCGGGGAGCGCATCGAGCTGGCCGCCCCCCTGCCGGGCGATTGCGCCACACTGCTGGAACACCTATGAACGACCGACCCAGCCGCTTCGACCTGATCGTGTTCGATTGGGACGGCACGCTGTGCGATTCCACCGCGCTGATCGTGCGCAGCATCCAGGCCGCATGCCGCGACATCGGGGCGCGCGTGCCCAGCGACGAGCGGGCCGCCTTCGTGATCGGCCTCGGCCTGCAGGATGCGCTGCAGTACGCCGTGCCCGGCCTGCCCGCCGAGCGCTACCCGGAGCTCGGCGATCGCTACCGCCACCACTACTTCGCGAGCCAGCACGAGTTGGTGCTGTTCGACGGGGCGCTGGCGATGCTGCAGGCGCTGAAGCAGCGCCACCATTGGCTGGCCGTGGCCACCGGCAAGAGCCGGCGCGGCCTCGACGAGGCTTTGTCAACCGCGCAGCTGCACGGCCTGTTCGACGGCACGCGCACCGCGGACGAAACTGCCTCCAAGCCCGATCCGACGATGCTGCTCGAGCTGATGCGCGAATTCGGCACCGAGCCGGAACGAACGCTGATGATCGGCGACACCACCCACGACCTGCAGCTGGCCGCGAATGCCCAGGTGCCCAGCGTCGCGGTGAGCTATGGCGCGCACGAGCCGGCCGCCTTCGAGGCCTTCGAGCCCTTGCACGTGGCCCACTCGGTGCGGGAGCTGCACGACTGGCTGATGCGCCATGCCTGAGCTGTCGGAACAGTGGCTGTGCGCCGGCAGCGAGCTGGCAGAGGCCGGCCGTGCATTGGTGTTCGACGTGCTCGAGTACGGTGCCCCGGCGCGCGCCTTCGCGCTGCGCTTCAACGGCCGCGTGGTCGCGTACCTGAACCGGTGCGTGCACGTGCCCACCGAGCTCGACTGGCAGCCCGGCGAGTTCCTCGACAGCGACAAGCGCTGGATCATCTGCTCGATCCATGGCGCGACCTACGAGCCGTCCGATGGCCGCTGCGTCGGCGGCCCTTGCGGCCGCGGGCGCCTGACGGCGCTGCGCGTCGAGGAGCGCGACGGCCAGGTGTATTGGTATCCTTCCCGCGACATCCAGCCGGTGCGCTTCGATCCTGCCGCGCCGCCTTCCGAAAGCTCCCGATGAACACCCACGACGACCTTCCGCCGGGCGAGGCCCCCGGCATGCCTCCTTCGGCGCCCGCCCCGGCGCCGGTGCCGCCTGCGGCCGCCCCAGCCGGTTCGGCGATCGACCGCTACGAGCCCGTGTTCGAGCAGCTGGCGCGCGAGATGCTGCGCGAGCGCCGCAGCGAGCGCCGCTGGCGCATCACGATCCGGGTGCTGTGGCTGGGCTTCCTGATGGCCGTCGCCTGGGCGATGCTCGCCCAGCGCTTCCATGCCCCGGCCCCCACCGGCCCGCACACCGCGCTGATCGAGGTGCGCGGCGAGATCGCGGCCGACACCGAGGCCAGCGCCGAGACCATCGTCTCGGGCCTGAAGAGTGCCTTCGAGGACAGCGGCGCCCGTGCCATCGTGCTGCGCATGAACTCGCCCGGCGGCAGCCCGGTGCAGGCCGGCATCATCAACGACGAGATCCGGCGCCTGAAGGCGCTGCACCACAAGAAGGTCTACGTGGTGGTGGAAGAGATGTGCGCCTCGGGGGCCTACTACATCGCCGCGGCGGCCGACGAGATCTATGTCGACAAGGCCTCGATCGTCGGCTCGATCGGCGTGCTGATGGATGGCTTCGGCTTCACCGGCGCGATGGAGAAGTTCGGCGTCGAGCGCCGCCTGCTCACCGCGGGCGAGAACAAGGCCATGCTCGATCCGTTCTCGCCTGAAAACCCGAAGCACCGTGCCTATGCGCAGGCGATGATCGACCAGATCCACCAGCAGTTCATCAAGGTCGTGAAAGAGGGCCGCGGCAAGCGCCTGAAGGAAACGCCCGAGACCTTCTCCGGCCTGTTCTGGAACGGCGAGGAGGCGGTGCGCCTGGGGCTGGCCGACAAGTTCGGCAACCTCGACTACGTCGCCCGCGAAGTCGTCAAGGCCGAAGACGTGGTCGACTACACGCCCAAGGAAAACGTCGCGGAACGGCTGGCCAAGCGCTTCGGTGCGTCGTTCGGCGAGAGCGCGGTGCGCGCCTTTCGGTCGTCGGTGCATTGAGCGCGGGGCGAGGGCCGGTGCCGCCTCGCTGAACCATGAAGCAGGCGCTGCGCTCGCCGTGGGCCTCGGCGGCGGTGGTCGTCGCGACGGTGGCGCTCTCCACCGCCGTCGCCACTTGGCTCGACCGGCACGTGTCGCTCACCGTGCTGGCGATGGTGTACCTGATGGCGGTTTCGGCTGTCTCGTACCGGTTGTCGCTCGTCGCATCGTCGGCCACGGCGGTGCTGGCGGTGCTGGCGCTCAACTTCTTCTTCGTGCCGCCGCGCGGCACGTTCAATGTCTCGGCGCCCGAACACCTGATCACGCTGCTGGCCCTGCTGCTGGTCGCGCTGATGGTCAGCAGCCTGTCGGCGCGGCTGTGGGCGATGGCCGAGCGGGCACAGCAACGCGAGCAGAGGGCTCGGCGGCTGCAGCAGCTCGCCGCCCGGCTGGCGGCGCTGGACGACGAGGCCGGCATCCTCGTGTCGGCGCGCGCAAGCCTGGTCGAGGCCTATGGTGAACCGGTGCCGATCGTGTCGCGCGATGCGCAGGGCCGGGCGGTCCTGGTGGGGCCTGAAGCCGGGCCGCTGCAGCCCGGCGACGCCGTCCACGATGCGCTGGCCCACTGTCTGGCGCAGCGGCAGGTGCTCGGCCCCGGCACCGGCCGCTGGAACGACCTGCCGGCCTGGTACTTTCCGCTCTGCGCCGGCGACCAGACGCTAGGCGCCTTCGGGGTGAACGCCGTGCCTGCGGCCGACGAGGCGCGCGACCATGCCCAGGCGATCGCCGATCTGCTGGCCGGCGCCCTGCAGCGCGCGCGTCATGCGGCGGCTGCAGCGGCGGCGCGCGGCGAGGCCCAGTCGCAGCAGTTGCGCAGCGAGCTGCTCGCGTCGGTGGCGCACGACTTCCGCACGCCGCTCGCGTCGATCATCGGTGCGGTGTCGTCGCTGCAGCAGCAGCACGAGCGCCTGCCCGAGGCAGAGCGCCTGCGGCTGCTCGCATTGATCGACGACGAAGCCCGTCACCTCTCGGCGATGACCGACAACACGCTGCAGTGGGCGCGCCTGTCGGCACCGCAGCCGGTGATCCGCCGCGACTGGGAGTCGATCGAGGAGGTGGTGGGCAGCGTGCTCGCGCGCGTGCGGCGGCGCGACCCCTCGCGCCGGGTGCAGGCGCAGATTCCTCCGGGGCTGCCGCTGGTGCAGGCCGATGCGGTGCTGCTGGCGCAGTTGGTCGAGAACCTGCTCGACAACGCGCTCAAGTATTCCGACGGCCCGGTGCAGCTGCGCGCCGAACTGCGCGAACGAGCGCTGCTGATCGACGTGCTGGATCGCGGGCCCGGTGTCGACGAGCGCGAGCTGCCGCGCCTGTTCGAGAGCTTCCACCGCGGGGTGGAGTCGCACGGCGTGCGCGGGGCCGGCCTGGGCCTGGCGGTGGGCCGGGCGATCGCCGGCCTGCACGGCGGCAGCCTGCACGCGCGGCGGCGCCAGGGCGGCGGCAGCCGGTTCCGGCTCAGCCTGCCGCTGGTCGACATGCCTTCGGCCCCCGACGACGAAGGAGCATGACGCGATGAGCCTGAAGGTGCTGGTGGTCGAGGACGACCGCGAGATCCGCGGCCTGCTGCAATCGGTGCTCACGGTCGAGGGCTTCGAGGTGCGCAGCGCGGTCAGCGTCAGCGAGGCGCGGGCGCTGCTGGCGCACGATCTGCCCGACCTGCTGATCCTCGATCTCGGCCTGCCCGACGGCAGCGGCGCCGACCTGCTGCGCGAAGCTCGGCGCGGGCAGGCCTTGCCGGTGATCGTCGTCTCGGCGCGGGAAGACGAGGCGCAGAAGATCGAGCTGCTCGATGCCGGCGCCGACGACTACCTCGTCAAGCCCTTCGGCGTCGGCGAACTGCTGGCGCGCATGCGCGTCGCACTGCGCCACCGGGGCACGACGCTGCAGCCGGCGCAGACGGCCTATGAGCTGGAAGGCCTGCGCATCGATCTGGAGCAGCACAGTGTCGAGCGCGACGGTTCGGCGCTGCGGCTGACGCCCACCGAGTACAAGCTGCTGGCGCGGCTGGTGCGCAGCGCCGGCAAGGTCGTCACCCACCGGCAGCTGCTGGTCGACGTGTGGGGTGCCGAGTACAGCGAGCACACGCATTACCTGCGCATCTACATGGGCACGCTGCGCGCGAAGCTCGAGCGCGATCCGGCGGAGCCGCGCTTCCTGCTGACGGAGCCCGGGGTCGGCTACCGCCTGGCCGCCGACTGAGCCGGGCCGGCGCCCCATTTATGCGGCTTTTATGCCGGCCGCCGTACAAAGCCGCATCCTCACTCCCGTTCCGTTCATGGACAACAAGGACAAGAGCCACGGCCTGGCGGCAATGACGCTGGGCGCGCTGGGCGTGGTCTACGGCGACATCGGCACCAGCCCGCTCTATACCATCCGCGAAGTCTTCGGCGCCCGCACCGGCGTGCCGCTCGACACGCCGCACGTGATCGGCGCCGTGTCGGTCATCTTCTGGGCGCTGATGCTGGTCGTCACGCTCAAGTACGTGATCCTGATCCTGCGCGCCGACAATCGCGGCGAGGGCGGCATCATGGCGCTCACCGCGCTGGCCTCGCATGCGGCCGGCGGCAGCGCGCGCCGCCGCACGGCGCTGCTGCTGCTCGGCGTGTTCGGCGCGTCGCTGTTCTATGGCGACAGCGTGATCACGCCGGCGATCTCGGTGCTGGGCGCGATGGAAGGCCTGGAGGTCATCACGCCGACGCTCACCCCCTACGTGTTGCCGCTGTCGGTCGGCGTGCTGGTCGGCCTGTTCCTGATGCAGCGCCACGGCACCGCCACGGTGGGCAAGCTCTTCGGACCGGTGATCGGGCTGTGGTTCGGCGCACTCGCCGTCAGCGGCGTGCTGCACATCGCGCAGCAGCCGGTGGTCCTGCAGGCGCTCAACCCGCTGCATGCCTGGGCCTTCATGCAGGAGCGCGGCTGGCACCTGTTCGTCGCGGTCGGCGCGATCGTGCTGGCACTCACCGGCGCCGAGGCGCTGTATGCCGACATGGGCCACTTCGGTGCCCGCCCGATCCGCCTGGCGTGGATGGCTTTCGTGCTGCCGGCGCTGGCGCTGAACTACCTGGGCCAGGGCGCGCTGCTGATCGGCGACCCGGCCGCGCTGGCCAACCCGTTCTACCGCATGTTCCCGGCCAGCTGGCTGATCCCGGTGGTGGTGCTCGCGACCCTGGCCTCGGTGATCGCCTCGCAGGCCGTCATCTCGGGTGCCTACTCGATGACGCGCCAGGCCATCCAGCTCGGTTTCCTGCCGCGCATGGAGGTGCGCTACACCTCGGCCAAGGAGATGGGCCAGATCTACATGCCCCGCGTCAACAGCGTGCTGCTGGTCGCCGTGCTGCTCGCCACCGTGGGTTTCGGCAGCTCGTCGGCGCTGGCTGCGGCCTACGGCATCGCGGTGACGATGACCATGCTGATCACCACCGTGCTGACCTTCTTCGTCGTGCGCCACGGCTGGGGCTATCCGATGTGGATCGCGGCGGGAGCCACCGGCATCTTCCTGGCGCTCGACGTGGTGCTGGTGGCGTCGTGCCTGCTGCACTTCGTCGACGGCGGATGGTTCCCGCTCGGCCTGGGCGTGGCCTTCTTCACCGTGATGGCGACCTGGAAGCGCGGCCGCGAGCTGCTGATCGAACGCATCAAGGCCGACGATCCGGAGCTGAAGCCCTTCCTGCTGGCGCTGGTCGAGGACGAGGAACTGCCGCGCACGCCGCGCACCGCGGTGTATGCGGTGGCTAATCCCGACACCGTGCCGCAGGCGCTGATGCACAACCTCAAGCACAACCGCGTGCTGCACGAGCAGAACGTGATCCTCAACGTGGTGTTCCACGACGTGCCGTGGATCCCGTTCGAAGACCGGGTGGAGGTGCAGCCGCTGGCGCGCGGCTTCTGGCAGGTGCGCGTCAACTACGGCTTCAAGAACGCGCCCGACATCCCGCGGGCGCTGGAGCTGTGCCGCGACCGCGGGCTCGCGATTAACCTGTTCGAGACCAGCTATTTCCTCAGCCGCGAGGTGGTGGTGCCCACGCCCGGCGCCGGCATGGCGCATTGGCGCGAGCGCCTGTTCGCCGCGATGTCGCGCAACGCCGGCAGCGTGGTCGAGTTCTTCCGCCTGCCCAACAATTGTGTGATCGAGCTCGGTACGCGAGTGCAGATCTAGGGGGAATCGGGGAATCTCCAGGGAATGGCGACGCGGCCTGCCGCCGCACAATGGGCCTTCAACCCGCGCGCGGCCCACGAGGTGGCGTGCCCTAGGAAGTACCCCGATGAGCCATCCCCATCCCACCTACGACGCGCTGACTGCGCACTACACCCGCCTGCATCATTTCGGCCACCTGCAAGCCATGGCCTGGTGGGACCAGGCCTGCAACATGCCGCCCAAGGCCCAGGAGGCGCGTGCCGCCGCGCTGGCCGAGGTGGCCACGCTGGTGCACCGCATGCGCACCGATCCGCAGCTGCCGCAGCAGTTCGAGCGCGCAGCGCAGGAGCCGCTCGACGATGCGCAGCGCGCCAACCTGCGCGAGATGCAGCGCGAATGGCATTCCGACAACGCGCTGCCCGAGACGCTGGTGCAGGCCAAGACGCTGGCCACGTCGCGCTGTGAGCATGCTTGGCGCTCGCAACGCCCGGCCAACGACTGGCAAGGCTTCCTCGAGAACTTCCGCCCGGTGCTGCGCATCGCGCGCGAGGAGGCCGCGCTGCTGTCGGCCCAGAACGGCCTGCGTCCCTACGACGCGCTGATGGATCGCTACGAACCCGGCATGACCAGCGAGATCGTCGAGCGTGTGTTCGGCGACCTTCGGCAGTGGCTGCCCGGCCTGATCGCCCGCGTGGTCGAGCGCCAGTCGCACGAGCGGGTGGTCGAGGCGCAGGGCCCGTTTCCCAAGGCCGCGCAACGCGCGCTGAGCCTGGAGCTGATGGCCTTGCTGCGCTTCGATTTCGACGCCGGCCGGCTCGACGAGAGCGCGCATCCCTTCTCGGGCGGCGTGCCGGAAGACGTGCGCCTGACCACGCGCTACCGGGAAGACGACTTCGTGCAGAGCCTGATGGGCACCATCCACGAGACGGGCCATGCGCGCTATGAGCAGAACCTGCCGCGCGAGCTGCTGGGGCAGCCGGTGGCGCTCGCCCGCTCGATGGCCATCCACGAGAGCCAGAGCCTCAGCTTCGAGATGCAGCTGGCGCGCAGCCCGGGCTTCGTCGAGTTGATCGCACCGTTGCTGCGCAAGCACCTCGGCGCGCAGCCAGCCTTCGAGCCCGGCAACCTGCATCGGCTGCTCACGCGCGTGGAGCCGGGCTTCATCCGCGTCGATGCCGACGAAGTCACCTACCCGGCCCACGTGATCCTGCGCTTCGAGATCGAGCGCGCGCTGATCGAAGGCGACATCGAGGCCGAAGACATTCCAGCCCTGTGGAGCGAGAAGATGCAGTCGCTGCTGGGTGTCGATACCCGTGGCAACTACCGCGACGGCTGCATGCAGGACGTGCACTGGCCCGAGGCGCTGTTCGGCTACTTCCCCTGCTACACGCTCGGTGCAATGTATGCGGCGCAGTGGTTCGCCACCATCCGGCGTGGCACGCCGGACCTCGACGCGCGCATCGCCTCCGGCGATCTCGCGCCGGTGTTCGACTGGCTGCGCGACAACATCTGGCTGCAGGGCAGCCGCTGGACCACCGATGAGCTCGCGCAGCGGGTGAGCGGCGAGGCGCTCAACCCGGCGCATTTCAAGGCGCACCTCGAGAGCCGCTACCTCGCCTGATGCTGTGCCGCGATCTCGGGCAGCGCCTGCTCGAGGTCGTTGAGCACCTCTTCCAACCGCTTCACCGCGCGGGCGATGCGCAGCCGCGGCGGCCGGCGCTTGCTGACCAGCCGGCGATCGGGATCGTCGAGCACCTCGTCGTTCAGCGTCACGCCGTGGCGGGCCAGCTGTTTTCGCAGCACCGTGCGGCGCGAGCGCAGCATCTCGCGCGTGCGCTGGTAGGCATGCTCGGCGAGCTTGCGCCGCTGCGAGATGCTGAAGGTGTTGGCGAGGAACATCTCGGGGTCGCGCTGGTCGGGCTCGAACAGCACGATATCCACGTGCGGATGGCTGCGGTCGTAGCCCGTCATGCCCAGCTCGAGCCGTGAGTGGATCAGCGAGCGGAAGGTCTGCGACAGCACCACCGGCAGGCCGCCTTCCACCAGCCGCGGAATGCGCTCGTCGGCGCCGGTCAGCACCCGGTGCTCGCGCGACTGCTTGGCATTGAAGGGCACCAGCGGGTTCAGGCACAGCACGAGGTCCATGCCCTCGTCGAGCAGCACGCGCGCATGCAGCGTCTTCTTCAGCGCGCCGTCGACGTAGAAGTGCTCGCCGATCTGCACCGGCGGAAACAGCCCCGGCAGTGCAGCGCTGGCCTGCACGGCGCGCGAGATCGGTACCTGGTCCCAGCCCGGCTGGCCGAAGGGCGCGGCCTCGCCGCTGTCGAGGTCGGTGGCCACCAGCACCAGCTTGCGCTTCAGTTCGCGGAAGTCGTTGGTACGGCCCTGCACCGAGAACACGCGGCGCAGCTGGGCTTCCAGCGGCGCGTTGGTGAACAGGCCAGTCGGCAACGCACGGCCCAGGCGCTCGAAGGCGCTGAGCAGCGAGCGGCGCTTGAAGGCATAGCGCAGCGCCGCCTGTGCGGTCAGGCCCGGCAGCGCGGCAATGCGCCGGCCGAACTCGTCCCATGCGGGGCGCAGCAGCAGCGAGGGGCGGAACACGTCGGCCTCGTTGCCGTCGTTCTCGATGAACGAGGCGCACAGCTCACGCGGGCGCATGCCGTTGGCCAGGCCTGCGGCGATGAAGCCGCCCGCCGAGACGCCCACGTAGCAGTCGAGGTCGGAGAAGTCCAGGCCTTCGAGTGCTTCGTCGAGCGCGCACAGGGCGCCGATCTCATAGATGGCGCCCAACGGGCCGCCGCCGGCCAGTGCGAGGCCGATGCGTGCACGGGAGTGGCTGCTGCGGGATGAGGGTAAGGACATGTGAGGCAGTCTAGGCATCGCTGCACCGCACCTGGTGGGTGCAATGCTCTAAAGCGGTGCCTTGAATGACAAGAGGCGCCCGAAGGCGCCTCTTGTGGGGGCGCATGCAAGCGCCCGTTTTGCGTCAGATCAAGCCGCGGCGGACTTGCGTGCGGCGGCGCGCTTGCCGGCCGGCTTGGCTGCGCCGTTGGCCTTGGCGGCGGGCTTCGCCGTCTTGGCGACCGGAGTGCGCGGGGCCTTCGACAGCTTGGCCACCTGGGCGCTCAGCTCATCGATGCGCTGAACCAGCGCGTCCACATCCTTGCTCGACGGCACGCCCAGGCGGTTGAGCGCCTTGGACACGCGGTCTTCGAAGATCGACTCGAGCTTGTCCCAGCCCTGGCCGGCCTTGGCGGTCACGCCTTCGGCCAGCGTGCTCATCTTGCCGGTGACGTCGCCGATGCGCTCTTCGGCCACGGCCTGCGTCTTGCGCTGCAGGCTCACGCCTTCCTTCACCAGCGCCTCGAAGACCTTGCCGCCTTCTTCCTGCGCCTTGGCAAAGGCACCCAGGCCGGCGAGCCAGATCTGCTGGGCCGAATCCTTCACGGTTTGAGCGATCTGGCTGTCGAGCAGGCCTGCGGCCGACGCGGTCTTCTTTTCCGCCATCTTCTGGAGCTTCTTGACCATGATGAGATTCCTCTCTTGTCATCAACGGGTTGGCGCAGCGCCGCGTCCTGCACGCCGCATGATCGAACTATAGGCAGCGCCCTTGGAGCGCACAGCCTAATTGTCTAGTGTGCGGGCTCTATGGTGACCTTGGGGTTAGCGCGCAGCATTCTGCGCTTGCGCAATCGTCAGAATAGGCGCCTCGTTCAAACTCCCACATTCTGCGGCAGGAGGATCTACGCATGCAGTATTTCGTGACAGGCGCCACCGGTTTCATCGGCAAACGACTCGTCAAGGCCTTGCTCGCTCGGCGCGGTGCCACGGTTTACTTCCTGCTGCGGCCTGAGAGCGAAGGCAAGGTGCCCGAACTGCTCGAGTACTGGGGCGTGGCCAAGGGCAGGGCGGTGCCGGTGTATGGCGACCTCACGAGCAAGAAGCTCGGCGTCTCGGCGGAAGACCTGAAGCGCCTGAAGGGCGGCATCGACATGGTCTACCACCTCGCTGCGGTGTACGACCTGGGAGCCGACGAAGAGTCGCAGGTGAAGGTCAACATCGAGGGCACGCGCAACGCGGTCGAGTTCGCCAAGGCCATCGAGGCCGGGCACTTCCATCACGTGTCGTCGATCGCTGCGGCCGGCCTGTACGAAGGCGTGTTCCGCGAAGACATGTTCGACGAGGCCGAGGGCCTCGACCATCCGTACTTCGTGACCAAGCACGAGAGCGAGAAGATCGTCCGCAAGGAATGCAAAGTGCCGTGGACGGTGTATCGGCCCGCGATGGTGGTGGGCGACTCGCGCACCGGCGAGATGGACAAGATCGACGGGCCCTACTACTTCTTCAAGCTGATCCAGCGCATGCGGCAGATCCTGCCGCCGTGGATGCCGTCGGTCGGCCTCGAGGGTGGGCGTGTCAACATCGTGCCGGTCGACTATGTGGTGTCCGCGCTCGATGCGATCAGCCATGCCAAGGCCGACCTGAACAAGCGCTGCTTCCACCTCGTCGATCCGGTGGGCTACCGTGTCGGCGACGTGCTCGACATCTTCTCGAAGGCCGCGCATGCGCCGAAGATGAACCTCTTCATCAATGCGGCGCTGTTCGGCTTCATTCCCAAGAGCGTCAAGAAGGGCATGATGGCCCTGGCGCCGGTGCGCCGCGTGCGCAACGCAATCATGAAGGACCTCGGCCTGCCCGAGGACATCCTCACCTTCGTCAACTACCCGACCCGCTTCGACAGCCGCGAGGCGCAGGCGATGCTCAAGGGCACGGGCATCGAATGCCCCAACCTGAAGGACTACGCCTGGCGCCTGTGGGATTACTGGGAGCGCCATCTCGACCCCGACCTGCACATCGACCGTTCCCTCAAGGGCTCGGTCGGCGGCAAGGTGGTGCTGGTGACCGGCGGCTCGTCGGGCATTGGCCTGGCAGCGGCGATGAAGTTCGCCGAGGCGGGTGCGATCACCATCATCTGCGCGCGTGACGAGGCCAAGCTCGCCGAGGCCCGCAAGGAGATCCTCGAGCATGCCGGCAAGCAGGCGCAGGTCGTCACCTACTCGGCCGACATCGCCAACGAAGAGAGCTGTGCCGAACTGGTGAAGTGGCTGCAGGACACCTATGGCGGCGTCGACTTCCTGATCAACAACGCCGGCCGCTCGATCCGCCGCGCCATCGAGTCGAGCTACGACCGCTTCCACGATTTCGAGCGCACGATGCAGCTCAACTACTTCGGCTGCCTGCGGGTGACGATGGGGCTGCTGCCGGGCATGGTGGCCAAGCGCAAGGGCCATGTGGTGAACATCAGCTCGATCGGCGTGCTCACCAACGCGCCGCGCTTCTCGGCCTATGTGGCCAGCAAGGCGGCGCTCGACGCCTGGACGCGCTGCGCGTCCAGCGAGTTCGCCGACCAGGGCATCACGTTCACGACGATCAACATGCCGCTGGTGCGCACGCCGATGATCGCGCCGACCAAGATCTACCAGAACGTGCCGACGCTGAGCCCCGAAGAGGCGGCCGACATGATCGCGCAGGCCTGCGTGTTCAAGCCGGTGCGCATCGCCACCCGTCTGGGCATCACCGGCCAGGTGCTGCACGCGCTGCTGCCACGCGTGGCGCAGATCATGATGAACACTAGCTTCCGCATGTTCCCCGACAGCGATGCGGCCAAGGGCGACAAGGGCGGCAAGCCGACGCTGTCACCCGAGGCGATCGCGCTTCAGCAGATGATGCGGGGCATCCACTTCTGAGGCCTGAGGCGGCTCAGTTCGCCTTCTGGATCTGGGTGACCGTGTAGGTGCCGTTGACCTTTTCAACGGTGAACCTCACATGGTCGCCCACTGCGAGCTGGTTCAGTACGCTCGGATCCTGGACCCGGAACGCCATCGTCATCGCGGGCATGTCGAGGTTCTTGATCTCGCCATGCTTCAGCGTGATCTTCTGCTGAGCGGCGTCGATCTTGCGCACCTCGCCTTCGGTGGCGGGGCCGGCGGCGAAGGCACTGGCGCCGATGGCCAGGGCCAGCAGCGGGAGGAGGGTGCGGATTCGGATCTTCATGGTGCTTCAACGCTCCGACAGGTGCCGGCGTGGACAACGCGAGGGCCGGCTGCATTGCACATCATGAAGGGCGGGGCGCCGAATTCAAGGGGTCGGGCAACCGTTACCTACAATCGGGCGCAGATCAGTTTCACCTCCGCCCCGCCATGACCACCACGCCTGCTCCGGACCACAACCTCGACCACATCACGCCGCGCGAAAAGGCGGAGATCCTGGCGCAGGCGCTCCCGTACATCCGCCGCTTCCACGGCAAGACACTCGTCATCAAGTACGGCGGCAATGCGATGACCGACCCCGCGCTGCAGCAGGATTTCGCCGAGGATGTGGTGCTGCTCAAGCTGGTGGGCATGAACCCGGTGGTGGTGCACGGCGGTGGCCCGCAGATCGACGAGGCGCTGGCCAAGATCGGCAAGAAGGGCACCTTCATCCAGGGCATGCGCGTCACCGATGAAGAGACGATGGAAGTCGTCGAGTGGGTGCTGGGCGGCGAGGTGCAGCAGGACATCGTCGGCCTGATCAACCATGCCGGCGGCAAGGCGGTGGGCCTGACCGGCCGCGACGGCGGCATGATCCGCGCCCGCAAGCTGAAGATGGTCGACAAGGACGACCCGTCGAAGACGCACGATGTCGGCCAGGTCGGCGAGATCGCCGCCATCGACCCCAGCGTGGTCAAGGCGCTGCAGGACGACCAGTTCATCCCCGTCATCAGCCCGATCGGCTTCGGCGAGGAGAACGAGAGCTACAACATCAATGCCGACCTCGTGGCCGGCAAGCTCGCCGAGGTGCTCAAGGCTGAGAAACTGCTGCTGCTGACCAACACCCCGGGCGTGCTCGACAAATCGGGCAAGCTGCTGACCGACCTGACCGCCCGCGAGATCGACGACCTCTTCGCCGACGGCACCATCTCCGGCGGCATGCTGCCCAAGATCGCCTCGGCGCTCGATGCCGCCAAGAGCGGCGTCAATGCGGTGCACATCATCGACGGCCGCGTGCCGCACGCGATGCTGCTCGAGGTGCTGAGCGACCAGGCCTACGGCACGATGATCCGTTCCCACTGACGCCCCACGTGGCCGCCCCGCGCGTCTGGCTGTTCGACCTCGACAACACGCTGCACAACGCCTCGCATGCGGCCTTCCGCATGATCGACCGCTCGATGACCGAGTACATCGAGCGGGAGCTGGCTTTGAGCCGTGAAGAGGCCGACTGGCTGCGCCGCCACTACTGGCAGCGCTACGGCGCCACGCTCATCGGCCTGCTGCGCCACCACGGCGTGCGCGGCCCGCATTTCCTCGAGCAGACGCACCGGCTGCCGGGTCTGGAGCAGCAGGTGCATGGCCATCCGCACGACTTCGCCGCCATTCGCCGGCTGCCGGGGCGTAAATACGTGCTGACCAATGCGCCGCGCGACTACACCGAGCGGGTGCTGCGCACGTTGGGCGTCGCCCACCTGTTCGACGGCGTGATCGCGATCGAGCAGATGCGCATGTTCGGCCACTGGCGACCCAAGCCCGACGCGCGCATGTTTCGCCACCTGCTCGCCCGCCTCAAGACCCCCGCCAGCCAGTGCGTGCTGGTCGAAGACGCGCTCGAGAACCAGAAGGCGGCCAGAGGGCTGGGAGTGCGCACGGTGTGGATGCAGCGCTGGCTCAAACACAACCGGCAGGCACCGAAAGTTGGTGTTTACCTGCACCGCAGGCCGGTCTATGTGTGTGCCAGAATCCGCTCGCTACAACATTTGCACAAACGTCTGCGGTGATGCTGCCCGATCTGCCACCCACCGAAGGCCCGACACCGGCCGACGACGCGCCGTTGTCCCCGCCCGGCGTGGCTGAGCCGGCAGCCGCCGCACCGCGCAAGCGGCCCAAGCCGGGCGAGCGGCGTGTGCAGATCCTGGAAACCCTGGCTTCGATGCTGGAGCAACCCGGCGCCGAGCGGATCACGACCGCCGCGCTGGCGGCCCGCCTGCAGGTTTCCGAAGCCGCGCTCTACCGCCATTTCGCGAGCAAGGCGCAGATGTTCGAGGGGCTGATCGAATTCATCGAGTCCAGCCTGTTCACGCTCATCAACCAGATCACCGATCGCGAAACCAGCGGCACGGTACAGGCACGCAAGATCGTCACCGTGCTGCTGCAGTTCGGCGAGAAGAACCCGGGCATGACCCGGGTGATGGTCGGCGATGCGCTGGTGTTCGAGAACGAGCGCCTGCTGGTGCGCATGAACCAGTTCTTCGATCGGATCGAGTCGGCGCTGCGCCAGAGCCTGCGCCTGCACGCTGAGGCTGCGGGGTCGCCTATGCCCACCGTCGATGCAGGCGCCCGGGCATCGGTGCTCACCGCCTTTGCCGTCGGCCGGCTGCAGCGCTACGCCCGCTCGGGCTTCAAGCGCAGCCCGACCGAGCACCTGGATGCGGCGCTGCAATTGCTGACCGCCTGACGCGTCCCCATTTCCCGAGCCGTACCCACGATGGTCGCCGTTGACGCCGGTGGCGAAGAGCTTCTGCTGTTGCCGCAGCACGCGGCCCTGCTGCCGCAGCAACGCACGCTGCTGGTGGCCGACCTGCACATCGGCAAGGCGGTGAGCTTCCGCCGGCTCGGCGTGCCGGTGCCGCGCGGCACGACGACCGAGACGCTGCAGCGGCTGTCCGGGCTAATCGAGGCGCACGATGTTGCGCAGGTGGTGTTCCTCGGCGACTTCCTGCATTCGGCCCGCTCGCACGCGCCGGCCACGCTGGCCGCGTTGGACGACTGGCGGGCGCGGCATCGTGGACTGGAGCTCACGCTGGTGCGAGGCAACCACGATGAACATGCCGGCGACCCGCCGCCCGGGCTCGGCTTCCAGGTGGTCGACGAGCCGTTGCGGCTGGGCCGGCTGGCGCTATGCCACCACCCGAGGCCGGTGCCGGGCGCCTACACGCTGGCGGGCCATTGGCATCCCTGCGTCAGCCTCGGGCGCGGCATCGACCATGTGCGCCTGCCCTGCTTCTGGCTGGGGGCCGAGGTCGGCATCCTGCCGGCCTTCGGCGCGTTCACCGGCATGCATGCGGCGCGGCCGGTGCCGGGAGACCGGCTGTTCGCAGTGGCGGGCGACCGCGTGCATGCCCTGAGCTGAACAGCGGCTGACCATTGCCCCCTTGGCTACACTGCCCGCCGATGTCTGCCTCCGCCTCCCTCGAATCCCTGCTCGGCCGCGCCGAGACCGTGCTCGCGCGGCTGGAATCGCTGCTGCCCCATCCGCCGGCGGCGCCCGACTGGTCCGCCTCCATTGCCTTTCGCTATCGCAAGCGGGGCAATGCCGGCGCCCTGGAGCCGGTGAAGCATGTGGCCACCATCCGCCTGGCCGACCTGAAGGAGGTCGATGCCCAGAAGGAGCGGCTGCTGCGCAACACCGAGCAGTTCGTGCAGCGCCGCAGCGCCAACAACGTGCTGCTGACCGGCGCGCGCGGCGCCGGCAAGAGCTCGCTAGTCAAGGCCTGCCTCAATGAGCTGGCGCCGCAGGGCCTGCGCCTGATCGAGGTCGACAAGACCGACATGGTCGACCTGCCCGACATCGTCGACCTCGTGGCCGAACGGCCCGAGCGCTTCATCGTCTTCTGCGACGACCTGAGCTTCGACGAGGGCGAGCCGGGCTACAAGGCGCTGAAGTCCATCCTCGACGGCTCGGTGTCGGCCGCGGGCGAGAACGTGCTGATCTACGCCACCAGCAACCGCCGCCACCTGCTGCCCGAGTACATGAAGGAGAACCTCAGCTACACCCACACCGACGATGGCGAGGTGCATCCCGGCGAGGTGGTGGAAGAGAAGATCTCGCTGTCGGAGCGCTTCGGCCTCTGGATCAGCTTCTATCCGTTCAGCCAGCCCGAATACCTGGCGATCGTCGCGCAGTGGCTGCGGCATTTCGGGGTGGCCGAACCGGCGATCGCGGCGGCCGGCAGTGAATCGCTGGTGTGGGCGCTGGAGCGCGGTTCGCGATCAGGGCGCGTGGCCTACCAGTTCGCCCGCGACTTCGCCGGCCGCGGCGGCCTACCGACGGCTGCACCGTCGCCCGCTGTCGGCGGCGAATCGCCCGAGGGGCTGGATCATGTCTGACGCATCCCGCCAACCGGTCGACGTGGCCGTCGGCGTGCTGATCGAGCGCGACGCCCAGGGCCGCGAAGGCCGCTTTCTGCTGACCTCGCGCCCGGAGGGCAAGCCGTACGCCGGCTACTGGGAGTTTCCGGGCGGCAAGCTTGAAGCGGGCGAAAGCGTAGAGCAGGCGCTGCGCCGCGAACTTCACGAGGAACTGGGCATCACGATCGGGGCCGTGCAGCCGTGGAAGGTCGAGATGCACGACTACCCGCACGCGCTGGTGCGGCTGCACTTCTGCAAGGTCTTCGACTGGACCGGCGACTTCGAGATGCGCGAAATGCAGCAGATGGCGTGGTGTGACCTGCCGGTTTCGGTGCAGCCGGTGCTGCCGGGAACGATCCCGGTGCTGAAGTGGTTTGCCGCCGAGCGCGGATTCGCCGGTGCGACGCACCTCGACTGATTACACTGAAACGATCATGGACTGGCTCGATGCAGTGAAGTGGGACCGCGACGGCCTCGTGCCGGTGATCGCGCAGGAGCAGGGCAGCGGCGACGTGCTGATGTTCGCGTGGATGAACCGTGAGGCGCTCGCCCGCACGGCCGAACTGGGCCAAGCGGTGTACTGGAGCCGCTCGCGCCAACGGCTGTGGCACAAGGGCGAGGAGTCGGGCCACATCCAGCGGGTGCACGACATCCGGCTCGACTGCGACAACGACGTCGTGCTGCTGCGTGTCACGCAGCTAGGGCACGATCCTGGCATCGCCTGCCACACCGGGCGGCATTCTTGCTTCTTCCAGCGCTACGAGGCGGGCGAATGGAAGAGCGTGGACCCCGTGCTGAAAGACCCCGAGTCGATCTACAAATGAGCAGCAGCAACGACACCCTGGCGCGCCTGGCCGCCGTGATCGAGTCGCGCAAGAGCGCCGATCCCGACAGCAGCTACGTGGCGCGACTGTTCCACAAGGGCACCGACGCCATCCTGAAGAAGGTGGGCGAAGAGGCCACCGAGACGGTGATGGCCGCGAAGGACGGCGACGCCAAGAAGATCGTCTACGAGGTGGCCGACCTCTGGTTCCACTCGATGGTGGCGCTGGCGCATTTCGGCCTCGGACCGGCCGAGGTGCTGGCCGAGCTGGAGCGGCGCGAAGGCCTGTCGGGCCTGGAGGAGTTTGCGCTTCGAAAGGCCAGCGAACGCGAGGCGAAGGAACCATGAGCGAAGTGATCGATCTCGACGAACGTGCCCGCTCGCTGAAGACGGTCGGGCACATCAGCTACCTGCTGCACACCATCGTGGCCGTGGGGGCGGTGCTGCCCGGCGTGCAGGCCAGCATCGGCCTGCTGCTGGTGGCCTTTGTGATCGACCTGGTCAAGAAGGATGGCGCACTGGGCACCTGGCAGGAGTCGCACTTCCGCTGGCGCATCCGCTCGGTGCTGTGGGCCGGCGCGCTCTACCTCGTGACCATCCCGCTGTGGTTCCTGTTCTTCGTCCCGGGCTGGATTGCCTGGGTCGTGATCTCGATCTGGTTCCTCTACCGCGTGGTGCGCGGCTGGGTCAATCTCAACGACAACCGACCGATGGTGATGTGAGCATGAGCGCTTCCCACGACCACGCCGACTGCATCTTCTGCAAGATCGCCGCCGGCCAGATCCCCTCGAAGAAGGTCTACGAGGACGAAGAGGCGCTGGCCTTCCACGACATCCGGCCGCATGCGCCGGTGCATTTCCTGATCATCCCGAAGCGCCACATCCCGTCGTTGTTCGAGACCGGCGCGGAAGACGAGGCGCTGCTGGGCCGCCTGCTGGCGCTGGCCCCGAAGCTGGCGCGCGAGCAGGGCCTGGGCACCGGCTTCAAGGTCGGCATCAACACCGGCCGAGACGGCGGGCAGGAAGTATTTCACCTGCACCTGCATGTCCTGGGCTGGCCGCCGGGTTCCTCGTCCAAGGCTTGAAATCCCCCGGACTAAAATCAAATCAGCAAGGCATTGCGCCGCCGGCAGGGCCGGCACGCCGTGCTTCCCGCACGCCGTCGTAAAGGAGACCCGCCATGGGTATCTCGACCACCCACCTCATCATCTTCCTGGTCATCATCGTCCTCATCTTCGGCACCAAGAAGCTGAAGAACATCGGCTCCGACCTCGGCTCTGCCGTCAAGGGCTTCAAGGACGGCATGAAGCAGGGCGAGACCGACAAGCCTGCCGAGCCGGTGCCCCCGGCGCAGCAGGTCACTGCCGAGAAGCGCGTCGACCCGAACACGGTCGACGTCGAGGCCAAGACCAAGCATTGATCCTCCTCTCCTGACCGCCTGCCGCCCGAGCGTCGATGTTCGACATAGGTGTATCCAAGCTGCTGATCGTGGGCGGCATCGCGCTGATCGTCATCGGCCCGGAGCGCCTCCCGCGCGTGGCGCGCATGGTCGGCACACTGGTCGGCCGCGCCCAGCGCTACGTGGCCGACGTGAAGGCGGAGGTCAACCGGTCCATCGAGCTCGAGGAGCTCAAGAAGATGAAGGACCAGTTCGAGGAGGCGGCGCGCAACGTCGACCAGACGGTCTCCAACGAGATCGGACAGGTCACCGCCGGCCTCGAGACGGGCTGGAACTCCGACGAAGCCAACGTGCCCTATGCGCCGTTGCCTCCGGCCTACAAACCCCCGCGCAAGAAATGGCGCCTGAAGCGCGCCGCGATTCCCCAGTGGTACAAGCAGCGCCACGGTGTGCGCAGCCACACCCAGTCCGGCGCCGCGCGCGTCGCGCGATTTCGGCCCCCGCAGCGGGGATGACGAGCTGACGTGAGTGCAGATCCCCAAGCCAAGGACGAACTGGACGGTACCGAACAGCCCTTCGTCTCCCACCTGATCGAGCTGCGCGACCGCTTGCTGTGGTCGCTCTACGGCCTGGGCGCCGTGTTCCTGGTGCTGCTGGCCTGGCCCGGCCCCAAGGAGCTGTACGACCTGCTGGCCAAGCCGCTGATCGAGTCGCTGCCGCAGGGCTCGAAGATGATCGCGGTGGGCGTTGTCTCGCCGTTCCTCATCCCGATCAAGGTCACCGTGCTGATGGCGCTGGGTATCGCGCTGCCCTGGGTGCTGTACCAGGTGTGGGCCTTCGTCGCACCGGGGCTGTACAAGCACGAGAAGCGGCTGGTGCTGCCGCTGGTGGTCACCAGCACGGTGCTGTTCTACCTCGGCGTGGCGTTCTGCTATTTCTTCGTGTTCGGCCAGGCGTTTCCCGCGGTGCAGAAGATGGCGCCGGCCTCGGTGGCGGTCAGCCCCGACATCGAGGCCTACCTCGACTTCGTGATCACCATGTTCGTCGCGTTCGGCGTCGCCTTCGAGGTGCCGATCGCGGTGATCATCCTCGCCCGGCTCGGCGTGGTGAGCATCGAGCAACTGCGCAGCTTCCGCCGCTACTACTGGGTGGCGGCCGCCGCAGTGGCGGGCATCGTGACGCCGCCCGATCCGGTGTCGATGCTTGCGCTGCTGGTCCCGATGGGCCTGTTGTACGAAGTGGGCATCTGGGCGGCGCAGCTCTTCATCAAGCACACGCAGGCCCCCAAGGACGACGAGGCGCACGCAGCCAACGGCGGCTGAGGCCTCATTCCTCGGGTTCGCGGCGCTGCGGTGCCGGCGGCCGCTGTGCGACCTTGACCTTCAGCTCCAGCGGCTTGTCGCCGCGTTGCACCGCGACGCTGGTCTCGGTCTTGGGCTTGAGCGCGGCCACCGCATTGAGCAGCTGGTAGGTGTTGGTCACCGGCTTGTCGCCGATCTTCACCACCACGTCGCCCGGTCGCATGCCCGCGCGGCTGGCGGGGCCGTCCTGCAGCACGCCGGTGATCAGCACGCCCTGCTTGATCGGCAGGTGGAAGTTCTCGACGAACTCCGGCGTCAGGTCGCGCGGTTCCACGCCGATCCAGCCGCGGGTGACGCGGCCTTCCTTGATCAGGCCTTCCATCACTTGTCGCGCGAGGTCGGCGGGGATCGCGAAGCCGATGCCCAGGCTGCCACCCGAGCGCGAATAGATCGCGGTGTTGATGCCGACCAGGTTGCCGCTCACATCGACCAGCGCGCCGCCCGAGTTGCCCGGGTTGATCGCCGCATCGGTCTGGATGAAGTTCTCGAAGGTGTTGATGCCCAGCTGGTTGCGGCCGAGCGCGCTGACGATGCCCGAGGTGACGGTCTGCCCCACGTTGAACGGGTTGCCGATGGCCAGCACCACGTCGCCCACCTGCAGCTGCTGCACCTCGCCGAGCGCGATCACCGGCAGCTTGTCGAGGTTGATCTTCAGCACCGCGATGTCGCTCTCGGGATCGGTGCCGACCAGCTTGGCCGCCGCCTGGCGGCCGTCGGCCAGCTGCACCTCGATGTCGGAGGCGCCCTCGACCACGTGGTTGTTGGTCAGCAGGTAGCCGTCGGCCGACACGATCACGCCCGAGCCCAGACCGACCTGCGGCGTCTGCTGCTCCTGCTTGAGCCGGTCGCCGAAGAAGAACTTGAACCAGGGGTCGTCGCCGTGCGGATTGCGTGCCGGCGCCTTGCTCGCGGCGATGGACACCACCGCCGGCGAGGCGCGCCGGGCTGCGGCGCTGTAGCCGCTGGGCGCGCCGCCGACCGCGGGAGCGGGCGCGAGGCGCGGCGACACCACCTCGGGCAGCAGCCGGTTGTTCGACGCGCGCTGCAGCCATTCGGGCTTGAGCGTCGTCAGGACGAACAGCACCGCCACGGCCACGGTGACCGCTTGAGAGAAAATCAGCCAGGTTCTACGCATCTTCACCACACCTGCAAGCCATGCCCGTTTCGCGCACCGAACTCGATGCCTATCTGAGCGACCTGCTGGCCGTGGAGCGCTTTCGGGATTATGGGCCGAACGGTCTGCAGGTCGAGGGGCGGGCGCAGGTGCAGCGCATCGTCTCGGGGGTGACCGCGAGCCGGGCCTTCATCGAGGCGGCAGCGGACGCCGACGCACTGCTGGTGCACCACGGCCTCTTCTGGCGCGGCCAGGATGGCCGGGTCACCGGCTGGATGAAGGCGCGACTGAAGGCGCTGCTGGTGGCCGAGACCAACCTGTTCGCCTACCACCTGCCGCTGGATGCGCATGCCGAGCTCGGCAACAACGCACAGCTCGGCCGGCGCCTCGGGCTGCAGGCCAACGCGCGCTTCGGCGAGCAGGACCTGGGCTTCATCGGGGCGGCTGGCGCACACGCGAGCATGCAGGGCCTGGCCGCAGCGGTCGAGGCGGCGCTGCAGCGCTCACCGGTGGTGGTGCCGGGCGATGGCCGGCCACTGCGGCGCATCGCGTGGTGCACCGGCGGCGCGCAAGGGTATTTCGAGGCGGCGATCGCCGCCGGCGCCGACGCGTTCCTGACCGGCGAGATCTCCGAGCCGCAGACGCACTATGCCCGCGAGACAGGGGTGGCGTTCCTCGCCTGCGGCCACCATGCGACCGAGCGCTATGGCGTGCAGGCGCTGGGCGAGCACCTCGCCCAGCACTTCGGCATCGAGCACCGCTTCGTCGATGTCGACAACCCGGCGTGAGGCCGCGTCAGAACGCGTAGTTCACGCCCACGGTCCACAGGTCCGCCTTGGGCTTCGCATCGAAGGCCTTCAGCCCGTAGCGCTCCCATTCGCCGCGGATCGAGACGTTGCTGCTGAGGTTGTATTGCACGCCGGCACCGAACTTCAGGTCGGTGCCGCGGTCGCTGCCGGTGGGCGTGCTGATCTTCGCATTGACGGCACCGACGCGGCCCAGCAGCGACCACTGCGGCGCCACCGGCCACAGGCCGACCGCATCGAGGTATACGCCGTCGGCCTTGGCCTCGCCGGCCGGCCCGGACATGTGCCCCAGCCGCACGGCGCCGAGCTCGAGCGCGAAGTTCTCGCTGAACGCGTAGCCGCCATACAGCTTCAGGCCGGTGCCGCCGCTGCTGTCGCGCGTGACGCCGTTGACCGTCTGGTCGCCGCGCCAGTCGGGCGAGCCGATGCTGCCGCCGATGTAGGGCCGGCCGGTGAGGCCAGGCCCCGAAGCCTGGGCCCAGGCGGCAGGCGCCGCGGCCAGTGCGAGCAGCCCGGCGGCGAGCAGCCTGCGGTGCGAGTGGGAGGCGAGCGAAACGAATGACATGGATTTTCTCCTTCGGGTTCGGAATGAACGAATTCATCATGGCGACCGTATGTGAAGGAAAAAGTCCTGCTTGTGTGAAGCCTTGTTGCCCGGAGAACGAGTTCCGCTCTCAATCGCTTCGATCGGGTGAGGGCTGCAAGCGCCTGCGACCAAAGGTGACAATCACTCGATGACTGCATCGACCCCGCCTCTTCTGGCCCTCACGATGGGCGACCCCTGCGGCATCGGCCCGGAGACCATTGCACGGGCCATGGCGGCGGGCCAAGCCGATGGATGCGTGGTGGTGGGTAACGCGGCGGTGATGCGGCGGGCGATCCGCCAATGCGGGCTGCAGTTGCCCGTGGCCGTGCTGGACCGGCTGCAGGATGTGGCGGGCTGTCCGCCCGCCGGTGTGCCGGTGTGGGTGCCGCCGCGCATGCCTGCCGGGCTGGCCGAGCTGCCGATGGGGCAGGTCGACGCCTCCGCCGGCGCCGCCGCAGCCGCGTGCATCGAAGCTGCAGCACGCGCCGCTCTCGCGGGCGACGTGGCCGGCGTCGTGACAGCCCCGATCCACAAGGAGGCGCTGTCGGCCGCGGGCGTGTCGTTTCCCGGGCATACCGAGATGCTGCAGGCGCTGTCGGTGGCTGCCGATGGCCGGATGCCGGCGGTGCGGATGATGCTGGCGAACGACGAGCTCCGAACCGTGCTGGTCACCATCCATGTCTCGTTGCGCGAGGCGATCGAACGCGTGAGTTTCGAGGCGGTGCTCGAGACGATCCGCATCGCGCATGCTGCTTCTGCGCGCTGGGGTCAGGCTTCGCCGCGCATTGCGGTGGCCGGCCTCAACCCGCATGCCGGCGAGGGCGGGTTGTTCGGCGACGAGGAGATCCGCATCATCGGCCCCGCGGTGCAGGCCGCGCGGGCCGAAGGCATCAACGTCAGCGGGCCCTATGCGCCAGACACCGTGTTCATGCGAGCCCGACATGCACCGCCGGCGCACCCGGGCGAATTCGACATCGTGGTCGCGATGACGCACGACCATGGTCTGATCCCGGTGAAGTACCTGGGGGTGGAGCAGGGCGTCAACGTCACGCTGGGCCTGCCGTTCGTGCGCACCAGCCCCGACCACGGCACGGCCTTCGACATCGCCGGCCGCGGCATCGCCGATCCATCGAGCCTGCAGGCGGCCATTCGCATGGCGCGCCAACTGTCGGGCGCCTGACGCTCAGTGCTTTGAGTTGCCGCTGCGCAGCGCGGCGAGCTGGCGCCGGGCGCGCGCGGTGGCGCGCTCGATCAGGTAGGCGTTCTCGAAGGCGCGCAGGCGGCCGCTGTCGCACATGCGCACCAGCATGCGGTGCGTCAGCGAGACGGTCTTCTGGTGCTTCTTGCCGCGGGTGAAGACGAAGAAGGTGCGGCCCGGGCTCACATAGCTCAGGCGCACCTTCTGCCACTGATCCTCGATGTGCATCTGGTAGGCGAAGCCGAGCTGCACGTGGTCGGCCAGCGACGCGCCGCGCGTGGGCTCGGTGGGTTCGGCGGGCGGCAGCCCGTCGATGTTGATGTCGACCTCGGTGAGCTCCGGCTCCGCGGTGAGGTCGATGTCGACCTCACCCGACCAGTTGACCGCGCTCTCGGCGACCAGGCCCACCTGCCGGGCTTCCTCGTCGGTGAAGCTGAGATCGGGCGCCACCACCTCGTCGAGCACCGGCAGCGGCCCAGGCGGTGGGGTTCCCGGCTTCGGCAGCGGCTGGCCGAGGATGGTGTCGAGCTGCTTGACCAGCAGGTTGTAGTCGAGCGTGCGCATCGACTGGCCCTTGAGCGACTCGGCATGCAGCGGCAGCAGCTGCGCGAAGAACGCCTTCTTCGCGGCCTCGGGCCAGCCGATCATCGCCATGCCTTCGTTCAGGTCCTTCATCAGCTGCGGCAGCTGCATCAGGAAGGCCTTGCGCTCGGCGGGCGCGCCCTTGGGCTGCACGCTCATCACCAGGTCGCGGCCGGCGCGGCGCATGCGCTGCGCCAGCGGGCCGTTGTCGGCGCCGTCGCGCCGCTGCGCCTGCACGATCGCCTGGCTCCACACCTGGGACAGGAAGTCGCGCAGGAAGTCGTGCATCTCCACCGCGGCCAGCGCACCCTGCAGCTGCTGCATGTAGCGCTGCTGCTGCAGCAGCTCGCTTTCCTTGCGCTCGAGCAGCGAGACGGCGTCGTCGGTCTGCGCGTTGACCTCCTCGGCCGTCTGCTGGGCGATGAAGTCTTCGAGCGCGGTGAGCTTGCGCTCGTAGACCTCCATCTGGTCGAAGTCGCCGGTGACGATCTCCTGCACCAGCTCCTTCACCAGGCCGATGAAGTGCTTGCCCGGCCCGTCGGAGAAATCCTCGAAGGCGCAGGCGAGCGACGCGATGCGGTTGACGAAGCGGCGTACTGGGTGGCGGCGCGACGAGAAGAAGCTCACGTCGCCGAGCGCGACGCGCAGCACCGGCAGCTGCAGGCGCGCGATCTGGCGCGCCATCTGCGGCGGCACCTTGGGGTCGGACAGGATCTGGTCGAACAGGCTGCCGACCACGTCGATCACCATGTGATCGAGCGCGCCGGTGGAGGCTTGGCGCAGCTCGTCGCGGTGCGCCATGATCAGGTTGGGCAGCGGCGCGGGCTGGCTGTAGCCGCCCGACGGGACGGTGCCCCCATCGAAACTGCCGCCACCGCTGTGTTGTGCTTCGACGGCCGCCAGGCTGTCCGGCACGTTGCCGAGGAAGGCGAGGCGCCGGATCAGCGTCATCAGCTGGGCATCGACCTGGCCGATCGGCGTGCCGCGCACGCTCCCGAACTGGCTGCCGCCCGGCCGGCCCGACGAGGGGCCGAAGCCGCCGGCGGCGGTGCCGCCCATGGTGCTGCCGCCTACCGTTCCGCCGCCGCCCAATGTGGCGCGGCCGGTGCTCAGCGGGATGCCGCCGCTTTCGGTGGGCAGCCCCATCGTGTCGCCGGCCTCGGTGTGTCCGAAGTCGTGTCCGGCGAGCGTGCGGGCGCTCGAGGTGGTGCGGACCGCGAGCCCCAGGGGCTGCACGCCGGCGCTGCGCAGGTCGCCCACGATGTCGGCATAGGCGGTGCGCATCAGCCCGGTCATGCTGCGGCCGACCTCGGCGGCGATCAGCTTGCGGACTTCGGGCCGGTCGGAGGCGGCATCGGCACCCGCCACCAGCGCCATGCCCACCGCCTCGGGCCGCAGCGGATTGCGCTCATGGTCGGGGCGGGGCAGCAGCAGCAGCGAGCCGATGTAGGCGTCGAGCTCGCGCAGCTCCCATTCGCATTCGTGCTGGATCGCGAGGCCGAAGCGGTCGGCCATCACCTGCGCGTCCATCGCATGGTCGTCCACCAGCGACAGCGACTCCCACGGCAGCTTGCCGTAGGTGGAAGGGGCACCGCCGCCACGTGACGCGCTGAGCGCGCGGGCGACGCGCTGGTCGAGCGTGTCGCCGAAGGCCTGCATGAAATGCGTGAGCCGCTTGTTCAGCTCGAACTGGCCCGCCATCAGGTCGTCGCGCTCGCGGATGCTCATGCTCGACAGTGCCGCCAGCCCGAGGCTGTCCACGGAGCGTTCGGCCGCTTGGCGGGCAGCGAGCTTGATGCGTTGCAGCGCCGCCTGCAGGGCGGCTTGGTAGCGCGGAAGTGGCGGATTCATCGGCGGAGGATGGGCGCGGAGGTTCGCCGCACCCCGTGCCTCGGTTATCGGCTGGCCGTGCGCGAACTTCAGAGAGTATGGGCCCAAACCTCTGCAGGTGACGGCCGTGCGGGAGCGAACGGCGTGCCTGCAACTGTTTGTTACCTACTTGCGCAGGGCGTCGCGGATTTCGCGCAACAGCACGATGTCTTCCGGGGTCGCTGCCGGAGGGGGCGGCGCGGCTTCTTCATTCCGCTTCAGCCGGTTGATCTGCTTGACCATCATGAAGATGATGAAGGCGAGGATCAGGAAGTTCAGCGCCACGGTGAGGAAGTTGCCGTAGGCGAACAGCGGCACGCCGGCCTTGGTGAGCGCTTCGTAGGTCATCGGCCCGCTGTAGCCGGGCGGTGGTGACGACAGCATCACGAAGTAGTTGGAGAAGTCGAGCCCGCCGAAGATCTTGCCCACCACCGGCATGATCAGGTCCTTGACCACGGAGTCGACGATCTTGCCGAAGGCGCCGCCGATGATCACGCCGACCGCGAGGTCGACGACATTGCCCTTGATGGCGAACTGCTTGAACTCGGTGATGAATCCCATCGCGCTTCCCCTCTGAGGTGTGGCGGGCAGTATTGCCGAGCTTGGTGCCAAGTCAAGAGTGTGCGCGGCGAGGCAGGTGCCCCTTGACTCGTCCGCTAGAATCCTCGGTTGCCCCTTGATCAGTAGTTCAGCTCCGAGGATCCCCCATGAGTAAGCCTGAAGTCGACCAAGGTCGTCGCACCTGGGTCGCGATCGCATGTGGTGCAGGTGCCGTCGGTGGCGTGGCGACAGCCGTGCCCTTCGTCGCCAGCTTCCAGCCTTCGGAGCGCGCCCGCGCTGCGGGGGCACCGGTCGAAGTGGACATCGGCGATCTGCAGCCCGGCCAGAAGAAGACGGTCGAATGGCGTGGCAAGCCGGTGTGGATCGTGCGCCGCACGCCCGAGATGCTGGCGTCGCTGCAGAAGACCGATGCGCTGGTGGCCGATCCCAAGTCGGATCGCAAGCAGGACGAGCTCACCCCGATGCCCGAGACGCGCAACGAGTGGCGCTCGCTGAAGAAGGAATACCTGGTC
The DNA here is from genome assembly GCA_966212505.1 of uncultured bacterium. GTDB lineage: Bacteria > Pseudomonadota > Gammaproteobacteria > Burkholderiales > Burkholderiaceae_C > CAMLIZ01. Next base: position 38,628 of record CBIHRS010000013.1, read on the forward strand.
GTGGTCGGCATCTGCACCCACCTGGGATGCTCGCCGACCGAGAAGTTCCAGCCGGGTGCGCAGCCCTCGCTGCCCGACGACTGGCAAGGCGGCTTCCTCTGCCCCTGCCACGGCTCCACCTTCGACCTCGCGGGTCGCGTCTTCAAGAACAAGCCGGCGCCCGACAACCTCGAAGTGCCGCCCTACACCTTCCTCTCCGACACGCGCCTGCTGATCGGTGAAGCGAAGAAGGCCTGAAGAAGCACGCAACGAGGTGACGAAGCATGGCTGAATACAAAGAGATTTCTCCCAGCGCTCCGGCCGCGGCCAAGCTGCTGAACTGGATCGACAATCGCTTCCCGCTGACCAAGCTCTACAACGAGCACGTCGGCGAGTACTACGCGCCGAAGAACTTCAACTTCTGGTACATCTTCGGCTCGCTGGCGCTGCTGGTGCTGGTGATCCAGATCGTCACCGGCATCTTCCTGGTGATGAACTACAAGCCGGACGCGGGCCTCGCCTTCGCCTCCGTCGAGTACATCATGCGCGACGTGCCCTGGGGCTGGCTGATCCGCTACATGCACTCCACCGGCGCATCGGCGTTCTTCATCGTCGTGTACCTGCACATGTTCCGCGGCCTGCTGTACGGCTCGTACCGCAAGCCGCGCGAGCTGGTGTGGATCTTCGGCTGCGCGATCTTCCTGTGCCTGATGGCCGAGGCCTTCTTCGGCTACCTGCTCCCCTGGGGCCAGATGTCGTACTGGGGTGCGCAGGTGATCGTGAACCTGTTCGCCGCCGTGCCCTTCGTCGGCCCCGACCTCGCGCTGCTGATCCGCGGCGACTACGTGGTGAGCGATGCCACGCTGAACCGCTTCTTCAGCTTCCACGTGATCGCGATCCCGCTGGTGCTGATCGGCCTGGTGGTGGCGCACATCATCGCGCTGCACGAAGTGGGCTCGAACAACCCCGACGGTGTCGAGATCAAGGCGAAGAAGGACGCCAACGGCCGCCCGCTCGACGGCATCCCGTTCCATCCGTACTACACGGTGCACGACATCTTCGGCGTCAGCGTGTTCCTGATGGTGTTCAGCGCGATCATCTTCTTCGCGCCCGAACTCGGCGGCTACTTCCTCGAGTACAACAACTTCATTCCGGCCGACCCGCTGAAGACGCCGCCGCACATCGCGCCGGTCTGGTACTTCACGCCGTTCTACTCGATGCTGCGCGCCACCACCACGGTGATGGTCAACGTGTTCAGCCTGCTCGCCGGCCTGGCCGCGCTGGGGGCGCTGGTCAAGGCGCGTTCTGGTGCGGTGAAGGTGGCGGCAGTGATCGGTGCGGTCGTTGCGATCGCGTTGCTGCAGACCTTCGATCCGAAGTTCTGGGGCGTGGTCGTGATGGGCGGCGCGGTCGTGATCCTGTTCTTCTTGCCCTGGCTCGACCGGAGCCCCGCCAAGTCGATCCGCTATCGCCCCAGCTGGCACATGTGGCTGTACCTGGTGTTCGTGGTCTTCTTCCTGGTGCTGGGCTACCTCGGCATCCAGCCGCCGTCGGACACCGGCACCCTCATCGCCCAGGTCGGTACAGTGTTCTACTTCGGCTTCTTCCTGCTGATGCCGTGGTGGAGCCAGCTCGGCACCTTCAAGCCGGTCCCCGACCGTGTGACCTACCACGCTCACTGATCGAAGGCGAAAGTCACAAGCATCATGAAGAAACTCATCGTTTGCCTGCTGGCCGCGCTGTCCTTCGTGGGCTCCGCCCTCGCTTCCGAGGGCGGCATGGCGTGGGACAAGTTCCCGGTCGAGAAGCTCAACGACGTGGCGGCGCTGCAGAACGGCGCCAAGCTGTTCGTCAACTACTGCCTGAACTGCCATTCGGCTTCGTTCATGCGGTACAACCGGCTGCGCGACATCGGCCTCTCCGAAGACCAGATCAAGAAGAACCTGCTGTTCGCCTCCGAGAAGGTCGGCGACACGATGAAGGTCTCGCTCGATCCGAAGCAGGCCAAGGACTGGTTCGGCGCCACGCCGCCCGACCTGACGCTGATCGCGCGCTCGCGCGCCGGCGCCGGCGGCAGCGGGGCCGACTACCTCTACACCTACCTGCGCACCTTCTACACCGATCCCACCCGCCCGACCGGCTGGAACAATCTGGTCTTCCCCAACGTCGGCATGCCGCACGTGCTGTGGGATCTGCAGGGCCAGCGTGTCGCGCACTTCGCCGAAGAGGAAGATCCGCACGACCACGCGAAGAAGATCCACGTCTTCAAGGGCTTCGAACAGGTCCAGCCGGGCAAGCTGCAGCCGCTGGAGTACGACAATGCAGTGGCCGACCTCGTCGCCTATCTTCAGTGGATGGGCGAGCCGCAGCAGGAGCACCGCGTGCGCCTGGGCGTGTGGGTGCTGATCTTCCTCGGTGTGTTCACCGTGATCGCGTGGCGCCTGAACGCCGCGTACTGGAAAGACGTCAAGTGACGTGAGCGGCCCGGGTGCCCCTCAAGCCCGGGTCGTGCGCGCAGCGGGTGTGACCCAACGCCCGCTGCGCGTCTTGGTTTTTTGAGATCGTTAGATTGGGAGCCCACCGCCATGATGGTGCTTTACTCCGGAACCACCTGCCCCTATTCGCACCGCTGCCGTTTCGTGCTGTTCGAGAAGGGCATGGATTTCGAGATCCGCGACGTCGACCTGTTCGCCAAGCCGGAAGACATCGCCCTGATGAACCCGTACAACGAGGTGCCCATCCTCGTGGAGCGCGACCTCATCCTGTATGAGTCGCACATCATCAACGAGTACATCGACGAGCGCTTCCCGCATCCGCAGCTGATGCCCGGCGACCCGGTGGCCCGTGCGCGCGTGCGCCTGTTCCTGCTCAACTTCGAGAAGGAGCTGTTCGCCCACGTCAACGTGCTCGAAGGCCGCGGCCAGGCGACCAAGCCGACCGACAAGCAGCTCGAGAAGGCGCGTTCGCAGATCAAGGACCGCCTGACCCAGCTGGCGCCGATCTTCCTGAAGAACAAGTACATGCTGGGCGACGACTTCTCGATGCTCGACGTGGCCATCGCGCCGCTGCTGTGGCGCCTGGACTACTACGGCATCGACCTGTCGAAGAATGCGGCGCCGCTGCTGAAGTACGCCGAGCGCATCTTCTCGCGCCCGGCCTACATCGAGGCGCTGACGCCGTCCGAAAAGGTCATGCGCAAGTAAGACGAAGGACAAGATGGGCACGACGCCGGCCGCTCCCACCGACAACCAGGGCACGTCCACCCGGCCGTACCTGATCCGTGCGCTGCACGACTGGTGCACCGACAACGGCTTCACGCCGTACATCGCGGTGTTCGTCGACCGCAGCGTGCAGGTGCCGATGGAGTACGTGAAGAACAACGAGATCGTGCTCAACGTCGGCTTCGAGGCCACCTCGGGGCTGAAGCTCGGCAACGAGATGATCGAGTTCAAGGCCCGCTTCGGCGGCGCCGCGCGCGAGATCATCGTGCCGGTCGACCACGTCGTGGCGATCTACGCGCGCGAGAACGGCCAGGGCATGGCCTTCCCGGTGCCCACCGAAGCTGCGGCGGCCGATTCTTCGGCGCCCGAAGCCCGCACGGACAAGCCGCCCGCGGCCGCCTCGCGCGGCCTGCGTCTCGCCTCGAGCGAGAACGAGTCCGCTGCGCCGGCCGAGTTGAAGCCGGAAGGCGCGCCCGAAGCTGCCGGCACCGACGGGGCCCCCACGCCGCCCGAACCACCGTCGCCCGGTGGCGGCCGGCCGGCCCTCAAGCGCATCAAGTAAACCGAAGCGGCCGCCTACAATCGGCGGCTCGCGAGGCCTTGCCGGCTTAGCTCAGTTGGTAGAGCAACCGCCTTGTAAGCGGTAGGTCATCCGTTCGAGTCGGATAGCCGGCACCAGCCCTTCTTCCGGAGGGGTCAGGCGCGGTTCATCACCTTGATCCGCAGCTTCGCATCCTGCCAGCCCTGCTCGCGCAGCGCCTGCTGCAGCAGCGGCACCATCTGGCGCAGCTTGGCCGCCGCCGCCCCGTTGGCGACCAGCAATGACCAGTTGCCCTCGTCGTCGACCGGTCCCGGCTGCACGAGTGCGCGCAGCGCCTCGGGCAGGCGGGCCTGGACCACCTCGAAACGCGCGTTCGAATCGCGCACCCGCTGCATCAGCCTGGCCAGCGCATCGCTCTTGTCCATCGCGGAATGGATGGGCAGGGCCTGGGATGGCGGGTACTTCCGGCGCATGCTGGCAGTGTAGCCAGCCGCCCTTCAGCCTGGCTCCGCCGGTCACAGGCTGTCATACCCCCGGGTGCTAAACTTTCGCGCTTTGCGGCACGGCCCCTTGCAAAGCGGATGCCGATCCTCACGTTGTCGCACACGCTCCCGCGCCCACAAGCGGCGGGCTGCCGTCCATTCAAGCCCATACGCTGATGTTGCCCAAGCTTCTCACCCAGATTTTCGGTAGCCGCAATGACCGCCTGCTCAAGCAATACCGGAGCATGGTGCAGAAGATCAACAGCCTGGAGCCTCAGCTCGAGAAGCTGAGCGACGAGCAGCTCAAGGCCAAGACCGACGAGTTCCGCCAGCGCCTCACACAGGGCAGCACGCTCGACGACCTGCTGCCTGAGGCCTTTGCGGTGGTGCGCGAGGCCGGCAAGCGCGTGCTGAAGATGCGCCACTTCGACGTGCAGCTGATTGGCGGCATGTCGTTGCACTACGGCAAGATCGCCGAGATGCGCACCGGCGAGGGCAAGACGCTGATGGCCACGCTGCCGGTCTACCTGAATGCGCTGCCCGGCAAGGGCGTGCACGTGGTGACGGTTAACGACTACCTCGCGCGGCGCGATGCCGAGTGGATGGGCCGGCTGTACAACTTCCTCGGCCTGTCGGTGGGCGTCAACGTGCCCGGCATGCAGCGCGACGAGAAGCAGGAGGCCTACGCGGCCGACGTCACCTACGGCACGAACAACGAGTTCGGCTTCGACTACCTGCGCGACAACATGGTCTACGAGCGCGGCGACCGCGTGCAGCGCGGCCTCAACTACGCGATCGTCGACGAGGTGGACTCGATCCTGATCGACGAGGCCCGTACCCCGCTGATCATCAGCGGCCAGGCCGAGGACCACACCGAGCTCTACGTGCGCATCAACGCGGTGGTGCCCAAGCTGAAGAAGCAGATCGGCGAAGCCGACCCGCGCACCGGCGAAGGCGTGATCGAGGCGGGCGACTTCACGGTCGACGAGAAGTCGCACCAGGTCTTCCTCACCGAAGAGGGCCATGAGAACGCCGAGCGCATCCTCGCCGAAGCCGGCCTGCTGGCCGAGGGCGCGAGCCTCTACGACCCGGCCAACATCACGCTGATGCACCATGTGTACGCAGCGCTGCGGGCCCAGCACCTCTACCACCGCGACCAGCACTACGTGGTGCAGAACGGCGAGGTGGTGATCGTCGACGAATTCACCGGCCGCCTGATGACGGGCCGCCGCTGGTCCGACGGCCTGCACCAGGCCGTGGAAGCGAAGGAGGGTGTGCGCATCCAGAACGAGAACCAGACGCTGGCCTCGATCACCTTCCAGAACTACTTCCGCATGTACGGCAAGCTGGGCGGCATGACGGGCACGGCCGACACCGAGGCCTATGAATTCCAGGAGATCTACGGCCTCGAAACGGTGGTGATCCCGCCGAACAAGCCGACGATCCGCAAGGACGAGCTCGACCTCGTCTACAAGACCGCACGCGAGAAGTACAACGCGGTGGTGCAGGACATCCGCGACTGCTACGAGCGCGGCCAGCCGGTGCTGGTGGGCACCACCTCGATCGAGAACTCCGAGCTGGTGTCGCAGCTGCTCACGCAGGCCAAGCTGCCGCACCAGGTGCTCAACGCGAAGCAGCACGCCAAGGAAGCCGAGATCGTCGCGCAGGCCGGCCGGCCGAAGGCGGTGACCATCGCCACCAACATGGCGGGCCGCGGCACCGACATCGTGCTGGGCGGCAACGCCGAGAAGCAGATCCAGTTCGTCGAAGAGGATCCCAGCATCCCCGAAGACGAGAAGCAGCGCCGCATTCAGAAGCTCAAGGACGAATGGCAGGGCCTGCACGATCAGGTGAAGGCGCTGGGCGGCCTGCGCATCATCGCGACCGAGCGCCACGAATCCCGCCGCATCGACAACCAGCTGCGCGGCCGCTCGGGCCGCCAGGGCGACCCCGGCGCCTCGCGCTTCTACCTGTCGCTCGAAGACCCGCTGATGCGCATCTTCGCCGGCGACCGCGTGCGCGCGATCATGGACCGGCTGAAGATGCCCGAGGGCGAGGCGATCGAGGCCGGCATCGTCACGCGCAGCATCGAGAGCGCGCAGCGCAAGGTCGAGGCCCGCAACTTCGACGTGCGCAAGCAGCTACTCGAGTACGACGACGTGTCGAACGACCAGCGCAAGGTCATCTACCAGCAGCGCAACGACATCCTTGAGGCCGAGTCGCTGGTGGCGCAGATCGCCAACCTGCGCCGCTCGGCGATGGAAGACGTGGTGCGTACCTTCGTGCCGCAGGACAGCGTCGAGGAGCAGTGGGACCTCGATGGCCTGGAGAAGGTGCTCAAGGACGAATGGCAGCTCGAGGTCGCGCTGAAGGCCGAGGTCGAGAAGAGCAACGCGATCACCGACGAAGACATTGTCGAGAAGGTGGCCAAGGCCGCCGACGAGGCCTTCGAGGCCAAGGTCGCGATCGTGGGCCTCGAGCAGTTCACGCCCTTCATGCGCATGGTGCTGCTGCAGTCGATCGACTCGCACTGGCGCGAGCACCTGGCCGCGCTCGACTACCTGCGCCAGGGCATCCACCTGCGCGGCTATGCGCAGAAGAACCCGAAGCAGGAATACAAGCGCGAGGCCTTCGAGCTGTTCGGCCAGCTGCTCGACGTGGTGAAGCTCGAGGTCACCCGCGTGCTGATGACCGTGCGTATCCAGTCGCAGGAGCAGGTGGCGCAGGCCGCCGAGGCGATCGAGGACCATGCCGGCCACATCAGCAACGTGACCTACACGCACCCCAACGATGACGGCAGCGTCAGCCAGGAGGCCGACCCGTCGACGGTGGTGCCCAAGGTGGGCCGCAACGATCCGTGCCCCTGCGGCAGCGGCAAGAAGTACAAGCAGTGCCACGGCAAACTCGCCTGATCTGGAGTTCGCAATGCCCGTCAACCTGAGCGTTCCGAATCCGCAAGATCTGCACCCCGTCCCCGGCGTGAAGATCGGCATTGCGATGGCCGGTGTGCGCAAGGCCAACCGCAAGGACCTGACCGTGTTCTCGCTGGCCGAAGGCAGCATCGCCGCCGGCGTGTTCACGCAGAACCGTTTCTGCGCGGCGCCGGTGCAGCTGTGCCGCAAGCACCTGGCGGGCAGCGCCGAAGTGCGGGCGGTGATCGTCAACACCGGCAATGCCAACGCCGGCACCGGCGAAGACGGCCTGGTGCGGGCGCACACCACCTGCGTGGCGTTGGCGCGCCACCTGGAGATCGCACCCGAGCAGGTGCTGCCGTTCTCCACCGGCGTGATCATGGAGACGCTGCCGGTTGACCGCATCCAGGCCGGGCTCCCGGCTGCGCTGTCCGACCTGCGCGAAGACAACTGGGCCAACGCCGCCCAGGCGATCATGACCACCGACACGCTGCCCAAGGCGGCGTCGCGCCAGGTCACGATCGGCGGCAAGACGGTCACCGTCACCGGCATCAGCAAGGGCGCCGGCATGATCCGGCCCAACATGGCGACGATGCTCGGCTTCGTGGCCACCGATGCGGTGATCTCGCCCGCGGCGCTGCGGGCGCTGGTGCGCGAGGCGGCCGATCTCTCGTTCAACCGCATCACCATCGACGGCGACACCTCGACCAACGATTCCTTCGTGCTGCTGGCCTCGCGCCAGGCCGGCCATGCCGAAATCACCGATCTGAGCTCGGCCGATGGCAAGGCACTGCGTGAAGCGGTGGTGGCCGTGGCGCAGACGCTGGCGCAGGCCATCGTGCGCGACGGCGAAGGCGCCACCAAGTTCATCACCGTGAAGGTCGAAGGCGGAAAGAACGAGGCCGAGTGCAAGCAGGTGGCCTATGCCATCGCGCATTCGCCGCTGGTCAAGACCGCGTTCTTCGCGAGCGATCCCAACCTCGGTCGCATCCTGTGTGCGGTGGGCTATGCCGGCATCACCGACCTCGACCAGTCGACGATCGACCTGTTCCTCGACGACGTGCATGTCGCCGAGCGCGGCGGCCGCCGCCCGCAGTATCGCGAGGAAGACGGCCAGCGCGTGATGAAGCAGGCCGAGATCACCGTGCGGGTCGACCTGCACCGCGGCGCGTCGCAGGCCACCGTGTGGACCTGCGACTTCTCGCACGACTACGTCAGCATCAACGCCGACTATCGTAGTTAGCCCCCGGCCGTCGGGCGGCCGCCCCCCGAGGGGGCTGCACGGCTTGCCCGGGAAACCCGTGCAAACCGTGGGCGCTAACGGGCATCGCCCCTGACCGCTGCGCGGTCTGTCCCAAAGGGGATAAGCGATCAGGCAGGTGGCGGTGCCGGCGGCAACACGACGAAGAAGCTCGCGCCTTCGTCCTTGCGCGCCTCGGCCCATACGCGGCCGCCATGGCGCTGCACCACGCGGCGCACGATGGCCAGGCCGATGCCGATGCCGCTGAACTCGCTCTCCTGGTGCATGCGGCGGAAGGGCTCGAACAATCGGCCGGCATGGGCCATGTCGAAGCCGGCGCCGTTGTCGCGCACGCAGAAGCCCTTCTCGCCTTCGGGCGTGACCCAGGGCTGCAGCTCGATGCGGGCGCGGGCCCGCTTGGCCGAGTATTTCCAGGCGTTGGACAGCAGGTTCTCCATCACCGTGCGCATCAGGCCCGGGTCGCCATAGACCCACAGCTCGCTCGCCATGTCGATCGAGACGTCGCGTTTCGGCACGGCGGTGCGCAGCGCGTTGAACACGTCGCGCGCAATCACGCTCAGGTTGACCATGCGCTGGTGCAGCTGGCTGCGGCCGATCTTCGAGAGCTTGAGCAGGTCTTCGATGATGATGCCCATGCGCTGGGCCGAGCCCTGCACGGTGGACAGGAAGCGCCGGCCTTCGTCGTCGAGCTGCTGCGCGCTGCGCTCCTGCAGCAGCCGCACATATCCGTCGACCGCGCGCAGCGGCGCCCGCAGGTCGTGCGACACGGAATACGAGAAGGCCTCGAGCTCTTCGTTGGCCTGCTGCAGCTCGGCGGTGCGCACGCGCACGCGCTGGTCGAGGTCGGCGAACAGCTGCACGTTCTCCATCGCCACCGAGGTCGTGTCGGCCAGCGCCTGGATCAGCCTGACCTCCTGGTCGGTGGCGCGGTGCGGCCGGCCCCAGTAGTAGCCGATGCTGCCGATCGGCGATTGCGTGCGGATCGGTGCGATGACCAGGCTCTTGACGAAGGTGCGCCGGTAGGCGTCGACAGGGATGCGTGAATCAGCGTAGACATCGGGGATGACGACCGTCTGCCGGTTCAGCATGGCCCAGCCGTTGATGCAGCCTTCAAGCGGAAAGCGCTGGCCTTTCCACAGCGGGCCGATCGCATCCTCGTCGGCATAGAAGCAGTGCTCGCGGTCGCGCAGCACGAAGGTCACGCCGTCGGCGCCGGTCAGGTCGCGGGCGCCTTCGCGCACGATGGCCATCACGTCTTCGAGGCGGCGAGCGAGCGAGAGCTTCTGCACCACCTCGACGAGTACCGACATGCCGTGGTTCTCGCGCTCGAGCCGGCGGCGCTCGACATGGTCGCGCAAGTGCTGCAGCGCGAGCCGCAGCCGCCACATCTCGTTCTTGGTGACGAAGTCGCGCGCGCCTGCTTCGACGCACTGCTGCACCCGCTGTTCGTTCGAGCTGCCGCTCAGGAACAGGAAGGGCGCCTCCGGCCGGTCTTCACGTGCGATATGCAGCGCCTGCAAACCGTCGAGGCCTGGCAGGCTGTGGTCGCTCAGGATGGCATCGAAGGGTTGGCGCGCCAGCGCCTCGTCGAAGGCCGCGCGGGAGGCCACCGTGTGCCAGTGCACGGGCAGGCCCCAGTCGGCGACAGCGCGATGGGCGAGGTCGGCATCGATGACGTCGTCTTCCAGGTGCAGGATGTGCAGGCCGTTGTTGTCCATCGTCAGTCTCCAATTCTTTGGTCACAGCCCCCTCCCGGCGATCCTGCGTCGCTACCTGAATGCTAAGCGCGCTATTCGCACGAAGCACTCCCTCTTAGGAGGGAATCTGGCGTTGCAATTCCACGCCTGTTGACGCCTGCGCACCAATCGGGCCCGCGGTACGATGGCTCTTCGCATGTGACCGACATCGACGAGGCCAGGGGATGCCGACCGGGCGTCATCCGCCGCCATCCGGGGAGACAACAAGTGAGACAGGCCATCGCCTTGCGGCTGGCAAGGCGCATCGACCGCTGGCTGCCGGCCGAGGATCTGCTGCGCCAGGCGATCTATCGCCGGCTCTGGACTTCGATCCTCATCAGTTCGCTGGGCAACCAGGTCACGATGCTGGCCTTGCCGCTCACGGCCGCCTTGCTGCTGCATGCCTCGCCCACACAGATGGGGCTGCTGACGGCGATGGAGATCCTGCCCTTCGTGCTGTTCTCGCTGCCCTCGGGCGTGTGGCTCGACCGCGTGCGCAAGCTGCCGGTCTACGTGGCCGGCGAGCTGCTGCTGGCCGCGGCGGTGGCCAGCGTGCCGCTGGCCTGGTATTTCGATGTGCTGGGCATGCCTTTGCTCTATGTCGTCGGTTTCGTCATCGGCACCGTGCACACCACGGCTGGAAGCGCCGCACAGATCGTGCTGACGCAGGTGGTGGCGCGCGAGCGGCTGGTCGAGGCGCATGCGAAGAATGCGCTGGCGTCTTCCGGCGCCGAGGTGGCGGGGCCGGGCGTGGCCGGCGCGCTGATCAAGCTGGTGGGCGCGCCGGTGGCGCTGCTGGTCGACGCCACCGCGCTCACGTTGTCGGCGCTGATCCTGCGCGGCGTGCGTGTGCACGAGGTGCGGCAGCCGCGGCCCGATGCGCATTTCTGGCGCGACCTGCGGGCCGGCGTGCGCTTCGTGCGCGGGCACAAGCTGCTGGTGGCGCTGGCGGCCAGCGTCGGCATCTGGCAGATGTGCCACAACGGCGCGGTGGTGGTGCAGATCCTGTTCGCGACGCGGGTGCTCGGGCTGTCCGAGCATGCCATCGGCCTCAGCTATGTCGGGCTCGGCGTGGGCACCGTGATGGCCAGCGTGTTCGGCAACCGCCTGAGCCGCAGGCTGGGGCCGGGGCCGACGCTGGTGCTGGGCTTCGCGGTGTGCGGCCTGGGCTGGCTGCTGCTCGCGCTGGCGCCGGCGGATGCGTGGGGTGTCGCGGCCTTCGTGCTGATGCTGCTGATGTTCGGCGTGGGCGCGGTGCTGATCTTCATCAACTTCCTCGGGCTGCGCCAGGCGGTCACGCCCGAGCCGCTGCTGGGCCGCATGACCAGCACGATGCGCTGGCTGATCCTGATCCCCGCCGGGCCGGGTGCCCTGCTCGGCGGCTGGCTGGGCGAGCACCTGGGGCTGCGCGCGGCGCTTGGCTTCTCGGGCGCCACGGCGCTGCTGCTGGCATTCGTCGCGATGCGCGTGCCGGTGATCCGCAGCGTGAAGACGCTGCCGAAGCCGGAGAACGAGCACGATGCGCTGGGCATCGAGGCCACGGTGGGCGGCGGGCCCACCGCATTACCTGATTCAGCCCTCTAACTCGCTACGCAGAAATCGCGCGGCGCGAAGCGGTCGACGGCGTCGGTGATGATGCCGTCGATGCCGAGCGCGAGCAGGCGCTGGGCCTCGGGCCTTTCGTTGACCGTGTAGACCAGCGCACGCAAGCCGGCCTGGTGCACGCGCGCGAGCACGGGTGCGTCCATCACGCGGTGGTTGGTCACGACGGCCACGCATTGCAGCGACAGCGCCAGCTCCAGCCAGCCCTCGGGCAATGTGTCGAGCAGCAGCGCGCGCGGCAACTGTGGTGCGGTCTCGCGCGCGGCCGCGAGTGCCGGTGGCTCGAACGAGCTCAGCAGCGGCGGCACCGCATCGCCCTGCCACAGGCCGGCCGCGGCCTGCGCGACGAGCCGGCCGGTGTGCAGCTCGGTCCCCGGCGTGGGCTTGATCTCGATGTTGAGTGCGAAGCCGTTGCGGCGCACGTAGGCGGCGATCGCCTCCAGAGTGGGCAGGGGTTCGCCCGCGTAGCCGCGGCTGTGCCAGCCGCCGGCATCGAGCCGCGACAGCTCGCTCCATGCGCGCTGGCCGGCGATGCCCTGCGCCGGCGTCGTGCGTTCCAGGGTCGCGTCGTGCAGCAGGAACGGCACGTCGTCGGCGCTCAGCTTCACGTCGCACTCGAACGCGCGATACCCGTGCGACGCGCCGAGACGAAACGCCGCCAGCGTGTTCTCCGGCGCCAGCTTGCCGGCGCCGCGGTGCGCGATCCAGAAGGGGTAGGGCCAGTCTGCGTTCATGCTCATCGTCAGGCGACGCGCTGCCGCGTCTGTTCGTCGAACCAGTGCAGATGATCGCGCGACACCGTGGCCATCACCGTCTGCCCCACGCGCGGCACCGGGTCGGTGGCCGCGATGCGCGCCGTGAAGGCCGCCGAGCCGAGACGTCCGTGCACCAAGCGCTCGGCGCCCAGCATCTCGACCATCTCCACCTTCAAGGCCCAGCTGCCGTGGCCGCCCAGCTGCACATGCTCGGGCCGCACGCCGAGGATCAGCGGCCCATCGCACGGCGCGGCCTGCGGCAGCGGCAGGCCCTGGCCGGTGATGCCGAACACATCGCCGTCGGCGCGGCCGTGCAGCAGGTTCATCGGCGGTGAGCCGATGAAGCCGGCGACGAAGGTGGTGGCCGGCCGGGCATACACCTCTTCGGGCGTGCCGAACTGCTCCATGCGGCCGGCGTTCATCACGATCATGCGCTGTGCCAACGTCATCGCCTCGACCTGGTCGTGCGTGACGAACAGCGAGGTCACGCCCAGTTCGGCATGCAGCTTCTGGATCTCGAGCCGCGTCTGCGCGCGCAGCTTGGCGTCGAGGTTGGACAGCGGTTCGTCGAACAGGAACACCTGCGGCTGCCGCACGATCGCGCGGCCCATCGCCACCCGCTGGCGCTGACCGCCCGAGAGCTGGCGTGGCTTGCGCTCGAGCAACTGCGTGAGCTCGAGGATCCTGGCGGCCTTGTTCACGCGGGCGTCGATCTCGGCCTTGGGCGTCTTGGCAATCTTGAGCCCGTAGGCCATGTTCTCGTACACGCTCATGTGCGGGTAGAGCGCGTAGTTCTGGAACACCATCGCGATGTCGCGCTCGGCCGGCTCCAGCCGGTTGACCACGCGCGGGCCGATGGCGATCTCGCCTTCGGTGATCTCCTCGAGCCCCGCCACCATGCGCAGCAGCGTCGACTTGCCGCAGCCCGAAGGCCCGACGATCACGACGAACTCGCCGTCGCCGATTTCGGCGTCGATGCCGTGGATCACCGGGTTGGCGATCGGCCCCCGGCCATAGCGCTTGACCACCTTGCGCAGTGAAATGCTTGCCATCGTTTGCTTGTTCTTGTCTGCTATTTCTCGGCGTCGACCAGGCCCTTGACGAACCACTTCTGCATCGCGATCACGACGACCGCCGGCGGCAGCATCGCCAGCATTGCGGTGGCCATCACGACGTTCCACTCGGTGTAGGCCTCGCCGGCGATCAGCCGCTTGATGCCCAGCACCGCCGGGTACATCGATTCGTCGGTGGTCACCAGCAACGGCCAGAGGTACTGGTTCCAGCCGTAGATGAACTGGATCACGAACAACGCCGCCATCGGCGTGGCCGACAGCGGCAACAGCACGTCGATGAAGAACCGCATCGGCCCGGCGCCGTCGATGCGCGCGGCCTCGGCGAGCTCGTCGGGGATCGAGAGAAAGAACTGGCGGAAGAGAAACGTGGCGGTGGCCGAGGCGATCAGCGGGATCGTCAGGCCGGCATAGGTGTTGAGCATGCCGAGGCTGGACACCACCGAATAAGTCGGCCCGATGCGCACCTCCACCGGCAGCATCAGCGTGACGAAGATCATCCAGAACACCGCGGCGCGGAACGGGAAGCGGAAATAGACGATGGCAAACGCCGACAGCAGCGAGATCGCGATCTTTCCGATCGCGATGGCCAGCGCGCTCACCAGGCTGACCCACAGCATCGGCGCGGCGGCGGCGATGTGGCTGCCGGTGCTGGTGGTGCCGCCGAAGAGCGCCGCCTTGTAGGTCTCGGCCATGTGCGCGCCGGGCAGCAGCGAGAGCGGCCGGCTCTGCGCGATCTCGGCAGCCGAATGCGTGGAGCCGACCAGCGTGAGGTAGACCGGAAAGGCGACGATCAGCACACCGAGCACCAGCACGAGGTGCGACAGCACGGTGAGGGCAGGGCGGTTCTCGACCATCAGTACTGCACCTTGCGTTCGACGAAGCGGAACTGCAGCACCGTGAGCGCGATCACGATCGCCATCAGCACCACCGACTGCGCGGCCGAGCCGCCCATGTCCAGCGCCTTGAAGCCGTCGTAGTAGACCTTGTAGACCAGGATCGCCGTCTCCTTGCCCGGCCCGCCCTGCGTGGCCGCATCGACGATCGCGAAGGTGTCGAAGAAGGCGTAGACCACGTTGATCACCAGCAGGAAGAAGGTGGTGGGCGACAGCAGCGGGAACACGATGGTCCAGAAGCGGCGCCACGGCGAGGCCCCGTCGATCGCGGCCGCCTCGATCAGCGAACGCGGGATGGCCTGCAGGCCGGCGAGGAAGAACAGGAAGTTGTACGAGATCTGCTTCCACACCGCGGCCATCACGATCAGCGCCATCGCGTGGCGTGCGTTGAGCAGGTGGTTCCACTCGATGCCCACGAACTGCAGCGCATACGCCACGACGCCCATCGGCGATGCGAACATGAACACCCACAGCACGCCGGCCACGGCAGGCGCCACCGCATAGGGCCAGATCAGCAGCGTCTTGTAGACGGCGGCGCCGCGCACCACGCGGTCGGCCATCACCGCCAGCAGCAGCGCGAGCGACAGGCCGCACACCGCCACCGCGACCGAGAAGAACGCGGTGGTCTTGAATGAAGCCAGGTAGCTTTCATCGGCGAAGAGGCGCCGGAAGTTCTCGAGCCCGACGAACTCGGTCGAGGTGCCGAAGGCGTCCTGTGTCAGCAGGCTCTGGTAGACCGCCTGCCCGGCGGGCCAGAAGAAGAACACGAGGATGACCGCCATCTGCGGAGCGATCAGCAGCCATGGCAGCCATCCTGAGCGGAAGCGGGCGCGTTTTTCCACTGGCGACCGTGGTCAGAGTTTTGCGGTCTTCTGGAAGCGCTCCAGCTGCTCGTTGCCGCGCTTGATGGCGGTATCGATGCCTTCCTTTGGCGTCTTCTTGCCGGCCCAGATCTGCTCGAATTCCTCGTCGATGATGGTGCGCACCTGCACGAAGTTGCCCAGCCGGATGCCGCGAGACTTGTCGGTGGTCTTGCGGATCATCTGCGTCACCGCCACGTCGGTGCCGGGGTTCTGCTGGTAGAAGCCGCTCTTCTCGGTGAGCTCGTACGAAGCCTTGGTCACCGGCAGGTAGCCGGTGCGCTGGTGGCTCTTGGCCGCCACTTCGGGCTTGGACAGGTAGTCGAAGAAGGCGGCCACGCCCTTGTACTCCGGCGCCTTCTTGCCGGCCATCACCCACAACGAGGCGCCGCCGATCACGGTGTTCTGCGGTGCGCCGGCCACGTCGGGGTAGTAGGGCAGGGGCGCGATGCCGCCGGTGAACTTGGCGTTGCGCTTGACGTTGCCGTACAGCGCCGACGAGCCGGTCATCATCGCGCACTCGCCGGAGACGAAGGTGGCATCGGCCGCATTGCCGCGGCCCTTGTAGATGAACAGACCCTGCTTCGCCATGTTGGCCAGGTTCTCGATGTGGCGCAGGTGCAGCGGCGTGTCGAAGGCCAGGCGTGCATCGAGCCCGCCGAAGCCGTTGTTCTTGGTGGCGTACAGCGTGTTGTGCCAGGCCGAGAAGCTCTCGAGCTGTGTCCAGCTGATCCAGCTGGTGGTGAACGGGCACTTGTGGCCGGCGGCCTTGAGCTTGGCGGCGGCCAGTGCCACCTCGGGCCAGGTGGAGGGCGCCTTGTCGGGGTCGAGGCCGGCGGCCTTGAAGGCGTCCTTGTTGTAGTGGAAGACGGTGGTGGAGCTGTTGAACGGGAAGCTCAGCATCTCGCCGCTGGGCGCGGTGTAGTAGCCGGCCACGGCGGGCACGTAGACACCCGGATCGAACTTGTAGCCGGCGTCCTTCATCACCTTGCCCACCGGCACGATGGCGCCCTTGCTGGCCATCATGGTGGCGGTGCCGACCTCGAACACCTGCAGGATGTGCGGCGCGTTGCCGGCGCGGAACGCGGCGATCGCGGCGGTCATCGATTCGTCGTAGCTGCCCTTGAACGCGGGGACGATTCGGTAGTCCTTCTGGCTGGCGTTGAAATCCTTCGCGAGGTCGTTGACCCACTCGCCCAGGGCGCCACCCATCGAATGCCACCACTGGATCTCGGTCTGCGCCTGGACCGACGATGCGGCGAGCAGGGCAGCGGCCAGGGCGAGGAACTTGTGCTTCATGCGGACTCCGTTCAGCTCTTGCAGGTAGCGGCCTCGTGGACCGCGGGGCGAGAGTCTGTGATCGTTGTATGACAGGGCTGTGTTTCTGTCATGGAAGGGCTTGGTGGGGCACCCGGGAAACCCCCCGGTGTGGGCGGTCTGCGCCATGGGGGCATTTGTGCGCTGCGGTACCATTCGCTTTCAAGCGCCCACGCGGACCCTGCCCTAGGGTCTGGCCCCTATGAACGCACCGCTCCCCGTGACCCCGCTGGCCGCCGGCCAGATGGATGCCGACGCCGCCGCGCCCCGCCTGCGCGAGATTCCGTACAACTACACCTCGTTTTCCGATCGCGAGATCGTGATCCGCATCCTCGGCTCCAGGGCCTGGGAGGTGCTGAACCGGCTGCGCGAGGAGCGGCAGACCGGCCGCTCGGCCCGCATGCTGTACGAGGTGCTGGGCGACATCTGGGTGGTGCAGCGCAACCCCTACCTGCAGGACGACCTGCTCGACAACCCGCGCCGCCGCGCACAGCTGGTCGAGGCGCTGCGCCATCGGCTGGGCGAGATCGGCAAGCGCCGCGAGCCGCAGGCAGACCCCCAGCGCGATGCGCTGGTGGGCGAGCTGCTGGTGGCGGCCGAGGCTGCGGTCAAGGCCTTCGAGTCGTCGTTCGACGAGATCGACGAGCTGCGCAAGCGCACCCGCCGGCTGCTGGGCAAGCACACGGCCAAGGACAACATCAAGTTCGACGGCCTGTCGCGTGTGTCGCACGTGACCGACGCGACCGACTGGCGGGTCGAATACCCGTTCGTCGTGCTCACGCCCGACACCGAGGTCGAGATGGCCGCGCTGGTCAAGGGCTGCGTCGAGCTGGGGCTCACGATCATCCCGCGCGGAGGCGGCACCGGCTACACCGGCGGCGCCGTGCCGCTCACGTGGAAGAGTGCGGTGATCAACACCGAGAAGCTCGAGAAGATGACCGAGGTCGAGCTGGTGTCGCTGCCGGGCGTCGACCAGCCGGTGGCCACGGTGTTCACCGAGGCGGGCGTCGTCACCCAGCGCGTGGCCGACGCGGCCGAACGCGGCGGCTATGTGTTCGCGGTCGATCCCACGTCGGCCGAGGCCTCGTGCATCGGCGGCAACATCGCGATGAACGCCGGCGGCAAGAAGGCGGTGCTGTGGGGCACCGCGCTCGACAACCTGGCCTCGTGGCGCATGGTCACCCCCGAAGCCAAGTGGCTGGAGGTGGTACGCCTGAACCACAACCTCGGCAAGATCCACGACGTGGAGGTGGCCAGCTTCGAGCTGCGCTACTTCGATGCCTCGGGCAAGACGCTGGAGCGCACCGAGCGGCTCGACATCCCCGGCCGCGTGTTCCGCAAGGAAGGCCTGGGCAAGGACGTCACCGACAAGTTCCTCGCGGGCCTGCCCGGCATCCAGAAGGAAGGCTGCGACGGCCTGATCACCAGCGCGCGCTGGGTGGTGCACCGCATGCCGCAGCATGTGCGCACGGTGTGCCTCGAGTTCTTCGGCAACGCCAAGGACGCAGTGCCGTCGATCGTCGAGATCAAGGATTTCATGTTCGCCGAGGCCAAGGCCGGCGGCGCGATCCTGGCCGGCCTGGAGCACCTGGACGACCGCTACCTGCGCGCGGTGGGCTATGCCACCAAGAGCAAGCGCGGCACGCTGCCGAAGATGGTGCTGGTGGGCGACATCGTCGGCGACGACGACGCGGCGGTGGCGCGCGCCACCAGCGAGGTGGTGCGCATCGCCAACGGCCGCGCGGGCGAGGGCTTCGTCGCGGTGAGCGCCGATGCGCGCAAGAAGTTCTGGCTCGACCGCAAGCGCACGGCGGCCATCGCCCGGCACACCAACGCCTTCAAGATTAACGAAGACGTGGTGATCCCGCTGCCGCGCATGGGCGAGTACACCAACGGCATCGAGCGCATCAACATCGAGCTGTCGCTGCGCAACAAGCTGCAGTTGCTCGATGCGCTGGAGGCCTTCTTCCAGCGCGGCAACCTGCCGCTCGGCAAGACCGACGACGCCAACGAGATCCCCAGCGCCGAACTGCTGGAAGACCGCGTGCAGCAGGCCACGCAACTGCTGCACGAGGTGCGCGCGCTGTGGCAGCAGTGGCTGCAGCAGCTCGACGTGGTGCAGCCGGAGGGCCGCTCGTTCTTCGAGCTGATCCAGGACGGCACGCTGCGCGCCTCGTGGAAGACGCAGGTGCTCAAGGGGCTGCAGGCCATCTTCGCCGGTGGCGAATTCCTGCCGATCGTCGAGGAGTGCAGGCGCATCCACAAGGAGGTGCTGCGCGGCCGCGTGTGGGTGGCGCTGCACATGCACGCCGGCGACGGCAACGTGCACACCAACATCCCGGTCAACTCCGACAACTACGAGATGCTGCAGACCGCCCACGAGGCGGTGGGCCGCATCATGGCGCTGGCGCGCCGGCTCGACGGCGTGATCTCGGGCGAGCACGGCATCGGCATCACCAAGCTTGAGTTCCTGCGCGACGACGAGATCGCGCAATTCGCCGACTACAAGAAGCGCGTCGACCCCGAGGGCCGTTTCAACAAGGGCAAGCTGCTGCGCGACGTGAGCGGCCTGGGCGACGACGTGCGCGCCGCCGACCTCGCGCATGCCTACACGCCCAGCTTCGGGCTGATGGGCCACGAGTCGCTGATCATGCAGCAGAGCGACATCGGCGCCATCAGCGACAGCATCAAGGACTGCCTGCGCTGCGGCAAGTGCAAGCCGGTGTGCGCCACCCACGTGCCGCGCGCCAACCTGCTCTACAGCCCGCGCAACAAGATCCTGGCCACTTCGCTGCTGGTGGAGGCCTTCCTCTACGAGGAGCAGACGCGCCGCGGCGTCAGCATCAAGCACTGGGAGGAGTTCGAGGACGTCTCCGACCACTGCACGGTCTGCCACAAGTGCGCCTCGCCGTGCCCGGTGAAGATCGACTTCGGCGACGTGTCGATGAACATGCGCAACCTGCTGCGCAAGATGGGGCAGAAGAGCTTCCGCCCCGCGGCCGCGCTGCAGGGCTTCATGATCGGCACCACCTCGCCGCAGGCCATCCGCATCGCGCACACGCTCACCGACCTCGGCTTCAAGGCCCAGCGCCTGGGCAACGAGGTGCTGAAGCTGGCCGCCCGCAAGCAGACGGTGGCGCCCCCGGCCACCGTGGGCACCGCGCCGATCAAGGAGCAGGTGATCCACTTCATCAACAAGAAGATGCCGGGCGGCCTGCCGAAGAAGACCGCGCGCGCCTTGCTGGATGTGGAAGACAAGAACTACATCCCGATCATCCGCGACCCGAAGCAGACCAGCGCCGACACCGAGGCGGTGTTCTACTTCCCGGGCTGCGGCTCGGAGCGCCTGTTCTCGCAGGTGGGCCTGGCGACGCAGGCGATGCTGTGGCATGCCGGCGTGCAGACGGTGTTGCCGCCGGGGTATCTCTGCTGCGGCTATCCGCAGCGCGGCTCGGGGCAATACGACAAGGCCGACAAGATCATCACCGACAACCGGGTGCTGTTCCACCGCGTGGCCAACACGCTGAACTACCTCGACATCAAGACCGTGGTGGTCAGCTGCGGCACCTGCTACGACCAGCTGCAGGGCTACGAGTTCGACAAGATCTTCCCCGGCTGCCGCATCATCGACATCCACGAGTTCCTGCTCGAGAAGGGCATCAAGCTCGAGGGCAAGGGCGCCTACCTGTACCACGATCCCTGCCACAGCCCGCTGAAGCAGCAGGAGCCGATGAAGACCGTGAAGGCGCTGGTCGGCGACGGCGTGCTCAAGAGCGAGCGCTGCTGCGGCGAGAGCGGCGGCCTGGCCTACAACCGGCCCGACATCTCCACGCAGGTGCGCTTCCGCAAGGAAGAAGAGATCCGCAAGGGCGAGGCGGCGCTGCGCGCCAAGGGCCTGGTCGGCGAGAAGGAAGACCTGAAGATCCTCACCTCGTGCCCCAGCTGCATGATGGGCCTCAACCGCTATCAGGATGACCTGCAGAACGGCCTGCTCGAGGCCGACTACATCGTCGTCGAGATGGCGCGCAAGATCCTCGGCGAGAACTGGATGCCCGAGTACGTAGCGCGCGCCAACGCTGGCGGCATCGAGCGGGTGCTGGTATGAGCGGGGCGGCGTCCTGCGAACTCTGCGGTCTGGTCGGCGGCCTGCCGATCTGGGCCAACGACGAGCTGCGCGTCGTGCGCATTGAGGACGCGGCCTTCCCGGCGTTCTACCGCGTCATCTGGAACGAGCATGTGGCCGAGTTCTCCGATCTCCCGGCGCCCGAGCGCCATCGCTGCCTCGACGTGGTGGCGGCGGTGGAGCTCACGCTGCGCCAGCAACTGGCGCCCACCAAGGTGAACCTCGCCTCGCTCGGCAACATGACGCCGCACCTGCACTGGCACGTGATCGCCCGCTTCGACTGGGACAGCCATTTCCCGCATCCGGTCTGGGCCGCGGCCCAGCGCGAGGCGGATGTGACCCGGATGCAACGTTTGCGCGCATCGTTGTCCGACCTCGATCGGGCGCTGGCAGCCGCGCTGGCCGATCTTTGAGCGAGGCCGACATGTCCAGCTCCCCCAATCGCCGCCAGCCGACCGGACTGACGGTGCACCAGCAATCCCGCGTGCTCGAGGTCGGCTTCGACGATGGCGCCAGCTACCGGATCCCGTTCGAGCTGATGCGGGTGTATTCGCCATCGGCCGAGGTGCAGGGGCATGGCCCCGGGCAGGAGGTGCTGCAGACCGGCAAGCGCGACGTCACGATCGAGGCGATCGAGCCGATCGGCCATTACGCGGTGAAGCCGACCTTTTCCGATGGTCACGACTCGGGGCTGTTTACCTGGGACTATCTGTACTTTCTGGGCTCCCAGCAGGCCCAGCTGTGGCAGCAGTACGAGCAGCGGCTCGCCGCCGCCGGCAAGGACCGCGATGAACCGATGCCCGAGCCGGGCGGTGCATCGTGCGGCCATGGACACTGAAAGCGGAGCAAGCACCCACATGAGCGAAACCCATTTCGGCTTCCAGAAAGTCGACGAACGCGAAAAGGCCACCAAGGTGCGCGGCGTGTTCGATTCCGTCGCCTCGCGCTACGACATCATGAACGACCTGATGTCGATGGGCCTTCACCGGGCCTGGAAGGCTTACACGATGGCCGTGGCGAATGCCCGCCCCGGCGATCGGGTGCTGGACATCGCCGGCGGCACCGGCGACCTCGCGCGGGCCTTCGCCCGCAAGGTGGGCGCCACCGGCACGGTGGTGCACACCGACATCAACGAGGCCATGCTGCGCCAGGGCCGCGACCGCCTGCTCGACGAGGGCTTGGTGCTGCCCACCTCGCTGTGCGATGCCGAGGTGCTGCCGTTTCGCAACGATGCCTTCGACCTGGTCAGCGTCGCCTTCGGCTTGCGCAACATGACGCACAAGGATCGTGCGCTGGCCGAGATGTGCCGCGTGCTGCGTCCGGGCGGCCGACTGCTGGTGCTGGAGTTTTCCAAGGTGGCGGCGCCGCTGGAGAAGGCGTACGACCGGTATTCGTTCAACGTGCTGCCCAAGCTCGGCCAGTGGGTGGCGGGCGATGCCGAGAGCTACCGCTACCTGGCCGAGTCGATCCGCATGCATCCGGGCCAGCAGGAGCTGAAGGCGATGATGAAAGTCGCCGGTTTCGGCCACGTGGATGTGCACAACCTCACGGCCGGCGTGGTCGCGCTGCACGTGGGGATCAAGTGCTGAGCTGACCTTCCACAGGGCGAAGAAGGCGGTTCAGGCACAGCATTTGCCTCCGCTTCCCACGGTTTTGGGAGGCTGGTAACAGGTTTGTCCCCTCATCTAAGGGGATGCAGTTGAACTCTGGCCCACCGCTACACTCGCAGCCTTCGTGCTCGCGACCTTCACAAAGGCGGAAGCGGTGGGCCAACGCCTCCGGCACGTGCCGGATTTCTCGTCACACTTGGGTGGGATACTGATTCGATGAATAGCAAGAATATGCCGTTGCGCACGCTGGAAAAGGTTTTGCCGGTTGCCGTGCTCGTCGCTGTCGCGGGAACCGTGCTATTGGTCGGTTGCGGGGACAAGAAGGGCAAGCATGGCGCGAGCCAGACTGCCGCCAAGGTGAACAAGGAAGAAATCACAGTCCACCAGATCAATTTCGTTCTTCAGCAGCAACGAGGCGTGCGTCCAGAGCAGACGGATGCCGTCAGCAGGCAGATTTTGGACCGCCTCATCGATCAGGAGCTCGCGGTGCAGAAGGCCGAGGAGATGAAGATCGACCGCGATCCGCAGGTGGTGCAGCAATTGGAGGCCGCCAAGCGTGAAGTGATCTCGCGGGCCTACCTCGAGCGCGTTGCCGAGGGTGCTACCAAACCCACGCCGGAAGAGATCAAGAAGTATTACGACGACAAGCCGGCGCTGTTCAAGGATCGCAAGATCTACAGCATTCAGGAACTGTCGGTCGAGGCCAAGCCTGAGCAGGTCGAAGGACTGAAGAGCAAGCTCGATGCTTCGAAGAACATCAACGAGTTTGTTGAATACCTGAAGGCCAACGATTTCAAGTTCGCGGCAAACCAAGCCGTACGGGCTGCGGAGCAAGTGCCTCTGCAGAGCCTCGATGCGCTGGCCCGTATGTCGGATGGTCAATCTGTCCTGACCCCCGTGCCCGGTGGAGCGAGGGTGGTGGTCCTTGCCGGTTCTCGCAGCCAACCGGTCGCTCTGGAGCAAGCCAAGCCCGCCATCGAGCAGTTCCTGCTGAACGAGCGCAAGCGCGACCTCGTGAACAGTAACCTGAAACAGCTTCATGACGGCGCCAAGATCGAATACGTGGGCAAGTTCGCAGGAACCGCCGCGGCTCCTGCCGATGCTTCTGCGTCTGGCACCCCCTCTGCGTCGGTCCCGTCCCGTAGTGCTTCCGGTGCCGGGCTCGATGCTTCTTCCATCAGCAAAGGCATGGGACTGAAGTAATGAAATCTCGTGTGAAGTTTTTCAGCGCAGTTGCATGCGCCTTTGGCCTTGCGCTTACTTTTTCCGGCGCATCCATGGCGCAGCAGCAGGCGCATTCTTCCTTGGCAGCCTCTGCGGGCGACTATCGACTTGGCGTCGGGGATATCGTCCGGGTGACGGTTTACCAGAACCCAGACCTGACGCTGGAAGGGCGTGTCTCTGAAGCCGGGAATCTTTCCTATCCGCTGCTGGGCAGCGTGCATCTAGGTGGACTGTCGCCAACCGAGGCCGAGAGGCGCATCTCCGACGGCTTGCGCAGCGGCGGCTTCGTCAAGCAGCCGCAGGTCAGCGTCCTCGTGCTTCAAGTGCACGGAAACCAGGCTTCCGTCCTGGGTCAGGTCAACCGCCCCGGCCGGTTCCCGCTGGAAGCGGCCGACTTCCGCCTGACTGATCTGCTCGCCACCGCCGGAGGCATTGCTCCGGGTGGTGCGGATACCGTGACAGTCGTTGGCGTGCGCGACGGCAAGCCCTACCGGATGGAGGTGGATCTTCCCACCGTGTTCGCGGCCAATCATCGGGGCGACGACATCGTGATCCGGAACGGCGACGTGGTGTGGGTGGATCGTTCGCCCGTCGTCTATATCTATGGGGAAGTGCAGCGGCCCGGTGCGATGCGCCTCGAGCGCGGCATGACGGTGCTCCAGGCCTTGGCCACGGGCGGTGGCCTGACGCAGCGCGGGACCGAGCGCGGCATCCGCGTCCATCGCAAGGGAGTTGACGGAAAGGTCGAGGTGATCCAGCCGTCGATGACCGATGCCGTCCGTGATGGCGACGTCGTCTACGTCCGGGAAAGCCTGTTCTGAGAGGAAGTGGTATGACGTTCGCCCAGTTTCTCTCCATTCTCCGTGCCCGCTGGCGAGTCGCGATCCTCGTCCTGGTGTCGGTGATCGCGGTGGTGGTGGGCACCAGCTTGCTGCTGCCGAAGAAGTACACCGCGGTGGCCAGCGTCGTCGTGGATTCCAAGCCGGACCCGGTGTCGGCCATGATGTATCCGGGCATGGTGTCCCCGTCGTTCATGGCGACCCAGGTCGACATCATCCAGAGTGATCGCGTTGCCCAGCGGGTCGTTCGCAACCTGAAACTGGCGGACAACCCGCAGGTGCGCAGCCAGTGGATGAGCGCGACCGGCGGTGAGGGCGATATCAACGTCTGGCTTGCCGAATCGTTCCAGAAGAGCATGGATGTCAAGCCTTCGCGGGAGTCGAACGTCATCACGGTTTCGTACAAGGCACCCGATCCGCGCTTTGCAGCCGCCTTGGCCAATGCATTCGTCCAGGGCTATATCGAGACCGCACTGGAGTTGCGCGTCGACCCGGCCAAGCAGTACAGCAACTTCTTCGATACGCGGACCAAAGAGGCCCGTGAAGCGCTTGAAAAGGCTCAGACCAAGCTGAGTGCCTTCCAGCGCGAGAAGGGCATCACCGTGTCGGACGAGCGCCTCGACATCGAAAACGCCCGCCTGAACGAACTGTCCTCGCAACTCGTGATGCTCCAGACGCTGGCGGCCGAGTCGTCGAGCCGGAAGGCTCAGGCGTCGGGTGCAAGTGCCGAGAAGCTCCAGGAGGTGCTGGCGAATCCCGTCATTGCCGGCCTCAAGTCGGATCTGTCGCGTCAGCAGGCACGGCTGCAGGAGCTCAACTCCCGTTTGGGCGACAACAATCCGCAGGTCGTGGAACTGAAGGCGAACATTGCCGAACTCCATAACCGCATTGCAGAAGAAACCCGCCGCGTGACTGGTGGTGTAAGCGTGACCAGCGATATCAATCGATCGCGCGAGAGCCAGGTTCGTGCCGAACTGGAAGCTCAGCGAACCAAGGTCTTGCAGCTGAAGCAGGTGCGTGACGAGGGCTTGGTGCTCGTGCGGGACGTGGAGAACGCCCAGCGTGCCTACGAGGCCGTGCAGGCCCGCTTGAACCAGACCAGCCTGGAGAGCCAGACGACGCAGAGTAACGTCAATATCCTGACGGCGGCAACGCCGCCGCTCGAACCGTCTTCTCCACGGATCATCATCAACTCGCTGATCGCAGTGTTTGCAGGCACGATCCTGTCGATCGGGATCACCATGCTGCTGGAAATGATGGACCGTCGCGTTCGTGCGGCGGAGGATCTTCCTCACGCGCTGGGCCTGCCGCTGCTGGGCATTATTCCCGAGCCGCCCGGCCGTCGCCAGCGACTGATAGGAACATCATCGACCCCGAACATGATGCAGCGGCGACTCGTGGGGCGTTTGGCTTCGCCGGAAAAAGGGGCCTGAGGATGGCGCGCTTTCGTGATTCAGTCGTACCCGAGACCTCGTCCGCCATGGCGGCGCCGGCTGGCGGTACTGAACAGGGGGCAGTGCAGGATCGTGCCATCGGCGACATCATCGCCGAGGCCCGGAACCTCACTGTCGAGCAGGTCGAGCAGATCCTGACGTATCAGCGCGAGCAGGGTGTGCGCTTTGGCGAAGCTGCCATTGCGCTGGGCTATGCCAGCACCGACGACGTGCTCTTCGCCCTGGCCCAGCAGTTCCACTATCCGTATGCCACCGAGGAGCGCCGCAAGCTCAACCCGGAATTGATCGCCCTCAACGAGCCGTTCTCCCAGCAGGCAGAAGCGTTCCGGGCGGTGCGTACACAGGTGATGATGCGCATCTTCGGAGATCAGGAGCGGCCCCGTCGGGCCTTGGCCGTGGTCAGTCCCGACGCAGGGGATGGCAAGACATTCTTCGCCGCGAACCTGGCAGTCGTGCTGGCACAGCTCGGGGGGCGGACGCTCCTCGTCGATGCCGACTTGCGCGGGCCGCGACAGCACGAGGTGTTCAACGTTTCCAATGCTGCGGGCCTGTCGGGCATCTTGTCGGGCAGGTCCGAGAGCCAGGTGGTGCAGCAGGTCGTCGGCGTGCCGAGCCTGTTCATCCTGCCGGTCGGCATCACGCCGCCCAATCCTCTCGAACTTGTCGAGCGTCCCGCTTTCGGTCTGCTGATGCGTGAACTCGTGAGCAAGTTCGATTACGTAGTGGTCGATACGCCTGCGGCCGTCTATGGCGCGGACAGCATGGTGATCGCCGCGCGTTGCGGCGGCGGTCTTGTTCTTTCGCGCAAGCATGCCTCCCGGGTAGGAGCACTTCAAGACCTGGTCTCGAAGCTGTCGGCCAGTACCGTCAAGCTTGCCGGCGTGGTGTTGAACGATTTCCAGGGCTGAGGTCGCAGTGACTGACGTGAATGCCGGGCAAGGTGCTGCGCCCAGCCTGTTGGCGAGGTTTCTCCTTTTCGTGGGTCTTCCGCGAGAAGCTTTGCTCACGGCAGTCATTCTCTTGGCGGGCTGGCTGGCCATGTATGGCCCGACTTACTATGCCCTATCGACGTCCATCTGGGCCACGGACGAGCAGGGGCATGGCCCGATCATCCTGGCGATCAGCGCTTGGCTCCTTTTCGTCAAGAGGAAGCCGCTGCTTGAGTCCGTCGGCCAACCCCGGCCCTGGCTGGGTGCTGTGCTGTTTGCCATTGGCTGGGCCGCCTACGTGCTCGGAAGATCGCAGTACATCTGGATGCTGGAGGTCGGATCCCAGATTCTGATCCTGGCTGCGCTGCTGGTCTATTTCGGCGGGCTGTCGGTGTTGCGCCGCGCTTGGTTCCCGCTGTTCTTCATGTTGTTCATGGTGCCGTTGCCTGGCGACTTTGTCGCCGCGGTCACCACGCCCTTGAAGAGCGCCGTGTCTGCTGTGGCATCGTCGGCGCTCCATGGCCTGGGCTATCCGGTCGGCCGTTCGGGCGTGGTGCTCACGGCAGGGCAGTATCAGCTTCTGGTGGCCGATGCCTGCGCAGGTCTCAACTCGATGTTCACGCTGGAAGCACTCGGGCTGCTGTACATGAACCTCATGAGCTACAAGTCCGCTGCGCGGAACATCGCCCTAGCCATCCTGATCATTCCCACGTCGTTTATCGCCAACACCGTGCGCGTGATGATCCTTGTTCTTGTGACGTATCACTTCGGCGACGAGGCTGGCCAGGGGTTCGTCCACAACTTCGCGGGCATGGTGCTGTTCATGGTGGCGTTGGCCATCATTCTGTCGCTTGACAGGGTGCTCGGTTATCTGCTGCCGGAGCGTTCAACATGACAAGAGGAATGATCCGGGCAGCCGTATTCGCAGTGCTGATGGCCGGGGCGGTCGGTGTTGCCACGGCTTGGCGGCCGACGCATTTCATTGCCGACACGAAGCCGCACGTCGAGTTGAAGACCTTGGTGCCGGCGCAGTTCGGAGAGTGGCGTGTCGACGACACCATCGTGCCGCTGCAGCCATCGCCTGATGTTCAGAAGGTTATCAACGAGACCTATGAACAGACGTTCGCCCAGACGTACCGCAACGACAAGGGCGAGCGGGTGATGCTCTCGCTGGCGTACGGCCGTAACCAGCACGAGGGCATGAATACGCACCGTCCTGAGATCTGCTACCCGGCGCAGGGGTTCCAGATCGTGCAGAGCAGCCAGACCGGAGTTGCCCCTCTTGCGGGAACGCCAGGCATCCCAGTGGTGCGGTTGGTAACGGCCCATCCAGGGCGCAACGAGCCGATCACCTACTGGCTGATCGTCGGAGACGAGGTTACGACGTTTGGTCGCGGGCACAAGATGGTCACCCTCCGATACGGGCTATTGGGAAAGATTCCTGATGGACTACTCGTGCGGGTTTCCTCTATCGATCCCGACAATCGCCACGCCTTTGAGGTGCAGGAGCGCTTCATCGCGGCGATGCTGCAGGCCATGACTCCCGGTGGCCGGGAGGTGATGCTGGGAAAATTGGCCGTCAAGGGAACATGAAGCGCTTTGTGCGCTGGTAATCGAGAAACGAAAATGACCATGAAGAAAGCACTTATCACCGGAGTCACCGGTCAGGATGGCGCCTACCTTGCCGAGTTGCTGCTGAGCAAGGGCTACGAGGTTCACGGCATCAAGCGCAGGGCCTCGCTGTTCAATACCGATCGCATTGACCATATTTACCAGGATCCCCACGTCGAAGGCCAGCGGTTCAAGCTGCACTACGGCGACCTGACTGATTCGACGAACCTGATCCGGATCGTCCAGCAGGTGCAGCCCGATGAGATCTACAACCTGGCGGCGATGAGCCACGTGGCCGTCAGCTTCGAGACGCCCGAGTACACCGCCAATGCCGACGGCATCGGCACGCTGCGTCTGCTCGAGGCCATCCGCATTCTCGGCCTCGAGAAGCACACCCGCTTCTACCAGGCCAGCACCTCGGAGCTGTACGGCTTGGTGCAGGAGATTCCCCAGAAGGAAACCACGCCGTTCTATCCGCGCAGCCCCTACGCCGTGGCCAAGTTGTATGGCTACTGGATCACGGTCAACTACCGCGAGGCGTATGGCATTTATGCCTGCAATGGCGTGCTCTTCAACCATGAGAGCCCGCTGCGTGGCGAGACCTTCGTGACGCGCAAGATCACCCGTGCCATCGCACGGATCGCCCTGGGTCTGCAGGACTGCCTCTACCTCGGCAACCTCTCTGCCCTGCGCGACTGGGGGCATGCGCGTGACTATGTGCTGATGCAGTGGATGATGCTGCAGCAGGACAAGCCGGAGGATTTCGTGATCGCGACCGGTGTCCAGTACAGCGTGCGCCAGTTCGTCGAGTTCGCGGCCCGCGAACTGGGCATCACGGTCGAGTTCAAGGGCGAGGGCGTCGACGAGGTCGGCGTGGTCACGCGGGTGGACGGCGACAGGGCCAAGTGCAAGGTCGGCGACACGATCGTGAAGGTCGACCCGCGCTATTTCCGTCCGACCGAAGTCGAGACGCTCCTCGGCGATCCGAGCAAGGCCAAGGAGAAGCTTGGCTGGACTCCCAAGACTTCGTTGCAGGAACTCGTCCGCGAAATGGTCGAGGCCGACTACAGCGCGGCCAAGCGCGACAGCCTCGTCAAGCTGGCGGGTTTCCAGGCCTACGACTACCACGAGTAATGCCGCGCCGCTGCCCGGTCGAAGGGCCGGCAGCGGAGCGAAAAGCAATGAGGGTCAGCATCGTGGCTGGCCCTCGCCGTTTGAGGAAATAGAGATGACCGTCATCGACAGACAAAGCAAGATCGTGGTGGCCGGCCACAGAGGCATGGTTGGAAGCGCGCTGGTGCGTCGATTGCAAGCGGCCGGCTATGCCAGCGTGATCACTTACGGACGAGACACGGTGGATCTTCTCGACCAGCGCGCCGTCCACGACAGGCTGCAGCAGGATCGACCCGACTACATCTTCATCGCTGCCGCCAAGGTAGGAGGCATCCAGGCGAACAACGTCTACCGCGCGGATTTCCTCTATCAGAACCTGATGATCGAGGCCAATCTCATCCATGGTGCGCACCTTGCCGGCGTGCAGCGGCTGATGTTCCTGGGCTCGTCATGCATCTATCCGCGAGACTGTCCACAGCCGATCAAGGAGGAGTACCTCCTGACGGGCCCGCTGGAGCAGACCAACGAGCCCTACGCCATTGCGAAGATCGCGGGCATCAAGCTCTGCGACAGCTACAACAGCCAGTACGGACGCCAATACGTGAGCGCCATGCCCACCAACCTGTACGGCCCCAACGACAACTACGATCTCGCGAACAGCCACGTGCTGCCGGCGTTGATCCGCAAAGTCCACGAGGCCAAGGCCCGCGGCGATGCCGAGTTCGTCGTGTGGGGAACCGGCTCTCCTCGCCGCGAGTTCCTCTACGTGGACGATCTGGCTGACGCCTGCGTCCGCCTGATGGAGCAGGGATATGACGGGCCGCTGGTCAACGTCGGTACCGGCGAAGACGTGACGATCCGCGAACTCGCCGAAACGGTGATGCAGGTCGTCGGATTCGACGGCCGCATCGTGTTCGACAGTTCCAAGCCCGACGGCACGCCCCGGAAGCTGCTGAACGTCGACCGGCTGTCGGCGCTCGGATGGAAAGCCCAGCGTTCGCTGCGCGAAGGCATCGAGCTGGCGTACGCCGATTTCCGGCAGAGGTTTGCTTGAGCGGTCCAAGGACGCCAGGGCATGACGTCGGCGGGTGTCATGAGTAGCGGCCCGCTTGCGAGAAGGGCGGCTTCCGCGTTTTCCTGGTCGGTCATCGGGTCGCTCTTCCGAGCACTGTCGGGCTTCCTGTTCCAACTGATCCTGGCGCGCATGCTGGGACCGGCGGCATATGGCCAGTTCTCGATCCTGATGGCGTTCCTTGCCGTGGGATGGCTGCTCGCCGATGCGGGCTATGGAGCCGCGCTCATCCAGAAGTCGGAGCTGAACGACGAAGACATCCACTATGCGCTGACATGGGTGTTCCTGGTCGGCATCGGGTTAGCGCTGTTGCTTGCACTGGCCGCGGGGTCTCTCGCAACGTTTTTCGACGATCCTGCGCTGAAGCAGCTTCTATGGGCGACCGCAGCGCTGGTGCCGCTGCAGGCGATGGCGAACATTCCGGTGAGCCTGCTCAAGCGCAACCTGCAGCAGAAGACGGTGCAGCTGGCTCAGCTGGTTGGCTATGTCTCGGGCATGGCCTTGCTGGCGGTGCCTATGGCGCTGGCGGGCGCCGGTGCGTGGAGCCTGGTGGCGGCATCTGCCCTGCAGACGCTCATCACGCTGGTCTGGGCGTATCTGGGCACGCGGCACTCCATCGGCATCAGGCTCGGGGGCGACCTGCAGATGCGGCGTTTCGGCCTCACCGTCCTGGGTTCGAACCTGGTCAATTCGGGGATCGAATACTTCGACCGGCTGGTGGTCGGTGGGCTCTGGGGCGTGCGCCACGCGGGCCTGTACAGCACGTCCATCAATGCAGCGCGTACCCCCGTCGGCGTTTTCCTGCCTCCGTTGCAATCGGTGATCTTCCCAGCCACCGCGCGCATGGCGGCCCAGAAGCAGTCGACGCGGCTGGCTTTCGTGGGGACCACCAATCTCGCCATGCTGGTGAGCCTGCCCTTGTTCGCCTGGCTGGCGGCGAACTCGGACGCGGTGATCACGCTGCTGTATGGGCGCAAATGGCTGGATGCCGCGCCCTTGCTGATGGCCACGTGCAGCGCCATGCCGCTGTATGTCGTCTCGGCGATTGCGGGGTCGACCCTCATGGGCCTGGGTATGGCACGCCAGGAGTTTCTCTCCCAGGGCGTGGTGCTGGCCGTGCTATTGAGCGGCTTCCTCATGCTTCAACACCAGCCGTTTTCCATCGCGGTGTGGGTGATGGTGGTTGCGTATGCCATTCGCGCGCTGGTGCTGTGCATCGCCCTTGCGAAGGCAGTGGAAGCGACGGGACGCGACCTGATGCGGGCCATGGCCGGCGGGACGTGCCTGGCGTTGGGAGCGCTCGCGGTATGCATCGCCGTGTCATGGATGCCCCCATGGGGAACGTACTCCGCAATGGCAGTCTCGGCGGTGCTGATTCTCGTGGCCTCCGTCGGATTGCTGGTGGCCTTGCCTCGGCTGTTGCTGACGGAGGAACTGAGGCGTTTGATCTTGACGGCGGCAGGAGCCTCGACCCGTGTCCGCGCCGCTTTCCGGATGTTGAGGGTGCCGTTGGAATGAAGATCGCCGTCTGCGCACCTGTCGCGACCGCACACGTCGCCGACCTGCTCGATGATCCCTCGGGCTTGCCCGCTGGTTATGGGGGGGCCCCTCTGGTCGGAACGCTCATCCGCGAGTTGCTTCGTCGTGGCCACGAGGTGGCCGCCGTGACGCATGATCCCGCCGTTGCGTCGGGAGAGGCGCCTCGGATGGCCCGGGGGGAGCGCTTCTCGTTGTGGCTTTGCCCCCGGAGGCCCAACGCCTATCGCTGGAAGTCCGGCCGTCCCGGGCGGGTGGTCGATTGTTTCAGGACGGAGCGCCAGTCGATCGTCGAGGCACTACAAGCGATTCAACCGGACGTCGTGCATGCCCACTGGTTGTGCGAGTTTGCATGGGCCGCAATCGAGTCTCGATACCCGTCCGTGGTGACGGCGCACGACGTCTCGCGCGCGATCGTTCGCTATCAACCATCGGTCTATCGGATCGTGCGGTGGATGATGGCGACGCGCTCGGCGCGGAAGGCCGGAACCTTGACCGCCGTGTCGCCGTATGTCGCGGGGGCGCTCGGGGCCAAGGGCGATGTCGCGGTGGTGCCCAACCCGCTGCCTCCTTTCGTCGCCGATCTTCCCGCTGCAAGCCAGACTGATGGCGAACCGTTGCGGGTTGCGATGGTATGCAACGGCTGGGCTTCCTGGAAAAACCCTGAGGCTGCGTTGAAGGGTTTCGCGCTCTTCCGACGCCAGCATCCCGAGGCGCAACTGTGGTGCTTCGGGGCGGATTTCGGGCCCGGCGAATACGCTGCAGACTGGATGGCACGCCATCAATGCGGCGATAGCGTGCAATTGCGCGGAAGCGTACCGCATCGGGCGCTGCTGGAGGACCTTGCGCGCTGCCACGTGCTGCTTCACCCCTCGCTGGAAGAGGCGTTCCCAATGGCGATCGCGGAGGCGATGGCCATCGGCTTGGCCGTCATCGGTGGGAAGGACAGCGGAGGCGTTCCCTTCGTCGTGGGCGAGCATGGCCTGCTGGTGGATGTGAGGAGCCCCGAGGCGATCTCGGCGGCCCTGGCCCGATGCGCGGAGGACGCCCAGCTGAGGGCAGCGTTCGGCGCTGGCGGGCGCCGCATGACGCTCGAGCGCTGCTCGGTCGAGCGGGTGGCAGATGCCTATGAACGCCAATATGCGCTGGCGCTGGAGGCCCGTCGATGAAGGTGCTCGTCCGCGTGGTGCGAGGTTTGGTCGAGATGCGCCGCAAGCTCGATTCCTTGTGGGGCAGGGTGGTGTTGGGCGCCGCCGACGTCCGATTGGGGCGGTCCGTTCAGGTGATCGGTGCCCCGATCGTCTCCGTGGCGCCGGGATCGCGCATCACGATCGGTGATCGTGTGGTGCTGTGCTCCGACGCCTCCTGGACGGCCCTGGGCGTGGCCCGGCCCGTGATCTTGCGCGCGATGCGCCCGCAGGCCACGATCGAGATCGGCGACGACTGCGGCTTCAGCGGTGTCACCCTTTGCGCCGCGAGCGCCATCAAGATCGGGGATCGTTGCCTGTTCGGTGCTGATGTCATGGTCACCGATACCGATTTCCACGCGGTCGATGTCGTCAATCGACGCTACGTGCAGGACTGGAGCGCGATCCCCACACGCCCGGTCGAGATCGGCAACGACGTCTTCATTGGGGCCCGTGCCATCGTCATGAAGGGCGTGCGCATTGGCGATGGCGCGGTGATCGGCGCTGGCTCTGTCGTTACCACCGATGTCCCTGCCTACACCATCGCTGCCGGCGCGCCGGCGCGGCCCTTGCGGCGCCTGAAGGCCGTTTCAGAAACTGCAGCCAAGGATTGATGTCATGGACCAGCTTGCAGTCGCATCGCAGCTTGCATTGGCTTTCAGTGCGCCATATGTCGGTGCCTTTGTCATCGGCATCATCGTCAGCCTTTTCGCCGTCTTCAGCTGGTCCAGGCCCGCGGTCGGAATCTTGGGCGTCACCGCGGCCTATCTGGTCGACGTGCTATACAGCGGCCCGGTGCTGCCTGTGGGTATCAGCATCTACGCACCGGATCTCGTTTCCCTCGTGCTGGGCACCTATGCGATCGTCCGTCTGCCGAACATGATCTTCACCGGCACGCCGGAGCAGAAGCTCTGGGGCGTGTTCTCTCTCGTCCTGCTCGGATCCTTCGGCATCGGCCTGGCGCTCCACAAAACAGCTGCGGGCGTCGACGTGCGGCCGCATTTCCATTACTGGGTGGCCGCGACCTATGTGGCGCAGTTCCGCTTCAAGCCGGAGCAGTTCCGCTCGGTTCTCGCCGTTTTCCTGACCGGCATGGCGGCCTTGATGCTCGTGGTGGGTTATCGCTGGCTCGAATTGACCTTCGGCTTTGGCGACATCGAGTCGTGGGTCGAAGACAAGGATTCGCTACGGGTCATCGCATTCCATCCCACGTTCGGCCTCACGATGGCCCTGCTCGCCTGTCTCGCGGCGGCGAAGCTCTTCCCCAAGCATCCCGGCGTGCCGATGTTCATGTCGATGCCCTTGGCTCTGTCCGTGCTTGTCCTGCAGCACCGCACGGCGTGGATCGCGTTCGTCGCGGCGATGGTCTTCTCGTCGGTCGCCGGCCGGCAGGCATTGAAAGGCAAGTCGTCTGCGCTGAAAGTGCTGCTGGCCATGGGGGTGATCATCATTGCCGCCGTGGTGGCTGGCGGAGGCGGCGGCCGCCTCGGCAAGTCGCTGGGGCATTCGGTCGAGGAAGTTTCCGCGGAGCGAAGCACGTTCACCTGGCGGACGCAGAGCTGGACTGAACTTCTCGGCGATTGGGTGCATTCAGGTCCTGTCGCGCTTGCAGTCGGCCGCCCCTATGGATCTGGATGGTCTCGCTGGGTCCAGGACCAGGGCAAGGAGGTGGACGTCAATCCGCATAGCAACTACGTCTATCTGCTCCTGCGTGTTGGCTTGATCGGGACGGTGGGGGTGTTGGGCGCCATCCTTCTTGCATTGAAGCAACTGCTCACCCGCAGGCAGGATCCGGTTGCCGTCTTCCTTGCATCGGCACTTGTCGCGCAGTTGCTCGCCTTCGTCTCCTATCCCGGCACCTATGGTGTTGCGTTCACGACCGGCCTGGCGCTGGCCTATGCCCGCCTCCATCGCAAGGAAACCGAAGAACCTTCGACTGACGGAGGCGGCAAAGCCGTGCATCCGGTGTCGGGCCTGCCACTTCCCATTCGTACGTATTGATGTCTTCCATGGAGATTGCCACGCCTGGGTCCGTAGCGCCGCGCGACAAGCTCGCGGTGATGTTGGCCTGCTACAACCGCAAGAACACCACCTTGGAGTGTCTTCGGAACCTGACGCGCCAGTTCGACGGCCTCGATGCAGACGTTGACATCCTGCTGTTCGACGATGGCTGTACCGATGGCACCGCAGACGCCGTGGCCGCCGAGTTCCCCTTCGTGAAGATCACGCGGGGCGACGGCAACTACTTCTGGAATCGCAGCATGCGCACGCTCTTCGAGCGCGCACTGCAGCAGAACTACGCTGCCTATATCTGGCTCAACGACGATACCCAGCTGAAATCGACTGCGCTCTCGGAACTGCGCGAGGCGAGCAAGTCGGCAGAGCGGCGCTGGGGGCAGGCGGCAATTGCGGTTGGCGCGATCGCCGATCCAGTGACCGGGCGCTTCAGCTATGGCGGCAGCCGCAGGGTGACGCCGAACACCCGGCCCTTCCTGGCTGAGTGGCTGGAGCCCGACGGCACGCTCCAGCGGCTCGACATGTTCAACGGCAACTTCGTTTATGTTCCTCGCGCCGTGGCACAGGTTCTCGGGCCGCTGGATGCTACGTTCGAGCACGGCATGGGCGATACCGACTACGCTCTGCGGGCAGTCAAGGCCGGCATTCCCATCGTGCTGACGCCGGCCTACGTCGGCACGTGTGCACGAAACTCCACCCAGGGGACTTACCACGATCGACGGGCGCCGTGGATGAAGCGTGTGCGCTCCGTCTTCTCCCGAAAGGGCCTGCCGTGGCGATCATGGCTGTTGCTGTGTCGGCGCCATGGGGGCGCTCTGTGGCCGGTTCATTTTGTCTGGGGCTATTTGAAGGTGGTGCTGGGCCGTGGCTGATGCCAAGCGAATCAAGGTGCTGGTCTCGGCATTCGCCTGCCAGCCGAACGTGGGCAGCGAAGGCGGGGTGGGCTGGCGGTGGGCCGTCGAGCTTGCGCGAACGCGAGAGGTGGTCGTGGTCACCGACATCACGCGCAAGGCCGCGATCGAAGCGGAGCTGGCACGTGCGCCGATCCCTTCGCTGCGCTTCGAATACTTCCGTCCCGCATGGCTGCGGGCACTGCCGTTGAATTCGCTGACGGCCAATCTGCTGTACCTGCTGTGGCAGTTCGCGCTGCTTCCGTTCGCGCGCCGCCTGCACCGGCGGGAGCGGTTCGACCTGGCGATGCACCTGACCTACGGAGTGTTCCGCAATCCGAGCTTCCTGGGCTTGCTGGGCGTGCCCTTCGTCTTCGGTCCGCTCGGGGGCGGCGAGGATGTGCCTTTGCGCTTGAAGAAGTCCATCACCGGCAAGGAAAAGTTCAAGGAGATCGCACGGACCCTCGTCAACCGGCTGGCGCTGCTCGATCCGTTCCTGTGGCTGGCGCTGGCACGCTCGACGTGGATCTTCACGAAGACCGAGGACACCCGGCAGGCCCTGCCCTGGCCGTTCAGGCGGCGTGCGAAGGTGATGCCTGAAATCGGCATCGAGGCCAAGCCGGTGCAGCCCTCCCAGCGTATGCAAGGCGATCCGCTCAAGGTGTTGTTCGCGGGCCGGTTGCTCGGCTGGAAAGGCGCGCATCTTGCACTTCGTGCTGTTGCTGCAGCGCGGGCACAGGGGGTTCCGGCCGAATTGACGATCGTGGGCAAGGGACCGTTCGGTCCCACTCTGGTGGCGCTGTCGAAATCGCTGGGCCTGACGCAGGGGCTGCATTGGGTGTCCCACATTCCCCAGGCGCAGCTGTGGGAGCTGATGCAGCAGTCGCACGTGTTTCTCTTCCCCAGTCTCCACGATTCGAGCGGCAACGTCGTCCTTGAGGCCCAGTCGTGCGGCCTGCCGGTCGTCTGTCTTGATCGCGGCGGTCCTGCCACGCTGGTCGACCAGAAGAGCGCGATCGTCGTCGACACCGATCGGTGCGACGAGGCCGAGGTTGTCGTCCGGCTGGCTTCGGCGCTGGTGATGATCGCGGGTGACGAGCCTTATCGGCAAAGGCTTGCTGCCGGTGGCCTGCATAACGCGGCCGGCTCCAGTTGGCATGGCCGGGTCGAGGCCTTGATGACCGAACTGGGCCCGCTGGCCGGCGGGGGAACGGCGGAAGTCGCGCAATGACGAAGAAGATCCTGCTGGCTGCAGCCCGGCGTGTTGCGACGTGGTGGCGCCTGCGAGGAAGCTCCAGCGTCAAGCAATACGGCGCAGACCTGCACGTCGGTGCCCGCTGCCGGTTCTGGGCGCCGGATCAGATCACGATCGGCGCTCACACCTATATCGGCAAGGACGTCCACATCGAGACCAATGCGAGTATCGGCTCCCATGTGCTGCTGGCCAACCGCGTGGCGTTCGTCGGGCGTGCCGACCATGACTTCCGGACCATCGGGGTGCCGGTGAGGTTCGGCACCTGGATCGGTTCGCGTCCCGCCGGCGATCCGGTGCGAAAGATGTCGGTGAATGTCGGCGACGACGTGTGGATCGGCTTCGGTGCGATCGTCCTGAGCGGAGTGACGATCGGGCGGGGCGCGATCGTGGCTGCCGGCTCGGTCGTTACGCGCGACGTGCCTCCCTATGCCATTGTGGCCGGGCAGCCCGCGAAGGAGGTGGCGCGGCGGTTCACTGGCGCCGAGGAGATTGCAGCGCACGAAGCCGCGATTGCGGGAGGCCGCTTCCGATTCTCCGAGAAGGGGCCCGCGCACTGGATCGTCGAGCCTGCCCGTCCGGATCAACAACGATGAAATACAGAGTCTGCATCCTGCAACACCGGTTGCTTCACTATAGAAGCGGGCTGTTCGAACGCTTGCGCGCGGCGTGTGCTGCCGCTGACATCGAATTGCGGCTGGTCCACGGCCAGGCGACGGCAACCGAGGCCAAGAAGAAGGACACCTCGGAACTGCCCTGGGCCGACGTGGTGCGCAACCGGTACGTGAACATTTCCGGACGGGACATCCTGTGGCAGCCATTTCCGCCTGCCTTGAAGGACGCGAATCTGGTCGTCCTGATGCAGGAAAGCCGCCTGCTCAGCAACTACCCCTGGTTGTTCCGCCGGCGTTCCAGGGGGCCGCTGATCGCCTATTGGGGCCATGGCCGAAATCTGCAGAGCAAGGCGCCCGATGGATGGCGCGAACGATGGAAGCGTGCACTCGTCTGCAAGGTGGACTGGTGGTTCGCATATACCGACGTCACTCGCCGCATCGTCGAGGCAGACGGCTTCCCCGCGGAGCGCATCACGACCCTGAACAACGCCATCGACAACGATGCCTTCGTGCGGGATCTGGCGAGCGTAGGCCCGGAGGAACTCGCAGCCTTGCGGCAGCGGATCGGAGCCTCGGCGGCAGCACCCGTAGCGCTGTACTGCGGCTCGCTTTACACCGACAAGAAGCTGCCCTTCCTGATCGCGGCGACCGATCGTATTGCCAAGGAGCGGCCCGACTTTCGTTTCGTCGTGGTGGGCGACGGCCCGCAGCGCGAGGTGGTCGAGCAGGCGGCGGCTACGCGTCCGTGGCTGCACTGGGTCGGTGTTCAGCGTGGGCGCGAGAAGGCGCGCTGGTTTGCGCTGGCCAACGCCTACCTCAGCCCCGGTGCGGTGGGCCTTCATGTACTGGATGGCTTTTGCGCCGGCATTCCGATGCTCACCACTTCGACGGCGTTGCACGGACCCGAGATCGCGTACCTGGCGCACGGCCGAAACGGCTTTGTCCTGCCGGAGGATGAGGCGGTCTTTGCTGCAGAGTACCTTAGGCTTCTCGAAGACCCGGTACGCATGCGCCAGGTCTCCGATGCAGCCAGGCATTCGGCAGTCGACTACACGTTGGCCTCCATGGTGAGCCGGTTTGTCGACGGCATCCAGCGCTGCCTCGCCGCCGGGAGCAAGGCCTAGCGCGACGAGTTGTTGTCGCCGGCGGGCGCGGCGAGCAGCAGCACTGCGGGCATGGCATTGAAAGGATCCGTCCATTCGCCCCAACCGGTGATGACCGGATGCCCGCTGCTACCAGGGAATCCGAGAGCGGCGAACCGACCCTTGCGCATCACCAACTCCTCGATCGGGACAGTGGGAAGGATTTGTGCCGACAGCAGCAAGCCCAGTTCATGGTACGAATCCATGTCCTTGCCGGTGGCGTTGAATCGAGTATCAGAACGGCCCAGAAAGGT
Source organism: uncultured bacterium (assembly GCA_966212505.1). Lineage (GTDB taxonomy): Bacteria > Pseudomonadota > Gammaproteobacteria > Burkholderiales > Burkholderiaceae_C > CAMLIZ01. The sequence goes on from CBIHRS010000013.1 coordinate 78,126, forward strand.
TTCAGGTCGTGGATGCTGCACAGTACTGCCCGGCTCGTATTGGTACCAAGGAAGCTTGCCGCCCGTCAGCTCCACAGCCGCAGAGGTCACCGAAGCCAGCGACTTGGCACTCATGCCCGGCGGCACTTCGGTGCCGAACGCTCCTGCCCTCGTCTCGAAAGTCAGCAGCGAGCCGTCTCCGGCCTTGGCAAGCAGGCGGGCAATCATCAGCGCCGACTGGATATTGAGGTTGCCGTAGATGACGCCTTGCTTGGGCACGCAGTAGTCGCCGTTGCGCAGATACTCCCCCTGGCTGCCATCGGGCCACACGCTATAGGTGAGCCATTCCATGAAGTACCGCTTGCTGCGGGCGACCAGCGTCTTGTCGCCAAGCGTGAGGCCGGCCACACCGAAGGCCATGGCGGTGACGGAGCGTCGGTTGTTGAACCACTGCGAGAGCGTCGACAGTCTGGGGCCGAGCGTGCCGTCGGCCATGACGTAGGCATAGACCGGTTTTTCCGCCGGATCATCTCGCCCGTCGACCTTGCAGTCGCCGTTGGTGTCCGCCCTGACGCTGGTCCAGGGCTGAGCATTCGGAGCGTTTCCTTTCGTCTTGTAGTCTCCACGGAGGCGATTGGGAAAGGCGTGCGCGTTGCCCCAATCGATCTGGGTCGCGAAGTAGTAGGCGGTGCGCCGTATCCAGTTGTCGATGAGAACGCGCTGCGCCGAAGGTATCGACCTTCGCGTGAAGTCATAGGTCACCAGCACCCTCAGGAACCACCCGGCTTCGAAGAACCATGCGTCGCGGCTGGCCCCGGAGGCCGTCCTGTAGCAAAGCCGGCTGAAATCGTTGGAGGGTGCAGCGATCTGGTCTGCCAGGTAGCGCTCGACCGCGGAGAGTGCATCACGATCCTCAGTGAGCAAGTAGTAGAACGCCGCATCTCGGGCCAAAGTGCCATGGCGAGTGCGCGCGTTCCCGTCGGCATTCAACTCGAGAGGCGGCTCTCCATCAGCGATGAAGCGCTTGGCATTCGCCTTGATGCGGGACCAGTCTCCTGGCGATCCCTTGGTGTAGTCGTTAGCCCGAATGAATGGGCCTGCGCTGATGCGGGCCTTCCACCGCTTGAGATCAGCTGCCGAATAGACCACCCCGCCGTCTGAGGGAAGGGGTGCAGCGTCGGCATGATCCAGGTCATCGGATGCGACGAAACCGGATTCGCAGCCAGGTGTGTTCGCCACGGCTTTGCGAGTCGACTCGGTGTCGGCTTCCGGTACTGAGAGCGCCGCGGCCGGCAGCTTGGCTTCCGCCGCGTGGGCGCGATCGCTGCATGGCATCCACAGGCTCGCCGCGGCGAGAGGGATCGACAGCATATGAAGGATGTTTCGCATAGGAGAACGCATGGCAATGGCCAAGTCATTGTCCTTCGGCGATCTGACTTCACTGGAACAAAATGAAAAGGCCAAGCCTCTTTCGGCTTGGCCTCTGTTCCGGGTGTCTCGGGTTATCGGGTCAACAGTGCGGCCGAAAGAACACCGAGGGAGTCGCTCCACTGGCCTACGCCCGTGTCGACGCGGTTCCCGGTGACGCCAGGCATCGCGATGCCGGCACCGGTGTTCTCGCGCAGCACGAAGTCCGGGATCGGCACATCCGTGATGTAGCGGGCAGCGGCCATCACGCCCAGCTCATGGTAGGAATCGCTGACGCGCGTGCCGTTCATGTAGCGGAAGTCCATGCGGCCCAGGTGCGTGTCGGTGCGCGGCGATTGAGTCGCCTTGCCGCCTTCATAGAGGTACCAGTTCTTCTTGTGCTGGATCAGCTCCATGTGCGAGGTGATGACCAGGCGCAGACTCTTGGCCTTGCCGCCAGCCGGCGTCTCGGTGCCGAACAGGCCGGCGTTCGTGCTGAAGTCGAGCAGCGACCGGTCGTTGTGTCGTGCCAGCGCGACGCCCACGAGCGTTGCAGCGTGCATATTGGTTTCCGCATAGATGACACCCTGCTTGGGAAGGCAGTATTCGCCGTTGCGGATGTATTCCCCTTCGGAACCGTCGGCCGAGACGCTGTAGGTCAGCCACTCGAAGAAGTAGCGCTTGGCCTGGTTCGCCAGCTCCGTATCGCCGAGCAGTGCAGCCGCGAGACCGAAAGCACCGACCGTGGCCGAACGACGGTTGTTGAAGTACTGTGACAGCACCGAGATGCGCGGCCCCACGGTGCCATCGGCGCGAACGTAGGCGTAGACAGGCAGGTTCCCGGTGTCGCCGGAGTCGATGGTGCAGTTGTTATTGATGTCGAAGCGGCGCGTCATCCACATCGTGTCGGGCGTCGTCGCTGCAGCGGCATTCATGCGCGTCGTGTAGTCACCCTTCATACGGTTCGGGAAGACCTTGGAAATGGCCCATTGCGCGTGGGCCGCAAGGTAGTAGGCATTGCGCCGGATGAAGGCTTCGATGGTCTGCTTTTCCGAGGCGGCCAGGGCTGGGCGAACGTAGTCGTACGTGGCGATGAAGCGCATCAGCCACATGCCGTCGTACACGCGGGCATCGACAGGGGCCACGCCACTGAGATCGCGGAAACAGTAGCCGCTGAGGTCGTTCGCCGAGTTGGCCGCTTCGTTCAGCAGGAACTTGCGCACTGCGCTCAGCGATGAGGCATTGCTGGTCAGTGCATAGTGGAACGCCGCATCCCGTGCCTTGATGCCGTGCGAAGCCCTGTCGGCCGAGGACATCGTCTTGGTGGTCAGGGGTTCGCCGCTGGCGACGAACGCGTCGCGGTTTTGGATGATGCGCGCCCAGTCGCCGGGCGAGCCGGCCTTGTAGTCGCCTGCCGTCAGGAACGGGCCGGTGCTGATGCGGCTCTTCCAGCGAGTCAGTTCGTCGGCGGTGTACATCACCCCCGAGGTGGTTGCCGCTGGAGCCGCTGCGGCTGCATTGGGTACGTAGGCCTCCATGCAGGTGGCGGTGCGCGTGACAGTGCCGCCGAGGTAGGTCGTCGCCGTGGACAGATTCGTCAGGGTAGACATCACTGTCGTGCTACCGCTGTCGCCGCTGGAAACGTTAATGACACCCAAGGCGGCAGCCGTGCCATCGGTTCCGGTGATCGTCGCCGACGCATCTGCCGACACTGTGGGGGTGCCTGTCGATACGGCAGAGGCGGTCGACGCGACAGGTGCTTCCTCGACCGGTGCGGTCGTTGCACTGGCGGCGGTATCGACTGCGGCTGTGGTGGTTTCCGGCGCGCTGGGAGTCACCGCGGGCGTCGTAGACGTCGCCGCAGGGGGCAGGGCATTGGCGGCCGTGCTAGGGGCTGCAGTTGAATCAGCGCTGCTGCTGTTGCCGCCACTGCCTCCACCACATCCGACCAGAAGGGCGCCGGAGACGAGCAAGCCGATCAGGGTTCGGGACGGGACAGGGGAGTAAAACTTCAAAGACTTCATTGTTTCTCTCGCGAAGATGCACGTGGAGGGCTTGGCCGCTGTCCTTGGGACGGCGGACCTGACCTTGACTACATGCAGTGCCCTCAGCGATCGGACCGACTGGAGTCGGTGTGACGCGATGCGTGGCATCGCCATGCACTGCCCGCAGGGTTGTCAGACGACTGTCTGAGCACTGACCGAGCGGTTCTCTCGTCAATTCGGCGGGGACCGAGTTCCTTTGAAGGGATATTTGTAAGGAGGATTGGTTTATTTGTAGCAGGGAGCAACATTTCGCCCTATTTCTTTTATCCCAACGAAGTTGCCCTTTGGGACCTGCCGACCCCGGGGAATGCAGGTTGTGTGCCGCACCCAGCAATAGTCCAGACTCTCAAAATGGATTGACTTGTGCCGTGTGGCGTCGTCTTTGTATCTTTGTATTTCCTCTTCTGCGACCAAAGTTCGCCGGCCCTGCCAGCCTTTGTCGATCCATGGCCTGTCAGTCCCGTGACGAGTTTTCCTTAGCTGTGACCCTGAGTTACCTGCTCACAGCAAGCGGCCGTTCTTCGGCGGGGAGCGCTGCTAGAGTCCTCCGCCTCGATATGAATACAAGGAGGTTTCTGATGTTCAGCCACATAAAGTGGGTGCTCCAGCGCTGGGTAAATTGCCGGTCGTTCGGGGCCATGTCTCTGCTGAGTTTGCTGGCTTCGGCTGGCTGGGCGGCCCCGCGCTACTCCATCCTTGACCTGGGTACGCTTGACGGTGGAGCGAGCTATGCCGCGGCCATCAACACGAGTGGGCAGGTCGCCGGCCAGGCGTCGATCGGGAGCAATGCCACGCATGCCTTCCTGTTCAATGGACACGCTACGGTGGACCTCGGAACCCTTGGGGGTACCAGCAGCGCAGCCACGGCGCTCAATGATATCGGGCAGGTGGTCGGTTATTCGTATACGACGGGGAACTCGACTTACAGGGGCTTCATCAGCGACGGCGCGACGATGTCCGAAGTGGGTACCTTTGGCGGGCAGAACAGCAAGGCCTTTGGTATCAACAACAAGGGCGAGGTCGTGGGATACGCCAATATCGACAGTTCTTCCCTTGCGACCCACGGTTTCCTCTACAAGAATGGTCTCCTGACTGACTTGGGAACGCTTGGCGGATCGGGCAGCACCGCCAATGCCATCAACGACAAGAGCGAGATCGTCGGTGGTGCGGACACGGCGCCATACGACTTGACGAGGGCCTTCTCCTATAAGCACGGCTCGATGACAGAGATCGCTGGATTGACCAGCGATACCTATTGCGCAGGGGTGGCCATCAACAGCCTCGGCCAGATCGCGGGTGGCTGCGATACCTCGGGATTTGGAAGCCATGCGTTTCTGTATACCGGTGGGACGACATACGATCTGGGGGCGTTGGCATATGGCGCCACCAGCTTTGCTGCAGCTATCAACAATCATGGCGACGTGGTCGGTTTCTCGCAGACGGAGACTCCCGATCCGGACAATCCGCCCACTCCCAGGGCCGGATTCCTCTATCGGAACGGCCAGATGTTCGATCTGAACAGCCTCATCGATGCCACAGGCGAATGGCATATCGAGGCCGCCGTCGGCATTAACGACAGCGGGCAGATCGCCGCAAATGGTTGCCATCCGGTGCTGGGCTGCCATGCCTTGAGGCTGGACCTGGTTTCCTCGGTGCCTGAGCCGTCCACGGCCATACTGTGCGTGACGGGATTGGCGATCCTCTGGGCACCGAGCCGAAGGCGCGGTCAAGCATGCCGAGGAGAAACTCGTGCTTGACCTGTTGTGTACCGTGCGTTGCTTCTAGCGCCAGAACCTGAGAAGCAACTGCCGTCCGGCTGCAATGATGAAGGTGGTGTTGGTGACCAGATACCGGCGCCACAACCGACCAGGCTCCGAGAGCAGGCGATGCAGCCATTCCAGGCCGCTGTTCTGCATCCATTCCGGAGCACGGGTGATGGTGCCGGCATGAAAATCAAACGCGGCACCCACGCCGATCATCACGGCGTTGATCTGCCCGCGGTGCTGGGCCATCCAGAGCTCCTGCTTAGGGCAACCGAGGCTAACCCACACGGTGCCGGCACCAGATCGATTGATCTGGTCGATGATGAGCTTGTCCTCTTCCGGCGAGATCGGACCGAAGGGCGGCGAGTAGCTTCCAGCGATCTTCAGCGTCGGCCATCGGGCCGTGAGCCTCTTCTCGAGGGTCGCGAGCGTCTCCGGCGTGCTGCCGAACAGGTAGATCGCCTCTCCTCGGAGCGTCGCGTCGGCGCAATAGGCCAGCATGAGGTCCGGGCCGCTGACACGTGGCTGGCCTGTCGCGCCCAGGCGCCGCATCATCCAAGCAACCGGTGCTCCGTCGGGCGTAGCCATGTCCGCCTCGTGCACTGCGCGCGCGAAATCGGTTCTCTGCAGTGCACTCACCACAGAGTGCACGTTGCAGATGCACACGTACCGGCTTTCGCGGCGGCTGGCCCACTCCGCTATCTGGGCCAGAGCTTGGCGCGGATCAAGCGCGTCTATCGGTGCGCCGATGACGGCAATTCGCTGACGCACCTCGACACTCACAGCCGCCAGACGCCAAAGCCCTGCTTCTTGAGCCCAGCCTGGTCGAATGCGGATTTGACGTCGATGAGACAGCCGCCCTTGATCAGTTTGCGGGAAAGATCCTCGAGCGAGAGCTGCTGGAAGCGACGATGAGCCACAGCGGCGACGATGGCATCGGCGCGGGGCAGTTCGTCCCATGACAGCAGGCGCACGCCATATTCGTGCTTGGCTTCGTCTGGATCGGCTTCCGGGTCATGGACGAACACTTCCGTCCCATAGCTCTTGAGCTCGTTGATGATGTCCACGACCTTGCTGTTGCGCAGGTCAGCGCAGTTTTCCTTGAACGTCAGGCCAAGGACGTTGACCTTGGCGCCCTTGATGTAGCTGCCCGAGGCGATCATCTGCTTCACGGTCTGCTCCGCGATGAACTTCCCCATGCCATCGTTGATGCGCCTGCCCGCGAGAATGACCTGCGGGTGATAGCCAAGCATCTCGGCCTTGTGCGTGAGGTAGTAGGGGTCGACACCGATGCAGTGACCGCCCACCAGGCCGGGCCTGAACTTGAGGAAATTCCACTTCGTGCCCGCCGCTTCGAGCACCTCTGTCGTGTCGATGCCGATCTTGTCGAAGATGATCGAGAGCTCGTTCATTAGCGCGATGTTCAAATCGCGCTGTGTGTTCTCGATCACCTTGCAGGCCTCCGCGGCCTTGATGCTCGAGCAGCGATGCACGCCCGGCTCGACGATCTCTTCGTACAGCGCTGCCACCTTCTCCAGCGTGGCGGAGGTGTCACCCGAGACCACCTTGATGACGTTGGTCAGCATGTGCTCCCGATCGCCCGGGTTGATGCGTTCCGGGCTGTAGCCCACGAAGAAGTCACGTTGCCATTTCAGGCCGGACGTACGCTCGAGTTCCGGGATGCAGATCTCTTCAGTGGCACCGGGGTACACGGTGCTTTCATAAATGATGACCGCGCCCTTCTTCATGTGTGGGCCGATGCTGGCGCTCGCCCCCAGCAGCGGCTTGAAGTCAGGGATATGCGCTTCGTCCACGGGCGTCGGTACCGCGACGATGATGTAGTCCGCCTCGCGCAGCGCCGTGGGATCGCTGGTGTAAGTGGCCTGCACCGCCAAACGCATTTCCTCGTCGGGGATCTCCCGCGAAGGATCGGTTCCCGCCCGGCACTTGGCGACCTTTTCCTCCACGATGTCGAAGCCGATGGTCGGCATCTTCTTTCCAAAGGCAACGACCAGCGGCAAACCAACATAGCCGAGGCCCACAACTGCAATGACGGACACGTTGAACTCCTTGTTCTCTTCTCTATTCGATATTTGCCGGGAGGGCGCAGATCAGCTACGGCCGTAGGTATCTTCGAAGCGCACGATGTCGTCTTCGCCGAGGTACGAACCCGACTGCACCTCGATGATTTCCAGCGGGATCGTTCCCGGGTTGGCCAGCCGATGGACTTCACCGAGGGGGATGTAGGTGCTCTGGTTCTCGGTGAGGATGACCTTCTTTTGTCCGCAGGTGACTTCGGCGGTGCCGCTCACGACGATCCAGTGCTCGGCCCGGTGGTGGTGCATCTGCAGGCTCAGACTCGCCTTCGGTTTGACCATGATGCGCTTGACCTGAAATCGTGCGCCATGGTCGATGCTGTCGTACCAGCCCCAGGGACGATGAACGCGACGGTGCAGCGTCCCTTCCGTCCGTGCAGCCTTGTCAAGGGCCGTGACGATCTTCTTCACGTCCTGGCTGCTGTCGCGATTGGCGACCAGCACTGCGTCAGGCGTTTCGACGATGACCACGTCGTCGAGTCCCACGGCGCTTACCAGCCGGCTCGTGGAGTGGATCAGCGTGTTGCGGCTGTTTTCCACCATTGCGTCGCCGTGGGTGGCATTGCCCTGCGCGTCATGCTCGCATGTCTGCCATACGGCATCCCACGCGCCCAGGTCAGACCAACCTGCGTCGAGCGGGACCATGCGCACCTTGAAGCCTGCCTTCGGATCGGCGGGGCACTTCTCCATGACCGCATAGTCGATCGATTCGCTCGGGACGGCGGCAAACGCAGTACGGTTCGGCCGTACGAACGCGGCGTCGGAGCTGCGGTCTGCCCAGGCGGCATCGACCGCATTGGCGATGTCCGGCCGGAAGTGCGCAAGGGCTTTCAGCCAGGTGCTCGCGCGGAGTACGAACATGCCGCTGTTCCAGTAGTAGTCGCCGGCCTCGAGGTAGTCTCGGGCGGTCTTGGCATCGGGTTTCTCGACGAACGCCTCGACCGATCGCACCGCCTCCGTGCCGGGCGCCTTGATGTAGCCATAGCCGGTTTCGGGCCGGTTCGGCACGATGCCGAGGATGACGATGTCGCCGCCTTGCGCGGCCTCCACTGCCGTGCGCAGGGCCCGCACGAAGGCCTCACCGTTGGTGACGGTCTGGTCCGCCGGCGTCACGACGAGGATGGGATCCGTGCTGCCCGTCGTTTGTGCGGCCTGCAGCGCCGCGAGCGTGATCGCTGGTGCGGTGTTCCGGCCCATGGGCTCGAGCAGGACCGTCGCGTCGGTAATGCGCATCTCGCGGAGCTGGTCCAGCACCATGAACCGGTGGTCCTCGTTTGCAACGACGCAAGGGGGGGCGACCTGATGCTCTCCGCCCGCCATGCCGTTCAGCCGCGCCAGGGCTTCCTGAAAGAGCGTCTTGTCGCTGGTCAAGGCAAGAAATTGCTTGGGATACAGCGCACGGCTCAGGGGCCACAGCCGCGTCCCGGAGCCGCCGGCCATGATCACGGGAAGAATCTTGTTCATCGAATCGTTGATAGAGGTCTAGAGAGAATTCGTTTTGAATCCGTCGGGATTGGCGCATTGCCAGCGCCAGGAATCTTCACACATCGCGTCCAGGTCCCGCCTGGCTTTCCAGCCTAGCAATTGTTCAGCGAGAGCAGGGTCTGCATAGCAGGCGGCGACATCCCCCGGCCTACGCTCCACGATGTCGAACGCAATGGTTCTTCCGCTCGCGCGCTCATATGCCCGGACGACTTCGAGAACGCTGTATCCGCGTCCGGTGCCGAGGTTGACCGTGAGGCCTCGGCGCTGCTCCAGGAGGTAGGCCAGGGCAGCGACATGTCCTTCGGCCAGGTCCATGACGTGGATGTAGTCGCGCACCCCAGTACCGTCGGGCGTCGGGTAGTCATTGCCGAACACCTGGAGTTTGGGGCGTTTCCCTCCTGCGACCTGCGCGATATAAGGCATCAGGTTGTTGGGGGTGCCATTGGGGTCTTCGCCGATCAACCCGGTCGGATGGGCGCCCACCGGATTGAAATACCTCAGGACCGCAACATGCACGTCAACGTTGGCAGCCTCGAAGTCGCGGCAAATCTGCTCGCCGAACAGCTTTGTCTGTCCATAGGGATTGGTTGCTGACAGTGGCGAGTCTTCCTTGATCGGTAGAACTTCCGGATCACCATAGACTGTGGCGGAGGAACTGAACACCAGCGCACGACAGTCGTGGCGCCGCATGGCGGAGCACACCTCGATCAAGCCCGTCAGGTTGTTGCCGTAGTACTCGAGCGGCAGGCGGGTCGATTCGCCTACGGCCTTGTGCGCCGCGAAATGCACCACGGCGCTTGGCTTGTGAGCCGCAAATACCGCATCCAGCCGGGTGGCGTCGCGCACGTCGCCCTTTTCGAACACGGGTGCGCCGCCGATGAGCCGAGCAACGCGATCCAGCACGTTCGGAGAACTGTTGGCGAAGTTGTCGAGGCCGACCACCTTGAATCCGGCCTCCGCCAGCGCAACCCATGTATGGCTGCCGATGTATCCAGCGGCACCCGTGAGCAGGACAGTCGTCATGGCTGGAGCGCGAGCTGCGCGGTGCAGTTCGTCAGATTCACCGAATACGGATAGGTCAGGCCGGACGATGCATCGCTCACCGTGCGCTTGGTCCGGCCAAAGCCGCAGCTGAAACGCACGGTTCGGGTCAGATCGTAGGCGGCCGACAAGTTGACGGAGTCGGTGCGTTCGTCCGCACTCCGATAGGTGGTCGTCGGCAAGCCGAGAATGGTTTCGGTGAGCCCGTTGTCGAGCTTGCGCTCGACATGATGCGCATCGAGCGACAGTCCGATCTTGGCCGTCAACTGGTAGCTGCTCACGAGGCCCAGGGTGTTGGTCACGCGGTTGTCGACGGAAAGGTTCTCGCTGCGCACGATCGTTCTGCCGACAAGCACGACCTCGTCAAAGGCGTACTGGCCGGCGTTGGTGTCGCGCACAAACGAGAGATCCAGCGCGAGGCGGCCGCCCGGTCGCCATTGATAGGTGATGGCTCCGGTCGTGATGTTCGTCGAGCGTGCGCTGGCCTGCTTGTAGTCCAGCTTGGAGCGCGTGATGCGTGCCTGCAGCGTGCTCGATCCCGTGGGGCGCCAGGTGGTATTGAGATCGATGTCATCACGATCGAAGCTGCTGTCGATCGATACCCCCGTGACATTCATTGCGTTCGGATAACTGCCGTGTGTGCGGCGCAGTGATACGCCGGTTCTCAACAACGAATTGGGGTTGTATGAAACGCCGAGCCGGTATCCGTCGTAGTCGATGTCGTTGGCGCGCAGTGGATCGTCGAAGCGGGTCCTGCTGGCAGAGACGCCGCCTTCGAGGGTCCAGCGCGCGCTGGCGCCGAGCCTTGCGTTGAGGGCCGAATCGGTGGAGCGGACGATGACTTTCTGGCCCGCACTGCTCGCAGAGGTGAAATCGCGATAGAGGCTTCTGTTGTGAGCAACTTGCGCATCACCCGAAAGATCGCCAACGGTTTCCCAGTCCAGGCGCAGCAAGCCGTTGCCGTCGGTATGGTTGAGGCGCGAAATGTCCTGGTAGCGGTTCCAGTTGGCCGAAAGATTTCCGGACAGCCGCTGTCGCCCCAACTGCTGGTCGATGCCGCCGAAGATTCCTGTCGACGATATGCCATCGCTCGTCGGAACCGGTGACCGGTCGACGTTGGTGTCATAAGTGAAGGTCTGGCGGGCGCCGAAGTAATACGGACCGGTCTCTGCCTGGGCCTGCATGGCTACGGCAGAGAAAAAGAGAGTCGCAGCACCGATGCGTGCGAGCGTCAGGTGGAAGGCCTTGGTGTCGGGAGTCATGCGCATACCTCGTCGAAGTGCGGATCAGTAGGCATTGCGATCGAAGAACACCAGCCTGATCGTCCGCACGATGATCTGGAGATCGAGCCCCAGAGACCAGTTGCGCAGATATTCCAGGTCGTATTCGACGCGCGCCTGCATCTTCTCGATCGTGTCCGTCTCCCCCCGGTGGCCATTGACCTGGGCCCAGCCGGTGATGCCCGGCTTGACCTTGTGCCGCACCATGTAGGCCTTGATCAGCTGGCGGTACTGCTCGTTGTGCGCCACCGCGTGCGGGCGCGGCCCGACGATGCTCATGCGGCCTTGCAGCACATTGATGAACTGCGGCAACTCGTCCAGCGAGGTGCGGCGGATGAACGCGCCGAACTTCGTGATGCGCGGATCGTCCTTCGTGGCTTGGCGGACGACCGGACCGTTGTCCATCGCCCGCATCGAGCGGAACTTGTAGACGATGATCTCTTCGCCCTGAAGGCCATTGCGCCGCTGCTTGAAGATGATGGGACCCGGTGAGCTGAGCTTCACGCCGATGGCCAGCACGAGCAGGATCGGCGAGATGAGGATCAGGATGATCGAGGCCAGCACGATGTCAGAGATCCGCTTCACCAGTTCATTGGTACCGGTAAAAGGTGTTTCGCAGATGCCCACGACCGGCACGCCGTTCATGTCCTGCAGGCGGCCCTGGATGATGCTGATGCCGAACACGTCAGGCACGAAGAAGATCGACGCGGTGGTGCCCTGCACCTGCTCGAGCAGTTCGACGATGCGGGGCTGCGAGCCCAGCGGCAGCGTGATGTACACCTCCCGGATGCCGTGGGTGCGGATGTAGGCGGCCACATCCTTCAAGCCCCCCAGCCGCTTGTCTGCCGCATCGGTATGGACGCGATCGTCCGACCGGTCGTCGAAATAGCCGATGAAGTCGATGCCCTGATCCTGGCTGTCTGCCAGGGCCTTGGCCACCTTGACCCCGAGTGCGCCGGCGCCGACCACCACCGCCGAGCGGCGCGACTCCGGGCGGGCGGCTTGGCGCTGCAGGATCATCTTGCCGATCCAGACCGCCACCCACTGGAGCACCGGCGTCAGCACCGCCCAGGTGATCAGCACGTCTTCCTCGAAGAAGCCAAAGCTGCGCGTTGCGTAGCCGCACAGCGCCAGAATGGCGAGCAGGCTGATCCACGAGGTGGCGATGTCCACGCCCGCGGCCAGCAGGTTGTCCTTGAAGCGGTTGCGCCCTGGGAAGGTGAGCGCAAACACCAGGAGGCACAGCGTCAGCGTCGAGCGCAGCACAGGCTCTTCGTACCACAGCGTCGCGAGCAGGAACGTGACGACCGTGACGGTGGGCTCCAGGAAGGCGGCCACCAGCGAAGTCACCGACTGCGGCGCGCTGTAGAACGTTCTCTTGTAACTGCGGTCTTCGAACATCGTGGAAAGAAGTGGGCGAACAGCCGGAGCGCACGGCAAAGGGCCGCAGCTTCCATGAACTCAGCGCAGCCATGCGAAATGCGGGCCAGCCGTCGGCAGGTACCGCCGAAGCTGCGGGATTCTCTCTCAAAACCATGACAGCTCCCGCTACCCAGTCGGGGGGATTGTCAGCAGGTCGCCTGCCTACAATCCATTCATGCTCAATGCCCTGAATGCCCTCGTGGCGCCTGCTGCCATGGAGCGGCTGACGCTGCTCCTGAACCATGTGTTGTCAGGCGAATCCGCTGCCACCGACAGGCTTCGCGGCCATGCTGGACGTTGCATCGGGTTGCATTTGCGCGGCTGGCCGGCTCTGCTGCCGCCCCCCCCGCCGATTACCTTCCGGATCACGCCTGCAGGCCTGCTTGAATGGGTGCCGGAGGGCGTGTCGGCGGATATCGACCTGCATGTGTCCATCGACGCCTCCAACCCGGCGATGCTGGCGCTGTGTTGGCTATCGGGCGATGCGCCTCCGATGGACATCCAGGGCGATGCTGCCTTCGCCGCGGACGTGCACTGGCTGGCCGACAACCTCCGCTGGGACCTTGCGGCGGACCTGGAGCGGGTGGTGGGCCCGGTGGCTGCCCATGAGCTCGCGCGTTTCGCCAGCGGGTTGGCGGCTGCCCTGCGCAGGGCGGTACAACTCGGAGGCGAAGTGGCGGGCCGTTTGCGCCCCGTGGGCCGGCAGTCGTGATGCGGCAGTTCGCGCGGCTGGTCTACATCACCTTCATCGTCCTGCGCTTCGGGCTGGACGAACTTGCGCTGTCGGGCTTTCGCCAGCGCTGGGCGAACGCCCTCGCACGGATCCTCACGCTGGGCCGGCGCCTGAACGAACCGCGCGGCGTGAGGCTGCGCCGCGCGCTGGAGAAGCTGGGCCCGATCTTCGTCAAGTTCGGTCAGGTGCTGTCCACCCGCCGCGATTTGCTGCCCAAGGACGTGGCCGACGAACTGGCCAGGCTGCAGGACCGTGTGCCGCCCTTTCCCGGGGCGCAGGCGATCGCGCTGGTGGAGCGGGCTTTCGGCCGCCGCATCGACGAGGTGTTCGACAGTTTCGATGTCGATCCGGTGGCCAGTGCCTCGATCGCCCAGGTGCACTTCGCCCGGCTGAAGAGCGGCCGCGAAGTGGCGGTGAAGGTGTTGCGGCCCAACATGCTGCCGGTCATCGAGGACGACCTCGCGCTGCTGCACCTGCTGGCCGGCTGGGTGGAACGCCTCAGCGTCGACGGCCGGCGGCTGAAGCCACGCGAGGTGGTGGCCGAGTTCGACATCTACCTGCACGACGAGCTCGACCTGGTGCGCGAGGCGGCCAATGCGGCCCAGCTGCGCCGCAACATGCAGGGCCTGGGCCTGGTCATGGTGCCCGAGATGCTGTGGGATCTGTGCACCCCCACGGTGATGGTGATGGAGCGCATGTATGGCGTGCCGATCAGCCAGGTGGGGCGGCTGCGCGAGGCGGGCGTCGACATCAAGAAGCTGGCGCGCGACGGCGTCACCATCTTCTTCACCCAGGTGTTCCGCGACGGCTTCTTCCATGCGGACATGCACCCGGGGAACATCCAGGTGAGCATCGATCCGGCCACTTTCGGCCGCTACATCGCGCTCGACTTCGGGATCATCGGCACGCTCACCGAGTTCGACAAGGAATACCTGGCGCAGAACTTCATCGCCTTTTTCCGTCGCGACTACAAGCGGGTGGCCGAGTTGCACGTCGAATCGGGCTGGGTGCCGCCGCACACACGCATCGATGCGCTCGAGAGCGCGGTGCGTGCGGTCTGCGAGCCCCACTTCGACCGGCCGCTGAAGGACATCTCGCTCGGCCAGGTGTTGATGCGGTTGTTCCAGACGTCGCGCCGTTTCAACGTCGAGATCCAGCCGCAGCTCGTGCTGCTGCAGAAGACGCTGCTCAACGTCGAGGGGCTGGGCCGCCAGCTCGATCCCGACCTCGATCTGTGGGCCACCGCCAAGCCGTTCCTCGAACGCTGGATGAACGAACAGATCGGCTGGCGCGGCCTGCTCGACCGGTTGAAGCAGGAGGCGCCGCGCTACGCGCAGCTGCTCCCCGAGCTGCCGCGGTTGCTGCACCAGAAGCTGCAGCCCCAGGCGCCGGCAGAGTCGCCTGCGCTGCTGGCGCTGTTGACGGAGCAACGCCGCACCAACCGCCTATTGCAAGGCTTGATCTGGGGGGCGCTGGGTTTCGTGCTCGGGGGTGTCGCGGTGCAGGCGCTGCTGCACTGGAAGGGCCTTGGCGGCTGAGCCGCAAGGGCAGGGCGCTGGAAAACTCCGCATTCCGGGCCGTCTCCGGGCGGCTCGCCCTGGGGAACTGGCCTGATAATCGCGCCCGCACCCCTTCTACGGCCCTCGAATCCGTCGCATGAACGCTACCCTCATCATCTTCGTCGTGCTGTACCTCGTGGGCACGCTGGCGCTCGGCGTCTGGGCGGGGACGCGGATCAAGAACACCAGCGACTTCGCAATCGCCGGCCGCAGCCTGCCGCTGATCATGGTGGTCACCACCACCTTCGCCACCTGGTTCGGCGCCGAGACGGTGATGGGCATCCCGGCCAAGTTCGTGCAGGGCGGCCTCAACTCGATCGTCGAGGATCCGTTCGGCGCCGGCACCTGCCTGATCCTGGTCGGCCTGTTCTTCGCCGCCAAGCTGTACAAGCAGAACCTGCTGACCATCGGCGATTTCTATCGCCAGCGCTTCGGCAAGGGTGTGGAAGTGTTCTGCTCGGCCGCCATCATCCTCAGCTACCTGGGCTGGGTGGCAGCGCAGATCACGGCGATCGGCCTGGTGTTCAACGTGTTGACCGGTGGCGCGCTATCGGAAACGGCCGGCATGATCGTCGGCATGCTGGCAGTGCTGATCTACGTGGTGATCGGCGGCTTCCTCGCCGTGGCCTGGACCGACTTCATCCAGATGATCGTGCTGGTGATCGGCCTGTCGATCATCGCGCTGTTCTCGGCCAACCTCGCCGGCGGCGCCGACAAGGTGCTGACCATGGTGCAGCACAAGGATCTCTTCAAGTTCCTGCCGCCGCCGAGCTTCACCGACATCGCGATGTTCGTCGGCGCGGGCCTCACGATGATGCTGGGCAGCATCCCGCAGCAGGACGTGTTCCAGCGCGTGATGTCGGCCAAGGACGCCAACACCGCGCGCAACGGCGCGGTCATCGGCGGCACCAGCTACATCCTGTTCGCCGCGGTGCCGATGTTCATCGTCTCGTGCGCGGTGGTCGTGATGGGCGACAGCGCGCTCGAGATGGCGAAGAACGACTACCAGCGCCTGCTGCCCACCTTCGTGCTCACGCGCATGCCGCTGGTGATGCAGATCCTGTTCTTCGGCGCGCTGCTGTCGGCCATCAAGAGCACGTCGTCGGCCACGCTGCTCGCGCCGTCGACCAGCTTCGTCGAGAACATCCTCAAGAACCTGCGCCCGCACATGAGCGACCGGCAGCAGCTGTTCGCCACGCGTGCCACCATCGTGGTGTTCGCCGGGCTGGTGCTGGCCTACGCAATCGCACTGCGGGGTACGTCGATCTACGACCTGGTGTCGGCCGCCTACCAGGTCACGCTGGTCGGCGCCTTCGTCCCGCTCGTGATGGGCCTGTACTGGAAGCGCTCCACCACCCAGGGCGCGGTGTTCTCGCTGGCCGGCGGCATCGCCACGTGGATTCTGTTCTTTCCCCAGGTCAGCAAGCTGGGCGAGCTGTTCCCGGGCCAGCTCGCGGGTCTGCTGGTGGCCCTCATCGGCATGGTGGCCGGCTCGCTGGCGCCACAGTTGCTGAAGAATCGCCACGAACCGCGCCATTCCGCGCTGGCTTGAAGCGCGGCGCGTCGCCCCCATGTCTGCTCCGCGGCGGCCGCCGTCCAGGCGGCCTTTATAATTTCGTGTTTTGAATCAAGGGTTTAGCCATGCCGATCTACGCTTATCGCTGCGCCGATTGCGGCCACACGAAAGACGTGCTGCAGAAGCTGTCTGATCCCGCGCTCACCACCTGCCCCTCCTGCGGCGCGCAGTCGTTTTCCAAGCAGGTGACGGCCGCCGGCTTCCAGCTCAAGGGCTCGGGCTGGTACGTCACCGATTTCCGCGGCGGCAGCGGCGGCGGCACTTCCGCACCGTCCACCGAGACCAAATCAGAGCCTGCCAAGACCGAAACGGCCTCGGCAGGCAGCAGCGACAGCGGCTCGTCCGCCGGCGCCTGCGGCACGTCCTGCGCCTGCCACTGACCGAGCCACCCGTCGAAAGCACCCCGTGAGAAAGTACATCATCGCCGGCCTGCTGCTGTGGCTGCCGCTGGCCATCACGATCTGGGTGCTGCTGTGGGTGCTCGGCCTGATGGATGGCGTGTTCGCCGCGCTGCTGGCGGCCGGCAAGGTCGTGCTGCCCGATGCGGCCGACAAGACGCTGGACCAGCTCGCCCACATCCCCGGCCTGTCGGTGCTGGTGATGGTCGTCGGCCTGCTGCTGTCGGGCATGTTCGTGACGAACGTGATCGGCCAGTGGGCGGTGCGCCAGTGGGACCGGCTGATGTCCCACATCCCGATCGTCAAGTCGATCTACACCTCGGTCAAGCAGGTCTCCGACACGCTGTTCTCCACCAACGGCAACGCCTTCCGCGAGGCGGTGCTGGTGCAGTACCCGCGGACCGGCGCCTGGACCATCGCCTTCGTCACGGGCAAGCCCAGCGGCGAGGTGGCCAACCTGCTCGATGACGGCGACTACGTCAGCCTGTACGTGCCGACCACGCCCAACCCGACCTCGGGCTTCTTCCTGATCGTGCCGCGCGTCGACGTGATGCCCCTGGCCATGAGCGTCGACGAGGCCTTGAAGTACATCATCTCGATGGGCGTGGTCGCGCCGGGCGGGCATCCGCCCTTGTCGCCCAACGCGCCCGCCGCACGAAATCTGGCGGGCTGAGCGCCTGGCACGCGCTCGGTCCTGACGGCTTGCGACACAGCCTGCAGCGCCTTCCTCATTCCGAAGCGCGGCCCGTCGAGGCCGCCGACAGACACCGATTCCGGAGAGAACCATGAGAACAACGTATTGCGGCCTGGTCAGCGAAGCGCTGATGGGCCAGACTGTCACGCTGATGGGCTGGGCCCACCGCCGGCGCGACCATGGCGGCGTGATCTTCATCGACCTGCGCGACCGTGAAGGCCTGGTGCAGATCGTTTGCGATCCCGACCGCCCCGAGATGTTCAAGACGGCCGAAGGCGTGCGCAACGAGTTCTGCCTGAAGATCGTCGGCAAGGTCCGTCCCCGCCCGGCCGGCACCGAGAACGCCAACCTTACGAGCGGCAAGATCGAAGTGCTGGCCCTCGAGCTCGAGGTGCTGAACCCCAGCGTCACGCCGCCGTTCCAGCTCGACGACGAGAACCTCAGCGAAACCACCCGCCTGACGCACCGCGTGCTCGACCTGCGCCGGCCGTTCATGCAGAAAAACCTGATGCTGCGCTACCGCGTGGCGATGGAAGTGCGCAAGTACCTCGACGAGCACGGCTTCGTCGACGTCGAGACGCCGATGCTGACCAAGAGCACGCCCGAGGGCGCGCGCGACTACCTCGTGCCCAGCCGCGTGCACGACGGCATGTTCTTCGCGCTGCCGCAGTCGCCGCAGCTGTTCAAGCAGCTGCTGATGGTGGCCGGCTTCGACCGCTACTACCAGATCACCAAGTGCTTCCGCGACGAGGACCTGCGCGCCGACCGCCAGCCCGAGTTCACGCAGATCGATATCGAGACCTCGTTCCTCACCGAGACCGAGATCCGCTCGATGTTCGAGGGCATGATCCGCCACGTCTTCCGCAAGGCGCTGAACGTCGAGCTGGGCGACTACCCGGTGATGAAGTACGCCGAGGCCATGCACCGCTTCGGCTCCGACAAGCCCGACCTGCGCGTGAAGCTCGAGTTCACCGAGCTGACCGACGTGATGAAGGACGTCGACTTCAAGGTGTTCAGCACGCCGGCCACCACCAAGGGCGGCCGCGTGGTGGCGTTGCGCGTGCCCAAGGGCGGCGAGATGAGCCGCGGCGAGATCGACGGCTACACCGAGTTCGTCAAGATCTACGGCGCCAAGGGGCTGGCGTGGATCAAGGTCAACGACCTGTCCAAGGGCCGCGAAGGCCTGCAGTCGCCGATCGTCAAGAACCTGCACGACGCGGCGATCGCCGAGATCCTCAAGCGCACCGGTGCCGAGAACGGCGACCTGATCTTCTTCGGTGCCGACAAGGAGAAGGTGGTCAACGACGCGATCGGCGCGCTGCGCATCAAGATCGGCCACAGCGAGTTCGGCCGCGCGAACGGCCTGTTCGAAGACCGCTGGGCGCCGCTGTGGGTGGTCGACTTCCCGATGTTCGAGTACGACGAGGAAGGCCAGCGTTGGAACGCGGTGCACCATCCGTTCACCGCGCCCAAGGACGGCCACGAGGACCTGATGGACACCGACCCGGGTGCCTGCATCGCCAAGGCCTACGACATGGTGCTCAACGGCTGGGAGCTGGGCGGCGGCTCGGTGCGTATCCACCGCGCCGAAGTGCAGAGCAAGGTGTTCGATGCGCTGAAGATCACGCCGGAAGATGCGCAGGTGAAGTTCGGCTTCCTGCTCGATGCGCTGCAGTACGGCGCCCCGCCGCATGGCGGCCTGGCCTTCGGCCTCGATCGCCTTGTCACGCTGATGACCAAGGCCGAATCGATCCGCGATGTGATCGCCTTCCCGAAGACCCAGCGCGCTCAGTGCCTGCTGACCGGTGCGCCGAGCATGGTCGACGAGAAGCAGCTGCGGGAACTGCACATCCGGTTGCGCAATCCCCAGGCCGGGGGGCCGGCAGCGGCCTGACGCAGCGGTTTTCGCTGGCATCATCCCGGCCGTTGCGGCCGGCTTCCAAAAGGGCCCGTCGCGGGCCCTTTTCCATTTCCCCGAGGGAGTCGAGCATGGTGAATCGCATCTCTGCCATCGCGCTGGCACTGGCCGCGCTGGCGCTGGCCGGCTGCGGCCAGAAGAAGACCGAGTTGGGCGAGGGCGGTTCGGTTGTTTCAGGGTCGGCGGGCCCGGCGGGCGCCAAGGGGGCTGCCAAGGAGCTGGTGCGCTGCGACGCGCCGGTGGCCACGCTGGCGCTGGCCGAGAACCCGCAGGGCTACACGATGCAGTCCAACTACCACCTGCCGTCGTCGCCGGTGCCGCTGATCAAGCTGATCGCGCAGCAGAGCGGCTGCTTCCGGGTGGTCGACCGGGCAGCCGGCCTGCGCAGCACCATCCAGGAGCAGGAGCTCAAGGACGCCGGCATCATCCGCAAGAACTCCACCGTGGCCAAGGGCAAGGGCTACGAGGCGCAGTACACGCTGATTCCCAGCCTCACCTTCAGCGAACAGGACGCGGGCCGCGGGCTGGGCGGTGTGGTCGGTGCGATTCCCGGCCTCAACAAGGTGCCCGGCTTGGCAGGCGCAGCCGAGCAGGTCAAGCTGAAAGAGGCGCAGGTCGCGCTGCTGTTGACCGACAACGAGACCACCGAGCAGATCGCGGCGGCCACCGGCTCGGCGCGCGCCACCGACCTCGGCGTGGGCGGCTTCGTGCTCGGCAAGCTGGGCGGCGCCGGAGGGGCGGGCTGGAGCAACACCAACGAAGGCAAGGTGATCGCCGCGGCGTTCTTCGACGCCCACAACAAGCTGGTGACGCAGGTGCGTGAACTCCAGGCCAAGGAGCTGCCGCCAGCGGTGGCTACCAAGAAGCAGTCAGGCTGAGGGCTGGCGCGGGCTGCCTAGAATCGGCTGATGCCCGCCTTCAAGATTCCCGAGTCGGTGCTGGTGGTGATCCACACGCCCGACCTGCAGGTGCTGCTGCTCGAGCGTGCCGACCATCCCGGCTACTGGCAGAGCGTGACAGGGTCGAAGGACTCACTGGACGAGCCGCTGAGCGAGACGGCCAGGCGCGAGGTGGCGGAAGAAACCGGCATCGCCGTCGGCACGGCCGCGGTGCCTGCCGAAGCGCTCATGGATTGGCGCCTGAGCAATCTCTATGAAATCTACCCGGTATGGCGGCATCGCTATGCACCGGGGGTGACGCACAACACGGAGCATGTGTTCGGCCTGCGTGTTCCGCAGGGAACACCGGTGCGCTTGGCGCCGAGGGAGCATCTTCAGCACGCTTGGCTGCCGTGGCGGGAGGCGGCCGATCGCTGCTTCTCTCCGTCGAATGCCGAAGCGATCCTGATGCTGCCCCGCTTTGCCGGCGCCGCGGCTTCCGCGGCATGATGTCGGGAACACAAACTGCTGCGAGCCGGGCATGCTGGAGTCTGCGAGTTCCTATGCCATGAACCCCCTGCATTCATCGTTCCTGCCGCCTTTCGCCGCGACCGGCATGGTGATGCGCGTGGCGACCTACAACATCCACAAGGGTGTGCGAGGCGTCGGACCCGCCAAGCGGCTGGAGATCCACAACCTCGGTCTGGGGGTCGAGGCGCTGGATGCGGACCTCGTGTTCCTGCAGGAGGTGCGGCTGTTCCATCGGCTGCATGCACGCGAGTTCGATCGCACCTCGTTCGGCTGGCCTGATCGCGGACAGGCCGAATACCTTGCGCCTGAAGGCTACGATGTAGCCTACCGCACCAACTGCGTCACCCGCCACGGCGAGCACGGCAACGCGCTGTTGTCGCGCTGGCCGCTGGGCGAGATCAATCACCACGATGTCTCCGATCACCGCTTCGAGCAGCGTGGGCTGCTGCATGTGCCGGTGCAGTGGCAGGGCCTCACGGTGCATGCCGTGGTGGCGCACTTCGGGCTGATCCACAAGAGCCGGGTCCGGCAGGTGCAGCGGCTGGCGGAGTTCATCGAGGCCGAAGTGCCGCGTAACGAGATCCTCGTGGTGGCCGGCGATTTCAACGACTGGGGCGAGAAGCTCGATGGCCCGATGACCGAGATCGGCCTGCGGCGTGCACGGCCGCCCAACGGGCAGGACCGCGCGACCTTTCCGTCGCGCGTGCCGGTGTTCCAGCTCGATCGCATCTACCTGCGGGGCATGCGCTGCGTCTCCACCTTCGTGCCCCGAGGCAATGCCTGGGCGCGCATGTCTGACCACCTGCCGCTGGTGGCCGAGCTTGAGCCGGCGTGAGATGACCTTCGTGGAGCGCTGCGTCGCCGTCTCAAGGCGGCTGGCCGCCGGCTGAGCCGATGCGCAGGCGCCGCCGCATCGCTCGCCCGCCTCCGCGCGAGCAAGGCCATGACCTCACCGCGTGGTATGCGCACCCGCGTGCCCTGTTCATGGGCGGCAACCAGGTCCGGCTGCTGTGCGGTGGCGACGAGCTGTTTCCCGCGATGCGCGCCGCCATCGCAAGGGCTCGCCATGAGGTCTGGCTGGCCACCTACATCTTCCACAACGACGAGGCGGCACGGGGCATTGCCGACGCGCTGGCCGCCGCTGCCCACCGCGGCGTGCGGGTGCGGGTGGTGGTCGACGGGTTCGGCAGCCGGAGCACCTTGCCCGACCTGCAGCGATGGTGGGCCGACCAGCAGGTCGCGCTCGCGGTCTTCCGGCCGCTCGATCGCTGGTATGCATGGCTGCAGCCGGGGCAGTTCCGGCGGTTGCACCACAAGCTGTGCGTGGTGGATGGTGAAACGGCCTTCGTCGGCGGCATCAATGTCATCGACGACCGGCTCGACCTGCGCCACGGGCTAGACCAGGTGCCCCGGCTGGATTTCGCGGTGGAGCTGCAGGGCCCGGTCGTGCTGCCGATCGAGCAGACGGCGCGCGCGATGTGGACGCGTGCGGCCTTCGGGCACGACTGGCGCGAGGAAGTGAAGGCGCTGGCCCGCAGCGCCCAGCCGGTGCTGCGGGCGCGCAGCCTCCTGCAGCGGCTGCGCATCACGCCGCCGCGTCGGGAACTGCTGCCCGGCGTGCTCGACGACCGGCCGGTGCGTGCGGCCTTCGTCGTGCGTGACAACCTGCGGCAGCGCAGCGCGATCGAGCGCAGCTACATCGAGGCCTTCCAGCGCGCGAAGCATCGCATCGACCTGGTGTCGCCGTATTTCTATCCGGGCAGGCTGTTCCGCCGCACTTTGCGGCAGGCGACGAAGCGCGGCGTGAAGGTGCGCCTTCTGCTGCAGGGCAAGCTCGACTACCGCATCGCCGGGCTTGCGGCCAGCGTGATGTACGACGAGCTGCTGTCGCACGGCGTGCGCATCTACGAATACACCCCCGCCTGGCTGCACGCAAAGATCGCGGTCGTCGATGACGACTGGGCCACGGTGGGCAGCTCCAACATCGACCCGCTATCGCTGCTGCTCAACCTCGAGGCCAATGCGATCGTGAAGGACGCCGGCTTCGCGCGCGAGCTGGCCTCGCATTTCGAGCAGGCGGTGGCAGTGTCGCGCGAGGTCACGGCCGCGCCAGTGCCGCGCGGCTGGTGGGCCACACTGCGGCGCGGCTTCGTCGCCTGGGGGGCGCTGGTCTACCTGCGGATGGCCGGGATCACAAGGCCTTATTGACCAAGCCCGGCTTCGAACACGCGGTGCGACGCCACGGCGTCAGCGAGCGTGCCCGCCGCTGCATCCTTGGGCGCCACCAGCGGCGCCATGCCGTCGAGGCCCGGCCACTCGATGCCGATCTCCGCGTCGTCCCAGCGGATCGCGCCTTCACAGTCCTTCGCGTAGAAGTCGGTCGTCTTGTAGAGGAAGTGCGTGTCGTCCTCCAGCGCGACGAAGCCGTGGGCGAAGCCTTCGGGGATCCAGAGCTGGCGGTGGTTCTGGGCGGTGAGCTCCACACCCACCCACTGGCCGAAGGTCGGCGAGCCGCGGCGGATGTCCACCGCCACGTCGAAGGCCGATCCCTTGACCACGCGCACCAGCTTGCCCTGCGGATGTGGCGGCAGCTGGTAGTGCAGGCCGCGCAGCACACCCTTGGCCGAGCGGGAGTGGTTGTCCTGCACGAAGGGGCGGGCGGGCGGCAGGCCGAGCTCCTGCAGCGCGGCGTTGAAGCGCCGGTCGTTGTAGCTCTCCATGAACCAGCCGCGTTCGTCGCCGAACACGGCGGGCTCGACGATCACCACGTCGCGCAGGGTGGTGGGGATCAGCTTCATCAGAACACTTTCTCGGTCAACAGCTTCATCAGGTACTGGCCATAGCCGTTCTTCAGCATCGGCTGGGCCATCTTCTCGAGCTGCTCGGCGCTGATCCAGCCTGAGCGGTAGGCGATCTCCTCGGGGCAGGCCACCTTCAGGCCCTGCCGCTTCTCGAGCGTGGCAATGAACTGGCTCGCCTCCATCAGGCTGTCGTGCGTGCCGGTGTCGAGCCACGCGTAGCCGCGGCCCATGATCTCCACGTCGAGCTGCTGCTGCTTCAGGTAGCGGGCGTTGACGTCGGTGATCTCCAGCTCGCCACGCGCGCTGGGGGGGATGTCGGCGGCGATGTCGCAGACCTGGTGGTCGTAGAAATACAGGCCGGTGACCGCGTAGTTGCTCTTGGGCTGCTTCGGCTTTTCTTCGATGCTGAGCGCGCGCTGCGCTCCATCGAACTCGACCACGCCATAACGCTCCGGGTCGTGCACGTGGTAGGCGAACACGCTCGCACCGCTGGTGCGATGGGCCGCGTTGTGCAGCAGGCGCTGGAAATCGTGGCCGTAGAAGATGTTGTCGCCGAGCACCAGCGCGCTCGGCTGGCCGCCGACGAAATCTCGGCCGAGGATGAAGGCCTGCGCGAGGCCGTCGGGGCTGGGCTGCACGCAGTAGCTCAGGTTCAGGCCCCAGCGCGCGCCATCGCCCAGCAGCGCCTCGAAGCGCGGCGTGTCCTGTGGGGTGCTGATTACGAGGATGTCGCGGATGCCCGCGAGCATCAGCGTGCTGAGCGGGTAGTAGACCATCGGCTTGTCGTACACCGGCAGCAGCTGCTTGCTGATCGACAGCGTGGCCGGATGCAGCCGGGTGCCGGAGCCGCCGGCCAGGATGATGCCTTTGCGTTGCATGAGAGCTCTCCCTCTATGGGATGGATCAGCGACCGAGGATTTCGGTGAGCATGCGCTCGACGCCCTGCTGCCAGTGCGGCAGGCGCAGGCCGAAGGCCTCTCGCAGCCTGGTGGTGTCGAGTCGCGAGTTCAGCGGGCGCTTCGCCGGCGTCGCGAAGGCCGTGGTCGGCACCGGCTCGATCGCCTCCGATGCCACGCGCACCGGCTG
This sequence comes from uncultured bacterium, assembly GCA_966212505.1. Taxonomy (GTDB): domain Bacteria; phylum Pseudomonadota; class Gammaproteobacteria; order Burkholderiales; family Burkholderiaceae_C; genus CAMLIZ01. The sequence continues at coordinate 102,818 of CBIHRS010000013.1, forward strand.
GCCGTGGGAGCGCGCCCACTCGATCACGAAGCGGGCGTAGCCATGCCAGGTGGTTTCGCCGGCTGCCACCGCGTGATAGGTGCCGCCCAGCTCCGGCCGCGCCACCGCCGAGCGCAGCGTGTGCGCAGTGATGTCGGCGAGCAAGTCGGCGCCCGTGGGTGCGCCGTGCTGGTCGTCGATGATGGTCAGCCGGTCGCGCTCGGCAGCGAGCTTGAGCATGGTCTTCGCGAAGTTGCCGCCGCGCGCCGCATAGACCCAGCTGGTGCGCAGGATCAGGTGCCTGCAGCCGCTGGTGCGGATCAGTTCCTCGCCTTCGAGCTTGGTGCGGCCGTAGACGCTGAGCGGGCCGGTGGCGGCATCCTCGGCACGCGGCCGGTCGCCGGAACCATCGAAGACATAGTCGGTGCTGTAGTGCACCAGCCAGGCGCCCAGGCGCTGCGCCTCGCGGGCCAGCACGCCGGGCGCGGTGGCATTGATCGTGCGGGCGAGTTCCGGTTCGCTCTCGGCCTTGTCGACCGCGGTGTGGGCCGCGGCATTGACGATCGCATCGGGCTTCACCCGCTGCACGGTGGCTGCCAGCGCATCGGGCTTCGTGAAGTCGCCGCTCAGTTCGCCCTGGTCGTCGAAGTCGAGCGCGACGATCTCGCCCAGCGGTTGAAGGGAGCGCTGCAGTTCCCAGCCGACCTGGCCGTTCTTGCCGAGGAGCAGGATCTTCATGCGGCCTTCGCTCCCGCGCCGTACTGGCGATCCAGCCATTCGCGGTAGGCGCCGCTCTGCACGCCGGCCACCCAGTCGGCATGCTCGAGGTACCACTGCACGGTCTTGCGGATGCCGGTCTCGAAGGTCTCGGCCGGGCGCCAGCCGAGCTCGCGCTCGATCTTGCGGGCGTCGATCGCATAGCGGCGGTCGTGGCCGGGGCGGTCCTTCACGTAGGTGACCAGGCGGCTGTAGGAGCCGGCCTCGCTGGGCTTCAGCTCGTCGAGCAGTCGGCAGATGGTCTGCACGATCTCGAGGTTGGTCTTCTCGTTCCAGCCGCCGATGTTGTAGGTCTCGCCGAGCCGGCCGCGCTCGAGCACGGCGCGGATCGCGCTGCAATGGTCGCGCACATAGAGCCAGTCGCGCACGTTGAGGCCGTCGCCGTACACCGGCAGCGGCTTGCCGGCCAGCGCGTTGACGATCATCAGCGGGATCAGCTTCTCGGGGAAGTGATAGGGCCCGTAGTTGTTGGAGCAGTTGGTGGTGACCACCGGCAGCCCGTAGGTGTGGTGCCAGGCGCGCACGAGGTGGTCGCTGGCGGCCTTGCTCGCCGAGTAGGGGCTGTTGGGCTCGTAGGGGTGGGTTTCGGTGAAGGCAGGCGCATCGGGTGCGAGGCTGCCGTAGACCTCGTCGGTCGACACGTGATGGAAGCGGAAGGCCGCCTTGTCGGCCTCGCCCAGCTGGCCCCAGTGGGCGCGGGCGGCCTCCAGCAGCGTGAAGGTGCCGTCGACGTTGGTGCGCATGAAGGCGCCGGGGCCGTGGATGCTGCGGTCGACGTGGCTCTCGGCCGCGAAGTGCACCAGCGCCCGCGGGCGGTGCTCGGCCAGCAGCCGGTCGACCAGGGCGCGGTCGCAGATGTCGCCGCGCACGAACACATGGCGCACATCGCCTTCGAGGCTGGACAGGTTCTGCAGGTTGCCTGCATAGGTGAGCGCATCGAGGTTGACCACCGGCTCGCCGACGGTCTCGATCCAGTCGAGCACGAAGTTGCTGCCGATGAAGCCGGCGCCGCCGGTCACGAGGATCGTCATGGTGTGCTTGTCAGGGCTGAAGGGTGCGATGGTAGGGGCGTCACAACCGCCCGGTCATGTCCTCACCAAACCGGTTGGGACCCGCGGTGCCGCGCATCAGGCCATTTTCGATCAGGGTCCACAGCGTGCCGATCACCGGCACCAGCAGCACCAGCACCCACCAGCCCGATTTGTCGCGGTCGTGCCAGCGCTTGGCAGAGATCGCCAGCGCCGGCCACAGCAGCACGCCGTTGACCACGCCTTCGATGTGCTGCTCCTGCATGCCGACGATGCCCAGCAGCAGGTTGCCGTAGACCGCAAGCCCGAGCAGCGCGATCACGCCGTACAGCCAGAAGGTCTTGCGGGGGATGCGGCCGCGGAAGCTGAAGAAGATCTGCGCCGGCGTCATCGGTTCTGACAGGCGGCGCTCCAGGTCGGACACAGTGTTCATCAGGAGGTGCGGGCGGGAAAAGCTGGCCCGCGGGCAGTATCCCATGCAGCTCCCGTGCCACGCCCACGCGTTCACGGGGGCCGTGCGGTGTAATCGCCCGATGTCCTTTCACGATCTCGTCATCGAGACGCCCGAAGGCCTGTACTGCCCGGCCGGCGGCTTCCACATCGACCCCTGGCGGCCGGTGGACCGGGCCGTGATCACCCATGCCCATGCCGACCATGCCCGGCCCGGCCACGCGCACTACCTGGCCACGCAGGACAGTGCCGGCGTGCTGCGCGCCCGCCTGGGCGACAGCATCGTGCTGCAGACGCTGGCCTATGGCGAGGCGATCGAGCACAACGGCGTGCGCATCAGCCTGCATCCTGCCGGCCATGTGCTGGGCTCGGCCCAGGTGCGCCTCGAGCATGCGGGCCGGGTGTGGGTCGTCTCGGGCGACTACTTCGTCAGCGGCCATGCCGACGACGCCAACACCACCTGCCGGGCCTTCGAACCGGTGCGCTGCCACTGCTTCATCACCGAGTCGACCTTTGGCCTGCCGATCTACCGCTGGCGGTGGCAGGCCGAGGTGTTCGCCGAGATCGACGCCTGGTGGCGGCGCAATGCGGAAGAGGGTCGCTGCAGCCTGCTGCTGGGCTACAGCTTCGGCAAGGCGCAGCGGTTGCTGGCCGGCGTGGATGCGGGCATCGGCCCGATCGTCGTGCATGGTGCGGTCGAGCCGCTGAACCAGGCCTATCGCGCCGCCGGCGTGCCACTGCCGCCCACGCTGCGTGTGAACGAGATCGATGACAGGAAGCTGTTGCAGCGGGCGCTGGTCGTCGCGCCGCCTTCGGTGCAGAACTCGGCGTGGCTCAAGCGCTTCGGCGATGCACGCGATGCCTTCGCCAGCGGCTGGATGCAGCTGCGCGGCGCGCGCCGGCGCCACGGCGTCGACCGCGGCTTCGTGCTGTCGGACCATGCCGACTGGCCCGGCCTGCAGCGCGCGATCGCCGCCACCGGCGCGCAGCGCATCATCGTCACGCACGGCTACGAGGCGGTGATGGTGCGCTGGCTGCAGGAGCAGGGCCTGGAGGCCGGCGCCTTCCAGACCGAGTACGGCGACGACGCGCTGGAGACACCGGCCGGCGCGGCAGAATCGCAGCCCGTCGACCAGGCCCCGGAGGCCGGATCCTCAGGAGAGATCGAGTGAAATCATTGCTTGCGTTCGCCCTGGCGGGCTGCATCGCCGCGGCCCACGCCCAGGCGCAGGTGCCTGCCCCCGCCGCCAGCGCGTCCTACAGCGGCCTTGGCGCCGGCTCCATCACGCCCGAGACGCTGGCGCGCTTCCGTCCCAAGCCGCTGCCGGAGGCGATCTCGCGCAAGATCCAGTCGCTGCTCGACCTGCGCGCACCCGGCCTCGGCGTGCCTTCGCCCGATGGCAAGCACCTGTTCTTCGGCTGGCGCGTGACCGGCGTCGACCAGGTCTGGCGGCTCGACGGCCCCAATGCCTTCCCCCAGCAGATGACCGGCGGCGAAGACCGCACCAGCATCGGCGGCGTGTCGCCCGACGGCCGCTGGCTCGCGCTGCAGCGCGACCGCAAGGGCGAGGAGAACCCCGGCCTGTACCTGCAGAGCACCCAGGGCGGCCCGCTGCGCGAGGTGCAGCACAAGAAGGGCGTGCAGACCGAGTTCCAGGGCTTCTCGCCCGAGGGCCGCTACCTCTACTTCGCGGCCAACGACGTGCGCCCCGATTCGTATGCGATCTACCGCCACGAGCTTGCCACCGGCAATACCGAGCGCCTATACGACGGCCAGGGCTACTGGCGCATCGGCGACATCGCGCCGGGCCGGCTGCTGCTGGTCAAGGCCACGGGATCGATCAGCCGCGAATGGTCGCTGTTCGACGAACGCAGCCGCCAGCTGACGCCGCTGCTCGGGCAGGGCGAGACCCGCAGCTACGAGCTCGCCTTCGCGCCGCAGGCGGGGCAGTATTTCGTCCGCACGCCCAAGCTGAGCGGCTTCGAGCGCCTGTACCGGTGGGCGCCGGGCGAGGCCTTCCGGCCGGTGCCGCTGCCCGGCGGCGAGCGCTGGGATGTCGACAGCTTCGGGCTCGACCCGGCGCGGCGGCACTTGTACGTGTCGGTCAACGAGGCCGGCTACACGCGCAGCGTCGCGCTCGATGCCCGCACGCTGCAGCCCCAGCCGCTGCCCTGGCCCGACAAGCTCGACCACCAGATCGTCGGCAGCACCAGCCCCGATGGCCGGCTGGTCGTGCTCGGCGCGGCGCGGCCCGACCGCCCGCGCGAAGGCTACGTGTGGGATTGGCAGGCCAGGCAGCTCACGCGCTGGATCGTGCCCTCGGCGCCCGAGGTCGACACCACGAAGTTCGTCGCGGCCACGCTCGAGAGCTATCCCGCGCGCGATGGCACGCCGATCCCGATGTTCGTGCGGCGGCCCCCGCAATGCGCCATGGCCGAGAAGCCCTGCCCGGTGATCGTGCATTTCCACGGCGGCCCCGAGGGCCAGACCAAGCCCGGCTTCTCGCCGATCTGGCAGCTCTTCGTCGACGCCGGCTTCATCGTCGCCGAGCCCAACGTGCGTGGCTCCGCCGGCTACGGCCAGGCCTGGCTCGATGCCGACAACGGCCCGAAGCGGCTGCAGGTCATCACCGACATCGAGGACGCCTCGGCCTACATCCGCCGGGCCTGGGCGAAGAACGGCGTGGCGCCCAAGGTGGGTGTCTATGGCGGCAGCTATGGCGGCTATTCGACGCTGATGGCGATGACGCGCTTCGCCGGCGCCTACGATGCCGGCGTGTCCAACGTCGGCATGGCCAACCTGCTCACCTTCCTCGAGAACACGGCGCCTTACCGGCGCCTGCTGCGCGTCACCGAATACGGCGATCCGGCCACCGACCGCGACGCGCTGCTGCAGCTCTCGCCCACCACCTGGGTGCACCAGCTGAAGGCGCCGCTGATGATCATCCAGGGCGCCAACGACCCGCGCGTGCCGGTCGGCGAAGCGTTGCTGATGCACGATGCGGCCCAGGCGCGCGGCGTGCCCGTGGAGCTGATGATCTTCGCCGACGAAGGCCACGGCGCCTCCACCCGCGCCAACCAAGCGCTCGAATACGGCCACATGCTGCGCTTCTTCCAGCAGCACCTGATGGGCGCGCAATAGGCGCATGCGCGACGGGACTTCGAGCCTCGGGCTGTGGCTGTGGCAGTTCGGATGGCTGGTGTGGCCGCTGCTCGCGTTGCTGCTGTGGCGGTTGTGGCGCTGGCGCCGCCACGGCTGGCCGGCTCGCGTGACCGGTTTGCTGGTGCTGGGCTTCGTGCTCTGCCTCGCCGATGCCCGCTTCGTCGAGCCGGCGCTGGTCACCGTGCACAAGACCACGCTGCAGATGCCGATCGCCTCGGCGGCCGACATCGCGTTGATCTCCGACCTGCATGTCGGCCGCTTCAAGGACCAGCGCTACCTGCAGCGCGTGGTCGACCGGCTCAACGCGATGCCGCTCGACGCGGTGCTGATCGCCGGCGACTTCTACGGCGAATACGACGGCCGCCCGCTGGCCGAGCTGCTGGCGCCGCTGAAGGGCCTGCGCCATCCCGTGTACGCCGTGCCCGGCAACCATGACGAAGGCCCGCCCGATGGCCGCGCGGTGATGGCCGAGCTGCAGGCCACGCTGAAGGCGCTCGGCGTCCACCCGATCCAGGGCGCGCATGCCGACCTCGGCGCCTTCACGCTGGTCGGCCTGGGCGACCGCTGGGCTGGGCACGATGGGCTGGCGCCGCTGCGCGCGGCGCCGCCCGGCAAGCCGGTCGTGCTGCTGATGCACAACCCCGACAGCGCGATGCAGCTGCAGCGTGGCCAAGTGGCGCTGGCCCTGGCCGGGCACACCCACGGCGGGCAACTCCGCATTCCGGGGCTGTACCGGCGCGCGATTCCCTGCGAGCATCCGTTCGACCGCGGGCTGCACGGCTTCGGCCCGGTGCCGGTGTTCGTGACCACCGGGCTGGGCGAGACGGCGGTGCCGCTGCGCTGGATGAACCCGCCGGTGATCGACGTGCTGCGGCTGCGCATCCCGGGCGCCACGATGGCCGAGGACGACGACTGACACAGCCTCATACAAACCGACCCCCGGCTTGGCGTACGCTAGCCGGCTGCACCTTCAGCGACCCGATCCCTTTCCGCCATGAGTCCCAATCCTCCCCTCAGCCGGCTCGGCCCGGTGCAGACCCGTCTGCTGGCCGATTGGATGCCGGGTGCCTGGATCGGCGCGATGCGCCGTGCGATCCAACCGCAAGCCGAGCTCTACTCGTCGCCGCAGGGCGAAGTGGTCGAGAGCCATCCGGCGCACTGGCTGATCGCGCTGTGGCGGCCGCAGCGGCTGCAGCAGCCCTTCCTGCGGCGCTGGCCGCACATGGCCTCGCTGTTCGAGGGCGACGATGAATTCCTGGTGCAGGAGGAACTGCTGCGCCACGTGCCGGGTGAAGAGCGCCTGCTGCTGGTGAGCGACGACATCGAGTGGGCGCTGGTCGCCGAGATTGTGATGCTGGCCGAGACCGACCTGCGGCCCTTCCACTACCGTGCGCTGCAGCAGTTCATCGTCGACGAGCGCGCGGCCGCGTCGCGCCGCATCAGCGAGTCGTACAGCGACCACGCCTCGAGCTACCAGCGTTTCGTGAAGACGGTGCCCGGCGCGCTCTGAGCTTCAGGGCATGCAGCGCTTCGCCCGCCTGTACGCCGAGCTCGACGCCTCCACCGCCACCACCGACAAGGTCGCCGCGCTGCGGCGCTATTTCTCTGAGGCGGCAGCGGCCGACGCGGCCTGGGCAGCCTATTTCCTCGCCGGCGGCAAGTCGCGGCAGGTGGTGCCCACGGCGCTGCTGCGCACGCTGGCGTGCGAGGTGGCGGGCATTGCCGATTGGCTGTTCGAGGAGTGCTATCAGGCCGTCGGCGACCTCGCCGAGACCATCGCGCTGGTGCTGCCGCAGACCGAGGCCACCAGCCCCCTGGGCCTGGCCGAATGGGTCGAGCAGCGCCTGCTGCCGTTGCGTGGGCTGCCGCCCGAGGAGCAGGCCAGGCGCGTGGCCGGCTACTGGCAGGAGCTCGATGCGGCCGGCCGCTTCCTGCTCGTCAAGCTGATCGGCGGTGCGTTCCGCGTCGGCGTCAGCAAGCTGCTGGTGCAGCGTGCATTGGCCGAGCAGGCCGGGCTGGACGCCAAGCTGGTCGCACAGCGCATGATGGGCTACACCGACATCGGCACGCCGCCCACGCCCGAGCGCTACCTGCGACTCCTGTCGGCCGAGGCCGTGCCGCACGCCGATGCCGGCCAGCCCTATCCGTTCTTCCTCGCGCATGCGCTGGCCCATCCCGCCGGGCAGCTGGCCGAGGCGCTGGGCGCGCCGGCCGACTGGCTGGTGGAGTGGAAGTACGACGGCATCCGTGCGCAGATCGTCAAGCGCGCCGGCCAGGTGTGGATCTGGTCGCGCGGCGAGGAACTGGTGACCGAGCGTTTCCCCGAGATCGTCGCGCATGCGCAAAGCCTGCCCGACGGCACGGTGCTCGACGGCGAGATCCTGGTCTGGAAGGCCGACCGTCCCGCACCCTTCGCGCTGCTGCAGCAGCGCATCGGCCGCAAGACGCTGACGAAGAAGGTGCTGGCCGAGGCGCCGGTGCGCTTCATCGCCTACGACCTGCTCGAGTGGCAGGGCGAAGACCGGCGCACACGGCCTCAGCACGAGCGGCGCGCGACGCTGGCACAGGCGCTGGCCGACCATCGCGCAGTGGATGGCGAAGGCTTCATGCTGTCACCGCTGGCCGAGCGCGACGACTGGGCCGGCCTGGCGGCGCTGCGCGAAGAGTCGCGCGAGCGCGGCGTCGAAGGCTTCATGCTGAAGCACCGCGATGCGGCCTACGGCACCGGGCGGACCAAGGCGGAGGGCACCTGGTGGAAGTGGAAGATCGAGCCCTACAGCGTCGATGCGGTGCTGGTCTATGCGCAGCGCGGGCATGGCCGGCGCGCCAGCGTGTACACCGATTACACCTTCGCGGTGTGGAGCCGCACGCCGCGCGATGCGGCAGAGGCGCAGGCGGTGGTCGAGGCGATCGAGCGGCGTGAGCCGCCGGCCGCCGAGGGCCTGCAGCTGGTGGCCTTCGCCAAGGCCTACTCCGGCCTCACCGACGAGGAGTTCGCCCGCATCGACCGCGTGATCCGCGCGACCACGCTGGAGAAGTTCGGCCCGGTGCGCAGCGTGAAGCCCACACTGGTGTTCGAGCTCGGCTTCGAGGGCATCAACCGCAGCGGCCGGCACAAGAGCGGCATCGCGGTGCGCTTTCCCCGCATGCTGCGCATCCGCGACGACAAACCGCTGCACGAGGCCGACACGCTGCAGGTGCTCGAAGCCCTGCTGCCGCCCCATGGTTGAAGGCATGCCGCTTGCTCGGGGCCGAGGTATAACCAGAACCAATGCAACACCTTCTGAACCTTCTGGCGGCCATCGCCTTGCTGGTGTGGGGCACGCACATCGTGCGCACCGGCGTCCTGCGCGTCATGGGCGGCAGCCTGCGCCGCGTGCTCGCGCTCAGCACCTCCAACCGGTTGCTTGCGGCCTTTGCCGGCATCGGCGTCACCGCGCTGGTGCAGAGCAGCACGGCCACCGGCCTGATCGTGTCGTCGTTCGTCGGCCAGAAGCTGATGGCGCTGGCCTCGGCGCTGGCCGTGATGCTGGGCGCCGACGTGGGCACCAGCCTGATGGTCGCGGTGTTCTCGCTCGATCTCTCGTGGCTGTCGCCGCTGCTGATCTTCGTCGGCGTGGTGATGTTCATCCCGCGCCAGTCGAGCGCCGTGGGCCAGATCGGCCGCGTGCTGATCGGCCTGGGGTTGATCACGCTGGCGCTGCAGCTGATCGTCGGCGCCACCCGGCCGCTGATGCAGGCGCCGGGCGTGCGGGTGATGCTGGGCTCGCTGACCAGCGATGCCTTGCTCGACATCTTCGCCGGCGCGGTGGTCGCGGTGCTGTCGTATTCGAGCCTGGCCACCGTGCTGCTCACCGCCACGCTGGCCGACTCCGGCATCGTGCCGATCCAGGTGGCGCTCGGGCTGGTGCTGGGCGCCAACCTCGGCAGCGGCGCGATGGCGCTGCTCACGCTGGCGCGCTCGGCGCCCGAGGCGAGGCGCGTGCCGCTGGGCAACCTGCTGTTCAAGGCGGTGGGTTGCGTGGCCGTGGCGCCGTTCCTCGGGCTGCTGCTGTCGGAAACCCGCTTCCTGCAGCTGTCGCCGGCGCAGAGCGTGGTGCTGTTCCACCTGGCCTTCAACCTGTTGGTTTCGCTGGTCTTCCTGCCGCTCACCGGCTCGATCGCGAAGTTGCTCGAGCGGCTGCTGCCGTCCGCCGAGAAGCGGCTGATCTCCGACCGGCCGCGCCACCTCGACCCGGTGGCGCTGGCCACGCCGTCGCTGGCCATCAGCTGCGCCGCGCGCGAGGCGCTGCACCAGGCCGACATCGTCGAGACCATGATCGCGGGCATGCTCACGGTGATCCGCAACAACGACCAGCAGCTCGCCGAAGCGCTGCGCAAGATGGACGACACGGTCGACGAGCTCTACTCGGCGATCAAGTACTACCTGACCAAGATCTCGCGCGAGGCGCTGGACGAACGCGAGAGCCGGCGCTGGACCGACATCATCTCGTTCACCATCAACATGGAGCAGATCGGCGACATCGTCGAGCGCATCATCATCGACATCGAAGACCGCAAGATCAAGCCGGGCCGCGAGTTCTCCGAGGCCGGCATGAACGAGATCGTCGAGATGCATTCACGCCTGCTCGACAACCTGCGGCTCTCGATGGGCGTGTTCCTGCACGGCAGCGTGCGCGATGCGAAGAAGCTGCTCGAAGAGAAGGCGCGCTTCCGCGACCTGCAGCACAAGTACGCCGCCACGCACCTCGCGCGGCTGCAGGAGAACACCGCCTCGAGCATGGAAACGAGTTCGCTGCACCTCGACCTGATCAGCGACCTGAAGCGCATCAACTCCCACATCTGCTCGATCGCCTACCCGATCCTCGAGTCGGCCGGCGTGCTGGCGGACACGCGCATCCGCCAGTCGCGCCTGATGGAGGACATCCCCCAGCGCTAGGCATGTGCGGGTTCAACCTTGCGGCGGATCCTTGCTGCGCGTGCGCGACACGCCGGTGAAGATGCCGATGCCCAGCAGGATGATCACCGCGATCGCGATGTACATCTGGGGCACACCCAGTACCGTCAGGCCCCAGGCCAGGCCGCCGAGGAAGATGGCAAAGCCCAGCAGGTAGAGGAAGAACGACATGGATCACTCCGGACGCGGGGTCTCAGGTCCCGCTCGGAGGCATGTGCGGCAAACCCTGTTCCCGAGGCTAGGCCTGTTCGCTCCACAGCGCCTGCATGGCTGCATCGAAGCGCTGCGCGATCCGGTCCTGCTGCGCATGCCGCCGGCCCTGGATCACCGCCTGCCCCGCCACGTAGACATCGGCGATTGAGTCGCCCGGGCTGGAGAACACCAGCGCATCCAGCGTGTGACTAGGCGGCACGCCGAGCAGCGCGGGGTCGGTGGCGTCGAGCACCAGCAGGTCGGCCCGCGCGCCCGGCACCAGGCCCCAGCGGTCGAAGCCGGCGGCGCGTCGGCCGCCATCGCTGGCGGCGTTGAACAGGCGGGCGGCCGTCGACGGCTCGCCCTGGTCGGGCGCTGCCGACACGTTGCGGGCGCGGCGCAGCAGCCGTTGCCCATAGTCGAGCCAGCGCAGCTCTTCGGGCCATGCTCGGGTGACATGGCTGTCGGAGCCCAGCGCCATCGGCACGCCGGCGTTCAGCCAGGCAGGGATGTCGGTGAGCCCGTCGCCCAGGTTGGCCTCGGTGCCCGGGCAGATCACCACGCCGGCGCCGCTGCTGCCCACGGCTTCGATCTCGGCGGGCTGCGCATGCGTGGCATGCACCAGCTGCCAGCGCGCATCGGGGCGCAGCTCGCGGCAGAGCCACTCGATCGGACGCGCGCCGGTGGCGGCGAGGCAATCGTCGACCTCCTGCACCTGCTCGGCCACGTGGATATGGATCGGGCCATCGAGGCCTTCTGCCAGGCGCTGCAGCTCGCGGATGCTGTCGGCGCTGGCCGCGCGCAGCGAGTGCACTGCGATGCCGGCATTGAGCAGCGGCCGCCTACTGCGCTGCAGCGCTTCACTCGCGGCCCACACGCTGGCTGGCGTGGTCGCGAAGCGGCGCTGGTCGTCGCGCAGGCCGGCCGCGGCGAAGCCTGCGCGCTGGTACAGCACCGGCAGCATCGTCAGGCCCAGGCCGGCCTCGGCCGCGGCATCGGCCAGCGACCACGACAGCGCGAGCGGATCGTCGTAGGGCCGGCCGTCGGGCCGGTGCTGCAGGTAGTGGAACTCGCAGACCTGCGTGTAGCCGCCGCGCAGCAATTCGACATAGAGCTGCGCCGCGATGGCCTGCAGCTGGTCGGGCGTGATGCGCAGCGCGACGCGGTACATGCGGTCGCGCCACGACCAGAAGTCGTCGGCCGCGGTCTCGCGGCGTTCCGACAGGCCGGCGAAGGCGCGCTGGAAGGCATGGCTGTGGGCATCCACGAGGCCGGGCAGGGCCGGGCCGCGCAGCACGGTGGCGCCTTCGGGCGGTGTGGGGAGGCCGACGCCGATCTCGAGCCAGCGGCCGTCGGCGCCCGCCTGCAGCAGCACACCGGCCTGCCAGCAGCCATCGACCCAAGCCTGCGGCGCCCACAGCCTCATCGTTCGGGCCTCCAGGCCAGCATCACCGACAGCAGCTTGCGCAGCAGCGGCTGCAGCCGCGCGGCGCCATCTTCATCGAACGCGAAATTGGCGCCGTCGCCGCGGCGCTCGTCCATGTAGAGGCACTGACACTTCTCGAGCTGCACGGCATGCACCCGCTCCTCGGGCCGGCCGTAGTGGCGCGTGATGTAGCCGCCCTTGAAACGGCCGTCGACCACCTGGGTGTAGCCGGTCTGCGCCTCAAGCACATGCTGCAGCGATTCGCGCAGCGACGGTGCGCAGCTGTGCCCATCGGCGGTGCCGAGGTTGAGGTCGGGCAGCTTGCCTTCGAACAGCCAGGGCAGCCGGCTCTGGATGCTGTGGCCGTCGAACAGCACCACATGGCCATAGCGTTCGCGCAGCCGGTCGAGCTCGGCCCGCAGGGCATCGTGGTAAGGCTGCCAGTAGGCCGTGCGCCGGTGCGCGACCTCGGCGGGCGAGGGCGCCTGGCCTTCGCGGTACAGCGGCTCGCCGGTGAAGAAGCGCGTGGGGCACAGCTCGGTGTTCGAGGCGCCGGGGTACATCGGCGTGTCGTCGGGCGGGCGGTTCAGGTCGATCACATAGCGGCTGAAGCGCGGCACGATCAGGCTCGCGCCCATCTCTCGCACGAAGCCGTAGAGCCGGTCCAGGTGCCAGTCGGTGTCTTCGCTCGCCAGTGCGCGCTCGACATAGGCATCGCGCAGCTCAGGCGGGATCTCGTGGCCGACGTGGGGCAGGCTGACCAGCAGCGGCGCGCTGCCGGCATGCAGGGTATAGGGGGTGTTCATGGCGTCGCTCCCGACGGACGCTCGATGCCGCCGTGGACCACACGCCGGCAAGCATTGCGCCCGAACCAGTAGGCCAGCTCGCGCGGATGCTCCACATCCCACACCGCGAAGTCTGCGCGCAGGCCGGCGGCGAGCCGGCCGCGGTCGGCGAGGCCGAGTGCCTGCGCGGCGGTGACGGTCACACCCCGCAGGGCTTCCTCGGGTGTCAGGCGGAACAGCGTGCAGCCCATGTGGAGCATCAGTTGCAGCGACAGCGCGGGCGAGCTGCCCGGGTTGTGATCGGTGGCCAGCGCGATCGGCACGCCCTGCGCCCGCAGCGCGGCAACCGGCGGCAATGTGGTGTCGCGCAGGAAATAGTAGGCGCCCGGCAGCAGCACCGCCACCGTGCCGGCGTCGGCCATCGCTTGGATGCCGGCCTCGTTCAAATGCTCGAGGTGGTCGCACGACAGCGCGCCGAATCCGGCGGCGAGCGCGGCGCCGCCCTGGTCGCTCAATTGCTCGGCATGCAGCTTGACCGGCAGGCCCAGGGCATGGGCCGTCTCGAACACGCGGCGCGTCTGCGTCGGCGTGAAGCCGATGCGCTCGCAAAAGGCGTCGACCGCATCGACCAGCCCTTCGGCCTGCAGTGAGGGCAGCCAGTGGCACACGGCCTCGATGTAGTCGTCGGGCCGGCCATCGAACTCCGGCGGCAGTGCATGGGCGGCGAGGTAGGTGGTGCGGACCGACAGCGGCAGTTCCGCACCCAGCCGGCGCGCCACGCGCAGGCAGCGCGCCTCGTGTTCGGCCGCGAGGCCGTAGCCGGATTTGATCTCGACGGTGGTCACGCCCTCGGCCATCAACGCCAGCGCGCGGCCCCGGGCCGAGGCGAACAGCGCCTCGTCGCTGGCAGACCGCGTGGCGCTCACGGTGGAACGGATGCCGCCACCGGCACGGGCGATCTCTTCGTAGCTGGCGCCCTGCAGCCGCAGCTCGAACTCGGCGGCACGCTGGCCGCCGTAGACCAGGTGGGTGTGGCAGTCGATCAGGCCGGGCGTGACGAGCGCGCCCTTCAGGTCGTGCTCCTCGTCGGGCTGCAGGCCCGCGGGCAACGCGGCTTCGTCGCCGACCCAGGCCAGGCGCTCACCTTCGACCAGCAGCGCACCGCGGCCGATCCAGCCCCAGGGCTGGTCGCCGTCCATCGTCGCGAGGCGCAGGTGGCGCCAGAGCGTGCGGCGGGTCATCGCGCCACCACGATCCACCAGCCGCGTTCTCCGGCGGGCGGCTGCGCGGGGGATGGGGCGAGTGCGTCGCCGGTCCAGCTCAGGCGCAGGCCTGCCTGCATGAACAGGCCGCGCCACTGGCCGGCAGGGCAGGGCCCATCGGCCGGCAGCACCTCGACCGGCAGGCCGGCGTGGTGCATCACGTTGAGGTCGCGCGTCGGGCCGCCGAGCAGCCGGCAGTCGGGCGCTTCAGCCCCGTCGAAGCGCAGCATCCCGTCGTCTGGTGCAACGCGGCAGATCCGGCCCGCGAAGCGCAGCTCGACGCCATCGCCTTCCAGCACCGCGAAATGCCGCACGATGCCCGGAAAGGCCGAGAACGGACCGTCGGCCTCGATGTCGGCCACGCTGATGCGCAACTGCCAGTCGGCAGGGCTGGGCCAGGCCAGCAGCTCGCGGGTGAGGCCGCCGCCGTTCTTCCAGCGCTGCGGCGCCACATCAGGGGCGGCCACCGTGTGCATCACGGCTTGAACTGCCCCTCGATCTGATACCGCGAGCCAGGGTGCACCAGACGGGCGAGCGTGACCGGCACACCGCGGCTGACGGTGCGACGCACCAGGATCAGGCAGGGCTCGCGCTCGCCGATGCCCAGCAGCTGGGCTTCCTGCGCGGTGGGGGCGCTGGCCTCGATCGAATACTGGGCCTCCCACACCGGCGCCACCTCGAGCAGGTGTTGCGTGGGCGTGGTGGTGCTGAAGTCGACCGAGAGGTAATCCGGCGCGCAGGCCGGGTTCACGTAGCGGTCTTCGCACTGCAGCGCCACGCCGTTCTCGTAGTGGACGATCAGCGTGTGGAAGACCTCGCCGCCGGTCTTGAGGCCCAGGCGCTGCGCCAGCGCGGCGGGGGCCCGCTCGCGGCGCTTGAGGTGCACCTTGGCCTCATGGGTGTGGCCGCGGGCGCTGATCTCCTCGTTGAGGTCGCGGATCGTCAGCGTGGACGACACCCGGTTGAGCTGGGCCGCGAAAGTGCCCACACCCTGCACCCGGTCGACCAGCCCCTCGGCCAGCAGCTCGCGCAACGCGCGGTTGACCGTCATGCGGCTGACGCCGAACTGCGCGACCAGCTCGGCTTCCGAGGGCATCAGCGCCCCCGGCGGCCATCGGCCGCGGGAGAGCTCGTCCTTCAGGAACTGCTTGACCTGGGCATACGGGGCTGCGGCGGGGACCGGCTTTGCTGCAGTGCGGGATGGCGTGGAGCGGGTGCGGGAAGAAGGCATGGTGCGGGATGCTACTTGCACGAGCTTGTATAGACAAGTAGAGTGAACGTGGTTTCGACAGTCACAAGAACGGAGACATCCTTTGTCCGCTCAACTCGCTCCCCACACACAGCCTGCCGGCCCGCGGCCGGTGAAGGCCCCGCGCGGCACGCAGCTGCACTGCAAGAACTGGTTGATCGAAGCGGCCTACCGCATGATCCAGAACAACCTGGATCCCGAGGTGGCTGAAAACCCGGATGCGCTGGTTGTCTATGGTGGCATTGGCAAGGCGGCGCGCAATTGGGATTGTTTCGAGGGCATCCTGCAAGCCTTGCGCCAGCTCAACGAAGACGAATCGCTGCTGGTCCAGTCGGGCAAACCCGTGGGTGTGTTCAAGACGCACCCCGATGCACCGCGCGTGCTGATCGCCAACTCCAACCTGGTGCCCAAATGGTCCACCTGGGAGCATTTTCACGAGCTCGACCGCCAGGGCCTGATGATGTATGGCCAGATGACGGCCGGCTCCTGGATCTACATCGGCAGCCAGGGCATCGTGCAGGGCACCTACGAAACGTTCGTGGAGGCCGGCAAGCAGCACTACGGCGGCGAATGGACCGGCAAGTGGATCCTCACCGCTGGCCTGGGCGGCATGGGCGGCGCGCAGCCGCTGGCCGCCACGCTGGCCGGGGCCTGCTCGCTCAACATCGAATGCCAGCAGACCCGCATCGACTTCCGGCTGCGCACGCGCTATGTCGATGAGCAGGCCGAGGACCTCGACGATGCGCTGGCCCGCATCGCGCACTACACCGCGCGCGGCGAGGCGAAGTCGATCGCATTGCTGGGCAATGCAGCAGACATCGTGCCCGAGCTGGCCAAGCGCGCGGCGGCCGGCGGGCCGCGGCCGCATCTGGTCACCGACCAGACCTCTGCGCACGACCTCGTGCACGGCTACCTGCCGCAAGGCTGGACGGTCGAGCGCTGGCAGGCCGCGCAGAAGAATGCCGCCCAGCATGCCGCGCTGCAGGCCGATGCCGGACGGTCGTGCGCCACGCACGTGCGTGCGATGCTGCAGTTCCACCAGATGGGCGTGCCGGTCATCGACTACGGCAACAACCTGCGCCAGGTCGCCAAGGACAACGGCGTGGCCCATGCCTTCGACTACCCGGGCTTCGTGCCGGCCTGCATCCGCCCGCTGTTCTGCCGCGGCAAGGGGCCGTTCCGCTGGGTGGCGCTGTCGGGTGATCCGGAAGACATCCGCAAGACCGACCGCAAGATGAAGGAGCTGTTCCCCGACGACAAGCACCTGCACCGCTGGCTCGACATGGCCGGGGAGCGCATCGCCTTCCAGGGCCTGCCGGCGCGCATCTGCTGGATCGGCCTGGGCGAGCGGCATCGCGCGGGCCTGGCCTTCAACGAGATGGTGAAGTCGGGCGAGCTGAAGGCGCCGATCGTGATCGGCCGCGACCACCTCGACTCCGGCTCGGTGGCCTCGCCCAACCGCGAGACCGAAGGCATGAAGGATGGCTCCGATGCCGTCTCCGACTGGCCGCTGCTCAACGCGCTGCTCAACACCGCCGGCGGCGCCACCTGGGTCTCGCTGCACCATGGCGGCGGCGTGGGCATGGGCTATTCGCAGCATGCCGGCGTGGTGATCGTCTGCGACGGTACCGATGCGGCCGCGAAGCGCATCGAGCGCGTGCTGTGGAACGACCCCGGCACCGGCGTGATGCGCCATGCCGATGCGGGCTACCCCGAAGCCATCGCCTGTGCGCAGGAACAAGGCCTCAACCTCCCGATGCTCAAGAAGGCCTGACACGCCCATGACGATCGAACTGACCCCCGGCGCGCTGACGCTGGAACAACTGCAAGCCCTCCACGCCGAGAAGCAGCAGCTCACGCTCGCCCCCTCCGCCCGCGCCGCCATCGCGGCCAGTGCCGCTGTCGTGCAGAAGGCCGCGCACGGCCAGGCGCCGGTCTATGGCGTGAACACCGGATTCGGCAAGCTGGCCAACCAGCGCATCGACCAAGCCGAGCTCGACCTGCTGCAGCTCAACCTGATCCGCTCGCATTCGGTGGGCATCGGCGAGCCGCTGGAGCCGGCCGTCGTGCGGCTGATGCTGGCGCTCAAGGCAGCCAGCCTGGCGCGCGGCTTCTCGGGTGTGCGGCAGGAAGTGGTGGATACCCTGCTGGCCGCGCACAACGCGGGGCTGGTGCCCTACGTGCCCAGCCAGGGCTCGGTGGGCGCCTCGGGCGACCTTGCGCCGCTGGCCCACATGACGCTCGCGCTGCTGGGCGAAGGCGAGATGCTGGTCGACGGCGAGCGCGTGCCGGCGTTGCACGTGCTGCGCGAAGCCGGCATCCAGCCGCTGAAGCTGGCCGCCAAGGAAGGCCTGGCGCTGATCAACGGCACGCAGACCTCCACCGCGCTGGCGCTGCATGCCTTCTTCCGCTTCGAGCCGGTGCTGGAGGCCGCGCTGGTGATCGGCGCGCTCACGGTCGACGCAGCGCGCGGCAGCGATGGTCCCTTCGACCCGCGCATCCACATGCTGCGCGGCCAGCCGGGCCAAATAGATGTCGCCAAGATCTACCGCGCACTGCTGCAGGGCAGCGAGATCCGCCGCTCGCACCTCGATGGCGACGACCGCGTGCAGGACCCGTACTGCCTGCGCTGCCAGCCGCAGGTGGTGGGCGCTTGTCTGGACAACCTGCGCCATGCGGCCAAGGTGCTGCTGATCGAGGCCAATGCGGTGACCGACAACCCGCTGGTGTTTGCCGAAGACGGGATGCTGGTCTCTGGCGGGAATTTCCACGCCGAGCCGGTGGCGCTGGCCGCCGACGGCATGGCGATCGCGATCGCGGAGGTCGGCGCCATCGCCGAGCGCCGCATCGCGATGCTGATCGATGCCGGCGTCTCGCGCCTGCCGCCCTTCCTGGCGCAGGATGCAGGGCTCAACTCCGGCTTCATGATCGCTCACGTGACCGCGGCCTCGCTGGCCTCGGAGAACAAGTCGCTCGCGCACCCGGCCAGCGTTGACAGCCTGCCCACCTCGGCCAACCAGGAAGACCATGTGAGCATGGCCACCTTCGCGGCGCGCCGGCTGCAGCCGATGATCCACAACACCGCGCACATCCTCGGCATCGAACTGCTGGCCTGCGCGCAGGGCATCGAGTTCCTGCGGCCGCTCACCAGCTCGAAGGCGCTGGAGAGCGTGCATGCCTTGCTGCGCAAGCACTGCGCGGCGATGATGCAGGATCGCTATCTCGCGCCCGAGATCGAGCGTGCGACGGCGCTGGTGCTGGACGGTTCGCTGGCGCGCATCTTGCGAACGTTGGACACGCCGGCCCTGTGGACCGTGCAGTAAATCCGAGAGGAGCCCGACCCATGAAGATCCACACCCTGGCGGTGGCCGCGAGCCTGTCGCTGGCCGCTGCCCTGGCCCATGCCGACGACACGAAGGTGAGCATCGGCCTCTCCGGCTGGACCGGCTTCGCGCCGCTGACCCTGGCCAAGGAGGCCGGCCTGTTCAAGAAGCACGGCCTCGACGTGTCGCTGAAGAAGATCCCGCAGAAAGACCGCCACCTCGCGGTGGCCTCGGGCGACGTGCAATGCGCCGCCACCACGGTCGAGACCTGGATCGTCTGGAACGCCAATGGCGTGGCCACCACGCAGATCTTCCAGCTCGACAAGAGCTTCGGCGCCGACGGCATGGTGGTGAAGCCCGGCATCGGCAAGATCGCCGACCTCAAGGGCAAGACCGTGGCCGCCAGCGCGCCGGGCACGGCACCCTACTTCACGCTGGCGTGGATGCTGAAGAAGAACGGCCTGTCGATCAAGGACGTGAAGGTGGTCAACCTCGAGCCGCAGGCCGCGGCCAATGCCATCATCGCCGGCACCGGCGATCTCGATGCGGGCATGACCTACGAGCCGTATCTGTCGGCGGTGCGCGCCAAGCCCGAGGCCGGCAAGATCATCGCGACCACGCTCGACTATCCGATGGTGATGGACACCTTCGGCTGCACGCCGAAGTTCCTGGCCGAGAACCCGAAGGCGGCCAAGGCGCTAGCCGATGCCTATTTCGATGCGGTCGAGATGATCAAGGCCGAGCCGAAGAAGAGCTTCGAGATCATGGGCGCCGATGTGAAGCAGAGCGCCGAGGCCTTCGAGAAGAGCCAGGCCTACCTGCGCTGGCAGGACAAGGCGGCCAACCAGAAGTTCTTCGCGGGCGAGCATGCGGCCTTCAGCAAGGAGGCGGCGGCGCTGCTGCTGGAGGCGGGGATCATCAAGCAGGTGCCTGATCTGTCCAAACTGGCGGATACGCGGTTCATCCAGTAGTTGCTCTTCTCTTCGCTGCTTCATGCGTGAGACCGAGCGCGGGCGGGTGGCCCGGGTATGCGTTCTCCGGCTCCACCTCGCGGGGCGCCGCTGGCGGTCTGCGGCGGTCGAGCCATCAACACGAGCCAGGCAGTTGATGAGCCATGACACCGCGAATGGGGCCTGCGCCCGCATACCCAGGCCACCCGCCCCCGGCACCATTCGTGGCGTGCCCTCTGGTGGTGTGCCACCGGTGGAGCTTGCAGGGTGGCTGGGGTACCTGCGGGCGCAGGCCCCATTCGCGGTCGCCCCGATGAAGGCAGTGCACCCCGGTGTTGAAGAGGCGTGCGTAGGCCGTGCACGGTGGTCGCCCGCGAGGTGGAGCCGGAGAACGCAGGTACCCCTGCTACCCTGCCGCCCGAACCTCCGCATGACGTATTCAAAGCCCAAGGCATGAAGCCACTCCAACCCATCGCACCCAGCACGCGCACCACACTCGGCATCGCGTTCTTCGTGGTGTTCTTCAGCGTGTGGGCCATCGCCACCCTCGGCGGTTTCGTCTCCAAGACCTTTCTCGCCGACCCGATCACGATGGTGCGCTCCGGCTGGACGCTGCTCACCGAGATGGGTTTCGTCACCGACATCGGCATGACCGTGTGGCGCGTGCTCGGTGGCTTCGTCATCGCCGCACTGCTCGCGCTGCCGCTGGGCGTGATGATGGGCGCCTACAAGCCGGTCGAGGCTTTCTTCGAGCCCTTCGTGTCGTTCGCGCGCTACCTGCCCGCCAGCGCCTTCATCCCGCTGCTGATCCTGTGGGCCGGCATCGGCGAGACGCAGAAGCTCGCGGTCATCTTCATCGGCTCGTTCTTCAACCTCGTGCTGATGATCGCGGTGTCGGTGGGGCACACGCGGCGCGACCTCGTGGAGGCTGCCTACACGCTGGGCGCCACCGACCGCAGCCTCGTGCGCCGCGTGCTGATCCCCGGCGCGGCGCCCGAGATCGCCGAGATCCTGCGCATGGTGCTGGGCTGGGCCTGGACCTACGTGATCGTCGCCGAGCTGATCGGCGCTTCCAGCGGCATCGGCCACATGATCACCGACAGCCAGGCCCTGCTCGCGACAGACCAGATCATCTTCGGCATCATCGTGATCGGCCTGATCGGGCTGCTGAGCGACCTGGCCTTCAAGGCGCTGAACCGGCGCCTTTTCCCGTGGGCCCAACTGGGAACCGGATCTTGACTGACACCACCGACACTACCGACAAGCACATCGTCCTGCAGACCGAGCGGCTGGTGCTGCGCCGCTTCACGCTCGACGACACCGCCTTCATCCTGCGCCAGCTCAACGAGCCGTCGTGGATCCGCTTCATCGCCGACAGCGGCGTGCGCACGCCCGAGGCCGCGCGCGACTACCTGCTGACCCGTCCGCTCGCGATGTACGAGCGCCATGGTTTCGGCCTGTGGATGACGGAGCTCAAGGCCGACGGCACGCCGATCGGCATGTGCGGCCTGATCCGGCGCGACGGGCTGCCCGATGTCGACATCGGCTATGCGCTGCTGCCCGAATACTGGGGCCACGGCTATGCGCAGGAGGCGGCCGCCGCCACGCTCGATTACGGCCGCCGCGTGCTGGGCCTGAAGCGCATCGTCGCGATCACCAGTGTCGACAACGACAGCTCGGCCCGGGTGCTGGAGCGCATCGGCCTGAAGTTCGAGCGCATCATGCCCTTCGGCGACGACCAGCACGACGTGCGGCTCTTCGCCACCCCGTGATGGCCACCCTGCTCAGCGTGCGCGGCGTCGAGCGCCGCTTCGTCGGTGGCCGTGGCCAGCAGACACTGGCGCTGCAGGCCACCGACCTCGCGGTGCAGGAGAACGACTTCGTCACCATCCTCGGGCCCTCGGGCTGCGGCAAATCGACGCTGCTGCGCATCGTGGCCGGGCTGGATGCACCCACCGCCGGCGAGGTGCTGCTCGATGGCCGCCGCATCGAAGGCCCGGGTGCCGACCGCGGCATGGTGTTCCAGAGCTACACGCTGTTTCCCTGGCTCACGGTGCAGGACAACGTGTGCTTCGGGCTGCGCGAGCGCGGCCTGCCGCGCGACGAGCAACTGCGCATCGCGCAGGGCTTCATCGAACGCGTCGGCCTCAAGGGCTTCGAGCTGCACTACCCCAAGCAGCTCTCGGGCGGCATGCAGCAGCGCACCGCGCTGGCCCGCGCGCTCGCCAACCGGCCGCGCATGCTGCTGATGGACGAGCCCTTCGGCGCGCTCGACCATCAAACCCGCGAGCTGATGCAGGAGCTGCTGCTCGGCATCTGGGAAGCCGAGCGCACCACGGTGCTCTTTGTCACGCATGACATCGACGAGGCGGTGTTCATGGGCAGCCGCGTGGTCGTGATGAGCGCGCGGCCCGGCCGCATCAAGCTCGACCGGGCGATCGAGCTGCCGCATCCGCGGCACTATTCGGTCAAGACCTCGCCGGCCTTTGCGGCGTTGAAGGCCGAGCTGGTGGAGCAGGTGAGGGCGGAGGTGCTGGCATCGGCATCGCGGCCGCCTGCTGCATGAGCCAGGCACAGAAGCGTTCGGCCCGCGCGCTGCGCTGCACGCGCCGCAAGGCCACGTAGCGGAACCCGCTCTCGCAGAAGCCCCAGGGCGCCACGAGGCGACCGGCCTCGAGCTCATCGGCCACCAGGTGCCACGGCGCCACGCACAGGCCCAGCCCGCGCACCGCGGCCTGCAGCGTGAATTCGTAGTGGTCGAACACCTGCCCGCTGGCCGCGGGCCACGCCAGCCCCATGCGGTCGGCCCATTGCGTCCAGGCCTGCGGCCGGGTGCGGGTGCGCAGCAGCTGCCGGCCGGTCAGGGCCGAGGGGCCCTGGGCCGACAGCGTGTGTGCGACCGAGGGCGCCATCACCGGGCCCAGCCATTCGGCGAACAGCGTCTGGACCTGCGCCTGCCCGGGCAGCGGCGCATCGTCGAGCGTGATCACGACATCGAAACGCTCGCGCTCGATGCTGACGGCGCGGTCGGCCGTGCTCAGCCGCACGTCGATGTCGGGGTGCGCGGCGTGGAAGCCATGCAGCCGTGGCAGCAGCCAGCGCATCGTGAAGGTGCTGAAGCACGACACATCGAGCGTGCCGCCGGGATCGTCGGCCACGGCGCGCACGGCGGCCTCGATCTGGTCGAACGCGGCCGACAGGGCGGGCAGCAGCAGCCGGCCGGCGCCGGTGAGGGCGGGGCGCTGCTTGGGGCCTTCGAACAGCGGCGCACCCAGCGCCTCCTCGAGCTGCCGCACCTGGCGGCTGATGGCGCCCGGCGTGACCGAAAGCTCGTCGGCGGCCCGCGTCATGCGGCCGAGGCGGCCCGCGGCCTCGAAGGCGCGCAGGGCATTGAGCGGAGGCAGGCGGCGTCGGGTCATGTCTATGTGATCTTATGGCACATAGCGGGCGCGATGAAATCGGTTTGCCATGAAGCGCGGCGAAGGTAGAAACGTGCCTGTCTACATTGTCAGAAAAGCACACATGCCGTTCATCCGCACCACGCTCCATCGCGACACGCCGCAGGCGCAGCGCGAGGCCATCGTCATGGGCATCCACCATGCGCTGGTCGATGCCATCGGCATGCCGGAAGACGAGCTGTTCAACCTGGTGGCCGAGCACGATCCGGCCTCGTTCTTCTGCAGCCCCAGCTTCAACGGCATCCGCCGCTCCGACCATGTGGTGGTGGTCGAGATCACGCTGCGGCGCGGGCGCAGCGATGCGATGAAGCGCGATCTCTATGCCGGCATCGCCCACCGGCTCGAAGCCGCCGGTGTCGTGCCGGAAGACGTGTTCATCTTCATGCACGAGAACGACTATTCCGACTGGTCGGTCGGGCTGGGCCGCTTTGCGATGGTGCTGCAGCAGCAGCGGGCCTAAGACGAAGCGAGCCCCGCGGCGAGCAGCAGCGCGCCGTCCATCGCGTCGCCCTGCGGCGCCTGCAGCACCGAGTCGAAGCGCGACGACATGTAGCGCCGCGTGGCCTGGGCCACGCCGCCCATCAGGCAGATGCGGCGTGCGCCGATCAGCATCATGCGGTCGAGCATGCGCTCGGCCGCCGCGGCGCTGGAGAGCACGAGCTGCAGCGCCACTTCGTCGCCGCGTGCAGCATGCTCGAATACCAGCGGCGCAAACTGGCCCCAGTCGCGCGGCTTCGCGGCGGCGGCCCAATCGGCGATGGCGGCGGGGTCGTGCGAGAAGCGCTCCATCACCTCGGCCGTCATGCGTGACGAGGCCTCGATGCCTTCCTGCGCCAGCAACGACCGGCGCACGGCGGCGCGGCCGAGCACGGCGCCCGAGCCCGAATCCGACGCGGCGAAGCCCCAGCCACCAAGGGTGCTGAACCGGCCGTTGCGCCGCACCACGGCCTGGCTGCCGGTGCCCAGGATCAGGATGCCGCCGTCGGCGCCGCGGTGCGCGCCCAGGCAGGCCACTTCGGCATCGGAGAGGATGGCCGTGGCGCGGAAGGGCAGCGGGTGACGTTCGAACTCTTCGCGCAGCCGGGGCACGTTGGCGCCTGCCAGGCCGAGGCCGGCGTCGATGTGCTGCAGCTCTCGTTCGCCGAGGCCGGCCTTCACCAGGGCCATGCGGGTGGCCTGCAGGATGGCTTGCTGCGCGGTCTGTGCGCCCAGCGCGATGTTGGCTGGGCCGGCGGTGCCCTCGCCTAGCGGTGTGCCTTTGCTGTCAGTGAGGCGGGCGCGGCAGCTGGTGCCGCCGGCGTCTATGCCTAGCAGGTATTTTTTGTGGTTGGTCATGGTGCTGTCCTGCTGAGGATGGAGCGGCACAGGCGGGT
Source organism: uncultured bacterium (assembly GCA_966212505.1). Classification (GTDB taxonomy): domain Bacteria; phylum Pseudomonadota; class Gammaproteobacteria; order Burkholderiales; family Burkholderiaceae_C; genus CAMLIZ01. The sequence continues at coordinate 127,190 of CBIHRS010000013.1, forward strand.
GCGGGCAGGCCCCGGGGGCGCTTCGGCAGAGGCGGC